>NZ_JBEYXM010000006.1:214670-459895 GCF_040704595.1 Streptomyces sp. NPDC046870
CGGGTGATCCCCGCACCGGTGGCATGCCGGCGCCCGGGCCGACGGAGGCCCCCCGGGTGGGTGGCGTGTCCGGTCGGGCAGGTGGTCCGCGTACCGGTGTGTCCGCTCCGGGGCAGGCGGGGGACCCCCGTGCCGGTGACGTGCCGGCGCCAGGGCGGTCCGAAGCCCTCCGCAGGGGTGGCGTGCCCGGGCCGGTGGACGGCGCTCGTGCTGGTGTCGTTCCCGCGCCTGGGCGGGGGGACGACCGGGCGGGGGCCGGGGGCTGGAGTCCCCTGGGGCCCGCTCACCCCGCGCGTCCGGCGCCCGACCCCGCTCACTCCTGGGGGGCCGGAAGCGACGCGCGGCCGTTCGTGTCGTTCGGGGAGCCCGAACGGTTCGGGGAGCGGTGGCGTCCCCGTGTCGGGGCCCGCACCGTCGCCGCCGCTGCCTGCGTCGTACTCGGGCTCGGACTCATCGGCGGTGCCGCGACCGGGAGTTGGCTCACCGGGGACAACGGCGCGGACGGCGCCCAGAACGCTTTCGGCACCGCCCGGGCCCTCTGGCACAGCGTGCCCGTGGACGACCTGTTCCCGCCCACCGTCCAGGGCACGGGCGCGGGCCCCGGCGGCGCCGACCGCACCTGGACCCGGATCGCCGTCGCCCGGGACAGCGGCTGTGCCCACGCCTTCGACCCGCTGCTGCACGAGGCACTCGCCCCCGTCGGCTGCCAGCGGCTGCTGCGCGCCACCTACACCGACGCCACCCAGACCTACGTCACCACCGTCGGACTGCTCTTCACCAAGGCCGACCCCGCCGCGATGTCCGCGCTCGCCGCCCGCTTCCGCGACGAACACCTCGACAGCCGCGCCGATCTGATGCCTCGGCCGTACGCCGCCGCCGGCACGGTCGCCGCCGGATTCGGCGACCGGCAGCGGGCGTCGTGGACCGTCTCCGTGCTCACCGACGCCCCCGTCGTCGCCTACGCCGTCTCCGGCTGGGCCGACGGTCGTACCGTCGACACCCCCCAGCCCGCCGCGGACGCCGTCCGCTCCGGCACGACGACGGCACCGGCCCAGGCCGGCCTCGGCAACGAGGCCCAGGGCCTGGCCGACCGCGTCGAACGGCGGCTGCGCAAGACCGTCGGCACGGCCACGGAGAAGCCCTCATGAAGCACGCCGCCCAGGCGGCGGTGAGCCTGCTGCTCGCCGTCCCCCTCGCCCTGCTGCCGTCCGCCGCCGCCCACGCCGACGGCATCCGCGCCCAGCAGTGGGGCCTCACCGCCCTCCACCTGGACGAGGCCTGGCGGACCACCAAGGGCCGGGGCGTCACCGTCGCCGTCCTGGACACCGGCGTCGAGGCCGGCCATCCGGACCTCGCCGGCAACGTCCTGCCCGACAAGGACATGATCGGCTTCGGCTCCGGACCCGGCGATCGCACCTGGGCCCGGCACGGCACCGCCATGGCCGGGATCATCGCCGGGCACGGCCACGGCCCCGGCCGCACCGACGGCGTCGTCGGCGTCGCCCCCGAGGCGAAGATCCTGCCGGTCCGGGTGATCCTGGAGGACGGCGACCCCGCGCGCGCCAAGGCCCGCACCACCCGAGGCAACGCCCTGGCCGACGGCATCCGCTGGGCCGCCGACCACGGCGCCGATGTCATCAACCTCTCCCTCGGCGACGACTCGAACTCGGCCCACCCCGAACCCGGCGAGGACGAGGCGGTGCAGTACGCCCTGAAGAAGGGCGTGGTCGTCGTCGCCTCCGCCGGCAACGGCGGCGACAAGGGCGACCACGTCTCCTACCCGGCCGCCTACCCCGGCGTCATCGCCGCGACCGCCGTGGACAAGTACGGCACCCGCGCCGCCTTCTCCACCCGCCGCTGGTACGCGGCCGTGAGCGCGCCCGGCGTCGACGTCGTCATCGCCGACCCCGACCACAAGTACTACGCGGGCTGGGGCACGAGCGCCGCCTCGGCCTTCGTCTCCGGCGCGGCGGCCCTGATCAAGGCCGCCCGCCCCGGCCTCTCCCCGGCCCAGATCAAGAAGCTCCTGGAGGACACCGCGCGGGACGCCCCGGTCGGCGGCCGGGACGACTCCCGGGGCTTCGGCATGATCGACCCGGCGGCGGCCCTCAGGGCGGCCGCCCGCGTCCGGCCCCGGGACCTTCAGGCCGCGTCCTACGGCGAGAAGTACTTCGGCGCCGGCCCGGACACCCCCAGGGTCACGAGCGGCCCCTCCGACTGGGCGGCACCGCTCGCGGGCGGCGCGGGCGGTGTCCTGCTGGTGGCCGGGGTGATCCTGTGGCGGGGCCGCAGACACCCGGCCTGAGCCGCTACCCGGCGATGTACCCGATCTCCGGGTAGCGCGGCGAGGCACCGTGCAGCAGGTGCGCGGTGTCGGGGCGGCGGCGCAGGTGCAGGTCGAAGAAGGCCCGAACCGTGGCCCGTACGGCCGCCACCGCCCGGTCGGCGGGGATCGTGCCGGCCTGCAACTGCCGCCGCACCACCTCCGGTACCTGGGGCGCGACGGCCACGAGGTCCGTGTAGGAGTTGTGGTCGGCGTCCGCGAGTCGCAGGCAGCGGCGCCAGCCGCGCAGTCGCTCCCAGAACGGGTGCCAGGTCGGATCCTGGTCCATGCCGTCGTGAACGGCCGTGTCCATCAGCAGGAACGGCCGGTCGAGACCGTGCTCGACCACCGGCCCGTACAGCGCGCCGTCCAGGTCGATGCCGGCCCGCACCCGCTCGTCCAGGTACATGACGGCCGCCGACGCGGCACCGCCGCGGGAGTGCCCGAAGGCGCCGGTCCGCGTGAGGTCCAGGCTCCCGCACAGACCGCGGGGCAGCGGGCGCCGCCGTGCGTCGGGACTGCCGCCCCGGTTCACGACGGCCAGCTGGTCGAGCACGAACCGCAGGTCGTCGGCGCGCACCGCGACCGCCTCCGCCCGCCCGGCCGGGTCCGGCTCGGGGCGGGTCACGACGCGGCCGTCGGGGAACTCCACCTCGCCCGAGTCGTACGGGTGGTCCACCGTCACCACCACGTACCCGTAGGACACGAGGTCCTCGACGACGAGGGTGTTGAACGAGCGGTCCGCGGTGTAGCCCGGCGAGTACAGCAGCACCGGCCGGCGGCCCGGCCGGGCCGGCGCCCGGTCCGCGCTGTGCGTCCACGGCAGCGCGTAGCCGTCCACCGCGCCGCCGAAGCGGGCCTTCACCGCCCGCTCGGCACCGGACGGCAGCCACGGCAGCGGCGCGTGCCCACGTACGCCGGCGGCGGGGTAGTGCACGGTCACCATCAGCTCACGCGGTGCTCCCGTGCTCGACCGGGGTTCGGTCCGCGACCGGTCGACCAGGTGCAGCTCCACGGCGCCCACCGGCTCGGGCCCGGTCGGTCCGGCCAGCCGGACGGGTATGAGGCCGGCCGCCGAGGCGTGTGCGGGCGCCGACAGGGGGACGGTGGCGGCTGCGACGGCTCCGAGGCCGCCGGCCAGGAGGGATCGGCGAGTGGGGCGTACGGGAGGCACCGGGCTCCTTCCGCGGCCGGACTCGGCAAGGACCTCGCCGGCGCCCGGCCTGCTCATCGTCACGTCCCTTGCACGCTAGATCATCTGATCGGCCGTCGCTGGATCTTTTACGGCCGGACGCGATGGCTCATTCGTCGCCGAACACCCCTACCGCCGCCTTCGCCGCCGCCTCCACCAGCGAGATCCCCCGCGACTGGCTCGCCGTGCCGTCCGACAGCACCGCCACCAGGTACTCGGTCCCGTCCACCGTCACCCGGCCGATGCTGTTGACGTCCCACAACCCCGTCGTGCTGCGCGGCAGCCAGCCGTTCTTCAGCGCGCAGGAGTCGCCCTCGGCGGCGGCCGACACCCCCCACCGCTGATCCGGCTCGACGGACTTCATCAGCCCCTGGAGATACCGCCGCGAGGCCGCACTCAGCTTCGAGCGCTCCCCGAACACCTGCTGGAGAAGGACCAGTTGGTCCGCCGCGGTGGTCCGGGTCAGCCCCCACAGCCCACCGCCCCCGCCGGAGGTCTCCGTCAGCCCGAAGCGCTCGTTCGCCGCGTCCAGCCCGGCGGCCCGCCCGATCGTGTGCCACAGCGCCGTCGCGGACGCGTTGTCGCTGTTCTCGATCATCTTCGTGGCGTACGCCCGCTCCGGCGCCGTCAGCCGCCGGCCGGCGTCCTGGGCCTGGAGCAGCAGCGTGGCCAGGATGTCGACCTTGACGATGCTCGCCGTGTCGAAGGAGGCGTCGCCGTACACGGCGCTCTCCCCGGACCCGGGTGCCAGCACCGCCGCCGACACCCGCGCGCCGGGCGGCACCGCGACCTCCGCCATGGCGGCGCTCAGCCGGGCTTTCCGGTCCACCGTCGCGGGCTTCCGCACGGACGCCTCCTCTCCGGCCCCGGCCGAGGCGGTGGCCGTGGGCGCCGCCGCCGACGATACGGCCGCGGCGGCGGGGCGTGCCCGGCCCTTCACGCAGACCGTGCCGCCGGCGGTGACCCCGCCCACGGCGACGACGGCGAGGGCGGTGCGCAGCAAGGCACGGCGCCGGGGCGGGCGAGCGCGGCGGCCACGGGGGGCTCCGGAGGACTCCATGCCGCGATGCTCGGGGCGGCGGCTGTGCGCCCTGTCGGACGGAGCTGGGAGCCGGGTGAGGGAAGACCGGGATTCCTGTGAACGCGCCGGCACCGGCGCCCCCGGCCCCGGACGAGCCCGGCAGCCTGGCACCTATAGGGTCGGGGACCGTGGCGAACAAGAACATTCCCGACCCCGGCTTCTCCGACGACGACGGCTCCGCCGACCCCCGGCTGAGCGCGGCGCTGGCCGCCTGGGCCGAGGACCGCAGCGCTCTCGGGCCCGTCCTGGAGGCGCTCCGGGGCGCCCGCCTGCTGGTCCCCGTCGTCGCCGTGCTCGGCGAGGTGGAGGAGGACGAGAACGGCCTGCGCCGCGAGAAGACCAGCGACATGGCCGTACCCACCCTGAAGGCCGGCGGCCGCACCGCGCTGCCCGCCTTCACCTCCACCGACTCCCTCGCCCGCTGGGACCCCGCGGCCCGCCCGGTCGCCGTCCCCCTGCACCAGGCCCTCCAGGCCGCCGCGCACGAGAAGGCCGACACGGTGGTGCTCGACCTCGCCGGACCCGTGCCGTTCGAGCTGACCGGCCCGGCGCTGCTCGCCCTCGCCGAGGGCCGCACCAGCACCGACCCGCTCGCCGACCCCGCCGTGGTGGAGGCCGTCCGAACGGCGGTGGCGGCGGAGCCCGCCGTGCTGCGCGCCCACCTCGGGCCCGGCCAGGCCGACGGCACCCTCGCCCTCGTCCTCGACCCGGACGCGCCGCCCGCCGAGGCTGCCCGTGCGGTCGCCGGGCGGCTGGCGGCCGACGAGACACTGCGGGCCCGCCTGGTGCGCGGTCTCGACCTGGCACTGCTGCCGGCCGGGACCACGCCTCCGGGCGAGCCCCTGTACGTGAAGGAAGGGATCGGCCGTGGGGGAGCGGGTCAGCCGTAGACCGGGCCGGTGTACTTCTCGCCCGGCCCCTGGCCCGGCTCGTCCGGGACGATCGAGGCCTCGCGGAACGCCAGCTGGAGCGACTTCAGGCCGTCGCGCAGCGGAGCCGCGTGGAAGGAGCTGATCTCGGTCGCGCTCGCGTCCAGCAGACCGGCGAGCCCGGTGATCAGCTTGCGGGCCTCGTCCAGGTCCTTGTACTTCTCGCCCTCCTCGCTGAGCCCGAGCTTCACGGCGGCGGCGCTCATCAGGTTGACGGCGACCGTCACGATCACCTCGACGGCGGGGACCTCGGCGATGTCCCGGGTCATCGCGTCGAAGTCGGGAGCCTCGGAAGGCCCGGCAGGGGTGTCACTCATGCCCCACACCATAGGTGGTCGCGCCCGGCGCCCCTGAATTCGCCCTTGTCAAGCGATCCTGCTAACCTTGAGGACGACCGGCTGGACATGGTTGTGTCCGGCCCACAAGTGGAGGCTCCGATCTCCCACCCGACCGCCCTCCGGGACGGCGGGTCACCCGGTCAGGCGGCCGCCATCGTTCCGTACGGACGATGGAGTCGCCCGAAAGCGCGCCCCGCGGCATCGCGGCGGTGCTCCGGATCGTTTGGAGCCCCGCCTGTGATCGTCCGGGGCATTTTTTGTGCTTCGGCGCGGTTAGGTCTCACGAAAAGAGACGTTACGCGGCTGTCCGCCAGACCGCCGTGTGGTGCTACCGAGGAGGATCCATCAGCGCCGAGCCCCGCATCAACGACCGGATTCGCGTTCCCGAGGTGCGACTTGTCGGTCCCAGTGGCGAGCAGGTCGGCATCGTGCCGCTCGCGAAGGCACTGGAGCTTGCGCAGGAGTACGACCTGGACCTGGTCGAGGTCGCGGCGAACGCCCGTCCGCCCGTGTGCAAGCTCATGGACTACGGGAAGTTCAAGTACGAGTCGGCCATGAAGGCCCGTGAGGCGCGCAAGAACCAGGCGCACACGGTCATCAAGGAGATGAAGCTCCGGCCGAAGATCGACCCGCACGACTATGACACCAAGAAGGGTCACGTCGTCCGGTTCCTCAAGCAGGGCGACAAGGTCAAGATCACGATCATGTTCCGTGGTCGCGAGCAGTCCCGCCCCGAGCTGGGCTACCGACTGCTGCAGCGGCTCGCGGAGGACGTCCAGGACCTCGGTTTCGTGGAGTCGAACCCGAAGCAGGACGGCCGAAACATGATCATGGTCCTCGGTCCGCACAAGAAGAAGACCGAGGCGATGGCCGAGGCCCGCCAGGCGCAGGAGGCCCGCAAGGCCGAGGCGAAGGCGAACCCCGGCAAGTCGCAGAACCCTGCCGAGGCCGAGGCGCCGTCCGAGGAGCCGGCCGAGGCGTGATCCCGGGGGATGTACGTCCCGTACGTCCCCGAGGATGTAACCGAAAGATGAGAGCGACGCTCCACCGTGCCCGGTTTCACGACCGGGCACCGGAGCGCCACCGACGAGGAGATAACGGCGCTATGCCGAAGAACAAGTCGCACAGCGGTGCCAGCAAGCGCTTCAAGGTCACCGGCTCCGGCAAGGTGCTCCGTGAGCGCGCCGGCAAGCGCCACCTGCTCGAGCACAAGTCGTCCCGCGTCACGCGTCGCCTCACCGGCAACGCCGAGATGGCCCCGGGCGACGCCGCGAAGATCAAGAAGCTTCTCGGCAAGTGACGCGGCGGCGCGCTGAGCGCCGTGCGTCGGGACCGGGACCGAATCGATTCCGGGTCGTGTGAGGACCCCCACGACCCCGCTACAAGGAGTTAACAAGTGGCACGCGTCAAGCGGGCAGTCAACGCCCACAAGAAGCGCCGGGCGATCCTCGAGCAGGCCTCCGGCTACCGCGGTCAGCGTTCGCGCCTGTACCGCAAGGCCAAGGAGCAGGTCACCCACTCGCTGGTCTACAACTACAACGACCGCAAGAAGCGCAAGGGCGACTTCCGTCAGCTGTGGATCCAGCGCATCAACGCCGCTGCCCGCGCCAACGGCATCACCTACAACCGCTTCATCCAGGGTCTGAAGGCCGCGAACGTCGAGGTCGACCGCAAGATCCTGGCCGAGCTGGCCGTGAACGACGCGAGCGCCTTCGCGGCGCTCGTCGAGGTCGCGCAGAAGGCGCTGCCGTCGGACGTGAACGCGCCCAAGGCCGCGTGACGCCGCGCCGGCTCTGAGCCGACGCTCACCGGAGGACCCGCAGGCTGTTACGGCTTGCGGGTCCTGTCGTTGGGGCCTGCCGCACGTCGTTCGGCCGTGGGTCCGTCGTGGTCGTGCGCGCCCACGCGGCGGAGCCGCGTATCGACCGAGCCCCGCGCCCTTGAGGGGCGCGACAAGTTGCCGAAGGTAAAAGGATGCCCTCCGTCTCTCCCGAGCTGATTTCTCCCCGGTCCGCCCGTGTCTCCGCCGCCCGGCGGCTCGCCAAGCGGAACTTCCGGGGGAAGGACCGGCTGTTCCTGGCCGAAGGGCCGCAGGCCGTTCGGGAGGCGGCCGGGCACCGGGTCGACGGCGTCCCGACCCTCGTCGAGCTGTTCGCGACCGTGGAGGCCGCGGAGCGGTACGCCGACATCATCGGCGCGGCCCGCGACGCCGGCGCCCGGGTGCACCTGGCCTCCGAGGAGGTCATCGCCGACATCTCCACCACCGTGACCCCCCAGGGCCTGGTCGGGGTCTGCCGGTTCCTCGACACCCCGTTCGAGGACATCCTCGCCGCCCGGCCCACGCTGGTGGCCGTGCTGGCGCACGTACGGGACCCCGGCAACGCCGGCACCGTGCTGCGCTGCGCCGACGCGGCCGGTGCCGAGGCCGTCGTCCTCACCGACGCGTCCGTGGACCTGTACAACCCCAAGGCCGTGAGGGCCTCCGTCGGCTCGCACTTCCACCTGCCCGTGGCCGTCGGCGTCCCCGTCGAGCGGGCCGTGGCCGCGCTGCGGGAGGCCGGGGTGCGCGTCCTGGCCGCGGACGGGGCCGGCGACCGCGACCTGGACGAGGAGCTGGACCAGGGCACCATGGGCGGGCCGACCGCATGGGTGTTCGGGAACGAGGCCTGGGGGCTGCCCGAGGAGACCCGCGCCCTCGCCGACGCCGTCGTGCGCGTCCCGATCCACGGGAAGGCCGAGAGCCTGAACCTCGCCACCGCCGCCGCCGTATGTCTCTACGCGTCGGCCCGTGCACAGCGCGCCTCCGGAGGGTGCCGCTCCGTCACCGAGAGCTAGTAGGGTGACCAACGCGGGGCCCTGCGCCGTCTGAGAGGTGGGGTACGGGGATGAGTGTGGCCGGCACGAGCACCGCGCCGGAAGGACGGGACGCGCGGGGCGCGCCCGTGTCCCGGTGCGCCGGCTCCGGCGTCGATCCCGACCAGTTGCCCGACGGCCTCGTCGTCGCCGACGCGCACGGCCGCGTGACCTGCTTCAACGCCGCCGCCGCACGGATCACCGCGGTGCGGCCCGCCGACGCCCTCGGACAGTCCCTGGAGAAGGCGCTGCCGCTGGAGGACCTGGAGGGGCGCCGCTGGTGGCAGCTCACCGACCCCTACGGCGGACTCGCCATCCGGGTCCGGCAGCCGGAGCGCAACCTGCTGCTGCCCGGCGGCCGTGAGGTCCTCGTCTCCGCCCGTTACGTGCGCGACGCGCCGCTCGGGCCGGTGCGCAGCGTGGTCGTCTCCCTCCGGGACACCGAGGCCCGCCGCCGCACCGAGCGCAGCCACGCCGAGCTGATCGCCACCGTCGCCCACGAGCTGCGTTCGCCGCTGACCTCCGTGAAGGGCTTCACCGCCACCCTGCTCGCCAAGTGGGAACGCTTCACCGACGACCAGAAGCGGCTCATGCTGGAGACCGTCGACGCCGACGCGGACCGTGTCACCCGTCTGATCGCCGAGCTGCTGGACATCTCCCGGATCGACTCCGGCCGGCTGGAGGTGCGCCGCCAGCCCGTCGACATCGGGGCCGCCGTCTCCCGGCACATCCAGGCCTACGTCGCCGCCGGCCAGCCCGCCGACCGGTTCCTGCTGCGGATCGAGCAGCCGCTGCCCGCCCTGTGGGCCGACCCCGACAAGATCGACCAGGTGCTCAGCAACCTCATCGAAAATGCCGTGCGGCACGGCGAGGGAACCGTCACCATTGACGTCACGCCCACGCCGTCCCCGCGCGAGGGCGAGGAAACCGGCACGTCGGTCACCGTGAGCGACGAGGGGCCCGGCATCCCGGAGGAGTCCATGAACCGCGTCTTCACCCGCTTCTGGAGGGGCAGCAAGCGCGGCGGCACGGGCCTCGGGCTGTACATCGTCAAGGGCATCGTGGAGGCCCACGGCGGCACGATCACGGTCGGCCGGGCCGCCGGCGGCGGCGCCGAGTTCCGATTTACGTTGCCCGTGAGCGCGCCGGCGTATCTCGCCTAGCGGCCCACGGGCCCTTCGTCCACGTCCACCCCGTTAGACTCGGCCTTTGGCACCTTTGTGTCCTGCACGGCCCTCTACGCCGGTCACGGGGACCATCCGCCAGGGGGCACCTCCCAGCGTCAGCTGGGGGACTATCGGAAGCACGGGAAGAGATGTCGGCACCCAATAAGTCGTACGACCCTGTCGAGGTCGAGGCGTTGAAACCGGAAGAGATCGAGCGCATGCGGGACGAGGCGCTCGCCGCCTTCGCCGCCGCGGACTCCCTCGACGCGCTCCACGAGGCCAAGGTCGCCCACACCGGCCCCGCCTCCCCGCTGGCCCTCGCCAACCGCGAGATCGGCGCGCTGCCCCCGCACGCCAAGGCCGAGGCCGGCAAGCGCGTCGGCATGGCGCGCGGCGCCGTGAACAAGGCCCTCGCCGCCCGCCAGGCCGAACTGGAGGCCGAGCGGGACGCCCGTGTGCTGGTCGAGGAGGACGTCGACGTCACGCTGCCGTACGACCGCGTCCCGGCCGGTGCCCGCCACCCGCTGACCACGCTCTCCGAGCGCATCGAGGACATCTTCGTGGCCATGGGCTACGAGGTCGCCGAGGGTCCCCAGGTCGAGGCGGAGTGGTTCAACTTCGACGCCCTGAACATCGGCCCGGACCACCCCGCGCGCGGTGAGGCCGACACCTTCTTCGTCCAGGGGCCCGACGGCGGCGCCGACTCCGGTGTCGTGCTGCGCACCCACACCTCACCGGTCCAGATCCGTTCCCTGCTCGACCGCCAGCTGCCGGTCTACGTGATCTGCCCGGGCCGCGTCTACCGCACCGACGAGCTGGACGCCACGCACACGCCCGTCTTCCACCAGGTCGAGCTGCTCGCCGTGGACGAGGGCCTGACCATGGCCGACCTCAAGGGGACGCTGGACCACATGGTCCAGTCGCTGTTCGGCGAGGGCATGAAGACCCGGCTGCGGCCGAACTTCTTCCCGTTCACCGAGCCGAGCGCCGAGATGGACATGCTCTGCTACGTCTGCAAGGGCGAGTCCGTCGGCAACCCCGACCGGCCCTGCCGCACCTGCTCCAGCGAGGGCTGGATCGAGCTGGGCGGCTGCGGCATGGTCAACCCGCGGGTGCTCACCGCCTGCGGCGTCGACCCGGAGAAGTACAGCGGCTTCGCCTTCGGGTTCGGCATCGAGCGGATGCTGATGTTCCGCCACAACGTCGAGGACATGCGAGACATGGTCGAGGGTGACGTCCGGTTCACCCGGCCGTTCGGGATGGAGATCTGATGCGGGTCCCGCTTTCTTGGCTGCGGGAGTACGTCGACCTGCCGGCGACCGAGACCGGCCGTGACGTCCAGGCCAAGCTCATTTCGGCCGGTCTGGAGGTCGAGACGGTCGAGCAGCTCGGCGCCGACCTCAAGGGCCCCCTGGTCGTCGGCCAGGTGCTGACCATCGAGGAGCTGGAGGGCTTCAAGAAGCCGATCCGCTTCTGCACCGTCGACGTCGGCCAGGCCAACGGCACGGGCGAGCCCCAGGAGATCGTCTGCGGCGCCCGCAACTTCCAGGTCGGCGACAAGGTCGTCGTGGTCCTCCCCGGCGCCACGCTGCCCGGCGGCTTCTCCATCGCCGCCCGCAAGACCTACGGCAGGACGTCCCACGGCATGATCTGCTCCGGCGACGAGCTGGGCATGGGAGACGACGGCACCCACGGCATCATCGTGCTGCCGCCGGAGACCGAGGTCGGCAAGGACGCCATCGAGCTGCTGGAGCTGGTCGACGAGGTCCTGGACATCGCCGTCACCGCCAACCGCGGCGACTGCCTGTCCATCCGCGGTGTTGCGCGCGAGACCGCCATCGCCTACGGCCTGCCGCTGCGCGACCCCGCCCTGATCGACGTCCCGGCGCCGAACGCCTACGGCTACCCGGTCCAGGTCTCCGACCCGTTCGGCTGCGACCGCTTCACCGCGCGCACGGTCACCGGTCTGCGCCCCGAGGCACGCTCCCCGATCTGGCTCCAGCGCCGGCTCCAGAAGGTCGGCATGCGCCCGATCTCGCTCGCCGTCGACGTCACGAACTACGTGATGATGGAGCTGGGCCAGCCGCTGCACGCCTACGACCGGACCCTGGTCCAGGGCACCATCGGCGTGCGCCGCGCGCAGGAGGGCGAGAAGCTCGTCACCCTCGACGGTGTCGAGCGCACGCTGCACGCCGAGGACCTGGTCATCACCGACGAGCGCGGCCCCATCGGCCTCGCCGGGGTGATGGGCGGCGCCAACACGGAGATCGCCGACCACGAGATCACCGAGGACGGCGTCAACGGCACGACGGACGTGGTCATCGAGGCCGCGCACTTCGACGCCGTCTCCATCGCCCGGACGGCCCGCCGCCACAAGCTGCTCTCCGAGGCGTCCCGCCGATTCGAGCGGGGCGTCGACCCGCAGGCCGCCGCTGCCGCCGCGCAGCGCACGGTCGACCTGCTGGTCCTCCTCGCGGGCGGCACCGCGGAGGCCGGCGTCACCGAGATCATCGCGCCCTCGGCCCCGCACACCATCACCCTCCCGGCCGGCCACCCGGACAAGGTCGCGGGCGTCGACTACGGCCGCGAGACGGTCGTACGCCGTCTCCAGCAGGTCGGCTGCGACGTGTACGGGCAGGACGAGCTGCTGGTCACCGTGCCGTCCTGGCGTCCCGACCTGGCCGACCCGAACGACCTGGCCGAAGAGGTCATCCGTCTGGAGGGCTACGAGAACCTGCCCTCCACGCTGCCCAAGCCGCCCTCGGGCCGCGGTCTGACCCACCGCCAGCGGCTGCACCGCCGGGTCGGCCGGGCGCTGGCCGGCGCGGGCTACGTCGAGGCGCCGAACTACCCGTTCGTCAGCGAGCAGGTCTTCGACCAGCTCGGACTGGACGCCGGTGACCCGGCCCGCCGCGTCGTGAAGCTGGTCAACCCGCTCAGCGACGAGGAGCCGGCACTGCGCACCACGCTGCTGCCGGGCCTGCTCGGCGCCCTGCGGCGCAACGACGGCCGGGGCTCGCACGACCTCGCCCTGTTCGAGACCGGGCTGGTCTTCCTGCCGCGCGAGGAGTCGCACGGCGCCACGCACCTGCCCGTCGACCGGCGTCCCACCGACGAGGAGATCGCCGCGCTGAACGCCGCGCTGCCCGAGCAGCCCCGGCACGTGGCCGTCGTCCTCGCCGGCGCCCGCGAGCAGGCCGGCTGGTGGGGCAAGGGCCGTCCGGCCGACTGGGCCGACGCGGTCGAGGCCGCGCGCGCCGTCGCCCGGGAGGCCGGTGCCGAACTGGTCGTCCGCAAGGGCCAGTACGGTCCGTGGCACCCCGGCCGGTGCGCCGAGCTGGTGGTCGTCGCCGACGGCGCGGAGCAGGTCGTGGGTCACGCGGGCGAGCTGCACCCGCGGGTCCTCAAGGCCCTGGGGCTGCCGGAGCGCACGTGCGCGACGGAGCTGAACCTGGACGCCCTGGAGGCGGTGGGCGACGGCGTTCCGCAGGCGCCGAGCATCTCCACGTTCCCGGTCGCCACGCAGGACGTCGCCCTCGTCGTCGACAAGCCGGTGCCGGCGGCGGAGGTCGAGGCGGCGCTGCGCGAGGGTGCCGGTGAGCTGCTGGAGTCCATCCGGCTGTTCGACGTCTACGAGAACGCCGAGCAGCTCGGGGAGGGCCGCAAGTCGCTCGCGTACGCGCTGCGGTTCCGGGCCGCCGACCGCACGCTGACCGTGGACGAGGCCTCGGCCGCGCGGGACGCGGCGGTCGCCCTCGCGGGTGAGCGGACCGGGGCGGTGCTCCGGGGCTGAACGCCTGCGTCAGCTGCATAAATGCGGGCTGACCGACGGAAGCTCACTCGTTCGGGTGGGAAGTGAGGGTGATCCTCCCCGTCCGGGTCATGCCGTCGACAGAATCGGACCGGCCTTTCGGGGCCGGTCCGATTCCTCTGTCAGGCCCATATGGGGGACCAGAGGCATGATCCGCATCAAGGCACGGGCGCCCACCGGGCGGGTGGCAGTACTGCCCACGGTCTGGGGAGCCGTCGCGGTCGGCTACAAGTTCGGCTGTCCGCTCGCCCAGCAGAACGGGCTCGGGGCCCGCATCGTCACCAGTGCCGTGTTCTTCGCGGTCGGCACCGGCCTCATAGTCCATGTCCGCCGCTCCCTGCTGCGGGAGCTGCGGCTCGCCCGGCGGGCGGCGAACGCCGCGCAGGACGTCGTCCTGCGGCCGCTGCCGCCACGGCTCGACGGGATCGACGTCGCCGCCGCCCAGCTCTCCGCCGACCGGGGCGCGAGCGTCGGCGGCGATCTGTACGAGGCCGTCGCCACCGAGCACGGCGTCCGGGTGGTGATGGGGGACGTACGCGGGCACGGCCTGGCCGCCCTCGGCACCGTCGCCGCCCTCCTCGGCAGCTTCCGCGAGGCCGCCCACGACGAGCCGGACCTCGACCGGGTGCTCCGCAGACTGGACCGCGCCCTCGCCCGCCACCTGCGCGAACGTGCCCGCGCCGAACACCCCGCGCACGGCCCCCGAGACCTCGACCACCCGGTCGCCGAGGAGTTCGTCACCGTGCTCCTCCTGGAGATCGGCGGGGACGGCGGCCTGCGCGCCCTCAACTGCGGCCATCCGTGGCCGTACGCGCTGCGGGGGACCAGGGTCGAGCAGCTGACCGGCGCGGACCCCCTTCCGCCGCTGGGGCCGTTCCCGCTGCCGGCGGAGCTGGAGGTGCTGCCCTGCGGCCGGCTGCGTCCGGGGGAGTCGCTGGTCCTCTTCACGGACGGGGCGGAGGAAGCCCGGGACGGCCGGGGACGGTTCTTCTCGCTGCCGGAGGCCCTGCGCGGGGCCGTCCGCGACCACCCCGTCTCACCCCAGAAGGTCCTGCGCACCGTCTTCACGGGCCTCCTGCGCCACACGCTCGGCAGGACGACGGACGACGTCGCGGTACTGGTCCTGCGGAACGGCCGGCGAGGGGCGGGCCGCGACTCCCCGGGGGCGCGCGGCGACGACGTCGGCGACGCCGCGTGCGCGGGCACGGCACCCACCCACCCGCAGCCGACGACGTACCGCTAGCCGCCGGGACCCCGGCCGGGCCGCCGTCGTTCGAGGGGGAGCCGGCGGCCCGGCCGGCCTCTTGCGAGGCATCTCAGTCAACCGGACCGACACGCTCCGCGACAGCGCGCGTACGCCGCGGATACGGGCACTCGGTTCACACCCCGTGTGAACGCCGAGCCACTACGCTGACCGCACCAGGCCACTCGGGGGGCATCCCATGCAGCCCAACACCCTGCTCGACGCCATCCTGGACGAGGCGGGCATCTCGCACGCCGGCCTCGCCGCCCACGTCAACCAGGCGGGCCGCGCCCGCGGACTCGCGCTGCGCTACGAACACACCGCCGTCGCGCGCTGGTTGAAGGGCCAGCGGCCCCGCGGCCAGGTGCCCGACCTGATCTGCGAGGTGCTCGCGGCGCGGCTGCAACGCCCCGTCACGCTCGACGACATCGGGCTCGGCGTGCCCGGTGAGCCCAGCACCCCGCACCCCGGTTCGCTGGGCGGGTTCGTGGAGCGGGCCACCGCCCTGTGGCGCTCGGACGAACAGCAACGGCCGCATGTGCTGGGCGCCCCGGCCGTCACCGGGACCCCGGCGGTGATGCCGGTGTGGGAGTGGGAGAACCCGCCCGAGGACGTCGACGTGTCCCGGGGCGGCCGGCACCCGGTGACCACGGCCGACATCGAGATGCTCCGCGCCGCCCGGACGCACTACGAACAGATGTACCGCAAGACCGGCGGGGTAGCGACCCGCTCACGGATCGTCGGATTCCTCAACGCCGAGGCCGCGCCGCTGCTGCGCGGCAGCTACACCGACGCCACCGGCCGTCAACTGCACCGGGCCACCGGCGGATTGGTGGCGATCGCGGGCATCTGCGCGTACGACTCCGACGCGCACGGGCTCGCCCAGCGCTACTTCCACCAGGCGCTGCGGCTGGCGAAGGCCAGCGGGGACCGCGGTCTCGGGGCGTACGTCATCGCGCTGCTGGTCAACCAGTCGCTGTTCATGCGGGAGTACCGGCAGGCCGTCGCCTTCGCCGAGGCCGCGCTGCGCGCCGCCGGCCGGCACATCACCCCGGCGCTCGCCTCCGACCTGTACGCGATGCAGGCCAAGGCGTACGCGCACCTCGGGGACGGCACGAGCGCGCTGTCGTGCATCCGGCGGGCGGAGACGGCGGCCGAGCGCATCCGGCGTGGTTACGAGCCCGACGAGACCGGGTACGTCCAGCCGGGGCTGGTCAACGTGCAGGTGGCCGAGGCGCTGCTGAGCCTCGGGGAGCTCGCCGCCGCCCGGGAGCACGCGGCGGCGGCCGTGGACAACCCGGCCCACGACCGGGGGCGGGTGCACCGGCTGGCCATGCTCAGCACCATCGAACTGCGCCAGGGCAACGCCGACAAGGCCGTCGTCACCGCCGTGCAGATGGCGGAGCAGGCACGGGGAATGGAGTCCCAGCGGCTGCGCGACAGACTGCGCGCGGTACGCGAGCATCTGGTGCGGTGCGGCTCGGCCGGCACCGCCGAAGCCGCCGAACTCATCGACGGGGCACTGCGCGTACCGCTGTAGGCCCCCTGTAGGCACACCGTCCCTGCTGCGATATTGCCACTTACTCGGCGGAAGGTGGCAGAACCGTGCAGTGGACGAAACAAAGCGAACAGACTGTGTATGAAAACCGCTGGTTCCGCGTCAATCTCGCGGACGTCGCGTTGCCGGACGGCCGGCACCTCGACCACTTCCTGATCCGGCTGCGCCCCGTGGCCGTGGCCACGGTCGTCAACGAGGCCAACGAGGTGCTGCTGCTGTGGCGGCACCGCTTCATCACCGACAGCTGGGGCTGGGAGCTGGCCGCGGGCGTCGTCGAGGACGGCGAGGACATCGCGAGCGCCGCGGCCCGGGAACTGGAGGAGGAGACCGGCTGGCGGCCGGGGCCCCTGCACCACCTGATCAGCGTGGAGCCGTCCAACGGCCTCACCGACGCCCGGCACCACGTCTACTGGTCCGACCGGGGCGAGTACATCGGGCACCCCGTGGACGACTTCGAGTCGGACCGGCGGGAATGGGTGCCCCTGAAACTCGTCCCCGACCTGATCGCCCGTGGGGAGGTCCCGGCCGCCAACATGGCGGCCGCGTTACTCCTGCTGCACCACCTCAGGCTCGCGGAAGGCTAGGGAGCCGGCGGCTAGCGGGCGGCCAGCGCCTGCCACACCGTCACCACCAGCGCACCGAGCGCGGTCAGCGCGGCGAGCGAGGGCAGCGGCCAGCGTGCGTGTTCCAGCGAGGCCATCCGGGTGTTCAGCTCGTCCAGCTCCTTGGCGGTCTCCTCGGTACGGTGACGCAGCAGCGCCAGTCCTCCCTCGACGCGGGCGTAGGCCACGTCGAGGCGGCGCCGTAACTCTGCGAGTTCTCCATGGACCACGGGATGCTCCGGTTCGGCGGTCACAGGTCCGCTCCTTTCGGTGGTCGAAATGGATGGTTCCGCATCCCTTGCATGCGCATGATGAGTCAACTCGCCTGGTGGGCGCGTGGGGAGCGTGTGTGGCGGGCATATGCGTGCCCGGCGCGCACACGGTGTGTGAAACGGACGGGCCCGGCACCTGAATCCGGTGCCGGGCCCGTGGGCGTCGCTGTTCGTAGTCAGCCGTAGGTGTAGAAGCCCGAGCCGGTCTTGCGGCCGAGCCGGCCCGCCTCCACCATGCGCTGGAGCAGCGGGGGAGCGGCGTACAGCGGCTCCTTGTACTCGGCGTACATCGAGTTGGCGATGGAGACGATGGTGTCCAGGCCGATCAGGTCGGACAGCTTCAGCGGGCCCATCGGGTGGGCGCAGCCCATCTCCATGCCGTTGTCGATGTCCTCGCGGCTCGCGATGCCCGACTCGAACATCCGGATCGCGGACAGCAGGTACGGCACGAGCAGCGCGTTCACCACGAAGCCGGAGCGGTCCTGGGCGCGGATGGCGTGCTTGCCGAGCACCTTCTCGGCGAAGACCTGGGCGCGGCTGAGCGTGCCCTCGGAGGTGGTGAGCGCCGGGATCAGCTCGACCAGCTGCTGCACGGGGGCCGGGTTGAAGAAGTGGACGCCGACGACGTGGTCCGGGCGGGAGGTGGCCACCGCCAGCTTCACCAGCGGGATCGAGGAGGTGTTGGAGGCCAGGATCGCGTCCGGCCGGGTCACCACCTGGTCGAGCACCTGGAAGATCTCGGTCTTGACCTGCTCGTTCTCGACGACGGCCTCGATCACCAGATCCCGGTCGGCGAACTCGCCGAGGTCGGTGGTGAAGCTCAGCCGCGCCTGGGTGGCGTCCCGCTCCTCCTCGGAGATCTTGCCGCGCTCGGCGGCCTTGGCCAGGGAGTTGTACAGCCGGGTACGGCCGATCTCCAGGGCCTCGCCGGTGGTCTCGGCGACCTTCACGTCCAGGCCGGCGCGGGCGCACACCTCGGCGATGCCCGCGCCCATCTGGCCGCAGCCCACGACTCCGACGCGCTCGATGTCGGTCACATCGTTCCCTTCGCTGAGTTCTCCGGCTCGCTGGCAGACCTCCGGGTTCGGCGCCTGCTCCGATCGTGCACGTTACCGCCAAGTATCGATGATCGATCGCCGGGGTGGGGGATCCTCAACCGCACAGCGATCCGTGACGGAGCGGATCCCGAGCGTTCGGAGGTGTGCCGATGGGGCGCATGGCGCGGCGGACCTTCGCCCTGGGCGCGCTGTCCACGCTGGCCACGGTACCGGCCGTGCCCACGCGGAGCGCGCCGGCCCCGGGCCGGGCCGGCCCCGCTCCCGTGTCGCACCCCACCGGCCGCGCCGCGCGCGCCGCCGCCCGGATGCGGGGCGTCTGGATCGCCACCGTCGCCAACCGGGACTGGCCCTCGCGGACCGGCCTCACGGCGAGCGCGCAGCGCGAGGAGCTGATCACCCACCTCGACCGCGCGGTCCGCGACCGGCTCAACACCGTGATCCTCCAGGTGCGGCCCACGGCCGACGCGCTGTGGCCGTCGCCGTACGAACCCTGGTCCGAGTACCTCACCGGCACGCAGGGCAGGCACCCGGGCTGGGACCCGCTCGGCACGGCCGTGAGGGAGGCGCACGCCCGGGGCCTGGAGCTGCACGCCTGGTTCAACCCGTACCGGATCGCCCAGCACACCGACCCGGGCCGGCTGACCGCCTCGCACCCGGCCCGCAGGCACCCCGACTGGGTGGTGACCTACGACGGCCGGCTCTACTACAACCCCGGCCTGCCAGAAGTCCGCGCCTTCGTGCGGCAGGCGATCCTCGACGCGGTCGCCCGCTACCCGGTCGACGCCGTCCACTTCGACGACTACTTCTACCCCTACCCGGTCGACGGGGAGAGCTTCGACGACGACGACGCGTACGACCGCCACGGCGGCGCCTTCTCCTCCCGGGCCGCCTGGCGCCGGAACAACATCGACACGCTCGTGCGCGAGACGGCCGCCGGCATCAAGCGGGTCCGGCCCGGCACCCGGTTCGGCGTCAGCCCCTTCGGGGTGTGGCGCAACGCGTCGACCGACCCCCGCGGCTCCGACACCGAGGCGGGCGTGGAGACGTACGACGACCTGTACGCGGACACCCGCACCTGGGTCCGCAACCACTGGATCGACTACGTCGTCCCGCAGCTCTACTGGCACATCGGGGACCCCGCCGCCGACTACGCCCGGCTTCTGGAGTGGTGGGCGGCGGCTGTCCAGGGCACCGGCACCCGGCTGTACATCGGCGAGGCCCTGTACCGGGCGGGCGCCGCCGGGGAGTCGTCCGCCTGGCGGGACCCGGTCGAACTGTCCCGGCACCTGACCCTCGCCGCCCGGTACCCGCAGGTGCGCGGGCACGTGTTCTTCGCCGCCGCGGACGTGGCGGCCGATCCGATCGGCGCGATGGCACGGGTGGTCGCCGACCACTACCCCGGGCCGGCGGAACCACCGCGCTGACCAGGGCCTTGCGTTCGGATCATGCCGGGCTCGCGGGTCCGATCCGAACGCAGGACCCTAGTGCTGTTGCTCGTCCCTGTGCTTGACCTGGCAGTCGGGTCCGGGGGACATGATCGCCTCGTGCCCGTCCTCGAAGCGGACGCGGTAGGGCGGGTTGCCCTCCTGCCCGAGCACTTCCACCACTTCCGAGACGTGGTCGTGCTGACCCACCACCCTGCCGTGCTGGACCAGCTTGTCGCCCTTGGATGCGCGCATCTACAGGCCCTCCTCACGATCACGACCGCTGAGTGACGGCGATGCACACGAGCACCGCGAGGGCGGTCAGGGGAGCGGCCACCGTGAAGTGCTCGCCCAGCAGCAGCGCCGACCACACCAGTGTGAGCAGGGGCTGAGCCAACTGCAACTGGCTGGCCCGGGGTATGCCGATGGCCGCCATCCCCCGGTACCAGACGACCAGCCCGAGGAACTGCGAACCGAGCGCCACCCAGAGCAGGCCGGCCGCGCCGTGCACGCCCAGGCGCACCGGTTCGTACGACAGCGCCAGCGCCGCGGCCGGCACGGTCAGCGGCAGACACAGCACCAGCGCCCAGCCGATGACCTGCCAGCCCGGCATGACCCGGGCCAGCCGGCCGCCCTCGGTGTACCCGGCCGCGCACACCAGCAGCGCCCCGAAGAGATAGCCGTCGGCCGTGGTGAGCGCGCCGCCGCTCTGGCCGACGGTGAAGGCGAGCACGGCCGCCGCGCCCGCCACGGCCGCCAGCCAGAACCGGCGGGAGGGCCGGGCGCCGGTGCGCAGGGCCGAGAACACGGCGGTGGTCAGCGGCAGCAGGCCCACCACGACGGCCGCGTGGGCCGTGGTGGACGTCTGCAGCGCGAGCGTGGTCAGCATCGGGAAGCCGAGCACCACTCCGGCGGCGACCACCGACAGTCCGGCGAGATGCCGCCGCGCCGGGAGCGGTACGCGCAGAGCCAGCAGACAGCCGCCGGCGACGAGTGCGGCGAGGACGCCGCGCACCGCCACCAGCGACCACGGGCCGAAGCTCTCCAGGCCCCAGGCGGTCGCGGGGAAGGTCAGGGAGAAGGCGACCACGCCGAGGGCCGCTTGGACGGTGCCGAGTCCCTGCAGCTCCCCGGGGGCGCTGACTGCTATCGGACTCGCGGTAGTAGCGCTACTCTGTGCTCTCATGCATGAGCGTAGCAGTGTGGGTGAACTGGCGGAACAGCTGAGAAGGGAGCTCGACCGCTACTCTCCGGGTGGAAAGCTCCCATCGAGCCGGGCGCTGGTCGAACGGTTCCGGGTGAGCCCGGTGACCGTCTCCCGGGCGCTCGCCCGGCTCGCCGCCGAGGGCCTGGTGGTCACCCGGCCCGGCGCGGGCGCCTTCCGGGCCCGGCCGCACCGCGGCGAGACCCCCGCCGGGGACACCTCCTGGCAGGAGGTCGCGCTGAGCGCCGACGGCGCCGCCGACCTCGTACCGCGCACCGTGGACGCCTCCGGCGTCACGGTCTCGCTCGCCGCGCCGCCCCCCGGGGTCCTGGAGCTCAGCGGCGGCTATCTGCACCCCTCGCTCCAGCCCGAGCGCGCCATGGCGGCGGCCCTCGCCCGGGCCGGGCGGCGGCCCGGCGCCTGGGGAAGACCGCCGCTGGAGGGGCTGCCGGAGCTGCGGGAGTGGTTCGCGCGCGGGATCGGCGGTGCCGTCACCGCGGCCGAGGTGCTGATCGCCGCCGGCGGTCAGGCCGCGCTGGCCACCGCCCTGCGCGCGCTCGCCCCGCCGGGTGCCCCGGTGCTCGTGGAGTCGCCCACCTACCCGGGCATGCTGGCCCTCGCCCGCGCGGCCGGACTGCGGCCCGTCCCGGTGCCCGTCGACCCCGACGGGGTGCGCCCGGACCTGCTCGCGGACGCCTTCCACGCCACCGGTGCCCGCGTCTTCGTCTGCCAGCCGCTGTTCCAGAACCCCACCGGCGCGGTGCTGGCCCCCACCCGGCGCACCGAGGTGCTGCGCATCGCCCGCGAGGCCGGCGCGTTCGTCGTCGAGGACGACTACGTCCGCCGGCTCGTGCACGCCGACGCCGCCCCGCTGCCCCGCCCGCTGGCCGCCGACGACCCGGACGGCGTCGTCGTCCACGTCGGCTCGCTGACCAAGGCGACCTCGCCCAGCTTCCGGGTGAGCGCCCTGGCCGCGCACGGGCCGGTGCTGGAACGGCTGCGCGCCATCCAGGTCGTGGACAGCTTCTTCGTCCCCCGGCCGCTCCAGGAGGCCGCCCTGGAACTCGTCGGCTCCCCGGCCTGGCCCCGCCACCTGCGAGCGCTGTCGGCCGAGCTGAAGACCCGCCGTGACGCCATGACCGGCGCGCTCGCCCGGCAGCTGCCGGACCTGGCCCTGCCGCACATCCCGTCCGGCGGCTACCACCTGTGGGTGCGCCTGCCCGACGGTGCCGTCGGCTCCGGGGCGGAGGCCGCGCTGACCGCGGCGGCCCTGCGCGCCGGCGTCGCCGTCACCCCGGGCCGCCCCTACTTCAGCGCCGAACCCCCCGCCGCCCACCTCCGCCTGAGCTTCGCCGCGGTCGCCGGCACCGGGGAGATCGCGGAGGGGGTGCGGCGGCTGCGGGCGGCGTACGACGAGGCCGTGCGAAATCCGCTCGTCACCGAGCAGCCGGGCCTGTGAGGATCACCGTATGAGCGATGCACCCGCCCTGCCCGAGGGATACGAGTTCTCCGCCGACTCCGGCCGCGTCGACGTGGAGCGCGTGCACGGCTGGCTGTCCTCCGACGCGTACTGGGCGGTCGGCCGCACGCGGGAGAAGCACGAGCGGGCGATGGCGTCCTCGATGAACTACGGCGTGTACGACACGTCCTCGGGGGAGCAGGTGGCGTACGCGCGCGTGGTCACCGACCAGGCGCTCTTCGCCTGGCTCGCCGATGTGTACGTCGACCCGTCGGTGCGCGGGAAGGGCCTCGGCACGGCGTTCGTCGCCCGCGTCCGCGCGCACCTGGAGCCGCTCGGCCTGCGCCGGCTGCTGCTGGCGACGCAGGACGCGCACGGGGTCTACGAGAAGCTGGGCTTCCGTCCGCTGGACCGTCCCGAGCTGTACATGGTGCACACCTTCGGGCGCCCGGCCGACGCCTGACCACGCCCCTTCTCTTGACCTGCTGCGCGCCGGGGCCCACCATCACCGCATGCCACTGAGGGTGACGTTCGTCGCCGCCGCGCGCGGTGCCGCGCTGCTCGCGGAGCGCTTCGAGGACGACCGGCCACTGGACCAGGGCGGCTGGGACGAGGTGCAGCGTGTCGCCGGGGACCTGCTGCCGCTGGCCGCGGCCGAGCTGCGCTACTGCTCGCCGACGCCCCGCAGCCGGGCCACCGGCGACGCCCTGGGCTACGCCCCGCTGGTCCAGCTCGCGCTGCGGGACTGCGACATGGGCCGCTGGCGGGGGCTGACGCTGGGCGAGGCGATGGCCCGGGAGCCGGACGCGGTGGACGCCTGGCTCGCCGACCCGCGGTCCACCCCGCACGGCGGCGAGTCGTTGCTGGCGTTCATCTCCCGGGTCGGCGGCTGGCTGGACACCCGGCCTGCGGACGACGGCGGCCGGATCGTCGCCGTGGCCGAGCCGTCCGTGATCCGGGCGGCCCTGGTCTACGCGCTGAAGGCGCCCCCCTCGTCCTACTGGAACATCGACGTCCGCCCGCTGTCCACGACGACGGTCACGGGCCGCTCCGGCCGCTGGAACCTCCGCTTCGACGGGGTCCGGGCTCAGGCCTCGCGCGGATAGCGGGCCGCTGTCTCGCGCACGTAGTCGGTGGTGAGGACGAGGTCCTTCGCGGGTCCGCCGACGCGCCAGACCGTGCGCCAGTGGTCGGCGTCCCGGACGGTGAACTCGCCGCGGTAGAGGTCGGCCGCGCAGGGGTGGCCGGCGACGTACCGGCCCGTGGTGAGGTCCAGTTCGTGGAAGGGCCGCCCGTCCGCGAACCGCACGTCGGCCCGGCCGGGCCCGGGTCCCGGCAGGAAGCGCAGGGTCCGGGTGGCGGGCCGGGCCACCCCCTGCCAGGTGAAGGTGCCGGACTCCTCGTGCAGCAGACCGCCGCCGTCCAGCGCGGTGAAGTCGGTCGTCCCCGTGAAGTGCCCCTCGTCCCCGCTCGCCAGGTCCCGCACGTCACGTTCGACGCGCCACCGCCCGGCCAGATGGGCCAGCACGTCGGGCACCGGCCAGAACTCACGCATGTCCCGGAGCTTACGCGGCCCCGGTGCCGCCGGGTGCGGGGTGCCGGTGGCCCCGTCGACGCGCTCGACCGCCGTCGGGCACGGCGGCAAGGTCATGTCCGAGGGGCGGCGGCCCACGCCCGGCGGAGACCTTCTCCTGCGGACCCGCGGGTCACACCCCGAAGTACTTCTGCGCCGCCCGGACGCCGTCCACCAGCGCGTCCACCTCGTCCAGGGTGTTGTAGACGTAGAAGCTCGCCCGGGTCGTCGCCGGGATGCCGTAGCGGCGGACGATCGGACGGGCGCAGTGGTGGCCGACACGCACGGCGACGCCCCGCTCGTCCAGCACCTGGCCGACGTCGTGCGGGTGGACGCCGTCGACCGTGAAGGAGACGGCCGAGCCCCGGTCGGTGAGGTCCGCGGGACCGACCACCCGGACCCCGGGCACCTCGGCGAGCAGCTCGAGGGCGCGCGCGGTGAGCGTGTCCTCGTGCGCGGCCACCTCGGCCATGCCCAGCCGCTCCAGGTACTCCACCGCCGCCGCGAGCCCCACCGCCTGCGCGGTCATCGGCACACCCGCCTCGAAGCGCTGCGGCGGCGGCAGGAAGGTGGTGCGGTCCATCTCCACGATCTCGATCATCGAGCCGCCGGTGAGGAACGGCGGCAGCCCGGCGAGGAGTCCGGCGCGGCCCCACAGCACACCGACGCCGTTCGGGCCGAGCATCTTGTGCCCGGAGAAGGCGAGGAAGTCCGCGCCCAGCCCGCCCACGTCGACCGGGCGGTGCGGGACGGACTGGGCGCCGTCCACGACCACGAGGGCGCCGTGCGCGTGCGCGCGGTCGGCGAGGGCGCGCACGGGGTTGATGGTGCCGAGGACGTTGGACTGGTGGGTGAGGGCGAGCACCTTGGTGCGCTCGTCCAGCAGTTCGTCCGCCCGGGACAGGTCGAGGCGGCCGTCGTCGGTGAGACCGAACCAGTCGAGCGTGGCGCCGGTCCGCTCGGCGAGCTGCTGCCAGGGGACCAGGTTGGCGTGGTGCTCCATCTCGGTCACCACGATCCGGTCGCCGGGGCCGAGCCGGCCGGCGTTGCCCAGCGCGTAGGCGACCAGGTTGATGCCCTCGGTGGTGTTCTTGGTGAAGACCACCTCGTCGTCGGCCGCGCCGATGAACCGGGCGACGGCGTGCCGGGCCTGCTCGTACGCCTCCGTCGCCTCGCCCGCCAGCTGGTGCGCCCCGCGGTGCACGGCCGCGTTGTGCGTGAGGTAGAAGTCCCGCTCGGCGTCCAGCACCTGGAGGGGCTTCTGGGTGGTCGCCCCGGAGTCCAGGTAGACGAGCGGCGCGCCGCTCGCCACCGTCCGCCGAAGGATCGGGAAGTCCTTGCGCAGCGCGTCCACGTCGAAGCCCACGACGCTCACCTCTCACGGTTTCGTACCTGATTCACCGTGAGACACGCTACGTTCTCCTCACGCGGAACCGCAAGGATTACCATGAGAGCCGTGCATCACGAGGCCCCCGTCCACCTGCGCCAGCTCCCCGTCCCCGGCGAGGACGAGTACGCCGCGCTGGCGCTGGTCAACACCCGGTTCACGGTCAGCCACGGGCAGGTCGACCTGCTCGACGACACCGAGGCCGCCCATCTGTGGCTGGTCCGGCACGCGCTGCTGCCCGACCGGGTGAGCCTGAACGGCAGGCAGTCCGGCCGGCTGCGGGCCCTGCGCGAGGCGCTGCGGGCCCTGTTCGCCGCCCGGGCCGCCGGGACGCGGCCGCCCGCCGACGCCCTCGACACCCTCAACGCCACCCTCGCCGCCGCCCCCGCCACGCCCCGGCTCGCCTGGACCGCCGACGGCCCCCGCCGCGCCGACGTCCCCGACACCGGCAACCCGGCCGCCGCCGCGCTGTCCCAGCTCGCCGAGGACGCCACCGACCTGCTCACCGGCGCCGACGCGGACCTGCTCACCGAGTGCGCCGCCCAGGGGTGCGCCCGCTGGTTCCTGCGCTCCCACGGCGCCCGCCGCTGGTGCACCACCAAGTGCGGCAACCGGGTCCGGGCGGCCCGGGCCTACGCGGCCCGCAAGGCCGGTTCACCCTGAGAACACCCACCGGAAAGCGAATGTTTTCCGGCAGGACATTAAATTCACCCGGTGTTTCCCGTGTTCGGAAGAGGCCGCCTCATTTTCCGGCGGGCGCGCAACCATCCGGAATCCCGCTCCGTCTAAGTCGGCGAATCGATGGGGCACACATTCCGTGAGGACCGCCGAAAATGCACCGCAATACCGAGCCCGGCGAAAGCGGCACCGCGCACGGGAACCCGCAGCGGCACCCGGACAGGAACAGGGTGTGAAAGCGGTCTCCCGGCCGCGGCAGGCCGCCGCCCTGCTCGCCGCCGCCGTCACGGTCACCGCCTTCTGTGCCGGTGACGTGCTGGCGCGCGGCTATCCCTTCGGCCCCCGCACCCGCAGCGTCAACGACCTCGGCAACCAGTACGTGCCCTTCCACGCCCACCTGTGGGACCTGCTGCACGGCCGGGGCCACGGCGGCCTCCTCGTCAACTGGCAGTCGGGCTACGGCGCCGGCTTCCTGCCCGACCTCGGCACCTACCTCGGCAGCCCCTACGCCCTGCTCGTCGCCCTCTTCCCACGCGACGGCATCGACCTCGCCGTCTACGCCGTCACCGTGCTGAAGACCGCCTCCGCGGCGGCGGCCATGGCCTGGCTGCTGCTCACCCTGCGCCCCGGCCGCTGGTGGGCGGCGGGCCTGCTCGGCACCTCGTACGCGCTGTGCGGCTGGAGCACGGCCGACGCCTCCTACAACCCCATGTGGCTCGACGGCCTGATCGCCCTGCCGCTGCTGTGCCTGGTCGGCGAGTGGGCGCTCACCGGACGCCGGCGCCTGACCGGCGTCCTCGTCGTCGCCCTCGCCTGGACCGCCAACTTCTACACCGCCTACATGGCCACCCTCGGCGCCGCCCTCGTCCTGCTGCTGCGCCTGCTGCTCGCGCGCCCGCCGCGCCGGCAGGCCCTCGCCACCGCCGGCCGCGCCGCCCTCACCACCGTCCTCGGCACGGGCCTCGCCGCCCCGCTCGTCACGGTCGTCTACTTCGGCACGAAACACGCCTACCCCGGCCGCGTACGCCGGTTCGCGCCCGTGCCCACCGAGGACGTGGCCGCCCGGCTGCTGCCCGCGACCTACGGCTTCGGCTCCCCGGCCCTCTACGTCGGCGTCACCGCCCTGCTCCTCGCGCTCGCCCTGCCCTTCCACCGGGCGGTGCCGGTCCGGGTGCGCGCCGGCTGGACGGCGCTGGTGCTCCTGGTGGCCCTCTCCCTCCAGTGGGGCCCCACCCACCTGCTGTGGCACGCCTTCGCCACCCCGCAGGGCAGCGCCTACCGGCAGGCGTTCGTGCTGTGCGGCCTGCTGGTCGTCGCCGCCTGGCACGCGGTGGCGTACGGCCTGCCCGACCGGCGCTCCCTCGGTGCCGCGGCCGCCCTGCTCGTGCTGGTCGTCGCCGTCGCGAGCCGCAGCACGCTGGTCCGGCCGTACACCTGGCCGGTGCTGCTGCTCGCCCTCGCGGGCGCGGTCGGCGGCCTGGTCCTGCTGGGCCGCGCCGGACACCGCGCCCGGCTCGCCGGGCTGGCCGTCGTCCTGCTCCTCGGCGCCCAGGTGGGCGAGACGGCCGCCACCTCGGCCGTGGCCACCCGGCTGCGCCTCGGGCACCTGGACGACTACGAGCCCTGGGGCGAGCGGCAGGAGACGCAGGCGGCGGCGATCGCCGGGGCCGACGACTGGCCGCGGTACCGCACCGACCCCGGCCGCGAGCAGACCGTCGGCAACGACCCGCTGCTGGTGGGCGGTGAGGGCGCCCAGTACTACAGCAGCCTGACCTCGGACGTCCTCAGCCGCACCCTCACCGCCCTCGGCGACGGCTGGACCTCGCGCGGCCGCAACCTGCAGAGCCTGGACAACGCCGTCACGGACGTCGTCTTCTCCGTCGGCGCCCGGGTGCACTCCCCGCCCGACCCGCACCAGAAGTACCTGTCCCCGTACGCCGGGCCGGTGACCGTCACCCGCCGGGACGTACCGCCGCTGGTCACCGTCCGGGCCGCGCCCGACAGGACACCGTTCGGACCGTCGCCGTACCGCAACCAGGAACTGCTGCTCGGCAGCCGCGTCTACACCGTGTCCCGCGTGACCGTGCGCGACGACGACGGGCGGCCCCTCCCGTCCCGCCGGGTCGGCACCGGCAACGCCCTGGTCCGGCCGACGATCACCGCCCGGTGCCCGGCCGGCACCCAGGTCCACCTGTGGGCCCCGGACTTCTCCGGCACCGCGCGGCTCGCCGGCGCCGGGGAGCCCGCCCGGTTCCGCTCCCAGTTCCCGCGCACCCGCGCCGCCATGGAGCCGCTCGGCACCGCCCCCGCCCCGGGTCCGCTGCGGATCGAGCTGCGGCCGGACCGGCCCGGGCGCATCCCGTCCGCCGCCGTCGGCTGCCTGGACCCGGCGCGGCTGGCCACCGCCGCCGCCCGCCTGAAGGCGGGCGGCGCCACCGAGGTGACCGTCTCCGGTGCCACCGTGCGGGCCCGGCTGCGCGCCGGCAGCAAGGGCGTCGCGGTCGTCGCGGCCCCCCGGATCGCCGGCTGGCGCTGCGCCACCGGCGACGGCCCCGAGCGGCCCGCCGGCGTCTTCCACGGCCTGATCGCCGTGCCCCTCGACGGCACCGCCACCAGCCTGACCTGCACCTTCCACCCACCCGGCCTGCGGCTGGGCACGGCCGTGGGCGCCGCCTCGCTGCTGACGCTCGTCGTGCTCACCGCCCTCACCGCCGTCCGCCGCCGGCGCGCCCCGGCGCCGCCCACGACCACATCGCCGCGCGAGCGCCTGACCGCCGCTCACTGACCGCGCCCAGGGGGGACCCCGCATGCTGATATCGATCGTCGCGCCCTGCTACAACGAGGAGGACGTCCTCGCCCGCTTCCACGAGGAGGTCCAGAAGGTCGCCGAGGAACTGCTGCCCCTGGGCCACGACATGGAGTTCGTGTACGTCGACGACGGCAGCCGGGACCGGACGCTCGCGGTCCTCAGGTCGCTGGCGGACCTCGACTCCCGGGTGCGCTACGTCTCCCTCAGCCGCAACTTCGGCAAGGAGGCGGCCCTGCTCGCGGGTCTGCGGCACGCCTCGGGCGACTCGGTGATCGTCATGGACGCCGACCTCCAGCACCCGCCGGCGCTGATCAGGCGCATGGTCGAGCTGCGCGAACAGGGCCACGACCAGGTCATCGCCAGGCGCACCCGCACCGGCGACCGGTTCACCCGGACCCTCACCGCCCGGCTGTACTACCGGCTCGTCAACCGGCTGGTCGACGTCGAACTCGTCGACGGCGTGGGGGACTTCCGGCTGCTGTCGCGCCGGGTGGTGGACGCGGTGCTGGCGCTCACCGAGTACAACCGGTTCTCCAAGGGCCTGTTCGCCTGGGTGGGCTTCCCGAGCACCACCTTCGAGTACCGCAACGCCGCGCGCGAGGCCGGCCGCAGTTCCTGGAACCTGCGCGGCCTGCTCAACTACGGCCTCGACGGCCTGCTGTCCTTCAACAACCGCCCGCTGCGCGCCGCACTCTGGCTCGGTGTGGCCCTGCTGCTGTGCGCGGGCCTCTACACCGCCTGGATCGTGGGCGCCGCGCTCGTCCACGGCGTCCAGACCCCCGGCTATGTGACCATCATCACCGCCGTCACCGCCCTCGCGGGCGTTCAGATGGTCATGCTGGGAGTCATCGGGGAGTACACCGGCCGCATCTACTACGAGGTGAAGGGGCGCCCGCACTTCCTGGTGAAGGCGACCAACGTGGAACGGACGAAAGATCTCATCCCCTGATGCGGCAGATTCTGACCTTCGCGGCGGTCGGCGTCGTGAACACGGCGGCCTACTACTGTCTTTACCTGTTGTTCCTGACGGCCCTTCCCTATCTGGCCGCGCACATCCTGGCATTTCTGCTCAGCATGGTCGGGTCCTTTTTCCTGAACGCGCGCTTCACCTACCGGACCCGGCCCACCTGGCGGAAATTCCTGCTCTTCCCGCTGACGAACGTGACGAATTTCCTGATCACCACGGCGGGCGTCTACGTCGTCGTCGACCTCCTGCACGCCGGCAGCCGCTTCGCCCCGCTCCTCGCCTCCGCGGCGGCGATCCCGGTCACCTTCCTCGTCTCGCGCCGGGTGATGTCACCTGGATCGATTGCATAAACGTGCAGCGATACGTATAGTCATGCCATCCAGGAGGAGGATGGACATGGCGGTACGTGCGGCGGTGGCCGGGGCGAGCGGATACGCGGGCGGAGAGGTCCTGCGCCTGCTCCTCGCACACCCCGGGATCGAGATCGGTGCCCTGACCGGGAACTCCAACGCCGGACAGCGGCTCGGCGCGCTCCAGCCGCATCTGCTGCCGCTGGCCGACCGCGTGCTGGCCGAGACCACGCCCGAGGCCCTCGCCGGGCACGACGTGGTCTTCCTCGCGCTGCCGCACGGCCAGTCCGCCGCCGTCGCCGAGCAGCTCGGACCCGACGTCCTCGTGATCGACATGGGCGCCGACTTCCGGCTCGAGGACCCGGCCGACTGGGAGCGGTTCTACGGTTCCCCGCACGCCGGCACCTGGCCCTACGGCCTCCCCGAACTCCCCGGTGCCCGCGCCCGGCTCGCGGGGTCCAGGCGCATCGCGGTGCCCGGTTGCTACCCGACCGCCGTCTCCCTCGCCCTGTACCCGGCCTACGCGGCCGGACTCGCCGGGCCCGAGGCGGTGATCGTCGCCGCGTCCGGCACCTCCGGCGCGGGCAAGGCCCCCAAGCCGCACCTGCTCGGCAGCGAGGTCATGGGCTCCATGTCGCCGTACGGCGTCGGCGGCGGCCACCGGCACACCCCCGAGATGATCCAGAACCTCAGCGGGGTGGCCGGGAGGACGGTGAAGGTCTCCTTCACCCCCACCCTCGCCCCCATGCCGCGCGGGATCCTCGCCACGTGCAGCGCGTCCGCCGCCGAGGGGGTCACGGCCGACGCGGTGCGCGCCGCCTACGAGAAGGCCTACGCCGACGAGCCCTTCGTCCACCTGCTCCCCGAGGGCCAGTGGCCCGCGACGGCGTCCGTCCACGGTTCCAACGCCGTTCAGGTGCAGGTCGCGTACGACGCCGCCGTGGGCCGCATCATCGCGATCAGCGCCATCGACAACCTGACCAAGGGCACCGCGGGCGGTGCCGTCCAGAGCATGAACATCGCCCTGGGTCTCGACGAGACCACCGGGCTTTCCACGATCGGAGTCGCACCGTGAGCGGGGGGCACCTCCCGGCGGTAGCCGGGGAAGTGCGTGCAGCCCCCGGGCCGCGGACGACGACGACGGCCGCACCGCTGCGCTGCACGGGCGGAGAAGCGAACAAGGAGATGCAGTGAGCGTCACGGCAGCCAAGGGATTCACGGCGGCGGGGATCGCCGCCGGGATCAAGGAGAACGGCAACCCCGACCTGGCCCTCGTGGTCAACAACGGGCCCCGCCGTGCCGCCGCGGGCGTCTTCACCTCCAACCGCGTGAAGGCCGCGCCGGTGCTCTGGTCCGAGCAGGTCCTCAAGAGCGGCCAGGTCTCGGCGGTCGTCCTCAACTCCGGCGGCGCCAACGCCTGTACCGGTCCCCAGGGCTTCCAGGACACCCACGCCACCGCCGAGAAGACCGCCGAGGTGCTCGGCCGGGGCGCCATCGAGGTCGCCGTCTGCTCCACCGGCCTGATCGGCGTGCCGCTCCCCATGGACAAGGTCCTCAAGGGCGTGGAGACGGCCGCCGCCTCGCTGAGCGAGCACGGCGGCGAGAAGGCCGCCATCGCCATCAAGACCACCGACACCGTCCACAAGACGTCCGTCGTCAGCGGCGAGGGCGGCTGGACCGTCGGCGGCATGGCCAAGGGAGCGGGCATGCTCGCCCCGGGCCTCGCCACCATGCTCGTCGTCCTGACCACCGACGCCGACCTGGACGAGGCGACCCTGGACCGGGCCCTGCGCGCGGCGACCAAGGTCACCTTCGACCGCGTCGACTCCGACGGCTGCATGTCCACCAACGACACCGTCCTGCTGCTCGCCTCCGGCGCCTCCGGCGTCACCCCGCGGTACGAGGACTTCGCCGAGGCCGTGCGGCAGGTCTGCGCCGACCTCGGCCGGCAGCTCATCGGCGACGCCGAGGGCGCGAGCAAGGACATCCGGGTCGAGGTGGTCAACGCGGCGAGCGAGGAGGACGCCGTCGAGGTGGGCCGCTCCATCGCCCGCAACAACCTCCTCAAGTGCGCGATCCACGGCGAGGACCCCAACTGGGGCCGCGTCCTCTCCGCGATCGGCACCACGAAGGCCGCCTTCGAACCGGACCAGCTCAACGTCGCCATCAACGGTGTCTGGGTCTGCAAGAACGGCAGCGTCGGCGAGGACCGCGACCTGGTCGACATGCGCTACCGCGAGGTCCACATCGTGGCCGACCTCGCCGCCGGCGCCGAGACCGCGACCATCTGGACCAACGACCTGACCGCCGACTACGTCCACGAGAACAGCGCCTACTCCTCATGACCACGACGCGGAAACACACGGCACTGCCGAAAGCCCAGATCCTCATCGAGGCGCTGCCCTGGCTGACCCGGCACCACGGCAAGACCGTCGTCATCAAGTTCGGCGGCAACGCCATGGTGAACGAGGAGCTGAAGGCCGCCTTCGCCCAGGACGTCGTCTTCCTGCGGCACGCCGGTCTCCAGCCCGTCGTCGTGCACGGCGGCGGCCCCCAGATCAGCGCCGCCCTCGACCGGCACGGCATCGTCAGCGAGTTCAAGGCGGGCCTGCGCGTCACCACCGAGGACGCCATGGACGTCGTACGGATGGTGCTGGCCGGGCAGGTGCAGCGCGAGCTGGTCGGCCTGCTCAACCAGCACGGCCCGTTCGCCGTCGGCCTGACCGGCGAGGACGCGCACACCATCACCGCCACCAAGCACACCCCGCAGATCGACGGCGAGCCGGTCGACATCGGGCGGGTCGGCGAGATCACCGCCCTCGACACGGGCGCCATCGAGGCGCTGCTCGCCGACGGCCGCATCCCGGTCGTCTCCTCGATCGCCCGCTCCCAGGACGACGGACATGTCTACAACGTCAATGCTGATACGGCGGCTGCGGCACTCGCTGCGGCACTGGGCGCCGAAACCCTCATGGTCCTCACCGACGTCGAGGGCCTCTACGAGGACTGGCCGAACTCCGACGAGGTGATCAGCCGGCTCACCGCTTCGGAGCTGGAGAAGCTGCTGCCGGAGCTCAGTTCCGGCATGGTGCCGAAGATGGAGGGCTGCCTGCACGCCGTGCGCAACGGCGTGAGGACCGCCCGCGTCATCGACGGCCGGGTCCAGCACTCGATCCTGCTGGAGATCTTCACCGACGAGGGCATCGGCACCATGGTCGTGCCCGACGAGCTTGAGGGGGACGCGCAGTGACGGATCACCAGGGCCACCAGGGCCACCAGGGGAACCAGGAGCTGACCGAGCGCTGGCAGGGCGCGCTCATGAACAACTACGGCACCCCGCGGCTGCCCCTCGTCCGCGGCGAGGGCACCCGGGTCTGGGACGCCGAGGGCCGGGAGTACCTCGACTTCGTCGGCGGCATCGCCACCAACGCGCTCGGCCACGCCCACCCCGCGGTCGTCGAGGCCGTGACCCGGCAGATCGGCTCCCTCGGCCACATCTCCAACTTCTTCATGGCCGAGCCCACCGTCGCCCTCGCCGAACGGCTCCTGGCGCTGTTCGGCCGGGAGGGCCGGGTCTTCTTCTGCAACTCCGGCGCCGAGGCCAACGAGGCCGCCTTCAAGATCGGCCGGCTCACCGGGCGCACCCACGTGGTCGCCACCGACGGCGGCTTCCACGGCCGCACGATGGGCGCCCTCGCGCTCACCGGCCAGCCCGCCAAGCAGGAACCCTTCCGGCCACTGCCCGGCGAGGTCACCCACGTCCCCTACGGCGACGCGCAGGCGCTGGCCGCCGCCGTCACCGAGGACACCGCCCTGGTGGTCATCGAGCCGATCCAGGGCGAGAACGGCGTGGTCGTGCCGCCGGCCGGCTACCTCAAGGCGGCCCGCGCGATCACCGCCGCCACGGGTGCGCTGCTCGTCCTGGACGAGGTGCAGACCGGCATCGGGCGGACCGGCACCTGGTTCGAGTACCAGGCCCACGAGGGCGTGCTGCCCGACGTCGTCACCCTCGCCAAGCAGCTCGGCGGGGGGCTGCCGCTCGGCGCGACCGTGGCCTTCGGCCGGGCCGCCGAACTGCTCCGGCCCGGCCAGCACGGGACCACCTTCGGCGGCAATCCGGTCGCGTGCGCCGCCGGGCTCGCCGTGCTCGACACCATCGAGGGCGAGGGCCTGCTCGACAACGTCAAGCGGCAGAGCGAGAGGTTGCGGGACGGTGTCGAGGCGCTGGGCCACCCCTTGGTCGATCATGTCCGGGGTGCGGGCCTGCTCCTGGGTATCGTGCTCACCGGGCCGCGCGCACCGCAGGTGCAGGAGGCGGCTCAGGAGGCCGGGTTCCTGGTGAACGCGCCCGCCCCCGACGTCGTACGGCTCATGCCGCCGCTGAATCTGCGCGACGACGAGGCGGGTGCGCTGCTCCGGGCGCTGCCCGGCATCCTCGACGCGGCGAACCCCGCCGACGGGGAAGGACGATCCGGAGAATGAGACGACGATGAGCGAGGCGCAGGACCACGAGGCCGCGAACGGCGCCGGGCCCGCCGTGCCGCAGACCCGCACCGCACGGCACCGGCGGATCGTGGACATCCTCAACCGGCAGCCGGTGCGGTCGCAGAGCCAGCTGGCGAAGCTGCTCGCCGACGACGGGCTGAGCGTGACCCAGGCGACGCTCAGCCGGGATCTCGACGAGCTGAACGCGGTGAAGATCCGCAACACCGACGGTGACCTGATCTACGCGGTGCCGAGCGAGGGCGGCTTCCGCACGCCCCGTGCTCCGCTGGGGGAGTCGGCGAAGGAGGAGCGGATGCGGCGGCTCTCCCAGGAGCTGCTGATCTCCGCGGAGGCCTCGGCGAACCTGGTGGTTCTGCGCACTCCTCCGGGGGCCGCGCAGTTCCTCGCCTCCGCCATCGACCAGGCGGAACTGCACGACATCCTCGGGACGATCGCCGGCGACGACACGCTGCTGCTGATCAGCCGGGAGCCCAGCGGGGGCCAGGCCCTGGCCGACCACCTGCTGCGGCTGGCGCAGAACGGGCACTGACCGCGTGCGGGGCCCGGCCGGCGGACGCAGAATGAGCATGTGATCTTCCGCGGCGAGCGGGCAGGGGGACGGGCAATCCCCTGGCGGCCGTCGAACGTACACAGAGGTGTGTCGGGTTACCGGTTCGCCGTCGGCCGCCTCCCGGACGAGGCTCTGCTGTCCGGGCTGGCCGCCGGAGATCCGGAGCTGGCCGTCATCTTCGTACGGAGGTTCCAGCGCCGGGTCTTCGGTGTGGCCATGGCCGTCACCGGGGACCAGCAGCTCGCCGAGGACGTCGCCCAGCAGACGTTCGAGCGCGCGTGGCGCCACGCGCAGATCTACGACTCGCGTCGCGGCTCGGTCATGACCTGGCTGACGGCCATCGCGCACAACCTGGCCGTCGACGCGGTCCGGGCGCGGCGGACGGAGCCGGTGGCTCCCGAGGACCTCGAAGCCCTCCTGGACGCCGTCACCGAGACCCCCGAGCGGTGGGCACTGGCCGACGAGGCGTCCGCCCAGGTCCGGTCCGCCCTGGCAGGGCTGCCACGGGAACAGGCGAGGGCGCTGATGATGGCCGGCGTCTACGGCATGACGGCCCGGCAGGTCGCCGACGCGGAGCGGATCCCGCTGGGTACCGCCAAGACGCGGATCAGGACGGCGATGGCACGGCTGCGCGCCGCCGTCGCCTCTCGGGAACGGGGCGACCATGTCCGGTGACGCGAACTGCGAGAAGCTGCGGGAGGCCGGTCCCGAGCTGGCTCTGGGCGTGCTGCCCGGCCGCGAGCGGGCCGAGGCGGTCGCCCATCTGGACCGGTGCGCGGACTGCCGGGAGTACGTCCGGCAACTGACCCTGGTCGGCGACCGGCTGGCCGGGCTGCTCCCGGACCGCGAGCCGCCGCCCGGCTTCGAGACCCGTGTGGCGCGCGGCCTCGCCCGGTCGGCGGCACCCGGGCGGCGGCCGGCGGGCGTCCTCGGCCCCCCGCGCCGGGGCCTGCGCCACCGCGCCCGGCGGGCCCGGGTACGGGTCGCCGCGGCCGGTGCCGCGCTCGCCGTCGCCGTCGGATTCGCCGGCTGGGCGGTCGGCACCGCCGTCGAGGAGGTCACCGCCTCGCCGCCGCCCGCCGTCGAGTCCGAGCCGGTGCTCGTCGGGGACATGACCCCGGCCGGGCGCGGCGGGCCGTCCGCCGGCGAGGTCTACGCCCACCCCGGCACCCCCGGCTGGATGTTCCTGACCGTCGCGCTCACCCGCCCCGGCACCCGGTACACCGGGACGGTCACCTGTTTCCTGGAGCGCGCCGACGGCACCAGCGTCCGCGTCGGCGACTTCCCCGTGCGCGACGGCCACGGCGCCTGGGGCGTGGCCGTCCCCGTCGACCTCACCCGGTACTCCGGGGCCCGTCTGGCGTCGTCCGACGGCACCGTCCTCGCCACCGCGCAGCTGCGGAAGGCGCAGGTCGTCACCCCGGAGACGTGAGCCGGCCGGCCCACCCGTCGCGGGCCGGCACGGGCAGGTCCGAGCGCGGTGACGGCGGGCCGCACCGCCGGGACGCGATCGGCGGCGCCCCGCGCTCCGGTCGCGGGCACCGGCCGCCCGGGCCGCTGCCGCCCGTGCCGTCGTCCGGCTCGTTCCCGGTGCGGGACCCATGGACCGGACGGCCGTCGGGACCGGGTCGGACGGCTCACGGAGGGGAAAATCCCGCACGGTGGACCGGGAGCCGCGTGAGCTCCCGCACGCTGTACCGGGAGCGGGCCGCCCTCAGCCCAGCCGTGCCGCCAGCCCCCCGGTGCACCGCACCTCGTCGCCGGCGGTGATCAGCAGGGCCTCCACGTCCGGCAGGGACTCGAGCCAGGCCAGCCCCGCCCGGGAACCCATCGCGAACGCGGCCGTGGCCCAGCAGTCGACGAACGTCAGACGCGGTCCCACGACCGTGACCGCCACCAGGTCCGTCACCGCTGACCGGCCGGTGCGCGGGTCCACGATGTGCGCCCCCCGCTCCGCCGTACCGGACGTCGCCACCGCCAGCTCCTGCGTGCCCGCCGCCGAGACCACCGCCGCCAGCCCGCCGGGCCGGAGCGGATCGGAGACCCCCACCCGCCAGGCGCGCTGCGGCTCCGGCGCGCCCAGCAACTGCACGTCCCCGCCCCCGTTGACGCTCACGCCCCGCACCCCTGCCACCGCCGCCAGCAGCCGCGCCGCCCGCTCGGCAGCCCAGCCCTTGACGATGCCGGTGGGGTCCGGCGAGCCCCGGTAACGGGTGCTGAACCACCCCTCGCTCACCCGCTCCGCCTCGGCCGCCAGCTCCAGCACCTCGGCCACCTCGGGGGCGCACCGGGAGACCTCCAGCTCACCCCGGGCCAGCCGCGACACCTCGCTGTCCTCGCGGTAGGTGCTGAACAGCGCGTCCGCCCGGTGCAGCCCGGCGACGGCCTCGGCGAGCGCCGCCCGTACCGCGTCCGGTTCCCCGCCGCGGACGTCGAAGGAGAAGACCGTCCCCATGACCTCCTCCGCGTGACGCACCGCGGCGGGCGCCTGAGCCTCCTCGGCCATCGTGTCAGCCACCGGCCTGGTCCAGGGCCGACTGAAGGGACTGCCGGTAGCCGGTACTGGTGTAGGTGGCTCCCGAGACGGCGTCGATGTCCGCCGTTCCCGCCGCCACGGCCTCCTGGTTGAGCCGGGGGACAGCGAGCTGGGTCTTCTGGTCGCTCAGGCCGCCCTTGGGTGCCTGTACCGCCTCGGCCTTGGTGATCTTGCCGTCGGCGACCGTGATCCGCACCTGGACGGGCCCGTACGGGGTCTGGGCGGCCTTCCCGGTGACGGTCCGCGCCTGCGCCGGGCCGGCCGTGCCGGCGGTGCCCGACGACGCCGGCCCGATCTTGTCCAGCGCGGACTGCAGCGACTTCTTGTAGCCCTCGCTGGTGTACGTCGCCCCGGAGACGGCGTCGATGTCCGCCGTTCCCGCCGCCACGGCCTCCTGGTTGAGCCTGGGGACGGCGAGCTGGGTCTTCTGGTCGCTCAGGCCGCCCTTGGGTGCCTGTACCGCCTCGGCCTTCGTGATCTTGCCGCCGCTGACGGTCAGCCGTACCTGCACGGCCCCGTACTGCGTGCGCACCGCGTCACCGGTCACCGTGCCGGAGCCCGCCGGGGCCGCGCCCCGCGCTCCGCCCTGCGGCGACTCCTGCCCGGCCGCCGTCGCCTGGGGGGCCGCGCCCGCCGCCGACGCGGCGGCCGGATCCGACGCCGGCTTCAGCGACAGCAGCAGCACGACGCCGGACACGGTCGCGGCGGTGGCCAGCACGACCCGCCGCACGGGGTGGCTCTTCCTCATCGGTTCGCAGCTCCGCTCACATCTCGAACGACTCGTGGTGGATACGGCGGGCGGGAACCCCCGCCTCGCGCAGTGCCTCGTACACCGACTGCGCGAACCCGGGCGGACCGCACATGAAGACGTCGTGCCGGTCGACGTCGGGGATCTTCCGTTGGAGGTTCTCCGCGGAGATGTCCGGCCGTTCGCCCTCCGGGCTGTTCACCGCGTACATCAGCCGGGCCCCCCGCTCCTCGGCGATGGCCGCCAGCTCGTCCCACAGCGCCAGGTCCTGGGTGGTGTTCGCCCGGTACAGGAGCGTGATGTCACCGGCGGCGCCGGGCAGTGTCTCGAACAGCGCCCGCATCGGCGTGATGCCCACCCCGCCCGCGACCAGCAGCACCTTGCCGCGGCTGCGCCGCTGCGCGGTGAGCGCGCCGTACGGGCCCTCCGCCCACACCTTCGTCCCGGGCGCCAGCTCGCGCAGCCGGGCGCTGTGGTCGCCGATCGCCTTCACGGTGATCCGCAGCATCCCGGGGCGCGGGGCCGCCGAGAGGGAGTACGGGTGCGAGCTGAACCGCATCCCCGGCGCGAGGAACCGCCAGCGGAAGAACTGGCCCGCCTCCGCGCCCATCCGGTGCAGCTTCCGCCCGCCGATCAGCACCGACACGATGCCCGGCGTCTCCTCGATCACCGCCTCCACGTACATGCGGTGCCGGAGGTTCAGCCGGATCGGGGTGAGGATCCGGTACCAGAGCACCAGCGCGGTGACCGCGCCGTACAGGCCGTACCAGAAGGTCTTGGCGGCGGGCTCCACCGCGAAGTCGTTGCCGGTGGTGATCTGGTGCCAGAACGTCAGGAACACCGCCGCGTAGGTCAGCAGGTGGACGTGGTACCAGGTGTCGTACGGCAGCCGGCGGCGGATCGGGCCGACCGACGTCAGCCCGATGACCACGAACAGACCCGTGCCGACGGCCGCTTTGCCCATGTCCGGCAGCTGCTCGACGGAGTCGACGGTCTGCTGGACGATGTCACCGAGCGACCTGCCGGCCTGGCGCGCGTACCCCCACATGACGAGGAAGACGTGGGCGACGACCAGGCACAGCGTGTACCGGCCGCTCATCGCGTGCCAGCGGGCCACCCGGTCGGAGCCGACCCGCCGCTCCAGCGCCGGCACGCGCGCCATCTGGAGCACGACCAGCGCCATGAGATAGCCGGCCAGCAGACCGGTGATCCGGCCCGCGCCGAGGATGCGGCCGGTGTCGTCGGCGATGGAGGGGGTGTTGTGCCACCAGAGCCACAGCACGGCCGCCGCGCCCGCCCAGACGGCGAGCAGCAGCGGTACGGCCGGGGAGCGGCGCGGGCGGATGCGGCGCATCGTCTGTCGGCGGGCGGCACGTCCGCCTGCGAGCGTGGTGGTCACGGTTCCTCCGTGGGGACTTGACCCTTGGCCCACAGATACGTGCCGCACGGCGGGAGTGTTCAGAGCCCCGCCGAGTCCAGCGCGGACTGGAGTGACTGCCGGTAACCGTCACTGGTGTACGTCGCTCCCGACACCGTGTCGATCTGGGCGCTCTGCGCCGCCAGCGCCTCGCGCCGCAGCTGGGGCAGGGCGTAGCTGTTGATCTCCTGGTCGCGTGGGTTGTCCTGCGGAGAGCTGACCGCCGTGACGTCGGTGAGCCTGCCGTCGCGCACGGTGACGCGCACCTGGACAGGGCCCCAGCGGGTCTGCACGGTGTCCCCGGTGGCCGTCGTGGTCCCGGAGGCCGAGCCGGAGCCCGAGCCGGAGCCGGAGCCGGGCGCCGGACTGCTCGACGCGGCCGGGGACTTGGTGCTCGCCGTCACCACCGTGGGCGCGGTGTGCGGCTTCAGCGCCAGCAGCAGCACCATCCCGGAGACGGTCGCGGCGCTCGCCAGCACGGTGCGGCGCAGGGGACGGTTCTTCTTCAACGCGTGCATGTCCGGCTCTTCTCCGTCTCTCCGCGGGCCTTGCCCCGGCTCACAGCTCGAACGACTCGTGGTGGATGCGGCGGTCCGCCACCCCGGCCTCCCGCAGCGCCCGGTACACGTCCTGGGCGAAGCCGTGCGGCCCGCAGAGGAAGACGTCGAGGTCGTCGGCGAGACCCGGGAACGTGGCACGCAGGGATGCCGCCGTCAGGGGCGGGCGCTCCCCGCCCGGACCGTTGAGCGCGTACAGCACCCGCCCGCCGCGCCGGCGGGCGATCGCCTCCAGCTCGCCGCCCAGGGCCAGGTCCTCGGCCGAGCGCGCCCGGTACAGCAGGGTCACCTCGCCGGGGAGCGTCTCGAACAGCGCCCGCAGCGGGGTGATGCCGACGCCGGCGGCGATCAGCAGCGTGCGCCGGCCGGCGGCCCGGTCGGCGGTCAGGGCGCCGTACGGGCCCTCCGCCCACACCCGGGTGCCGGGGCGCAGCAGGGAGACGGCCGCGCTGTGGTCGCCGAGCGCCTTGACCGTGATGCGCAGCAGGTCCGGGCGCGGCGGCGCCGACAGGGAGTACGGCGTCGCCGTCCGGCGCATGCCCTCGGCGAGGAACCGCCAGCGCAGGAACTCGCCCGGCCGCGCCCCCAGTTCGTCCAGGCGCCGTCCCCGGACGACGACCGAGTACACCCCCGGCGCCTCCCGGTGGACGGAGTCCACGCGCAGGCGGTGGCGCAGGTTGAGCCGCACCGGGGCGAGGATCCGGAACCACAGCACCAGCGCCGCCACGCCCAGGTACAGCGCGTACCAGGCGGCGGTCGCGACCGGTTCGCCGTTGAACTCGTCGCCGAGGGCCAGCTGGTGCCCGAAGGCGAGGAAGACGGCCGCGTACGTCAGCAGGTGGACGCAGTACCAGAACTCGTGGCTCGTCCGGCGGCGCACGGCCCGCGCCGAGGTGACGCCGACCGCGAGGAGGATCACCGTGCCGGCGGTGGCCTTCAGCATCTCCGGATAGTCGAGGACGACGGTCACCGCCTCGTGCCGGAGGGAGGCCCGGTCCTGGGCGGCGTACCCGGTGAGGATCAGCACGACGTGCGCGAGGAGCAGGCAGACGGTGTACCGGCCGGCCAGGGCGTGCCAGCGGGCCACCCGGTCCGAGCCGACGCGCCGCTCCAGCAGCGGCACCCGCGCCATCAGCCCGACCAGCACCGCGCAGGCGTACCCGCACAGCAGCCCCGCGATCCGCCCGGCCCCGGTCAGCCACCCGGCCGCCCCGACGACGGACCCGGTGTCCGCCCACCAGAGCGCGAGTACGGCCGCCGCCCCCGCCCACAGCAAGGCCAGCACGGGCCCGGCGGGGGAGCGCCGTGCGGTCACGGGCAGCGGCGGGGCCGGGGCAGCCCGCGGTGTGTCCACGGTGGTCATACGATGTCGCCGTCCTTTCGTCCGTCGGCCAGGCCACTGTGCGGGGCGAAGCTCTGAAACAGCTCTGAGTGAGGCCCGGCCCGGGCGGACTCACAGGAAACCCAGAGGGGGCCGGCGTGCCCGGAACGGCGCGCACCGGCGATGCTGGAAGGCGCGATGAACACCACTCCCCTGGGCCGCCCCGCACTCACCCGCCCCGACGGCACCCCGCTGCGCGTCCTCGTCGTCGACGACGACCCCGACCTCGCGGAGGTGCTCACCGGAGCCCTGCGCTACGAGCGCTGGGAGGTGCGCGCGGCCGGTGACGGCGCCGCCGCCCTCTCCGCCGCCCGCGAGCTGATGCCCGACGCCGTCGTCCTGGACGTGATGCTCCCGGACACCGACGGCTTCGTGGTGCTGCGCCGCCTGCACGAGGTGAAGCCCGACGTGTGCGTGCTCTTCCTGACGGCACGGGACGCGGTCGAGGACCGTATCGCCGGGATCACCGCGGGCGGCGACGACTACGTCACCAAGCCCTTCAGCCTGGAGGAGGTCGTCGCCCGGCTGCGCGGTCTGCTGCGCCGGGCCGGCATGGCCCGCACCCAGGAGGAGGGCCCGCGGCTCGTCGTCGGGGACCTGGTGATGGACGAGGACGCCCGCGAGGTGACCCGGGCCGGCGAGCTGATCGACCTCTCGCCGACCGAGTTCGAACTGCTGCGCCTCCTCATGCGCAACCCGCGCCGGGTGCTCAGCAAGGCGCAGATCCTCGACCGGGTCTGGTCCTACGACTTCGGCGGCCGGGCGCACGTCGTCGAGCTGTACATCTCCTACCTGCGCAAGAAGGTCGACGCGGGCCGCGAGCCCATGATCCACACCGTGCGCGGCGCCGGCTACGTCCTGAAGCCGGTGACCAGGTGACCCCGCCGCGTCCCCGTGCCGTGCGCCCCCGCACCCTCCGGGCCCGGCTCACCGTCGGACTGGTGGCGCTGCTGGCGGTGAGCTGCGCGGCCGTCGGCCTGGCCGCGGTCGTGGAACTGGACGGCTTCCTCACCCGGCGCCTGGACGAACAGCTCACCCAGGTCGGCACCCGCTTCCCGGAGAGCCTGGAACACGGCGGCCGGCTGCCCCACGCACCCGACGACCACGACGGCGACGAACAGGGCGACACCCGCCGCACGGCCACCGGCACCTTCGGCGCCCGCCTGCTGGACGGCAAGGTCACGAACACGGGTCTGATCCGCTCCGGCGACCCCGCGGCCGACCTGGACGTCGACCTGACCGCGCGGGACGCCGCCCGGCTGGCCCGGCTGCCGGCCGACGGCAGGCCCCACACCGTGGGCCTGTCCGCCCTGCACGACTACCGGATCGTCGCCTCCCCGGGCCGGGACGGAGACGTGCTGCTCGTCGGCCTCCCCCTGGAGCCGGTCCAGGCCGCGGTCCACCGGCTGGAACTGGTGGCCGGCGTCGTCTTCGGCCTCGCCCTGGTCGTCACGGGCGTGGCCGGGGCCTGCTGGGTCCGGTGGTCGCTCCGGCCGCTCAGCCGGGTCGCCGCCACCGCCACCCGGGTCAGTGAGCTCCCGCTGGCCAGCGGCGAGGTCGCGCTGCCCCCACGGGCCCCGGACACCGACCCGCACGGCGAGGTCGGCCAGGTGGCGACGGCCTTCAACCGCATGCTGGGCCACGTGGAGGACGCGCTGACCAAGCGGCACGCCGTGGAGGAGCGGCTACGGCGCTTCGCCGCCGACGCCAGTCACGAACTGCGCACCCCGGTCGCCTCCGTCCGCGGCCACGCCGAGCTGGCCCTCCTGCACCCCGGTCCGGTGCCCCCGGAGGTGACCCGCGCCCTGAGCCGCATCACGGCCGAGTCCGCCCGCATGGGCGAGATGGTCGACGACCTGCTCCTGCTGGCCCGCCTGGACGCGGGCCGCCCGCTGGAACGCCTGCCGGTGGACCTGACCCGCCTGGTCCTGGACGCGGTGACGGACGCCCGCGCCGCGGGCCCCGCCCACCGCTGGACCCTGGACCTGCCGGAGGAACCGGTCACGGTGCCGGGCGACGCCCACCGTCTCCACCAGGCGCTGGCGAACCTGCTGGCCAACGCGCGTCTGCACACACCGGCCGGCACCGAGGTGACGGTCACCCTGGAGGCGGACACCGCCCACGCCACCCTCTGCGTCCACGACGACGGCCCCGGCGTCCCGGAGGGCATCCGGCCCACCGTCTTCGAACGGTTCACCCGGGCGGAACACCGCCGCCGCACCGATGCCCCCGGAGGGGGAGCGGGCCTGGGCCTGTCGATCGTGGCGGCGGTGGCGCAGGCGCACGGGGGGAGCGTGGAACTGGAGAGCCGTCCGGGCGCCACGTCGTTCACGATGAGCCTGCCCACGGCGCCCTGAGGGGCGCGCGCCGCACGGTTCAGTAACGGCCGACCGCCGTGGCCCCCTTCTCCGTGCCGATCGCGATGTGCGGCTTCGCCGCGGGGTCGGTCCAGGTGAGGATGCGGCGCATGGCGTCCTGCGGCACCGACACGCAACCGGCCGTCGCGCCGTTGCCGTCGACGTGCAGGAAGATGCCGGCTCCGCGTCCGCGCACGGGCCGGTCGTAGTTGAAGGCGATGACGAGGGCGTAGGCGTACTGGGTGCCGTAGTCGATCAGGTGCTCGGACTGGGCGGCGCGGCAGTCGGCGGGGAGCGGGTCGACCCAGCGGTTGTAGGAGCGGGAGTCGTTGTCCTGGCACCACCAGGAACTGTCCCGGACCGGGCGGTACGTGACCCGTGTGCCGGCCGGCGCGGCCTTGGTCCCGAAGCCGAAGGGGAGGCCGTACAGCCCGGTCGGTGTCGTGTTCGTGCCCTGCTGGCGGGTGGCGCCGTCGACCAGCCCGCCCGCCCCGAACCGGGCCGGTGCGGAGCCGGCCCGGACCCACTGGCCGTCCCGCAGGTCCCACCAGCTGACCGTGCCCGTCGTGGCCCTGGTGTCCGGGGCCTGGGCGACGATCAGCTGGCGGCCGCCGCCGGTGTCCGCCATCCCGGCGGGCAGCGGCACCGGGCCGCGGCCGGGAGCGGCGCCGAGCAGGGCGAGGGCGGAGGCGGAGACGAGGGCGAGGACCACACCGGGGCGCATGGCTCAGACGGTAGAGGGCGGCAGTGGCAACGGCAGCCCGGGTAGGCCGTCCAGGCTAGTGGCGATGTGCTCCTTCTTCTCGAAGTACGCGCTCAGCGAGACGTCGTCCTCGCGGGCGAAGCGCCTGCCGTGCAGTTCGCGGTCCTCCTCGTACGCCATGTGGGGGACGGCGTATCCACAGCTGTCCCGGATCAGTTCGGCGTGCACCACGATGACCGCGCGCAGCCCGTGCCGGCTCGGGTCGATGTCCGGGAAGCGGGCGAGCAGTCCGGGGAAGCGCGGGTCGTCACGGAAGACGGGCTCGCCCCGGCCGTGCACGCGCACGATGTTCGGCGGCCCCTGGAAGGCGCACCACATCAGCGTGATCCGCCCGTTCTCCCGGAGGTGCGCGATGGTCTCGGCGCTGGACCCGGCGAAGTCCAGGTAGGCCACGGTGAGTTCGTCGAGGACGGCGAAGGAGCCCTTGAGGCCCTTGGGGGAGAGGTTGACCGTGCCGTCGCCGGAGAGCGGGGCGGTCGCGGTGAAGAAGAGGGGCTGCTCCTCGATGAACGTGCGCAGCCTGCCGTCTATGCGCTCATAGGTCTTTCCCATGTCTGCCGAGTATCGGCGCAAGTTCTTCGGCTGTCTAAGTAATTGCCGGATCCGGTGCGGGAGGGGTCACCGTGGCCGCCCCGGCCGGCGCTTCCACGGGGCGGCCACGGCTGCCTGTCACCTCACTGGGTGAGGGCGCAGGCGGCCAGCGAGTCCAGCCCCGTCGGCTTGGCGGAGGTACGGCCGACGGCGATGGCGATGCGGTCGATGGTCGAGGCCCGCTTGTCCTTCAGCGGACCGAGGATCGCGTTGTCGACGAAGCGGGGTCCGCCCTGGCCGACCGTGTCGGCCAGCCGGGTGTTCGCCTCCTTGATCTGGGTCTGGAGGAGGGTGAGATTGCGGTCGACCTCGGCCCGCGCGGAGGCGGGGATCGCGGGCAGCTTCGAGGCGACGTCCGGGCAGGTGATCGTCCCCGCCCCGGTGTTCCCGCCGGCCGCGCCGCTCCCGCCCGCCGCCGCGCCGCTCCCGCCCGCCTGCCGGCCGGCGGGAGCGCTCGGGGCCGCGCCGGTGGACGCCCCGCCGCCGCCCGCGTTCAGGGCGCAGGGCGCGAGCGCGTCCAGCCCGGCCGGCCTGGTGGCCGTACGCCCGATCGCCGTCGCGATGCGGTTGACGGTGGCCACGCGCTTGTCCTTCAGCGGACCGAGGATCGCGTTGTCGACGAAGCGGGGTCCGCCCTGGCCGACCGTGTCGGCCAGCCGGGTGTTCGCCTCCTTGATCTGGGTCTGGAGGAGGGTGAGATTGCGGTCGACCTCGGCCCGCGCGGACGCGGGGATCGCGGGCAGCTTCGAGGCGACGTCCGGGCAGGTGATCGTGCCGGGGCTCGCCAGGGTGCGGGCACCGGTCGCGCCGTCGTTCCCGGCGGGGGTGCCGGCGAGGGCGGAGCCGGCGATCACCGCTCCGGACAGCACCGCGGCGGCGGCGCCGCCGATGACCGCCACGCGACGCTTGTTGTACTTCGGAAGAGCCCTGGACATGCGAATGCCTCACTCGGGTCGGGGAGTGCCGTCGTCGGACGAACGCGGCGCCTGCGTTCGTCCGGGGAGTACGAGAAAGCGGTTGCCCGCGTTCAACCCCGGGGGAGATTGACGAATCATGCAGAGTTCTGCATACTCATGCATGTCAGCGAATGCACTGTGAGGAGAAACCCGTGACCGAGCGCGTCGTACTCGCCTACTCAGGCGGTCTGGACACCTCCGTCGCCATCGGCTGGATCGCCGAGGAGACGGGCGCCGAGGTCATCGCCGTTGCGGTCGACGTCGGCCAGGGCGGCGAGGACCTGGACGTCATCCGCAAGCGCGCCCTCGCGTGCGGCGCCGTCGAGGCCGAGGTCGCCGACGCCAAGGACGAGTTCGCCGACGAGTACTGCCTCCCGGCGATCAAGGCCAACGCCCTCTACATGGACCGCTACCCGCTGGTCTCCGCGCTGTCCCGGCCGACGATCGTCAAGCACCTCGTCGCCGCCGCCGAGAAGCACGGCGCCAGCACCGTCGCCCACGGCTGCACCGGCAAGGGCAACGATCAGGTCCGCTTCGAGGCCGGCATCGTCGCCCTCGCCCCCGGCCTCAAGTGCATCGCCCCGGTCCGTGACTACGCCATGACCCGGGACAAGGCGATCGCCTTCTGCGAGGAGAAGCAGCTCCCGATCGCCACCACCAAGAAGTCCCCGTACTCCATCGACCAGAACGTCTTCGGGCGCGCGGTCGAGACGGGCTTCCTGGAGGACATCTGGAACGCCCCGATCGAGGACATCTACGAGTACACCTCCAACCCGGCCGTCGCGCGCGAGGCCGACGAGGTGGTCATCTCCTTCAAGGAGGGCGTCCCCGTCGCCATCGACGGCAAGCCCGTCACCGTCCTTCAGGCCATCCAGCAGCTCAACGAGCGCGCCGGCGCCCAGGGCATCGGCCGGATCGACATGGTCGAGGACCGCCTCGTCGGCATCAAGTCCCGCGAGGTGTACGAGGCGCCGGGCGCCATCGCCCTGATCACCGCCCACCAGGAGCTGGAGAGCGTCACCGTCGAGCGCGAACTCGCCCGCTACAAGCGGCAGGTCGAGCAGCGCTGGGGCGAACTGGTCTACGACGGCCAGTGGTTCTCCCCGCTCAAGCGCGCCCTGGACGGCTTCATCAACGAGGCCAACCAGCACGTCACCGGCGACATCCGGATGACCCTGCACGGCGGCCGCGCCGTCGTCACCGGCCGGCGCTCGCAGGAGTCGCTGTACGACTTCAACCTCGCCACCTACGACACCGGCGACACCTTCGACCAGTCGGCGGCCAAGGGCTTCATCGACATCTACAGCCTGTCGTCGAAGATCGCGGCCAAGCGGGACCTGGCGTAGCCGCGACCGGTCACACGCACGGGTCCACCTCACACGCAACAGCCTGACAACCGCCTCCTCGCCTGGAAAGGTGGGGAGGCGGTGGCACACCTAGAGCTTCGAGGAGCAACGCAAGTGAGCAGCAACAGCGGTGACGTACGGCTGTGGGGCGGCCGTTTCGCCGACGGTCCGGCCGAGGCCCTGGCGAAGCTGTCCGCGTCCGTCCACTTCGACTGGCGGCTCGCCCCCTACGACATCGCCGGCTCGCGTGCCCACGCGCGCGTGCTGCACACGGCGGGACTCCTCACCGAGGACGAGCTCCGGCGCATGCTCGCCGGACTGGACCGGCTGGAAGCCGACGTGGCCGCCGGCACCTTCGTCGGCACGATCGCCGACGAGGACGTGCACACCGCCCTGGAGCGCGGCCTCCTGGAGCGTCTCGGCCCCGACCTCGGCGGCAAGCTCCGCGCCGGCCGGTCCCGCAACGACCAGGTCGCCACCCTTTTCCGGATGTACCTGCGCGACCACGCCCGGATCATCGGCGGCCTGATCGCCGACCTCCAGGACGCCCTGATCGGCCTCGCCGAGGCCCACCCCGACGTGGCGATGCCCGGCCGCACCCACCTCCAGCACGCCCAGCCGGTGCTCTTCGCCCACCACGTCCTGGCCCATGTCCAGTCCCTGTCCCGGGACGCCGAGCGGCTGCGCCAGTGGGACGAGCGGACGGCCGTGTCGCCGTACGGCTCCGGCGCCCTCGCCGGTTCCTCCCTGGGCCTGGACCCGGAGGCGGTCGCGCGCGACCTCGGCTTCGAACACGGCAGCGCCGCCAACTCCATCGACGGCACGGCCTCCCGCGACTTCGTCGCCGAGTTCGCCTTCATCACCGCCATGATCGGCGTGAACCTCTCCCGGATCGCCGAGGAGATCATCATCTGGAACACGAAGGAGTTCTCCTTCGTCACGCTGCACGACGCGTTCTCCACGGGCTCGTCGATCATGCCGCAGAAGAAGAACCCGGACATCGCCGAGCTGGCCCGGGGCAAGTCCGGCCGTCTGATCGGCAACCTCACCGGGCTCCTCGCCACCCTCAAGGCACTGCCCCTCGCCTACAACCGCGACCTCCAGGAGGACAAGGAGCCGGTCTTCGACTCCTGCGACCAGCTGGAGGTGCTGCTCCCCGCCTTCACCGGCATGGTCGCCACCCTCACCGTCCACCGCGAGCGCATGGAGGAACTGGCCCCGGCCGGCTTCTCCCTCGCCACCGACATCGCGGAGTGGCTGGTCAAGCAGGGCGTGCCGTTCCGCGTCGCGCACGAGGTCGCGGGGGAGTGCGTCAAGGTCGCCGAGGCGGAGGGCAAGGAGCTGGACGACCTCACGGACGAGCAGTTCGCGAAGATCTCCGCGCATCTCACTCCGGAGGTCCGCTCCGTCCTCAACGTCCCGGGCGCCCTCGCCTCCCGCGACGGGCGCGGCGGTACGGCCCCGAGCGCGGTCGCGGTCCAGCTGGCGGAGGTCAAGGCGGACGTGGCGGCCCAGCACCAGTGGGCGGAGGCGAAGAAGCCGAGCTGAGGGACGGCCCCCCTTCCCTCCACCGCGATCACCAGGGCGTCGCGGGTTACGTTGGTCGCGAGCCTCACCGAGCCGACCGAACGGAGCCCGCGATGCCCTTCGCGCGACTGGCCACAGCGACGACCCCCACCTGCCACATCGGACTCGGCCTGGCCGCGGTGGGCCGCCCCGGCTACATCAACCTCGGCCGCGACGAGGACCTCGGGGACAACCGCAGCGTCGAGGCACTGCGCGCCCGGACCCACGAACTCCTCGACGCCGCCTACGCCCAGGGCGTCCGCTACGTCGACGCCGCCCGCTCCTACGGCCGCTCCGAGGAGTTCCTCGCCGACTGGCTGAACGCCCACCCCGAGGCCGCGGACGTGGTCGTCGGCAGCAAGTGGGGCTACACCTACACCGCCGGCTGGTCCACCGAGGCCGAGCGGCACGAGGTCAAGGACCACGGCCTCGCCACCTACGAACGCCAGCGCGCCGAGACCGACGCCCTGCTCGGCGACCGGCTCGACCTCTACCAGATCCACTCGGTGACCCCGGACAGCCCGGCCCTCACCGACAAGGACCTGCACGCCAGGCTGGCGCAAGCCGCCGCCCAGGGGCTCACCGTCGGCTTCTCCACCAGCGGCCCCGCCCAGGCCGACGCCATCCGGGCCGCCCTCGCGGTCACGGTCGACGGCGAACCCCTCTTCCGTACCGTGCAGTCGACGTACAACGCCCTGGAGACGTCGGCCGGCCCCGCCCTCGCCGAGGCGCACGACGCCGGGCTCACGGTGATCGTCAAGGAGGGCATGGCGAACGGCCGGCTGGCCGAGCCGCACGCCCCGGGCGCGCTGAAGGCCGTGGCCACCGAGACCGGCATGGGCTGTGACGCGGTCGCCCTCGCCTGGATCCTGCGCCGGCCCTGGGCCGGAGTCGTCCTCTCCGGCGCCGCGACCGTCCCGCAGCTCGTCTCCAACCTGCACGCCCCGGCCGTCGACCTCGAAGAGGACCAGCTGGCCCGCCTCGACGCGCTGGCGGAGGACCCGCGCGCCTACTGGAAGCGGCGCGGACAGCTGCCCTGGCACTGACGAGCACCCCGCTCCGCCCCCTTGCGTGAGGCAGCCGCGCCCAGTGTGAGACATGAATGTCTCACATGGGCTATCCTTGTCTCATGGCCCTCGATCGTGACCACGTGCTGCGCAGCGCCGCCGCCCTGCTGACCCGCAGATCCACCGCGACCATGGACGAGGTCGCCAAGGCCGCCGGGATCAGCCGGGCCACGCTGCACCGCCACTTCGCCGGCCGGGACGCGCTGGTCCGGGCCCTGGAGCAGCTCGGCATCGCGGAGTGCGAGGGGGCGCTGGACCGGGCCCGGCCGGAGGAGGGGTCCGCCACCGAGGCCGTGCGCAGGCTGGTCCGCGAGATCCAGCCGGCCGCCGGACTGCTCGCGTTCCTGTACGGCGAGAACCAGCTGTGGGAGGGCGACCGGCAGCACGAGGGCTGGCAGCGCCTGGACGCCCGGATCGGCGCCCTGTTCCAGCGCGGACAGCGCGACGGCGAGTTCCGCATCGACCTCAGCCCGGTCTGGCTCACCGAGGCGCTGTACGGACTGATCGCCTCCTGCGCCTGGGCCACCCTGGACGGCCGCGTGGCCTCCCGGGACTTCCCGACCATGATCGCCGAGCTGTTGCTCGGCGGCGCTGTGCGAAGAGAGGAAAAATGACCAGCACCGTGCGGCCGGCGCGGACGACCGGGGCGGTGAAGCGCCCGGGCCGCTGGGTCGCGCTCTCCGTCCTCGTCCTGGCCGTGCTGCTGGTGGCCGTCGACGCCACCGTCCTCGGCCTGGCCACCCCCTACATCAGCGAAGACCTGAACCCCTCCGGCACCCAGCTGCTGTGGATCGGCGACGTCTACTCGTTCGTCATCGCCGGTCTGCTGGTCTCCATGGGCAGCCTCGGTGACCGCATCGGCCGCAAGCGCATCCTGCTGGGCGGGGCCACGGCGTTCGGCGCGCTGTCCGTGCTCAACGCCTACGCGACGACGCCCGAAACGATGATCCTGGCCCGGGCGCTGCTCGGCGTCGCCGGCGCGACCCTGATGCCCGCCACCCTGGCCCTGATCCGCAACATCTTCCACGACCCGCGCGAACGCAGCCTCGCCGTCGGCGTCTGGGGCGCCACCGCCTCCGCCGGTACGGCCGTCGGCCCGATCGTCGGCGGGTTCCTCCTGGAGCACTTCTGGTGGGGCTCGGTCTTCCTGATCAACCTGCCGGTGATGGCGGTCCTGGTCCTGGTCGGCATCCGCACCCTGCCCGAGTCCCGCAACCCGCACCCCGGCCCCTGGGACCTGAGCAGCGTCCTGCTCTCGCTGGCCGGCGTGATCGGCCTGGTCTACGCCGTCAAGGAGGCCGCCACCCACGGCCTGACCCCGACGAGCCTCGGCGCCGGTCTGCTGGGCGCGGCGGCCCTGTACGGCTTCGTCCACCGGCAGCTGACCATGCCGGTCCCGCTGCTGGACATGCGGCTGTTCCGGCGCCGCGGCTTCAGCGGAGCGGTCCTCGCCGACCTGCTGACCGTCCTCGGCATGTCGGGCCTGGTGTTCTTCCTCTCCCAGTACCTGCAACTCGTCCAGGACCGGCGCCCCTTCGAGGCGGGTCTGGCCGAACTGCCCGCCGCGGTGGGCGCGGTGACGGCCGGTCTGGTCGCGGGCCGCGCCGCCCGGCGCTTCTCCGTCCGTGCGGTGGTCTCCGGCGGCCTGGCCGCGGTCGGCGTCGCCCTGGCCGCGCTGACGACGCTTCGCGAGTCCACCGGCTACCCGGTCCTCGGCACCGCCCTGCTGGTCGTGGGCGTCGGCGCGGGCTTCTCCTTCACGGTGACCGCCGACGTCATCCTCTCCAGCGTCCCCAAGGACCAGGCGGGCGCGGCCTCGGCGGTGTCGGAGACGGCGTACGAACTGGGTGCCGCCCTGGGCATCGCCCTGCTGGGCTCCATCGTGACCGGCGTCTACCGCGGCTTCCCGGGCCCGTCCGGCACCCCGGCCGGCGCCCACGAGTCGCTGGGCGCGGCGGTGGAGGCGGCGGCGCACCTGTCCCCGCACCGGGCGGAGGCCCTTCTGGACGCGGCCCGGGACAGCTTCGTCCACGGCCTGCACCTGGCCTCCGGAGCGGGAGCGGCGGTCCTCCTGACGGCGTCGGCGGCGGCGTGGTTCCTGCTGAGGGACCAGACGCTGGAAGGGGCCGGGTGACCCGGCCGGTCCCGGGGCGCGGGCGACCGCGCGACGAGCCGGCACGCGGCCGCGCCCGGAACACGGCCGGACCACCCCGGACTCAGCGCTTGTAACCCAGCACCGTCATCATGCCGCTCTCCGAGTGGTACTGGTTGTGACAGTGCAGCATCCACAGCCCCGGATTGTCGGCGTCGAAGTCGAGCACCAGCTTGCGGTGCGGCAGCACCAGCGCGGTGTCCTTGCGCGCCCCGACGGAATCCAGCCCCGTCAGGGAGAACGTGTGCCCGTGCAGGTGCATCGGGTGCCACATGCCCGTGGCGTTGATGAGGGTGAGCCGTACCCGCTCACCGGCGCGGACGGGATGACGCTGCTGCGGGGAGTAGGGCTTGTGGTCGAACCCCCAGTCGAACTTCTGCATGGTGCCGGTGATCCTGATGCGGATCTCCCGGTCGGGGTCCCGGTCGGTGAGCGCCACCGAGTCGGCGGGCAGCAGACGGCGCGCGGGGACGGTGTTGCCGTCGAGTTCGTCCGGGTGGACGTCGGCCCGGGGCAGGTTCCCGCTCCCCTTGCCGGTGCGCAGGACGGCGACGGCCCTGCCCTTCTTGCCCTCGGGCAGCGCGACCAGCGGGAAGACCCCGTCCCGGGCGGTGATCAGCACGTCGTACCGCTCCGCCATGCCGACGAGGAGGGCGTCGGTCCTCTTGTGCTTCACGGGGTAGCCGTCGGTGTGGGTGACGGTCATCGCGTGGTCGCCCAGCGCGACCCGGAAGGCGGTCTCGGAACCGGCGTTGATGATGCGCAGCCGCACCCGGTCGCCGGGACGGCAGCGGAACACCGACGGATTGTCCGGCAGACGCCCGTTCACCAGGTAGTACGGGTAGGCGACGCTGCCGCCCTCCCCGTGCAGCATGCGGCTGTGGGAGTCGTGCAGCACCCGGTTGGGACCCGTGGACCTCCCCGCGGACTTCCCGGACCCCGACCGGTGCGCGTCCGGCCCGTGGGCGCTCGGGCCGCCGTGGCCGGGACCCATGGCCATGCCGCCCATGTCCATGGCGCCGCCGGGCTTGAGCTGGCTCAGGACGTCCTCGGGCGTGGAGCCCTGCACGCCGTCGAGCCAGTCGTCCAGGACCACGACCCACTCCTTGTCGTAGGAGAGGGGCTCCTTGGGGTCGTCGACGATGAGCGGCGCGTACAGAGCTCGGTCGGGCTGCATCCCCACGTGGGAGTGGAGCAGGTAGGTGCCCGGGTGCTCGACGACGAAGCGGTAGCGGAAGTCGTCCCCGGGGTGGATGGCCCGCTGGGTCAGGTCCGGCACGCCGTCCATGTCGCAGCGCAGCCGCACCCCGTGGGAGTGCAGCGTGGTCGTGGCCGGCAGCCGGTTGGTGAGCGTCAGGTCGAGCACGTCACCGGCCGTGACCCGCACCAGCGGGCCGGGTACCTCCTCGTTGTACGCCCACGTGCGGACCGAACGCCCGCCCAGGTCCAGCTTGGCCTCGGCGGCGGTGAAGCTGAAGGTGCGTTCGCGGCCGGGCCCGCGCTTGCGCTCGGCGGCCAGGACCTCCGGATCCGAAGGGTTGACGTACCCCCGGGGTCCGGCCGGGACGAACTTCTCCCCGCCGTTCGAGTGTTGGGGGCCGGAACTGGGATCGGAACCGAAGCTGGTGCAGGCTGCCAGGAATCCCGCGCCGGCGACGGCGACCGGGGTACGGAGCAGAGTACGCCGAGAAGGTTTGGACATGTCTGAATCAGACATGTTGTGTGGTCATATGGCCGTCTGATACGGCCGAATGCCCGATGTGTCGGCGGCAGATTCCACCGGCAGGCGGACGGCAGCCGGTCCAACACCGGTCCGCCGAGGCGTCCGGAGAGCGTCCGACGGACCCGCCGGGGCACCGTTCCCCGCCCTGAGCCGGACGGCAGGAACTAGGCGGCCTTCGCCTTCGTGGCGTACATGTCCACGTACTCCTGCCCGGACAGCCGCATCACCTCGGCCATCACCGAGTCCGTCACCGCCCGCAGCACGTACCGGTCCCGGTCCATGCCGTCGTACCGCGAGAACTCCATGGGCTCGCCGAAGCGGACGGTGACCCGGCCCGGCCGCGGGATGCCCCGGCCCCCCGGCTGGAGCTTGTCCGTGCCGATCATCGCGAAGGGCACCACCGGGGCGCCGGTCATCAGGGTGAGGCGGGCGATACCGGTGCGGCCCCGGTACAGGCGTCCGTCGGGCGAGCGCGTGCCCTCCGGGTAGATCCCGAAGATCCTGCCCTCCTCCAGGATGCGCCGCCCGGTCATCAGCGCGGCCACCCCGCCGCTCGCCCCGTCGCGGTCCACCGGGATCATGCCGACGCCGGTGAAGAACCACGCCATCAGCCGGCCCTTGACGCCCTTGCCGGTCACGTACTCGTCCTTGCCGATGAAGAACACCTGCCGCTTGCTGACCAGCGGCAGCACCATCGAGTCGATGAACGTGAGGTGATTACCGGCCAGAATCACCGGACCGTCGCCGGGGATGTTCTCCACGCCCTCCACCTGTGGGCGGAACATCAGGCGCATGATCGGTCCGAGCACTGCCTTGATGAGCGCGAAGCGGGACAACGGGTCCTCCGATGTCAAAGGGGGCGATATGAGTCTGTGCAGGTGAGGACATTACTCGCGGCGCCGGGCCGCGCGCACATCGGGGACGTCCGGTTCACCGAGGTCTTACGAAGTGTTGACGCGGGTTTACCTGCGGTGGCGCGTGCGGGACGGGGCGTGACCGCGGTGCGCCGATGTGACGGACATCGCGCCGGGCGAGGGCCGCCGCCTCCGACGACACGTCACCTTCCGCCGTTCGCAGGACATCCGACAGCACCCGGGTGTTCGGACCGGAGCCTCCCTCCCGTCATGTGCACGCCCCTACGATCGGGCCGCACCGATGGACGAAGGCGGCAGGAGGGCGCTCATGGACAGCGACCAGGCGAACGAGCGGACGCAGACGACGGGACGGAGGGCGCTGCTCGGCGCCGCGGTGCTCGGCGCCGGCGGAGCGGTCCTCGGACTGTCCGGCACGGCCCGGGCGGCCGGGACCCGGACGGCCGGGCACACCGGACGTGGGCTGAAGGGCCTGCCGGTGCCGACGGTCATCGGCCACCGGGGTGCCAGCGGCTACCGCCCCGAACACACCTTCGGCTCGTACGAGCTGGCCCTGGACCTGGGTGCCGACGTGGTCGAGGCGGGCGACCTGGTGCCCACCAAGGACGGTCACCTGGTCTGCCGGCACGAGCCGGAGATCGGCGGCACGACGGACGTCGCCTCCCACCCGGAGTTCGCCGACCGCAGGACCACCAAGGTGCTCGACGGGGTCCCCACCACCGGCTGGTTCACCGAGGACTTCACGCTCGCCGAGCTGAAGACGCTGCGCGCCGTCGAGCGCATCCCGGCCAACCGGCCGCACAACACCCTCTACGACGGCCGCTGGGAGATCCCCACCTTCGAAGAGGTCCTGCGGTGGCAGGACGAGCAGACCCGCAAGCGCGGCAAGCAGGTCTGGATCTACCCGGAGACCAAGCACCCCACCTACTTCCGCAAGCTGGGCCTCGGCCTGGAGGAGCGGGTGGCCAAACTGCTGCGCAAGTACGGCAAGGACGGCCGGAACTCCCCGGTCATCCTCCAGTCCTTCGAGCCCGGCAGCATCCAGCTGCTGAACCGGCTGGTCGACAACCCGCTCGTCGTCCTGCTCTCCTCGGCGAACAGCCGCCCGTACGACTTCGTCGAGGCGAACGACCCGCGCACGGTCGCCGACCTCATCACGCCCAAGGGCCTGCGGGAGATCGCCGGTTACGCCCAGGGCATCGGCCCGACCCTGGACCTGGTCATACCGAAGAAGGCGGACGGCACCCTGGCCGAGCCGACGACGCTGGTCTCCGACGCGCACAAGGTCGGCCTGATCCTGCACCCCTACACCATGCGCAACGAGAACCCCTTCCTGCCGGCCGAGTACCGCAAGGGCACCGCGGCCGACGCCTACGGCGATGTCTTCGGCGCCTTCAAGAAGTACTTCGCGACCGGGATCGACGGCGTGTTCACCGACAACGCCGACACCGGACTGCTCGCCCGCGCCGACTTCCTGAAGGGCTGACGGCCCCCTTCCGGACGGCCGACGGCACCCCGCGCGTCAACCGCCGCGCGCCCGGCACTCCGTTCGGGCTGACTGTGCACCGCCCCGGCAACCCGCCGCCGGGGCGGTTCGTCGTTCCGCATATGACGCACGACCTGGTCGCCTCCCTGCATCCCCTGCTCACCGCCGAGGCCTCCGCCGAGGCATATGCCGGGGGAGGCGAGCCGGGCGACCTGGAGCAGGCCGTCTGGCTCCGGCTCCTGGAGCGGCTGGAGACCGACGGGCCACCGCCGGACCCGCAGGGCTGGCTGCGCAAGGCGGTTCGCGCCGAGGCCCGCCGCACCCGCCGCACCACCCGCCTGGAACGGCCCTACGGCACCGACCCGGCCGACGACCTGCGCGCCGGGCCGGAACAGCACGCCCTGACCACCGCCCGGTACCGCGCCCTGCGGGACGCGGTCCGCCGGCTGCCCGGCCGTTGCCCCCGCCTCCTCGAGGCGCTGCTCTCGCCCAAGGACCTCACCTACCGGGAGATCGCGGGGGAGTTGGGTATCTCACAGGGCAGTCTCGGACCGGAACGCTCCAGATGTCTCGGATGTCTGCGCCGATTGCTCACACCGGAGGTTGCGGCACGCGAAGCGCGGGGATAGGAGTGGGGGACGACAGGTGATCAGGTGAGCGGGAGGCATGCGCACATGGGCATGAGCGTGACCATCTCGGTGGCGACCGAACAGGACGCGGAGCAGATCTTCCGGCTCCAGTACCTGTGCTTCCAGAGCGAGGCGGCGCTGTACGGCAACTACCGCATCGACCCGCTCGTGCAGACCCTGGAATCCGTCCGTGAGGAGGTCGCCTCCGACTGCGTCTTCGTCGCCCGGCTCGGCGACGAGGTGGTCGGCTCGGTCCGCGGCAGGGTCACCGAGGACGGCGCGGCGGCCATCGGCAAGCTCTGCGTCCACCCCCGCCTCCAGGGCCACGGCATCGGCGCGAGGCTGCTGCGCACGGCCGAGGCCGCGCTGGCGGACGAGCGCGGCGCCACCCGGTTCCGCCTGTTCACCGGCCACCGCAGCGAGGGCAACCTCCGCCTGTACCGCCGGTCCGGCTACGAGACGGTCGGCCGGGCCAAGGGTGCCGACGGCGTAGAGATGATCATCCTGGAGAAGCAGGCGGGCGCCTACGCGCAGACGGCGTGAGGGCACGCGCCCCGAAAGGGGCGCGGCCGACGCCCCTCAGGCACCCCGCCGGACAGACGCCTTCCGCAGCCAGTACAGCGCGGAGAGCGGCAGGAGCACGGGGATGAAGACGTACCCCATCCCGTACTTCGACCACACCGTCGCGTCCGGGAACGCGGACGGCTCGACCAGGGTCCACGTACCGACGATCAGCACGCCCGCGAGCTCCGCCGCACAGCACACCAGCGCCGCCCGGCGAGCGGTCTCCCCGCCGCGCACCAGCGTGTACGTGATGAAGCCGTACACCACGCCGGCCACGGCGGACAGCGAGTACGCGAGCGGCGCCCGGTCGAACTCCGTGGAGATCTGGTACGCGGACCGCGACACGGCGCCGACCACCATCACGCCGTAGAACCAGACGAGCAGCATGCCCGGCCCGCTGATCAAACGGGCCGGCTTCTCCTGTGCCACCGTCACCTCAGCCTCCCCAGATGTCGAAGAGCCGCACTTCCAGCACGGCCAGCACCACACCGCCGGCGGCCACCGTCACGGAGCCCCAGCGGCTCCGCTCGGCCAGCGACATGAAGCCCGCCGCCGGAACGCACGCGAACGCGCCCAGCAGATACGCCACGAAGATCGTCGTGCCCTGCTCCGGCTTCTCGCCCCGCGCCAGCGCCACGATCCCGATGACCAGCTGCACCAGGGCCAGCAGCGACACCACGGCCATGCCGATGAAGTGCCAGTCCTTGGTCGGCTGGTCGCGGTAGGCGGCCCAGCCGCACCAGGCGGCGAGCAACAGCGCGGCGACCCCGGTCACCAGCGTCAGGGCATTGAGCATGCCGTGACCCTATTACGGCGGAAACAGCCCATCGTCCCCGCCCCCGCCGTACGCGGTCCGGCGCGGCCACCGTGGCATTGGCCACAACGCACCGGGCGGCCGAGCCGGACGCCGGCCCGGCGCAGAGGCCCCGCCGCCCTTGTCCGCACTGGTGAAGGACGGGGGAGCGGGGGCCGTCGTGCCCGGACGGCTGTCCCACCGCCGCTGTCCGCCGCTGTCCAGCATGCGGACAGCGGCGGCTGGTCAGGACCGTACGTCTGCTTTACTTCTCACATGACCACGACGAGCTGCCGCACCCTTGCGACCGAGGCGACCCTGACGCCCGGTGCTCGTTGTATGTGTCGCCTGATGTGTCGAATGTGCGCCTTCTAGAGGGCCCCCGCATCAGCTGAGCCTCGCGCCCCCGAAGCGAGACCCCTGGCATGTCCGTGCGCCGTAGGCCGTACGAGACGCACACCCCTTCCCCCATGCCGGAACCGCATGCACCCGTGCCCGGGCACACCCGCGCCCGCGTACTCGACAGTGACGGAAACCCACGTGATCACCACTTCGGGCCTGACCAAGGTCTACCGCTCCCGCGGCCGTGAGGTCACCGCCCTCGACGGCGTCGATCTGCACGTCCGCGAAGGCGAGGTCTACGGCGTCATCGGCCAGTCCGGCGCCGGCAAGTCCTCGCTCATCCGCTGCGTCAACCTGCTGGAGCGCCCCACCTCCGGCACCGTGACCGTCGCCGGACAGGACCTCACCGCCCTGGCCGGACGCGGCCCGCGCGCCGGCAGGGAACTGCGCCGGGCCCGCAGCCGGATCGGCATGGTCTTCCAGCACTTCAACCTGCTGTCCTCACGGACCGTGCAGGACAACGTCGAACTGCCGCTGGAGATCCTCGGCCAGTCCGGCCGGGCCCGCTCCCGCAAGGCGCTGGAGCTGCTCGACCTGGTCGGCCTCGCCGACAAGGCCAAGGCCTACCCCGCCCAGCTCTCCGGTGGCCAGAAGCAGCGCGTCGGCATCGCCCGCGCCCTCGCCGGCGACCCCAAGGTGCTGCTCTCCGACGAGGCCACCAGCGCCCTCGACCCGGAGACCACCCGCTCCATCCTCCAGCTGCTGCGCGACCTGAACCGGCAGCTGGGCCTGACCGTCCTGCTCATCACCCACGAGATGGACGTCGTGAAGTCGATCTGCGACTCCGCCGCCCTGATGGAGCGGGGCCGGATCGTGGAGTCCGGCACGGTCAGCGAGCTGCTGGCCACCCCGGGCTCGGAGCTGGCCGCCGCGCTGTTCCCCGTCGGCGGCGAGGCCACCGGCAGCGACCGGACCGTCCTCGACATCACCTTCCACGGTGAGGCCGCCACCCAGCCCGTCATCTCCCAGCTCTCGCGCACCTACAACATCGACATATCGATCCTCGGCGCCGCCATCGACACCGTCGGCGGCCTCCAGATCGGCCGCATGCGCATCGAACTGCCCGGCCGCTACGAGGACAACGTGGTGCCGGTGGGCTTCCTGCGCGAACAGGGCCTGCAGATCGACGTGGTGGGCCAGGAGGCCCTGCTGGTGAAGGAAGGTGCCAAGTGACCTGGTCCGAGATGCAGCCGCTGCTGTCCCAGGCGTGTTCCGAGACGCTGACGATGGTGCTCTGGTCCACCCTGATCGCCGTCGCGGCCGGCCTCCCGCTCGGCCTCCTCCTCGTCGTCACCGACCGGGGCGGCCTGGTCCAGAACGTCGTCGCCAACAAGGTGGTCGGCCAGGTCGTGAACATCGGCCGGTCCATGCCGTTCATCATCCTGATGGTCGCGCTGATGAGCTTCACCCGCTGGGTCACCGGCACGACCATCGGCACCACCGCCGCGATCGTGCCGCTCGCCATCGGCGGCATCCCGTTCTTCGCCCGCCTGGTCGAGACGGCCGTCCGCGAAGTGGATCACGGTCTGGTCGAGGCGGTGCAGTCCATGGGCGGCAACACCTGGACGGTCGTCCGCAAGGTCCTGATCCCCGAGGCCCTGCCCTCGCTGATCGCCTCCACCACGACCACGCTCATCGCCCTCATCGGCTACTCCGCCATGGCCGGCACCGTCGGCGGCGGCGGCCTCGGCGACCTCGCCGTCCGCTACGGCTACCAGCGCTTCGAGACCCAGCTCATGTGGATCACCGTCGCGATCCTCGCCGTCGTCATCTCCCTCATCCAGTTCGCCGGCGACTTCGCGGCCCGCTCCCTGTACAGCCGGGGCGGCCGGTCGGGCCCGGCGCCCAGGCTCCGCCTGCTCAAGGCCAAGGAGCCGGCGGCGGCCGACGTCAGCAAGGTCGCGTAAGCCGCCCCCGGACACCCCGTCCGCCCACCCGTCACCCGACCACCACCCCGCAACGACGGCGCTCCGCGCCGACAGCCCCCGACCCGGGGTCGCACCACCCTTAAGGAAAGGCACTTTTCGTGCGTAACACCGCCAAGTTCACCACCGCCGTCCTCGCCGCCGGAGCCGTCACCTTCGGGCTCACCGCCTGCGGCTCCGACAAGGACTCCGGCTCCTCCGACTACAGCGGCCCACTGGTCGTCGCAGCGAGCCCGACCCCGCACGCCCAGATCCTGGACTTCGTCAAGGACAAGCTGGCGAAGAAGGCGGGCCTCGACCTGGAGGTCAAGGAGTTCACCGACTACATCACGCCGAACACGGCGACCGAGGACGGCTCGGTGGACGCCAACTACTTCCAGAACCAGCCGTACCTGGACGACTTCAACAAGAAGCGCGGCACCCACATCGCGCCCGTCGTCACGGTGCACCTGGAGCCGCTCGGCCTGTACTCCCACAAGGTCAAGAAGGCCGACGCCCTCAAGAGCGGTGCGACCATCGCCGTCCCGAACGACGCCGTCAACGAGGCCCGCGCCCTGAAGCTGCTCGCCGCCAACGGGCTCATCGCCCTCAAGGACGGCGTCGGCACCGAGGCGACCCCCCAGGACATCACCAAGAACCCCAAGGACCTCAAGTTCAAGGAGGTCGAGGCGGCCCAGACCGCGCGCTCCCTGGACGACGTGGACGCGGCCGTGATCAACGGCAACTACGCCATCTCCGCCGGCATCAAGCCCGCCAAGGACGCCCTGGTCCTGGAGTCCGCGAAGAACAGCCCGTACGGCAACTTCCTCGCGGTCAAGGAGGGCAACCAGAAGGACCCGCGCGTGAAGAAGCTCGCCAAGCTCCTCACCTCGCCCGAGGTCAAGAAGTTCATCGAGGACAAGTACCAGGGCTCGGTCATCCCGTCCTTCTGAGCCCTGAGGGGACCGAAACGATGCGCATGTCCGTCATCGCCGTGGCGGCCCTGGCCCTCGGCCTGACCGCCTGCGGCTCCGGCACGGACTCCGGCAAGGGCGGTGGCACGGACGACACCCTCGTCGTCGGCGCCACCGCCGTCCCGGCCGGCGAGGTGCTCACCTACGTCAGGGACCACCTCGCCGCCGGGGCCGGCCTGAAGCTGGAGATCAAGGAGTTCACGGACTACGTCCTGCCGAACACCGCCCTCCAGGAGGGCGAGCTGGACGCGAACCTGTACCAGAACCAGCCCTACCTGGACGACTTCAACAAGTCCAAGGGCACCGACCTCGTCTCCGTGGTGAAGCCCTACCTGCCGCCCATGGGCGTCTACTCCCACAAGGTGAACAAGGTCACCGAGCTCGCCGACGGAGCCACCGTCGCCGTGCCGAACGACATCACCAACGAGGGGCGCGCCCTGAAGCTGCTGGCCGCGGGCGGCGTCATCGAGCTGAAGGCCGGCGCCGGCGCCGACGCGTCCCCCGCGGACATCACGTCCAACCCCCGGCACCTGAAGATCCGCGAGCTGGAGGCCGCCCAGCTGCCCCGCTCGCTCGGTGACGTGGACGCCGCGGTCATCAACAACAACTACGCCCAGGACGCGGGCCTCAGCCCCACCGAGGACGCGATCCTCCTGGAGTCGGCGAAGGACAACCCCTACGCCAACCTCCTCGCCGTCAAGCGCGGCCACGAGGACGACCCACGGGTGAGGAAGCTCGCGAAGCTGCTCGTCTCGCCCGAGGTGCGGAGGTTCATCCAGGACAAGTACCACGGGTCCGTCCTGCCGACGACCGGAGGCTGACGGCACGCACACGGCGTTTCGCGACGCACGGGGTCCACACCCTCACCGGGTGTGGACCCCGTCGTGCGGTTCAGTGGTTCCATGCTGCATGCTGGGCAGTTCAGCAGACCTGACGGTCCTGACCGTCTCTCGAGGAATTTCCGAAGGTTACGGAGCGGCGCATGACGAGCACCTTCCCCAACATCTCCATCAGCACGGAGCGGTTGGTGCTGCGCCCCCTCGACGAGGACGACGCGCCCGCACTGGCGGACATGATGAACGACGAACAGGTCGTCGCCTGGACCACCGTCCCGCACCCGTACACCGAGGCCGACGCCCACCGGTGGATCACCCGCGTCGCCCCGGGCGAACGCACCGCGGGGCGCGGGATCGTCCTCGCCGTCACCGAGTTCCTCACCCAGCGGCTCGTCGGCGTCGTCCACCTGAGGAACACGGACTGGCGCGTCCGCTCCAGCCAGATCGCCTACGTCATCGCCCCCTGGGCGCGCGGCGAGGGCTACGCCTCCGAAGCCGTCCTCGCCATCGCGCAGTGGCTGTTCCACGACCAGAAGTTCGAACGGCTCGAACTGCGCACCGCCGCCGACAACACCGCCTCCCAGCAGGTGGCCCAGAAGATCGGCTGCATCAGCGAGGGCGTCCTGCGCAACGCCTGGATAGCCCGCGCCAGGACCGGGGACGGTACCTGGACCGAGGTGCGCACGGACGTCATCGTCTGGAGCCTGCTCCCGGAGGACCTCGCCGGGGTCGGCGAGCAGCCGGCCGACACCGGGGGTTTCACGTCGTACTCGGACTGGAACTGAGCTTCCCCGGCTTCACCAGGTACTCTCACGGAGCCCGCTTCGGGCTCCCTCCCCAAGACCCGCGCAGAACCACTGGAGACTGACGACGATGGCCGACCGGGTCACGGTGATCGGCTGGGACGGCTCGCCGCTGACCGACGCGGCACGGGCCGCCCTCGCAGCCGCCACCCTCGTGGCCGGCGCCGCACACCACCTGGCGCTGCCCGAACTCCCGCCCACCGCCGAACGCGTCCGCCTCGGCAGCCTCGCCCTGGCCGCGCGCCGCATCGCCGCCCACCGCGGTACCGCGGTCGTGCTCGCCGACGGCGACCCCGGCTTCTTCGGTGTCGTGCGCACCCTGCGCGCCCCCGAGTTCGGCCTGGAGGTGGAGGTGGTCCCCGCCGTCTCCTCCGTCGCCGCGGCCTTCGCCCGTGCCGGCATGCCGTGGGACGACGCCCAGGTCGTCGTCGCCCATCCGCGCAGCCTGCGCCGGGCCGTGAACGTCTGCCGCGCCCACACCAAGGTCGCCGTCCTCACCTCGCCGGGTGCCGGCCCCGCCGAACTCGGCCTCCTGCTGGAGGGCGTGCACCGCACCTTCGTCATCTGCGAGGAACTGGGCACCGAACGGGAACAGGTCAGCGTCGTCACCTCCGACAAGGCGGCCGACCACACCTGGCGCGACCCCAACGTCGTCATCGTCATCGGCGGACCGGCCGGCGCGCAGGAGGGCGGGGGCTGGATCGCCGGACGCGACCCGGGCGCCGGACCGCGCGGCTGGGTGCAGCCCGACGAGAGCTACGGTGCCGGCCCGGCCGGCGGTCTCGGCGAGGGCGAGAACCAGCTGCTGCGCGCCGCCCAACTCGCCCGCCTCGGCCCGCGCGTCGGCGACCTCGTCTGGGACATCGGCTGCGGCAGCGGCGCGTTCGCCACCGAGGCCGCGCGCGCCGGCGCGGCCGTCATCGCCGTCGACCACGACCCGGCCGCCTGCGCCCGCACCGAGAACGCCGCGCGCCGCTTCGGCGTCCAGCTCCAGATCGTGCACGGCAGCGCCCCGCACGTCCTCGAGAACCTGCACGAACCGGACGTCGTCCGGGTCGGCGGCGGGGGACCGGCCGTCGTCTCCGCGGTCGCCGACCGGCGCCCTCAGCGGATCGTCACGCACGCCGCCACCCGGGACGTCGCCGAACGCGTCGGCCGCGACCTGACCGAGCACGGATACCGGGTCGAGTGCGCCCTGCTCCAGTCCGTCGAACTCGACACCCTGGCCTGGACGGAGACCGAGCGGAACGTGGCGTTCCTGCTCAGCGGGGAATTGCGGCGGCGCGAAGCGCCTCGTTGAGGGGTGACGGTCGGGCGGCGGACGGGACGGCCGGACCGCGCCCCGTGATCCTGTTGTCGTACCGCGCGCGGTAGGCTGGCCGATCGTTGTACCGCACCGGTGGGCCGAACTTCGTTCACCAATGTCCGGAACGCACGCCCGTTTTGGGGTGGGTGTGGTACGGCGGAACCGGAGGACGCGCAACGTGGCGCAGTCCACAACGGGCTGTCGCGGATCTTGCTGTCGCGACGGCACGACGACCGGGACAATGCCACTGAATGGCTTTGTCGCCTTTTCCGGCGGGTCGTTCGTGCCGCTGGGCACGGACGCTCGTTCTTCACTGCGGGCGGTCGGTGCGCCGTTCCGGGTGAGCTGGTCGTAGGAGCACTAACCGATGGGCGAGGGGTACGCATGACCGACACCGGCCAGGTCCCGGGCGAGGGGCAGCCGGAGAGCGCAGGCATGGTGGAGCAGCCGGGCGTCCCCGCGCACGGCGCGTACACCTACCTCTCCGAGGCTCCCGCCGAGGACGAAGACCTGCTGCTGCCGGGTGCCCAGGGCGCGTGGGGCAACGAGGTGCCGCCACCCGCTCCGGAACCGGTGGTGGAGGCCGTCCACGAGCCGGGCCCGCACGAGACGGCCGGACGTGACAGCGGCTCGGTCGACCTCAGCGGTGTCCGCCTGCCCGATTCGGGTCCGGCGTCGGTGCCGCCGTCGCCCATCCTCTCGGCGCCGCACGACCCGGCGGCCGCCCCGCAGCCGCCGCGCCGCCCGCTGCACCTCGGCCCGCCGATCCCCGACACCTCCGCCAGCCCGGTCCGCTCCCTCGCCGACCGCGGTCCCGCGGGAGCGCCGGTACGGCAGCCCGGACCGGCGGCGAGCGGCCCCGAATACCTCGAAGCCCCGGCGCAGGCGGCTCCGCAGAGCGCGGCTCCCTGGGGCGCGGCACAGGTCGCTCCCCAGGCGCCGGCTGCCGAAACGGTTGGCCCGTCCGACGCGGCCCAGGCGGCGGTGGCCCGGCTCACCGGCCAGGCGCCGTCCCCGACCGACACCGGCCATGTGCAGGTCGTCCACGGTCACGACGGGGTCCAGCCGGCCCACGCGCACGACGGGGTCTACACGGCACCGGCGGCGCCGGCCGCCGAGGCTGCTCCGCAGGGCGCGGCTTCCGGTGACGAAGGGGCCGTCGCCGACGCGGCGCCCGTTGCCGTACCGGCCGCCGAGGCGGCGCCGGGGCCGGCGCACGAGGTGCCCCCGACGCCGGAGGCCCAGAGCGTTCCGGACGGGACGGCGCCGGCACAGGCCGCACCGACCGTCGCGCTGCCCTCGGAGGCCACCGGTGCCGAGGGGGCCGCGGAGGCGGTCGCCGTCGCCGGGGCCGCGGCCCAGGAAGCCGCCGGGGACGCGGCTCAGCCGACGACACCGGCGGCGGCCGACGGCGTACAGCCGGCCGAGCCTGTGCGGGCTGCGGAGGCCGGGCAGGTTGCCGGCGCCGGGGAGGTCGTCGCCGGGGAGCAGGTCGTCGCGCAGTCCGCTGAGGTTGCGCAGGCTGCCGAAGCGGTGCAGCTCGCCGAGCCCGTGCAGGCTGCCGAGCCTGTGCAGGCTGCCGAGCCTGTGCAGGCCGCGGAGGCCGGGGAGGTCGCCGGCGCCGGGGAGGTCGTCGCCGGGGAGCAGGTCGTCGCGGAGTCCGCTGAGGTTGCGCAGGCTGCCGAAGCGGTGCAGCTCGCCGAGCCCGTGCAGGGTGAGGAGCCCGTGCAGGCTGCCGAGCCTGTGCAGGCCGCGGAGGCCGGTCAGGTTGCCGGCGTCGAAGAGGTCGTCGCCGGGGAGCAGGTCGTCGCGGAGTCCGCTGACGTCGCGCACGCCGCCGCGGTGGCCCAGCCCGTAGCTCCCGCGCAGGCTGCTGTCGTCGGGCAGGCTCCTGACGCGGTGCAGGCTGCGGATGGTGTGCAGGTTGCCGAGGTGCCGCAGGCCGCGGAATCCGGGCATGTCGCCGACGCGGCCCAGCCCGTCGACCCCGCGCAGCCGACTGGCGCGGAGCAGCTCGCCGACGCCGTCCAGGTTCCCAGCGGCGTGCAGCTCGCCGAGGTGCCGCAGGCCGCCGCCGGGCAGGCCGCCGAGGCCGCCCAGCTCGCCGCCCCCGTGCAGCCGACCGGCGCCGAGCAGGCCGCCGGCCGGCCGCAGAGCGCGGAAACGCAGCAGGGTGCCGTCGCGCACGCCGCCGACGCCGCACAGCCTCACCTTCCGGCAGAAGCCCAGGCGTCCGCCGAAGCCCAAGCCGCCGTCACGCCCCGGAGCGTGGTGGAGTCCGCCGACGCGGTTGCCGCCCAGAACCCGGCCGCGACCCGGGAAGCGGCCACCGTCCAGCCTCAGGACGTGCCCGTCCAGGTGACCGCCGACGGCGCCGAACCGGCCGTCGCCGAGCCCTCCGTCGCCGCCCACCCCACGGCCGCCCAGGCACCGCAGCCCGCCGCACCGGTCGCGGAGGCACCGCACGGTGACGGCGTCCAGACGCCGGAGCCGGCCGTCCCGGCCGCCGCGGAGGCACCCCACGCCGACCCGGCGCAGACCGCCGTACCCGCAGCCGCCGCCGGGCAGGGCCCCGTGCCCGTCCCGTCCGCCGACGACGGCGCCGCCGGGGCCGTAGGGGTGGCCGAGCCGGCCGTGCTCCAAGGCCCGCAGCTCGCCGAGAGCGTCCCGCACGCCGCCGACGCTCCGGCCGCCCCGCAGCCGGCCGCCGCCGTACCCGACGCCCCGCACCCGCAGGACTCCGCGCAGGACCCGGAGCAGCCGCTGCCCTCCGGGCTCCCGGCGGGCGCGGAGCCGCAGCCGCTCGGGGAGTTCGTGCCGGTGGAGGGACAGGTGCCCACCACCCCGCACCTGGCGCCCACCCCGCCGCACCCCCTCGTCGTGCCCGCACCCCGTGACGGCGAGCCGGACCCCGCGCCCGCCCCCGATCTCGTCCAGCACGCGGAGGACCTGCGGACGAGGGGCGCCGACCAGGAAGAGGACACGGCGCCGGTGGCGGAGGCACGACAGTCCGCCGGCCCCGCCGCGCCGGGCTACGCCGACGCCGAGCGCGAGGCCGTCCTGAAGGTGATGCGCGAGCGCCGCGACATCCGCAACGGCTTCCGCAGCGACCCCATCCCGCACGAGGTGCTGCTCAGGGTCCTGGAGGCCGCGCACACCGCGCCGTCCGTGGGTCACTCGCAGCCCTGGGACTTCGTCGTCATCCGGTCCGCCGAGACCCGGCGGACGATGCACGAACTGGCGATGCGGCAGCGCGAAGCGTACGCCAAGTCGCTGCCGAAGGGCCGGGCCAAGCAGTTCAAGGAACTGAAGATCGAGGCCATCCTCGACACCCCGGTCAACATCGTCGTCACCGCCGACCCCACCCGCGGCGGCCGGCACACGCTCGGCCGTCACACCCAGCCGCAGATGGCGCCCTACTCCTCGGCGCTCGCGGTGGAGAACCTCTGGCTCGCCGCCCGCGCCGAAGGCCTCGGCGTCGGCTGGGTCAGCTTCTTCGACGAGCGGGAGATGGTCCGCGCGCTCGGCCTGCCCGAGCACCTGGAGGTCGTCGCCTACCTGTGTGTCGGGTACGTCGACGAGTTCCCGGACGAGCCCGAGCTGATGCAGGCCGGCTGGTCCAAGCGACGCCCCCTGTCCTGGGTGGTGCACGAGGAGACGTACGGCCGCCGCGCCCTGCCCGGAGAGGAACCCCACGACCTGCTTGCCGAGACCGTCGCACAGATCCGCCCGCTCGACGCCAAGGCGCTCGGCGAGGCGTGGGAGCGCCAGAAGCGCATGACCAAGCCGGCCGGCGCGCTCGGCATGCTGGAGATCATCTCCGCACAGCTGTGCGGGCTGTCCCGGCAGTGCCCGCCGCCGATCCCGGAGCCCGCCGCCGTCGCCATCTTCGCCGGCGACCACGGCGTGCACGCCCAGGGCGTGACCCCCTGGCCGCAGGAGGTCACCGCCCAGATGGTGGCCAACTTCCTCGGCGGGGGCGCCGTCTGCAACGCCTTCGCCAGTCAGGTCGGCGCGGAGGTGTGCGTCGTCGACGTCGGCGTCGCCGCCGACCTGCCGGCCACCCCGGGCCTGCTGCCCCGCAAGATCCGCGGCGGCACGTCCGACATGACCACCGGCCCCGCGATGACCCGCGAGGAGGCCAGGGCGGCCATCGAGGTCGGCATCGAGACCGCCCGCGACCTGGTGGCGGCCGGCAACAAGGCCCTGCTCACCGGGGAGATGGGCATCGCCAACACCACCGCCTCCGCCGCGCTGATCTCCGTGTACACCGGCGCCGACCCGGCCGAGGTGACCGGGCGCGGGACGGGCATCAACGACGAGACGCTCGCCCGCAAGACGGAGGTCGTCCGCCGTGCCCTGGAACTCCACCAGCCGGACCCGGCCGACCCGATCGGCGTCCTCTCGGCGATCGGCGGCTTCGAGCACGCGGCGATGGTGGGCCTGCTGCTCGGCGGCGCCTCGCTGCGCACGCCGGTGATCCTGGACGGAGTGAGCGCCGGCGCGGCCGCCCTCGTGGCCCGCGCCATCGCCCCGGAGGTCCTCGCGGCCTGCATCGCCGGTCACCGCAGCGCCGAGCCGGGCCACGTGGCGGCCCTGAACAAGCTGGGTCTGCGCCCCCTGGTCGACCTGGACCTCCGGCTCGGCGAGGGCACCGGCGCCCTGCTCGCGCTGCCGCTGGTGCAGAGCACGGCGCGGGCCATGCACGAGGTGGCCACGTTCGATTCGGCGGGGGTCACGGAGAAGTAGGCCCGGCGGCACGGGTGGTCCGGTGTTCAGCTTCCGGACCACCCGTGTCCCCTGCCCTGCCCTCCGCTTAAAATCTGCACGTCAGGGCCGCTCCGAAGGTGCAGCGCGCCCATCGCACAGCTGCACGAGGAGCCGTCCCTCATGGCCGAACACCCCGCCTACCCCGTAGGTCTCCGCCTCTCCGGCCGTCGCGTGGTCGTCCTCGGCGGCGGCCAGGTCGCCCAGCGCCGCCTCCCGGCGCTCATCGCGGCCGGCGCGGACATCGTCCTCGTCTCCCCGCAGGCCACCCCCTCGGTGGAGGCCATGGCGGACGCGGGCGAGATCACCTGGGTGCGGCGCGGGTACGCGGACGGCGACCTCGCCGAGGCCTGGTACGCCCTCATCGCCACCAGCGACCCCGCGGCGAACACGGCCGCCTCCGCCGAGGCGGAGCGTCACCGCGTCTGGTGCGTCCGCTCCGACGACGCCGACCAGGCGACCGCCTGGACCCCGGCGACCGGTCACAGCGAGGGCGTCACCGTCGCCGTGCTCACCACGCACGCGCGGGGCCGCGACCCGCGGCACACCGCGGCCATCCGGGACGCGGTCGTCGAGGGCCTGCGCGACGGCACCCTCGTCGCCCCGCACCACCGCACCCGCACCCCGGGCGTGGCCCTGGTCGGCGGCGGCCCGGGCGACCCGGACCTGATCACGGTCCGCGGCCGGCGCCTCCTCGCCGAGGCGGACGTCGTCATCGCCGACCGGCTCGGCCCGCGCGACCTGCTCGCCGAACTCCCCCCGCACGTCGAGGTGATCGACGCGGCGAAGATCCCGTACGGCCGGTACATGGCCCAGGAGGCCATCAACAACGCGCTCGTCGAGCACGCCAAGCAGGGCAAGGCGGTCGTGCGGCTCAAGGGCGGCGACCCGTTCGTCTTCGGCCGGGGCATGGAGGAGGTCCAGGCGCTCGCCGAGGCCGGCATCCCGTGCACGGTGGTCCCGGGCATCTCCAGCTCGATCTCGGTGCCGGGCGCGGCCGGCATCCCGGTCACGCACCGGGGGATCGCCCACGAGTTCACCGTGGTCAGCGGCCATGTGGCACCCGACGACGAGCGCTCCCTGGTCGACTGGGCCTCGCTGGCCAGGCTCACCGGCACCCTGGTGGTCCTGATGGGTGTCGACAAGATCGGAAAGATCGCCGAGACGCTCGTCGCCCACGGCAGGTCGCCCGCGACGCCGGTCGCCCTGGTGCAGGAGGGGACGACCGCCGCCCAGCGGCGCGTGGACGCCACCCTGGCCACGGTCGCCGAGACGGTCCGCGCCGAGGACGTGAGGCCCCCGGCGGTCATCGTCATCGGCGAGGTGGTGCGGGTCGGCCCCGCGCCGGTGGCCTGACCCTGGCCCGATCACGCGTAACCCGGGGTAACCCGCCCCTCCCGACCGTTGGCACCACATCCAGGACAAGGCAGTATCACCCTGTGGCCGATCTCATCACCATCGAGGATCCCGACGACCCGCGCCTGGCCGACTACACGGGCCTGACCGACGTGGAGCTGCGCCGCAAGCGCGAGCCCGCCGAGGGCCTGTTCATCGCCGAGGGGGAGAAGGTCATCCGCAGGGCGAAGGACGCCGGCTACGAGATGCGGTCGATGCTGCTCTCGGCCAAGTGGATCGACGTCATGCGCGACGTCGTCGACGAACTCCCGGCCCCGGTCTACGCCGTCAGCCCCGAACTCGCCGAACGCGTCACCGGCTACCACGTGCACCGCGGCGCCCTCGCCTCCATGCAGCGCAAGCCGCTGCCGACGGCCGGCGAACTGCTCCGTTCCGCCCGCCGGGTGGTGGTCATGGAGTCGGTGAACGACCACACCAACATCGGCGCGATCTTCCGCTCGGCGGCGGCTCTCGGCATGGACGCGGTGCTGCTGTCGCCCGACTGCGCCGACCCGCTGTACCGGCGGAGCGTCAAGGTCTCCATGGGCGCGGTGTTCTCGGTGCCGTACGCCCGGCTGGAGACCTGGCCCAGGAGCCTGGACTCGGTGCGCGAGGCCGGCTTCACCCTGCTCGCGCTCACTCCGGACGAGAAGGCCAGCCCCCTCGACGAGGCCGCCCCGCACAGGATGGACCGGGTGGCGCTCATGCTCGGCGCCGAGGGCGACGGACTGTCCGCGCGGGCGCTGGCCGCCGCCGACGAGTGGGTCCGCATCCCGATGTCCCACGGCGTCGACTCGCTCAACGTGGGCGCGGCGGCCGCGGTCGCCTTCTACGCGGTGGCCACGGGCCGCCCGGAGTCCTGACCGGGCGCACCCCGGCCCGCCGAGCCGTCCCGCGGGCGGCCCTCAGTTACCGGCGTCGCGGCTGAGAGCGGACGTGTCCGGGTTCGGTACGAACGTCGCGTCGCCCAGCGGCGAGTGACCCGGCTGGGTGTGCTGCTGCCGGGGGACGCCGTCGTCGCCCAGCCCGCGCGCCGGCCCCTGGCAGCCCTGGGCCACCGCGATGCCGAGCGCCACGAGCAGCGTCACCACCACGAAGACGAACAGCCGCTGCCGCAGCAACCGCGGATTGGCCGGCCGCCGCAGGCTCCCCGCCGGGCGCTGCCCCGGCCGGCCGGAACCACCGCGCTGAGCGGGCCGGCCGCCACCGGAACGCGGACCGCCGCCGCGCGGCACCGGGGTGGGCCGCGCCGTACCCGGCCGCGGGGAGGACCCGGCACCGCCACCGCGCGCACCGCCGCCACCGCGGGAGGGCACCCCGCCGCGCGAGGACACCCCGCCCCTGGAGGACACGGAGGGCGCACCGCCCCGGGCGGGGGTGCCGCCGCGCGGCAGCGGCGTACCGGGGGAGGCGCGCCGCTGGGTGCGCTGCTGCTCGGGGTAGGTGTCGGCGAGCCGTCCGGTGGGCCGGTCCGCCTCGGCGGCACGCGGCGAGGGCGGCCGTACGCCGTCCAGGCCCTGCGCCTCCCGGGCGGCGATCTCCTTCAGCCGCAGCGACAGCTGGAGCGTGCTGGGCCGCTCGTCGGGGTCCTTCGCCAGGCAGGCCCGGATCAGCGGGGCCAGGGCGTCCGGGACGCCGTACAGCTGCGGCTCCTCGTGCACCACCCGGTACAGCATCACCTCGGAACTGCCCTGCCCGAACGGCGAGTCGCCGGTCGAGGCGTACGCCAGGGTCGCGCCCAGGGAGAAGACGTCGGTGGCCGGGGTGACCGCGGCCCCGCGCACCTGCTCCGGGGCGAGGAAACCGGGGGAGCCGACCGCGGTCCCCACGTGGGTGAGCGTGGAGGCACCGGTGGCCCAGGCGATGCCGAAGTCGATGATCCGCGGCCCCTTCGGGGACAGCAGGATGTTGGAGGGCTTCAGGTCCCGGTGGACGACCCCGGCCTCGTGCACGGCGACCAGCCCCTCGGACAGGGCCGCGCCGATGGCCGCGGTGTCCGCCGCGCCGAGAGCGCCCTCCTCGGCGACCTTGTCGTGCAGGGACGGGCCCGGTACGTACTGGGTGGCGAACCAGGGCCGCTCGGCCTCCAGGTCCGCGGCGACCAGCCGGGCCGTGCACCCGCCCCGGATCCGCCGGGCCGCCGACACCTCGCGCGCGAAGCGCGACCGGAACTCCTGGTCCTCCGCGAGATCGGGCCGGATCACCTTCAGGGCGACCCGCTGCCCCTTCTTGTCGGAGCCGAGATAGACCACGCCCATCCCGCCCGCGCCGAGCCGTCGGTGAAGCCTGAACGAGCCGACGACGCGCGGGTCCTCGCGCCTCAGGCGCATCATCGCCATGTTCATCCCCGCTGCCCGGTCCCTGTGACGTGGCACAGCTTACGTTTCCACGGCCGCCTGCGCGCAGAGGCCGCGCCCTCTGGGCCGGATGGATTGTGTCGGCCGTCCGGGGGAGGTGAAACGCGGTCAGGAGGCTCCGGTGGACGGCGACTTCACGCCACCGATGGCCTCAACCCGTCGGTGCGGCAGGCGGGTTGACGTCCTGCTGGGCCGCGGTGCACGGGTTGGTGCGCCCGCCGGCCCGTGGCCGCCGGCGACCCGCGGCCGTGCCCGCGCCCCGGATGCCTGCCCACCCCCGGCACCCCCTCCGCCCCGGACGGGAGTGATCGAAGTCACTCAACTCATCCCATAGAGCGCGTCGGAAATAACGGGACGAAGTGGGCTACCCCTCCGGGAACACCCCGAGACGCCGGCCCGCGTCTCCACCCAGGGGAGTACGTCGCAGGTCATGGCTCATCCTCATGGAGGCCCGGCAATCGGTACGCGGGCATGACGCCCGGTCGGCGCCGCGCGCCTAGATTTGAGGTCAAGCGGCGGGTGCAGCACTCGTCCCCCGAGGTCACCACCCGCCGCTGCCGACGACAACCGAAACGGTCAGGAGAGGGACCATGGCCCACACGGCACCGCGACGCACGGCGTTCGCCCCCCGCCGCACGGGCCGCCGCCACCCCCTGGTGGCGACGCTCATGGCCCTTCCCCTGGCGGCCCTGCTCCTGCTCGTCTTCGACGGCTGGGAGACGGTGGCCACACAGGCGTCGTCCGTGGGTGCGATGCTGGGGCGCTGAGCGGCGACCCCAGGCCCGGAAGAGCGGTCCGGGCGGGGACATCCATCCATGAAACCCCGTGGGGACGGGGGTACGGCGGACGGCACACATGCCGGCGCAGCTGGGGAGCTGCGCCGGCATTGGCCGTTCCCCCGGCGTCGCCGGCCCGCGGTGCGCACGCCGGCCACGGGTGCCCGGAGCGGTCTCACATGGTGCGCCGGACCCGCCGCCCCCCCACCCCGATACCCTCACCCCAGCACCCGCCCAGCCCGCCCCGAGGCCCCCTTGACCGCAGACACCGGCACCGGAACCGCCCGGACCGACGACCCCGCCCTCGTGTCCGCGCTGGCCGACCGGGCCAGGGCCGCCGCTCACCCCCGTACCCCCGCCACCGCCTGCTCCTGCCCCAGCATCCCCCTCGCCGACCGCCGGGACGCCACCGTCGTCCGCCACGACACCACCGTCGCCAAGGCCCACGCCCCGGACACGGACCCCGCCGCGCTCACCCTCCGTGTCGCCACGGCCGCCCGCCTCCCCGGCCTGCTCCTGCCCCCGCTCACCCGGGACACGGCCACCCTGCACGACCGCCTGGTCACCTTCTGGCCGTACGGCGCCCCCGTGGACCCGGACGACCCGGACGCCGCGCCCTGGGAGGCCGCCGCCACCCTTCTCGCCCTCCTGCACCGCGCCCCCGTCCCCGCCGGCCTCCCCCCGATGCGCGGCCCCGTCAAAGCCGCCCGCGCGGTCGACCGCCTCCGGGCGGCCCTGCGCACCACGCCCGGCCGGGCCGCGCACCCAGCCGCCCGGCCCGTCCTGGGCGCCTGGGCCGCCCTGCCCGCCTGGGCTCGCGCGCAGGCGCCGATGCCCGGCCCGCCTGCCCTGTGCCACGGCGACCTGCACCTCGGCCAGCTCGTCCGGCACCCCGCGCCGGACGGCCCGTGGAAGCTGATCGACGTGGACGACCTCGGTGCCGGCGTCCCGGCCTGGGACCTCGCCCGCCCCGCCGCCTGGTACGCCTGCGGACTGCTCCCGCCCGACGAGTGGACCCGCTTCCTGACCGCCTACCGGCAGGCCGGCGGCCCGGCCGTGCCCGCGGACGGCGACCCCTGGACCGCCCTGGACGTCCCGGCCCGCGCGCTCACCGTGCAGACGGCGGCCCTCGCGGTCACGAAGGCGCTCGCCGCGGACCGCCCGCTGGACGAGGTGGAGCAGGCCGTGGTGGACGCGTGCGGGCGCATGCCGTCCGGCCCCGCCCGCCTTCCGCGTCCCTCGCGGCCCGGACCCTGATCCGGCCTGATCCACACGAGAGGCCCTAGGCTGCAACCGCCCGGGGCCGGACGGAGTCTGTCCTGGGGAAACGCGAAGCAGGACCGACCGGCGAGGAGTTGAGCCGACCATGCAGTGTCCGAAGTGCCATGCGCCGATGCACACCTACAACCGCAACGGCGTCCAGATCGAGCAGTGCAGCGGCTGCCGCGGCATATTCCTCGACTACGGCGAGCTGGAGGCGCTGACCCGCCTGGAGGCCCAGTGGTCGCAGCCGGCCCCGCCGCCCCCGCCCGCCGCACCGCAGGCCTACCCGGCGGCTCCGCCCGCACCCGCCTGGGGCGCCCCGCACGGCGGCCACGGCGGTCATGGTCACTACGGCCACCACCGCCACAAGAGCTTCGGGCACATGCTCTTCTCCAGCTGATCACCGCTGGGCACACGAAGGAGCCCCCGGCCGTGCGAGACGGCCGGGGGCTCCTTGCTGCGTGGACGATACTGGGATTGAACCAGTGACCTCTTCCGTGTCAGGGAAGCGCTCTCCCGCTGAGCTAATCGTCCGGGGCTGTGACCCGCGAGTCACAGGCAGTGCGCGATACTGGGATTGAACCAGTGACCTCTTCCGTGTCAGGGAAGCGCTCTCCCGCTGAGCTAATCGCGCGGGTGGGATCTTCGAGAAGACCCAGGATCCGAAGATCCAGTGGACGATACTGGGATTGAACCAGTGACCTCTTCCGTGTCAGGGAAGCGCTCTCCCGCTGAGCTAATCGTCCTTGGAGGTGGAGACGGGATTTGAACCCGTGTAGACGGCTTTGCAGGCCGTTGCCTCGCCTCTCGGCCACTCCACCAGGAGTGTAAGGGGATCGGGACGACCCCTTCTCCTTCGAGCGGACGACGAGGCTCGAACTCGCGACCTCAACCTTGGCAAGGTTGCGCTCTACCAACTGAGCTACGTCCGCCTGTCGTTTCGGTCCGCTTCCGCGTCCCGGCGACGTGTTGAACTCTAGCGGATTCCCGGGCCAGTACAAAAACGCGTTTGCGCAGCGTGCTGCGGTGCGTCCGGCGGACCCCGTGGTCAGGGCCCCCTCCGGGACATCCCGCGGCCGCCTCCCGGACACCCGCCCTAGACTCGACCACGTGCTCCACCACCCGTCCGGCCTCCCCCCGCTGGCCCGTTTCGGCGACCGTGTCGCCACCGGCCTGCTCGACGTCACCAGCGATCCCGCCGCCCTGGACTCCACCGGCTTCTGGGCCGTCTGCGCGGACTTCGAGGGCCGCTTGACCTGCGCGCGCTTCGCCGACGTACGCGAGGAGCCGGTGCCCGCGCCGGCGCCCGGCGCATGGCGGGGACCGCGGCCGGGGGACTGGACCTCCTCCCTGGACCGCGCCGGGTACACGGCGGCCGTGCAGCGCATCCGCGAGCACATCGCGGCCGGCGAGGTCTACCAGGCCAACCTCTGCCGCGTGCTCGGCGCGCCGGTCGGCCCCGGCGCCGACGTGGACGCCCTGACCGCGCTGCTGGCCCGCGGCAACCCGGCGCCGTACGCGGGAACGATCCGGTTGCCGGAGCACGGCGTGGAGATCGCCACCGCCTCGCCCGAGCTGTTCCTGCGCCGCGACGGCCGTACGGTCGAGTCCGGACCGATCAAGGGCACCGGGCGCACCGAGGCGGACCTGCTGGAGAAGGACTACGCCGAGAACGTGATGATCGTGGACCTGGTCCGCAACGACATCGGCCGCGTCTGCGCGACCGGCAGCGTGACCGTCCCCGACCTGTGCGCCGTGGAGAAGCACCCGGGGCTCGTCCACCTCGTCTCGACCGTCCGCGGCGAGCTGCGGGCGGGCGCCGGCTGGCCGGAGCTGCTGGCCGCGGCCTTCCCGCCCGGCTCGGTCACCGGCGCCCCCAAACGGAGCGCCCTGACGATCATCGAGGCGCTGGAGACGGCGCCGCGCGGCCCCTACTGCGGCGGCATCGGCTGGGTGGACGCCGACCGGGGCACCGCCGAGCTGGCCGTGGGCATCCGCACCTTCTGGATCGACCGCGCCGCGGGCGCCCTGCGCTTCGGCACCGGAGCCGGCATCACCTGGGGGTCCGACCCGGAGGGGGAGTGGCGGGAGACCGAGCTGAAGGCGTCCCGGCTGCTCGCGGTAGCGTCGGGGGCGTACGACGAGACCGAGGGGGCGCTCCTATGAGGATCTGGCTGGACGGCGAGCTGCGGGACCTGGAATCCGCCAGGATCTCCGTCCTCGACCACGGGCTGACCGTCGGCGACGGTGTCTTCGAGACCGTCAAGGCGGTCCACGGCACGCCGTTCGCGCTCACCCGGCACCTGGACCGGCTGACCCGCTCGGCCCGCAGCCTCGGCCTGCCCGACCCCGACCACGACGAGGTGCGCCGTGCCTGCGCGGCCGTCCTGGAGGCGGACCCGGTGCCGCTGGGCCGGCTGCGGATCACCTACACCGGCGGCCACGGCCCGCTCGGCTCCGACCGCGGCGACCAGGGCCCGACCCTGGTGGTGGCCGTCGGCGGGACCAGCCGCCGTCCCGACTCCACGGCGGCGATCACCGTCCCGTGGACCCGCAACGAACGCGGCGCCCTCGCCGGCGTGAAGAGCACCTCGTACGCCGAGAACGTCGTCGCCCTGGCCCGCGCCCATCAACACGGCGCCTCCGAGGCGCTGTTCGGCAACACGGTCGGACAGCTCTGCGAGGGCACCGGGTCCAACGTCTTCGTCGTCCTCGACGGCGAGATCCACACCCCGCCGGTCACCTCGGGCTGTCTGTCCGGCATCACCCGGGCCCTGGTCGTCGAGTGGGCCGGCGCCAAGGAGACCGACCTGCCGCTGGACGTTCTCCGGCGCGCCGACGAGGTCTTCCTGACCTCCACCCTGCGGGACGTACAGGCCCTGCACCGGATCGACGACCGCGAACTGCCCGGCACCAGCGGCCCGGTGACCGCCGAGGCCATGCGGATCTTCGACGAGCAGGCCGGGCGGGACCTGGATCCCTGAGCCGGAAAACGGGCTGACGCGAGCGGTCGTCCTGGGTAGAACACCTGTGATGACCACGACCCTGCGGCCGGCCGAGCCGCTCCAGCAGCACCCCGACGGATCCCGTTCCCGCCGCTACGCGGTGTGCGTGAACAGCCGTCCCGTCGGCGAGATCCACCTCGGCACCTCGCCGTCCCTCGGCGCCTCGGTGGCCCGGGTCGTCGACCTGCGGATCGCCGAGCCCGACCGGCGGCGCGGCCGGGGCACCGTGGCGGTGCTCGCCGCGGAGGAGGTGGCCCGGGGCTGGGGCTGCGCACAGATGGAGGCGGTGGTGCCCGCGACGGCGGACGCCGCGCTGCGCCTGTTCGGTGCCCTCGGCTACACGGTGCGCAACCGCGGCATGGAGAAACGCCTCGGCGCCACCCCGCCCGCGCTGCCGCCGGGCAGCCGCGCGCGCCCCATGACCGAGGCCGAGTTCGCCGCCTGGCGGGAGGCGGAGGGCGAGCGGTACGCGCGCGGGTGGATCGGGCGCGGCGTCCCCGAGGCCGCGGCCCGGGCCAAGGCCCGCGACGACCACGCGCGGCTGCTGCCGCACGGGCTCGCGACCGAGGGTGTGCTCTTCAGCGTGCTGGAGCACGAGGGCTCCCGGGTGGGCACCCTCTGGCTGGCCCTGGAGGACGCCAGGGCGTTCGTGTTCGACGTGGAGACCGGTGCCGCCCACCGGGGGCGGGGACACGGCCGCACGCTCATGCTGCTGGCGGAACGCCAGGCGATCGAGGCCGGCCGGACGGTCCTCGGCCTGAACGTGTTCGCCGACAACACCCCGGCCGAGCGGCTGTACGCGTCACTCGGCTACCAGGTGGTGACCCATTCCCTGAGCAAGCCCCTGCTGTAGGCCCGCGCGGGCCCGTGCCGCGCGGCCTGGGACGACGGTTCACGCCCGCCGGTTCCCGCGGAGCCGGTCCGCGCCCTCGCCCCGCCGCCGGGTCCCCGCCCCCGGGTCAGACCTCGCGGCCGGCCAGCAGCCGGTCCGCGATCTCCTCGATGCGCCCGCGCAGGCCCTCCTGGCTCTTGCCGCCGTCGAGGCGCTCGCCGCCGATGACGTACGTGGGGGTGCCGGTCACGCCGATCGCCTTGCCCTCGGCCTGGTCGGCGTCGACGGCCAGGATGTGCCGCCCGTCGATCAACGCGGTGTCGAACTCCTCCGCGTCCAGGCCGAGTTCCCGGGCCACCTCGACCAGGAAGGGCTCTCCCTGACGGTCCAGCTCCGCCACCCGCTCCAGCACGGCCTCCACGTACGGCCAGCCCTTGCCCTGCTCCAGCGCCTCCTCGGCGGCCTGGGCGGCGGCGAAGGCGTGCTGGTGCTTCTCCAGCGGGAAGTGCCGCAGCCGCAGCTCGAGCCGGTCGCCGTAGCGGGCGCGCAGGGCACGGACGTCGTCCAGGGCGGTGCGGCAGTCGGGGCACTGCAGTTCGCACCAGACGTCGAGGACGAGGGGCTCGGTGCGTGCGGGGGAGGAGTCGCTCATGTCCCCAGTCTTCCAGGCCGCGACCGGGCGGCCCAATCGGGATCCCGGCCGGTCGGTGGGGGGCCGGGACCGGCGCTCCGGGCGTCGGGCCCGGAGCGGCACTCCAGGAGGAGGCGACCCGGAGATGTCCCTGATGTCCGGCCGGGGCATGGCATCGCGGGGACCGGGCGGTGCACGATGGAGACGACGGACGAACCCGCCAGGAGGACGGATGATTGCCGAGACAGTCTGCTCCGCCGTGTCGGCGGCGGGCCTGGGTATCGCGGTGGTCACGGCCTACCGCAAGCGCTTCCTGGCGGCGGCCCGCCTCGCGGCCTACTCCCTGGTGCCGGTCGGCCTGGTCATGACCGGAGTCGTCGGCTGGCTCGCCGACACCGCCCTGAGCCCCACCGCCTGGGCGGGCTTCGGAGTGCTGGGCGCGGCCTGGCTGCTGTTCGCCGGCACGCGTGCCCTGGAGCGACGGCGCGGAGGCGCCGGACGCAAGGCGGCCGGGCGGGCCGAGCGGGACGCGGTGGCGCCCGCGGCCTCTGCGCCGTCCCTGGGCGAGGGACCCCGGCCCGCGGCGCGTCCCACGGCCGGACCCCGGGCCGGCGCGCCCCGGAGCGCCGACTCGGGCGAGGACTTCAGCGACATCGAGGCCATCTTGAAGAAGCACGGCATATGACAGTCACATGACTGGCTGAAACGACACAGAGGGTCCCCGGACGGCCGGAATCGTTCACGAGCCGGACGAGACCTCGCGGTATTGGTGAAGTCCCGCAAGATCCGTGAGCGGTGATCGCGTACGGCCCCTCGGGTGCGCCATCATCGGCCGCGAGATGCTGGACACGCAACAGAGCGAGGCCGCGCCGCAGAAGGACGAGCCGCGCGGATGCCTCTTCGCCCTTTCCCAGCCACCGCTGATGATCTTCCTTGCGGTGATCGGGTGTCTGCTGCTCATGGCTGCGCTGCACGACCTGCTGCTGCTGTGAGACGTACACGTCCGTCCCGGCGCCACCCGCCGGGACCGACGTCGCACCGGAGCGGGCGGAGGACACCTCCGGCCGCCGCCTCCCGGCCGGCCGCCTCCTCAGCCCGTCGCCTCCTTGCGCCGGGCCCGGTAGGCGGCGACGTGCAGCCGGTTGCCGCAGGTGCGGCTGTCGCAGTAGCGGCGCGAGCGGTTGCGGGACAGATCCACGAAGGCGCGCCGGCAGTCCGGGGCCTCGCAGCGCCGCAGCCGTTCCTGCTCGCCCGCCACCACGAAGAAGGCGAGCGCCATCCCGCAGTCCGCGGCGAGATGGTCGGCCACGGAGGCGCCCGGTGCGAAGTAGTGCACATGCCAGTCGTAGCCGTCATGGTCGGTCAGGCGGGGCGTGGTGCCCGCGGCGGCGACCAGCTCGTTGATCATCATGGCGGCGGACCGGGCGTCCGGGGCCGCGAAGATCGCTGCGAACCGGGCCCGGACCCTGCGCACCGCGGAGAGGTCGAACTCCGAGAGAACGCCGACATCGCTCATCTTGTGGCCCCGTACGAAATCCGCAAGAGCCGGGACATCGGGCAGTCCGTCCGCCGCCGCGTCGTCCTCCGGCGCGGTGTTCACCAGATCCACCACGGTGTCGAGGGCGCACCGGGTGTCGTGGGTGATCAGCACGTTTCGCTCCCTGGCCTGGGGGTCGGGCGGACGCCCGCCGATGCTGGCCGATGGTAGCGACAACCGCGCCCACCGCACCCGTGTGTGCCGGACCTCTCGCCTGCCGGCAGGACGCCGCCGGCCGCCCGGGGGTTCCCGGGGCCGGGCCGCCCGCACGCTGCGCACCCGGACGGACACGCCGGGCAGCCGGACGCGTACAGCCCGACGCCGCCTCCGTGACACTCACGGTGACGGCGCCGGCCTGTGCCGTATGCGGTTGTCTTGGCCCGAGCCGTCTCCCCGAGTGGACGGCGCCGGGCTGCTCGGAAGGGCCGCGGCCTAGCTCTCCGCCAGGATGTGCGAAAGCTCCTGATCCAGGTCGAAGTGCCGGTGTTCCGTGCCGGGCGGCACGGCGGCGTCGGTTCGCTTCAGGAAGGACTCCAGGGCCCGCGCCGGGGCCTCAAGCAGCGCCTCCCCCTCCGGGGAGCTGAGGGCGATGCACACGACGCCCTGACCATGGCTGCGGGATGGCCAGACGCGGACGTCGCCGGTGCCGGTGGGCCGGTGAAGCCCCTCGGCGAGGAGGTCGCGGGCGAACACCCACTCGACGGTCTCCTCGGCTCCGGTGTGGAAGGTGGCGTGCACGGCGTAGGGGTCGGCCGTGTCGTACCGCAGGCCTGCGGGGACAGGCAGGGAGGACTCGCTCGACACAACGAGGCGCAGGTGCAGCTCGCAGCTGACCGTGGTGTTCATAAGCGCCAGGGCCTTTCGCTCAGTGTGCGCTCGGGGATTCGCACGTCGGCGAAATCGACATGCCACCTACGGTGCCGTTGTAAACCCCTCTGAGGGTTTTGCGTGTGTTTACGTAACTCTTCCGGCCGAGAACTCGTGCCAGACCTACGACCATTCCGGTGACCGGATTCACTCGGGTAGGGTTTGTCTGTATGAATACGGGGAGTGACGATCCGGGCGAGGTCGCCGTGGCAGCGGACGAGACGAGGGCGGACCGGGCCGAGACCGGCCAGGAGGTCGAGCGCGGGCTCGGCTCACGGGCGCCGGAGTTCGTCAAGGCCCGCCGGGTCCTGCACCTGAGCTGGCAGGTCGGGGTCTTCGTGGTCGGCCTCGCGGTGGTCGGCGCGGGGATCGTCATGCTGCCGCTGCCCGGGCCCGGCTGGGTGGTGATCTTCGGGGGCATGGCCATCTGGGCGACCGAGTTCGTCTGGGCCCAGCTCGTGCTCCGCTGGACCAAGCGCAAGGTCACCGAGGCGGCCCACCGGGCCCTCGACCCCAGGGTGCGCCGCCGGAACATCACCCTGACCGTGATCGGGCTGGTGATCATCGGCGTGCTCGCCGGGATCTACCTGTGGAAGTTCGGCCTCGTCATGCCGTGGAAGATCAAGGACCAGTGACGCGGCCCCGGGGCCGGACCGCCTCCGCCGCCCGGCGCCGGTCGGAGGCACCCGCTGACATGGGGTAATGTTCTCCCTGTGCCCGGGCGATTAGCTCAGTGGGAGAGCGCTTCGTTCACACCGAAGAGGTCACTGGTTCGAACCCAGTATCGCCCACCCGGACCGACGGCCCACCTGCGACCAGCAGGTGGGCCGTCGGCGTACGCGCGCCGCGCCCCGCCGGTGGCGGACGCGAGGGGCCGGCCCCGGCACTCCCGCACCGGGCGCGTTGTTGCGGAAACGGCAACAACGCTCGTGCCCGTGGCGCCGCGCACCGGATCATGGTGACGCGGACCCCGGCCGGGCAGCCCGAGCGCCGGCCGGCGGACCCCGGGGACCGGGTCAACCGGCGCCGACGACCCACCCGGCTCCGCCAACCGACCACCCGTCCCGATGACCGTCCCCGTCACCGACCGCGCGGGCGTCCTGGCGGCATCCTCGCCTCCGCCACCTGAAGCCTCGCCGGCCGGCCCGGCCGTCACGGGCCGGCCGTCCCGCCCCTCGCCCACGGACCAGCACGGTCCTCGCACCCGCACCGCAGCCCCGGTCGACGCAGGCACACCACCCCCAGGAGGTCCCATGCCCAGCCCCGCTCCCGCCGGCGCTCCCAGGCCCGCCGCCCCCACGCCCACCCACCTCGTCCTCCCCACTCCCGCCGGCCGCACCCACGCCGTGCAGCAGGGCGGTCAGGGGCCGCTCGTGCTGCTCCTGCACGGCTTCCCGGAGTCCTGGTACGCCTGGCGTCACCAGCTGCCGGTGCTCGCCGCCGCCGGTTACCGCGCGGTGGCGATCGACGTGCGGGGGTACGGCCGTTCGTCCAAGCCGGACGCGGTGGACGCGTACCGGATGCTGGACCTGGTCGCGGACAACGTCGCCGTGGTGGAGGCGCTGGGTGAGCGGTCCGCGGTGGTCGTCGGGCACGACTGGGGTGCGTCGATCGCCGCCGTATCGGCGCTGACCAGGCCGGACGTGTTCCGGGCCGTGGGTCTGCTGAGCGTGCCGTACACCCCGCCGGGCGGCCCGCGGCCCAGCGAGGTCTTCGCGGCGATGGCCGGGGAGGGGGCCGGGAGCGGCGCCGGGGAGGAGTTCTACGTGTCGTACTTCCAGCGGCCGGGCCGTGCGGAGGCCGAGATCGAGCCGGATGTGCGGGGGTGGCTGGCCGGTTTCTACGCGGCCCTGTCCGCCGACACCATGCCGGCTCCGGACGCCCCGGCCCCGTACTTCGTCAGCCCCGGCGGCACACTGCGTGACCGTTTCCCCGCCGGTGTACTGCCGTCCTGGCTGGAGGAGCAGGACCTCGACGTGTACGCCGGGGAGTTCGAGCGGACCGGAACGACCGGGGCCCTGAACCGGTACCGGAACATGGACCGGGACTGGGCGGACCTGGCCGGTCGGGCGGGCGCCCCGATCACGCGGCCCTCGCTGTTCATCGGGGGTGAGCGGGACGCCTCCCTCGCCTGGCTGGCCGACGCGCTGAAGGCCTTCCCCGAGACCCTGCCGGGACTGCTCGGCTCGCACGTCCTGGACGGATGCGGGCACTTCGTCCAGCAGGAACGCCCGGACGAGACGAACCGCATCCTGCTCGACTGGTTGGCGTCCCTGCCGACCTGATCGGCTCCGGGCGAACGACCCCGAAGGCGGCCGGGGCGTCGGCGGCCACGCCGGGCTCGGTACGGGGGGCGACAGCGGCACCGGGAGGAGGGCGGTGACGATCCGTTACTCGTGGTGGGGTGCCGAGGACTCCTTCCGGAGAAGTTCCGGACGCAGGCCGTCGGCGGAATTCCCGGGCGTTTCCAAAACGCCGTCACATTCCTTGGGAAGTATGACAAGCGAGGAATTCGCCTTGATCCGGAGTCACAGGCGCAGGATGGAAACCTGAGCCTGGACCACTTCCGCGAGGACGTCGGGAAGGTCCGCGAGGTCGACGTCACCCACCTCGGGACATGGGCGGGCCTCGGAACCCGGCACGGCGTCCGGCACTACGCCGGGACTTCAACGGAATGCCGCTACCGCAACGCCCGAGTCCCCCCTGGAAGACCGAGAAGCGGGGGAGCGCCGCTGCACGGGCGGCGGCGCTCGCGCCCCCAGCGTGACGCCGGCCGCGGCCCGGCGCATGAGTACCCGTACTCAGATCCCGCACGACGATCCCCGCACGACCGGCCCCGCACGTCCTCGCGCACACTCGATCCATGGAATGGAACCACTACCGCTTCCTCAGCGTGTGGGCCCTGCCCGCCCCGCCGGCCACCGTGTACGCGGCACTGGAGCGGGCCGAGGACTACCCCCGCTGGTGGCCGCAGGTACGGGCGGTGACCCGGCTGGACGACGGCACCGGCGTGATCACCATCCGGTCCACGCTGCCGTACGCCCTCACGTCCACCGTGCGGGAGACCCGGCGCGACCCCGCCGCCGGCGTCCTGGAGGTCACCCTGTCCGGCGACATCGACGGCTGGGCCCGCTGGACGGTCACCCCCGGCGGCCCCGGCACCCTCGCCCGGTACGACCAGGAGGTCCGCGTCCGCAAGCCCCTGCTCAGACGCCTCGCCGTACCCGGACGGCCGCTCTTCCGGCTCAACCACCGGCTGATGATGCGGGCGGGGCGGCGCGGACTGCTGCGCCACCTGGAAGCGGTTTGAAGGAACCCGGCCCGGGCCTGTATTGTTCAGTGCGTTCCCGGGCGATTAGCTCAGTGGGAGAGCGCTTCGTTCACACCGAAGAGGTCACTGGTTCGAACCCAGTATCGCCCACCGGGAAAGGCCGGTCCGCCGTCGCGGACCGGCCTTGTTCATGCCGCGAGCCCTCACGCGGCCGCCGGCAGCTCCGGCCGCAGCGGCCACTCCGTGCTGACGACCTCCTCCGAACCGCTGCGCGCGAACCACGCCTGCAACCCCCGCGCCTGCGCCGCGTGCCAGTTCGCCTGCAAGGTGTGCAGGTCGGCGGGGGACAGGCGCTCCAGCCGGGCCGAGAACCGGCGGCCCAGCGCCCGCACGACATCCATCGCGGCCAGCGCGTCCGCCGCCGCGTCGTGCGCCTCCTGCAGCGTCACCTCGTAGTGCGCGCACAGGTCCACCAGCGTGCGCCGGCCCTTGCGGTACCGGTCCAGGTGCTTGTCCAGCACCCGCGGGTCCAGCACCCTGAGCGGCGCCGACTCGAACCAGCGGTCCAGCGACGACGCCCGGTGCCGGCGCAACTCCCGGTCCAGCAGCGTCAGATCGAACGGCGCGTTCATCACCACCAGCGGCCGGCCCAGCGCCGCGTGCTCGGCCAGCTGCTCGGCTATCTCGTACACCACCGGGGCCGGCCAGCGCCCGTTGTGCTGCAGGTGCTCCTCCGTCAGTCCGTGCACCGCCGTCGCCGCCTCCGGCACCGGCACACCCGGGTTCACCAGCCACCGGCTGATCCGGGGCCGGGTCCCCGGCGCGTCCTGGACGACGACGGCGGCCGACACGATCCGGTCGGTCTCGACGTCCACGCCCGTCGTCTCCGTGTCGAAGGCGGCCAGCGGCCCCTCGTACCAGGTCGTCATGCCAACCCAACTCCTCGTTCACCCATGGCAGATGACGTACCGTCTTCTGCCCGTTTGGTGATACCCGGGCCGTTTGCGCCGTACGCCGGGAGGAGACAACAGGAGTACGGGTCTTTGCAGTTCAACGGCCCACAGCGGAGAAACCCTTGCCTGGGAAGGCTGTTGGTCATGGCCATAGCGCAGCCCGAGCGGGGCGGGCTGCTGCCCGAACGTCCGGGACACCTTCGCGGCTCGCTCGCCACCACCGCCTGCATGGAGACACTGCAGGTCGGCTATCTGCACGCGGTCGCCGCCGCGGCGGGCTGCTCGCTGTCCCAGCCGTTCCCCGACAACGGCATCGACTGGCACGTCAGCCACAGCGCGCCCGGGCACACCGTCGACGACGAGGTCACGATCAAGGTGCAGCTGAAGGCCACCTACCAGATCGCGCCGAACCCTCCGGGGCGCTCGTTCTCCTTCACCCTCGACAACGACCACCTGCGCAAGCTCGCCCGCACTCCCGTCTCGGTGCACAAGATCCTGGTCGTCATGCTCGTGCCGCGCTCCCAGGACGACTGGCTGCGCGCCGGCCACGACCGCCTCGACCTGCGGCACTGCTGCTACTGGAGCAACCTCGCCGGCCACCCCGTCACCGGCCGGAACCGGACCACCGTGCGGATACCGACCTCGCGCATCTTCGACGACCGGGCGCTCTGCGAGATCATGACGCGGGTCGGGACGGGAGGAAGACCATGAGGAACCGTCCCTGCGACGAGCCGGTACGGCAGGTCCGGCCGCACCCCGACGACCTCCCCTGGGACCGGCCGCCCGAGCCCGCCGACGTCGACCCCGCCGTGCTCGGCGCCCTGCTGCACCGGCACGGCTGGCAGCGGCGCGGCGGAGCACCCGGCCGGTACGGCCGCTGGACCCCGCCCGGCCCGCCCGGCGGCGGGACCAGCCTGCTCGTCCCCGAGAGCCGCGCCTTCCCCGACAGCGACGACCTGCTCGGCGAGGCCCTCGGCGCCCTCACCCGCAGCCGCACCCCCTCCGCGCGCGAGGTCCTGATCTCCCTCGCCGTACCCAGCGACGAGGTCCGCTGGTGGCGCGACACCCCGGCCGGGCCCGCCGGCGCCGCCCCCTGGACCGCCGACGACCACCTGCGCGGCGCCGCCCGGCGCACGCTGCTCGCCGCCGCGCTCGCCACACGCGCGCGTGCCGGCTACTACGGCGCCCGCCACCGCCGCTCCGCCTCCGTCCTCCTGGACGACGTCCTCGTCGGCCCCGCCACCGAGGGCCGCACCCTCACCGCCTTCGTCCCCGTGACCGCCGGCCGGCCCCTCGCCGTCCGCCTCCACCAGGCCCTCCACGCCGCCCGCGAGGCCATCGACTACCGCAGGGCAACCGGCGGCATGGACGCCTTCGACGGCGCCGTCGAAGCCGGCGTCAGCCGGGAACTCACCGAGGCGCTCGCCGCCCTCGTCCGCGGCACCGAGGGCGCGCGCGTCACCGTCGCCTGGGCACCCGGCGCCGGCGTCCCCGAAGGCTGCGCCCCCTCCGCCGAACCCGTCGAGTTCTCACCTGGCGACCTGCCCGCGCTCCGCGAGGCCGCCGCCCGCTACCTGCGCGCCGAACCCTCCGTCCCGGTCACCGTCACCGGCGCCGTCGTCCGCATGCGCCGCTCCGGGCCCGGCGGCGAGGGCACCGTACGCCTGCGCGTCCTCGCCGGCGCCGACGTCCCGCACGTCCGCGTCACCCTGGGCGAGGAGGACTACCGCATCGCCGGCCACGCCCACCTCGTCGGCCTCCCCGTCCGCGTGCGCGGCCGGCTGGAGCGCCGGGGCGGCTTCCGCGTGCTCGGCGGCGCCTCGGGAGTGGTCCCCGTGCAGGTGGACGAGGCCGAGCGGGACCGGCTGCTGAAGTCCCTCCAGGAGAACCTCGACTTCTTCGAGGAGGCCTGCGGGGAAGCGTGACGGAAGGGGTGCGGACGGTAACCGTTTCGCGGTCGGCGCCGTCGGGTCGGTACGATCGCCTGTGCGCGCGCTCCTGGTATGGCGCCGCAGCCCACCTTCAGTCAGGAGAGACCGGTGTCAGACGTCCGTGTGATCATCCAACGCGATTCCGAGCGGGAAGAACGCGTGGTGACGACGGGCACTACGGCCGCCGACCTCTTCGCGGGCGAGCGCTCCGTCATCGCCGCGCGCGTGGGCGGCGAGCTGAAGGACCTCGCGTACGCCCTGTCCGACGGCGACGAGGTCGAGGGCGTCGAGATCTCGTCCGAGGACGGCCTGAACATCCTGCGCCACTCCACCGCGCACGTCATGGCGCAGGCCGTGCAGGAACTGTTCCCCGAGGCCAAGCTGGGCATCGGCCCGCCCGTCAAGGACGGCTTCTACTACGACTTCGACGTCGAGAAGCCGTTCACGCCCGAGGATCTCAAGGCCATCGAGAAGAAGATGCAGGAGATCCAGAAGCGCGGGCAGCGCTTCTCCCGTCGTGTCGTCACCGACGAGGCGGCCCGCGAGGAGCTCGCGGACGAGCCGTACAAGCTGGAGCTGATCGGCCTCAAGGGCTCGGCGTCGCACGACGACGGCGCGGACGTCGAGGTCGGCGCCGGCGAGCTGACGATCTACGACAACCTGGACGCCAAGACCGGCGAGCTGTGCTGGAAGGACCTGTGCCGCGGTCCGCACCTGCCCTCGACCCGGCTCATCCCGGCGTTCAAGCTGATGCGCAACGCGGCCGCCTACTGGCGCGGCAGCGAGAAGAACCCGATGCTCCAGCGCATCTACGGCACCGCCTGGCCCTCCAAGGACGAGCTGAAGGCGTACCTGGACTTCCTCGCCGAGGCCGAGAAGCGCGACCACCGCAAGCTCGGCAGCGAGCTGGACCTGTTCTCCATCCCGGAGCAGATCGGCTCCGGCCTCGCCGTCTTCCACCCCAAGGGCGGCATCGTCCGCCGGGTCATGGAGGACTACTCGCGGCGCCGCCACGAGGAGGAGGGCTACGAGTTCGTCTACACCCCGCACGCGACGAAGGGGAAGCTCTTCGAGACGTCCGGGCACCTGGACTGGTACGCCGACGGCATGTACCCGCCCATGCAGCTCGACGAGGGCGTGGACTACTACCTCAAGCCCATGAACTGCCCGATGCACAACCTGATCTTCGACGCGCGCGGCCGGTCGTACCGTGAACTGCCGCTGCGCCTGTTCGAGTTCGGGACCGTGTACCGGTACGAGAAGTCGGGCGTCGTGCACGGCCTGACCCGCGCCCGCGGCTTCACGCAGGACGACGCGCACATCTACTGCACCCGTGAGCAGATGTCCGACGAACTGGACAAGACGCTCACCTTCGTCCTCGGCCTGCTGCGCGACTACGGCCTGACCGACTTCTACCTGGAGCTGTCCACCAAGGACCCGGAGAAGTTCGTCGGCTCCGACGAGGTCTGGGAGGAGGCGACCGAGACCCTGCGCGAGGTCGCCGAGAAGCAGGGCCTGCCCCTCGTCCCCGACCCGGGCGGCGCCGCCTTCTACGGCCCGAAGATCTCCGTCCAGGCCAAGGACGCCATCGGCCGGACCTGGCAGATGTCGACCATCCAGCTCGACTTCAACCTGCCCGAGCGGTTCAACCTGGAGTACACGGGCCCCGACGGTTCCAAGCAGCGCCCGGTCATGATCCACCGCGCGCTGTTCGGGTCCATCGAGCGCTTCTTCGCCGTCCTGCTGGAGCACTACGCGGGTGCGTTCCCGGCGTGGCTGGCGCCGGTCCAGGCGATCGGCATCCCGATCGGCGACGCGCACGTGGAGTACCTCCAGAAGTTCGCGGCCGCGGCCAGGAAGCAGGGCCTGCGCGTCGAGGTGGACTCCTCCTCGGACCGCATGCAGAAGAAGATCCGCAACGCCCAGAAGCAGAAGGTGCCCTTCATGGTCATCGCGGGCGACGAGGACATGTCGAACGGCTCGGTGTCCTTCCGCTACCGCGACGGCTCGCAGGAGAACGGCATCCCGTTCGACGAGGCCCTCGCGAAGATCGCCAAGGTGGTCGAGGAACGGGCCCAGGTCTGAGCGGCCTGAGCACCGAAGGCCCCCGGGACCACGGTCCCGGGGGCCTTCCCCGTCCCCGCCCACCGGCCGGGTCCGGCCACAGGGCGTCGGCCGGCCGCCCCGGCGACACGCCGGGAAGGGCCGAAGCCATATGCTGCCTAGCATGACGAGTGAGCCGGAGCAGCAGATCGGAGTGGGGACGCAGGACGCGTTCCAGCGCCTGTGGACGCCCCACCGGATGGCCTACATCCAGGGTGAGAACAAGCCGACCGGCCCGGGGGCCGGCGACGGCTGCCCCTTCTGCTCGATTCCGGCCAAGTCGGACGAGGACGGGCTGGTCGTCCGGCGCGGTGAGCATGTGTACGCCGTCCTCAACCTGTACCCGTACAACGGCGGCCACCTGATGACCGTGCCCTACCGCCACGTGGCCGACTACACGGACCTGACCGGACCGGAGACCGCCGAGCTGGCGGAGCTGACCAAGCAGGCGATGACCGCCCTGCGGACCGCGTCCGGCGCGCAGGGATTCAACATCGGCATGAACCAGGGCGGGGTGGCGGGGGCCGGTATCGCCGCGCACCTGCACCAGCACATCGTCCCGCGCTGGGGCGGCGACACGAACTTCATGCCGGTCGTGGGCCACACGCGGGTGCTGCCGCAGCTCCTGGCGGACACCCGGAAGATGCTGGCGGAGGCGTGGCCGGCGGCGGCGTGAGCCCGTCCGCCGCATGAGGACGAGGCCGTCCACGGCCGGTGCGCGGCTCCGGGGACGGCCCCCGGCCCCGGCACCGGCCGGACCGCCGGGGCCCTACGCGTCGTAGACGTCGGCCTTCTTCGGCATCGGGTCCTGGACGTTGCCGCTGAGGAAGGCCGAGCGGGCGCCGAACTTCTCCGTGTTCACGCCGTTCTCCTCCAGGAGCTTGATCGCGGCGGAGTGGACCACGCGCAGCACCGGTGTCGCCGCGCGCAGCGCGTCGTCGGCCATGAAGCGGTGGCGCCAGGGCTGGTCGGCCCAGGCGTGCCGCAGGCCGAACGGCTCGGGCAGGCCCAGGGAGCCGCCGAGCCAGTTCAGCAGCGGCGGGTACCAGGTCAGCGGGGCGCGCACGGCGAGCCGTACCACCTCGTCGGTGGTGACCAGCGGCAGCTTGATCGTGCGGTTCTCCCAGGGCTTGAAGGACTTGGCGACCTCCTTGGTCGGTGCCTCCGGCTTGCTGGTGAACAGCGGGTTCACCGGTCCCAGCGCGTGCCCGGTGACCTCGATGCGCAGCGTCTCGTGCAGCACGGTGACCGTGATCAGCATGGTGATGACCAGCTGCCCGTCCCACAGGGTCCACTGCACGCCCAGGTAGTGCCGGTCACCGCTGCCGAACTGCTGCTTGTTGCAGATGTCCTGTATGGCGTGCGGCTTGACCTGGAAAGCCTCGACGTCGGTGCCCTCGGGCCGGGACACCGCCGTGGCCTTCTCGCCGATCGGGGTGACGATCCAGTGCCGTATCGACGGCTTCGGGAAACCGCCGGTGTTCAGCGGGCCGCGCTCCAGGAGGGCCAGCTGGTCGTGGATCGCGCGCACGACGTCCCAGCTGCGGAAGGGGTGGATCTCCCGGCCGGGATCGGCGGGCACGAGGTCCTCGGCGAGCTGCCAGGCGCCCCAGCGGGTGCCCATGCCGAGTATGCCCTTGGGACCGGCGTAGAAGACCGAGTTCGACTGCTGCTCGGCGCTCAGCCGGGCCAGTGACTGGCGCAGCTCCTCCGCGGCGGTCTGGCCCGGACCGCGCGGCACGGCCTCCGGGACCTTGGCGCCGACGCTGGTGCCCGAGAGCAGGCCGTCCCAGCGGACGCGCAGGTCCTTGGCGGTGCGCTCGCAGATCTGCTTGGCCCAGAACCAGCCGAGCACGGGGACGACCACGCACGCGCGGGCGTACCAGGCCCAGAAACCGGAGAACGGCATCTTGATCAGGAACAGCGCGGCGAGCAGACCGACGCCCAGCAGGAGCGCGGTGGCCAGTGCCCCGGCCCGCTTGTCCTCGCGCCTGGTGACCAACGTGCGCAGCTGGAAGACGAGCAGCCAGCCGATCATCCCGGGCAGGAAGAGCAGGCCGCAGACGACGGTGACGGCCGTCAGGCGGTTGTCGCGCTCCCGGCGGATGTTGTTGGCCGCCAGGGCGTGCTCCACGACGAACTTCGGTTCGGAGCCGAAGGACTGGATGAGCGGCTTGCGTCCGGGGGCGAGCATCCGGTCGACGAGGGCCCGGGAGAACGCCTCACCGAGATTGGGCCGGAACAGCTTGATCCGGCCGGGTTTGACGGTCGACTGGTGCCACTCGTTGTCGGCCTTCTTGATCTCCTCGATCGGGCTGTCCCGGTACGCCGCGGAGGCCAGCGCGGAGGTCGCCGCCTGCCCCTCGTCGCCCGAGACGGGTACCTGGGGCCCGTCCCACTCCGTTCCAAACGACATTCCCGCCCCCATCACCGCCGGTGCCGTTCCTGCGGCCTTCCCGACTTCCCTGCCCCGCACACCTGTTGGACCGGCCGTCGTGCCCGCACCGGTCGGCTGCCGGTCGGTCGCGGCGCGACGACATCAGGTGATCAGCGTATCCGCCGGCACCGACAGCGTGTGGGCGGACGGCCGAAGCCGCCCGCCCGTGCGCCGGTCGTGCGCCGGTGTACTACGCCTCGTCCCCGGCCTGTTCGCGGACGCGTTCGGCGATCTGCGGCGGCATCGGCTCGTGCCGGGCGTACCTGCGGTCGAAGCGGGCCGTGCCGTGCGACAGCGAACGCAGGTCGACGGCGTACCGCCCGATCTCGAACTCGGGCACCTCGGCGCGGATCAACGTCCGTCCCGTACCGACCTGTTCGGTGCCGAGCAGCCGGCCGCGACGGCTGGAGAGATCGCTCATCACGGCCCCCACGTAGTCGTCGCCGACCAGGACGGTCACCTCCGCGACCGGCTCCAGCAGATGGATCCTCGCGTCCGCCGCGGCCTCGCGCAGCGCGAGCGCGCCCGCCGTCTGGAAGGCGGCGTCGGAGGAGTCCACCGAGTGGGCCTTGCCGTCCACCAGCGTGACCCGCACGTCGACCAGGGAGTAGCCGGCGGCGACCCCCTTGGCGGCCTGCGCGCGGACGCCCTTCTCGACGGACGGGATGAACTGGCGGGGCACCGCGCCGCCGACCACCTTGTCCACGAACTCGATGCCCGAGCCGCCCGGCAGCGGTTCGACCTCGATCTCGCAGATGGCGTACTGGCCGTGGCCGCCGGACTGCTTGACGTGCCGGCCGCGCCCGGTGGCCCGGGTCGCGAACGTCTCCCGCAGGGAGACCCGGTGCGGGACGACGTCGACCTGGACGCCGTAGCGGCTGCGCAGCCGTTCCAGGACGACGTCGGCGTGGGCCTCGCCCAGGCACCACAGGACGACCTGGTGGGTGTCCTGGTTCTGTTCCAGGCGCATGGTCGGGTCCTCGGCGACCAGCCGGGACAGCCCCTGGGAGAGCTTGTCCTCGTCTGCCTTGCTGTGCGCGTGGATGGCGAGCGGCAGCAGCGGGTCGGGCATCTGCCAGGGCTCCATCAGGAGCGGGTCGTCCTTGGCGGAGAGGGTGTCGCCGGTCTCGGCGCGGCCGAGTTTGGCCACGCAGACCAGGTCGCCGGCGACGGCGTGGGTGACCGGGCGCTGCTGTTTGCCGAACGGCATGGACAGGGCGCCGACCTTCTCGTCCACGTCGTGGTCCTCGTGCCCGCGGTCGGCGAGGCCGTGCCCGGAGACGTGCACGGTCTGGTCCGGGCGCAGGGTGCCGGAGAAGACGCGGACCAGTGAGAGCCGGCCGACGTACGGGTCGGAGGAGGTCTTGACGACCTCGGCGACCAGCGGGCCGTCCGTGTCGCACGGCTTCAGCTCGCGCGGCTCGCCGTCGATGGTGGTCACCCCGGGCAGCGGGTGCTCGAACGGCGTCGGGAAGCCGCGCGTGACCAGTTCCAGCAGCTCCACCGTGCCGAGGCCCTGCCTGGCGCCCTCGGCGGCGGGGGCGGCGGCCAGCACGGGGAAGAACGAGCCGCGTGCCACGGCCCGCTCCAGGTCCTCGATCAGCGTCTTGACCTCGACCTGTTCACCGCCCAGGTAGCGGTCCATGAGGGTCTCGTCCTCGCTCTCCGCGATGATCCCCTCGATGAGCCGGTTGCGGGCCTCCTCGATGTCCGGCAGCTGGTCCTCGCCGGGCTCGGACTCCTTGCGTTCCCCGGTCGAGTAGTCGAACAGCTTCCGCGACAGCAGTCCGACGAGCCCGGTCACGGGCGCGTGCCCGTCGGGGCCCTCGGGGCCGCGCAGCGGCAGGTACAGCGGCAGGACGGCGTCGGGGTCGTCACCGCCGAAGGCCTCCGCGCAGATCCGGGTCATCTCCTCGAAGTCCGCGCGGGCGGCCTCCAGATGCGTGATCACGATCGCGCGGGGCATGCCCACGGCCGCGCACTCCTCCCACACCATCCGGGTCGATCCGTCCACGCCGTCGGAGGCCGAGACGACGAAGAGGGCCGCGTCCGCCGCCCGCAGACCGGCCCTCAGCTCACCGACGAAGTCGGCGTAGCCCGGGGTGTCCAGGAGGTTGACCTTGATGCCGTCCCATTCGACCGGCACGAGGGAGAGCTGTACCGAACGCTGCTGCCGGTGCTCGATGTCGTCGTGGTCGGAGACGGTGCCGCCGTCCTCGACGCGCCCCGCCCGGTTCACCGCCCCCGCGGTCAGCGCGAGCGCCTCCACGAGGGTGGTCTTTCCCGAGCCGGAGTGGCCGACCAGCACCACATTCCGTATGGACGCGGGTCGGTCGGCCGCCAGAGCCCTGCCGGCGGCCCCGGGGTGGTGTGTCTGTGCCTTGTCGCCCATGATCCTGCCTCCCGTGCACGGTGAGGGTGGGCGCGGACACGCGGGATCCGCGTGTGCGGCGGCTCCGGCGACGCCCGCGGTTCTTCGAGCTTTCCACTCCCGTCACGCCGCGTCCATACGAAGGACTACGAAGCGTGCGTGCGCGGCACCGATCCCGTCACGCACGCCCCGCGCGCGACGGCACGCGCCGGTTCCCGGCGCGGCTGTGGGTGCCCGCCCGCCACGCACACGCGCGCGTGGCTACGATGGGCCAGCCGGCGGCCACCAGGGGCCGCGGCGACACCGACCGTCGGGAAGGCCATGCTGAACAAGTACGCGCGTGCATTCTTCACGCGTGTCCTCACACCGTTCGCCGCGTTTCTCATCCGCCGGGGCGTGAGCCCCGACACGGTCACGCTCATCGGCACGGCCGGGGTCATCGCGGGAGCGCTGGTCTTCTACCCCAGGGGCGAGTTCTTCTGGGGCACGGTCGTGATCACCCTGTTCGTCTTCTCCGACCTGGTCGACGGCAACATGGCCCGCCAGCTGGGCCGCTCCAGCCGCTGGGGCGCCTTCCTGGACTCCACCCTGGACCGGGTCGCCGACGGCGCGATCTTCGGCGGCTTCGCGCTCTGGTACGCGGGCAACGGGAACGACAACGTGCTGTGCGCGGTGTCGATCTTCTGCCTGGCGAGCGGCCAGGTGGTGTCGTACACCAAGGCGCGCGGGGAGTCGATCGGGCTGCCGGTCGCCGTCAACGGGCTCGTCGAGCGTGCCGAGCGGCTGGTGATCTCGCTGGTCGCGGCCGGCTTCGCGGGCCTGCACAAGTTCGGCGTGCCGGGCATCCAGTGGCTGCTGCCCATCGCCCTGTGGATCGTCGCCGTCGGCAGCCTCGTCACCCTGGTCCAGCGGGTCGTCACCGTCCGCCGCGAGTCCGCAGAGGCGGAGGCGGCGGCCCGGCAGAGCACGAGCGAGGCGACGCAGTGAGCGCCGCCGACCGGCTCACCGACGCGCTGTACGGACTCGGCTGGAGCACCGTCAAGAAGCTCCCGGAGCCGGTCGCGGTGCGCCTCGGCCGGACCATCGCCGACCTCGCCTGGAAGCAGCGCGGCAAGGGCGTCCAGCGGCTGGAGGCCAACTACGCGCGCGTGGTGCCGGGCGCCGGCGCGGAGCGGCTGGCCGAGCTGTCCCGCGCGGGCATGCGCTCCTACCTGCGCTACTGGATGGAGTCCTTCCGGCTGCCGGCCTGGAGCGCCGAGCGCGTGCGCACGGGCTTCGACCCGAAGGACGTGCACCATCTGACCGACGGCCTCGCCGCCGGCCGGGGCGTGATACTCGCCCTGCCCCACCTGGCCAACTGGGACCTGGCCGGCGCCTGGGTCACCACGGAGCTGAGGACGCCGTTCACGACGGTCGCCGAGCGGCTGAAGCCCGAGACGCTGTACGACCGGTTCGTCGCCTACCGCGAGGGCCTCGGCATGGAGGTCCTGCCGCACAGCGGCGGCTCCGCGTTCGGCGCCCTGGCCCGCAGGCTGCGCGGCGGCGGCCTGGTCTGCCTGGTGGCCGACCGCGACCTGTCCGCCTCCGGCGTCGAGGTCGACTTCTTCGGCGAGACGGCCCGGATGCCGGCCGGACCCGCCCTGCTGGCCCAGCAGACCGGCGCGCTGCTGCTGCCCGTCACCCTCTGGTACGACGAGACGCCCGTCATGAAGGGCCGGGTGCATCCGGCGATCGAGGTCCCCGAGTCAGGTACCCGGGCGGAGAAGACGTCTTCCATGACACAGGCGCTGGCCGACGCCTTCGCCACCGGGATCGCCGACCACCCGGAGGACTGGCACATGCTCCAGCGGCTGTGGCTCGCCGACCTCGACCCCGCGAAGGGACCCGCGTGAGAATCGGGATCGTCTGCCCGTACTCCTGGGACGTGCCCGGTGGCGTCCAGTTCCACATCCGCGACCTCGCCGAGTACTTCCTGCGGCTCGGCCACGAGGTGTCCGTCCTCGCCCCGGCCGACGACGACACCCCGCTGCCGCCGTACGTGGTCTCGGCCGGCCGGGCGGTCCCGGTGCCGTACAACGGCTCGGTGGCCCGGCTGAACTTCGGCTTCCTTTCGGCCGCGCGGGTACGGCGCTGGCTGCACGAGGGAGCCTTCGACGTGGTGCACATCCACGAGCCGACCTCGCCCTCGCTCGGCCTGCTGACCTGCTGGGCGGCGTCCGGCCCGATCGTGGCCACCTTCCACACCTCCAACCCGCGCTCGCGCGCGATGATCGCCGCGTACGCGATCCTCCAGGCGGCACTGGAGAAGATCAGCGCGCGGATCGCGGTCAGCGAGTACGCGCGCCGCACCCTGGTCGAGCACCTCGGCGGGGACGCGGTGGTCATCCCCAACGGCGTCGACGTGGACTTCTTCGCCAAGGCGGAGCCCAAGCCGGAGTGGCAGGGCGACACCATCGGCTTCATCGGCCGCATCGACGAGCCCCGCAAGGGCCTGCCGGTGCTGATGCGGGCCCTGCCGCGCATCCTCGCCGCCCGGCCGGGGGCCCGGCTGCTGGTCGCCGGCCGGGGCGACGAGGACGCGGCCGTCGAGAACCTGCCGAAGGAGCTGCGCTCCCGCGTCGAGTTCCTCGGGATGATCAGCGACGAGGACAAGGCGCGGCTGCTGCGCAGCGTCGACCTGTACGTCGCCCCCAACACCGGCGGGGAGAGCTTCGGCATCATCCTGGTCGAGGCGATGAGCGCGGGCGCCCCCGTGCTCGCCTCCGACCTGGACGCGTTCGTGCAGGTCCTCGACCAGGGCCAGGCCGGCGAGGTCTTCACCAACGAGGACGCCGGCGCGCTGGCCGACGCGGCCGTGCGGCTGCTGGAGGACCCCGCCCGGCGGACCGCACTGCGCGAGCGCGGCAGCGCCCACGTACGGCGGTTCGACTGGTCCACGGTCGGCGCGGACATCCTGTCCGTCTACGAGACCGTGACGGCGGGCGCGGCGGCGGTGGCCGCGGACGAACGCACGACGGGCCTGAGAGCACGCTTCGGGCTGGCACGGGACTGAGCGCCGGGCCGGGTGCGCGGGCCGTCCGGGCCGAGCCGCGGGGACCTGGCCGCAGCCGCTCCCGGCCGTGCCCGGTGACGCGGTACTGGCTCGTGGCGGCGGTCCGCGCAGCCGATAGCCTTCCGGCGTGACCGCAACCCTCATCTGGATCCTCGTCGCGCTCATCGCCGTCGGCGTGTACCTCAGCTGGACGGCCGGGCGGCTGGACCGGCTGCACGTGCGGATGGACGCCGCGCGGGCCGCGCTCGACGCCCAGTTGCTGCGACGGGCCTCCGTCGCGCAGGAACTGGCGACCTCGGGCGTGCTGGACCCGGCCGCCTCGATCGTCCTCTACGAGGCCGCGCACGCGGCCCGGCAGGCGGAGGAGGAGCAGCGGGAGGTCGCCGAGAGCGAGCTGAGCCAGGCGCTGCGGGCGGTCTTCGAGGACCCGGCGCAGGTGGAGGCCGTACGGGAGGCCCCCGGTGGCGAGGAGGCCGCCCGTGAGCTGGCCGAGGCGGTCCGCCGGGTGCCGATGGCCCGCCGCTTCCACAACGACGCCGTGGGGGCCGCCCGCAGACTGCGCGAGCACCGCAAGGTCCGCTGGTTCCGGCTGGCCGGCCACGCCCCCTTCCCGCTGGCCTTCGAGATGGACGACGAGCCCCCCGCGGCCCTGGTCGAGCGGGTCGCCTGACCGACGGGCGGAGCAAAAGGATCCACCGGCTTGTCATTGGCCCTTGCTGTGGCCTGGTCCACTCACGTTTCCTCGTCGGTGCAGAAAACCCTCTTCCCTTTCAGTGAGGTCACCCGTGTCCACCATCGACAACCAGGCTCCCGAGACCGGCACCGCCCGCGTGAAGCGCGGCATGGCCGAGCAGCTCAAGGGCGGCGTGATCATGGACGTCGTCACGCCGGAGCAGGCGAAGATCGCCGAGGACGCGGGCGCCGTCGCCGTCATGGCCCTGGAGCGGGTCCCGGCCGACATCCGCAAGGACGGCGGCGTGGCCCGCATGTCCGACCCGGACATGATCGAGGGCATCATCGACGCCGTCTCGATCCCGGTCATGGCCAAGTCCCGCATCGGCCACTTCGTCGAGGCCCAGGTGCTCCAGTCCCTCGGCGTCGACTACATCGACGAGTCCGAGGTGCTCACCCCGGCCGACGAGGTCAACCACTCCGACAAGTGGGCCTTCACCACCCCCTTCGTCTGCGGAGCCACCAACCTGGGCGAGGCCCTGCGCCGCATCGCCGAGGGCGCCGCGATGATCCGCTCCAAGGGCGAGGCCGGCACCGGCAACGTCGTCGAGGCCGTCCGCCACCTGCGCCAGATCAAGAACGAGATCGCCCGCCTGCGCGGCTTCGACAACCACGAGCTGTACGCCGCCGCCAAGGAGCTGCGCGCCCCGTACGAGCTGGTCAAGGAGGTCGCCGAGCTGGGCAAGCTCCCGGTGGTGCTGTTCTCCGCCGGTGGCGTGGCCACCCCGGCCGACGCCGCCCTGATGCGTCAGCTCGGCGCCGAGGGCGTCTTCGTCGGCTCCGGCATCTTCAAGTCCGGCGACCCGGCCAAGCGCGCCGCCGCCATCGTCAAGGCCACCACCTTCTACGACGACCCGAAGATCATCGCGGACGCCTCCCGCAACCTCGGCGAGGCCATGGTCGGCATCAACTGCGACACCCTCCCCGAGACCGAGCGCTACGCGAACCGCGGCTGGTAAGGCACTGAAACCCATGAACACCCCCGTCATCGGCGTCCTGGCCCTCCAGGGCGACGTACGGGAGCACCTCATCGCCCTGGCCGCGGCCGACGCCGTGGCCAGGCCGGTGCGGCGCCCCGAGGAACTCGCCGAGGTCGACGCCCTCGTCCTGCCCGGCGGCGAGTCCACCACCATCTCCAAGCTGGCCGTCCTGTTCGGCGTGATGGAGCCCCTCCGCGCGCGCGTGCACACTGGCATGCCGGTCTACGGCACCTGCGCCGGCATGATCATGCTCGCCGACAAGATCCTCGACCCCCGCTCGGGCCAGCAGACCGTCGGCGGCATCGACATGATCGTGCGCCGCAACGCCTTCGGACGGCAGAACGAGTCCTTCGAGGCCGCGGTCGACGTCAAGGGCGTCCCGGGCGATCCTGTGGAGGGCGTCTTCATCCGCGCCCCGTGGGTGGAGTCCGTGGGCGCCGGGGCCGAGGTGCTCGCCGAGCACGACGGCCACATCGTCGCCGTACGCCAGGGCAACGCGCTCGCCACGTCGTTCCACCCGGAACTGACCGGCGACCACCGCGTGCACTCCCTGTTCGTCGACATGGTGCGCGCGTACCGGACACCGGAGTAGGACGAGAGTCCTTGTAGGATCTCTGGCGTTCGTATCTGGATGGGTTACGCGAAGGAGACAGGCAGATGTCCGGCCACTCTAAATGGGCCACGACGAAGCACAAGAAGGCCGTGATCGACGCCAAGCGCGGCAAGCTCTTCGCGAAGCTCATCAAGAACATCGAGGTCGCGGCGCGGATGGGCGGCGCGGACCCGGAGGGCAACCCGACGCTGTACGACGCCATCCAGAAGGCGAAGAAGTCGTCGGTCCCCAACAAGAACATCGACTCCGCGGTCAAGCGCGGCGCGGGCCTGGAGGCCGGCGGCGCCGACTACGAGACGATCATGTACGAGGGCTACGGCCCGAACGGCGTCGCGGTGCTCATCGAGTGCCTCACCGACAACCGCAACCGCGCCGCCTCCGAGGTCCGCGTCGCCATGACCCGCAACGGCGGTTCCATGGCCGACCCGGGCTCGGTGTCGTACCTGTTCAACCGCAAGGGCGTCGTCATCGTCCCCAAGGGTGAGCTGAGCGAGGACGAGGTCCTCATGGCCGTCCTGGACGCGGGCGCCGAGGAGGTCAACGACCTCGGCGAGACCTTCGAGGTCATCAGCGAGGCCACCGACCTGGTCGCGGTCCGCACCGCCCTCCAGGAGGCCGGCATCGACTACGACTCCGCCGAGGCCAACTTCGTCCCGACCATGCAGGTCGAACTGGACGAGGAGGGCGCGAAGAAGATCTTCAAGCTGATCGACGCCCTGGAGGACAGCGACGACGTGCAGAACGTCTTCGCCAACTTCGACGTGAGCGACGAGATCATGGAGAAGGTCGACGCGTAACGCCCAGAGCTGGCTGACCGGGCCGACGGGACACCCCCGTCGGCCCGTCGCGTTGTCCGGCGTTGTCAGTGGCACCCGATAGCCTGCACGGACAGGCGACGGGGTGATCGGAGGGAGGGGCGCGCGTGCGCGTACTGGGGGTGGACCCCGGGCTGACCCGGTGCGGGGTCGGTGTCGTCGAAGGGGTCGCGGGCCGTCCGCTCACCATGCTCGGCGTCGGGGTCGTCCGCACCCCCGCGGACGCCGACCTCAGCCACCGGCTGCTCGCCGTGGAGCAGGGCATCGAGCAGTGGATGGACGAGCACCGCCCCGAGTTCGTCGCCGTCGAGCGCGTCTTCAGCCAGCACAACGTGCGCACGGTCATGGGCACCGCCCAGGCCAGCGCCGTCGCCATGCTGTGCGCCGCCCGGCGCGGCATCCCCGTCGCCCTGCACACCCCCAGCGAGGTCAAGGCCGCCGTCACCGGCACCGGGCGCGCCGACAAGGCACAGGTCGGAGCGATGGTGACCCGGCTGCTCCGGCTCGCCGCGCCGCCCAGGCCGGCCGACGCCGCCGACGCCCTCGCGCTCGCCATCTGCCACATCTGGCGGGCCCCCGCCCAGAACCGGCTCCAGCAGGCCGTCGCCCGGCAGGCAGTCCACGCAACGAAAGGCCGTACGGCATGATCGCCTTCGTCAGCGGCACGGTCGCCGCGCTCGCCCCCGACGCCGCGGTCGTCGAGGTGGGCGGCGTCGGCATGGCCGTCCAGTGCACCCCGAACACGCTGTCGACGCTCCGGATCGGTCAGCCGGCCAGGCTGCACACCTCCCTCGTCGTCCGCGAGGACTCGCTCACCCTGTACGGCTTCGCCGACGACGACGAGCGGCAGGTCTTCGAACTGCTCCAGACCGCGAGCGGCGTCGGCCCGCGCCTGGCCCAGGCGATGCTCGCCGTGCACACCCCCGACGCGCTGCGCCGCGCGGTCGCCACCGGTGACGAGAAGACCCTCACCGCCGTCCCCGGCATCGGCAAGAAGGGCGCCCAGAAACTGCTGCTGGAGCTGAAGGACCGGCTCGGGGCGCCCGTCGGCGCCCCCGCCGTCGGCGCACCCGTCAGCCAGGGCTGGCGCGACCAGCTGCACGCCGCCCTGATCGGCCTGGGCTACGCCACCCGCGAGGCCGACGAGGCGGTCGCCGCCGTCGCTCCGCAGGCCGAGGCCGCGGGCGGCACCCCCCAGGTCGGGCAGCTGCTCAAGGCCGCCCTGCAGACCCTGAACCGCGCCCGCTGACCTGCGCCACCGCTAGGAGAACTTCGTGAACTGGGACGACACGACCGACGGCGCCGCCGAGGAGCGGCTCGTCGGGCCCGCCGAGGAGCGGCTGGTGGGCTCTGTCGCCGACCGGGAGGACCAGGCCGTCGAGGCCGCCCTGCGCCCCAAGGACCTCGGCGAGTTCATCGGCCAGGAGAAGGTCCGCGAACAGCTCGACCTCGTCCTGCGCGCCGCCCGCGCGCGCGGCGCCACCGCCGACCACGTCCTGCTCTCCGGAGCGCCGGGTCTCGGCAAGACCACCCTGTCGATGATCATCGCCGCGGAGATGGGCGCCCCGATCCGCATCACCTCCGGCCCCGCCATCCAGCACGCCGGCGACCTCGCCGCGATCCTCTCCTCCCTCCAGGAGGGCGAGGTCCTCTTCCTGGACGAGATCCACCGCATGTCCCGGCCGGCCGAGGAGATGCTGTACATGGCGATGGAGGACTTCCGCGTCGACGTCATCGTCGGCAAGGGCCCCGGCGCCACCGCGATCCCGCTGGAGCTGCCACCGTTCACCCTCGTCGGCGCCACCACGCGCGCGGGCCTGCTGCCGCCGCCGCTGCGCGACCGCTTCGGCTTCACCGCGCACATGGAGTTCTACGAGCCGCACGAGCTGGAGCGCGTCGTGCACCGCTCGGCGCACCTGCTGGACGTCGAGATCGAGCCGGACGGCGCCGCGGAGATCGCCGGCCGCTCCCGGGGCACGCCCCGCATCGCCAACCGCCTGCTGCGCCGGGTCCGCGACTACGCGCAGGTCAAGGCCGACGGGCTGATCACCCGTGACATCGCGGCCGCCGCCCTCGCCGTGTACGAGGTGGACGCGCGCGGTCTCGACCGGCTGGACCGCGCGGTGCTGGAGGCCCTGCTGAAGCTGTTCGGCGGCGGGCCGGTCGGCCTGTCGACCCTCGCCGTCGCGGTGGGGGAGGAGCGGGAGACCGTCGAGGAGGTCGCCGAACCGTTCCTGGTCCGGGAGGGACTGCTCGCCCGCACTCCGCGCGGCAGGGTCGCCACGCCGGCGGCATGGTCGCATCTCGGCCTCACCCCGCCGCGCCCGTCCGGCACGGGAAACGGACAACAGGACCTGTTCGGGGCGTGATGGTCACCGCCCGGCGAGGGCAATGGTGCGGGCAGGAACCCAGGTGCCATGCTGAGCGTTGTTCCATGCGAGCGGACTCGCTTAGACTCCGCCGATGCCGCCCTTGCGGGCGGCGCCGACCACACCCCCATCCAACTGGCCGCTCACCCGCGCGGTCGCGCGAAGGAAATTCCGTCCCGTGAATGCCTATACCCTTCTCCCGTTCATCGTGCTCATCGCGGCGATGTTCCTGATGACGCGTTCGGCCAAGAAGAAGCAGCAGCAGGCCGCCCAGATGCGGAACGAGATGCAGCCCGGCTCCGGTGTCCGCACGATCGGGGGTATGTACGCGACGGTCAAGGAGGTCAACGAGGACACCGTCCTCCTCGACGCCGGACCGGGCGTCGAGCTCCTCTTCGCCAAGAACGCCATCGGCGCCATCCTCAGCGACGACGAGTACAACCGGATCGTCCACGGCATCGAGCACGACCTCAAGTCCGACGCCGGTCTCGTCCCGGACGACGCCTCCTCCCTCACCGAGACCGACGAGACCGACGGGCCTGCCGCCGCTGCCGCCGCCTCCGACGACAAGATCGACCTCGGTAAGAAGGACGCCGCCGAGGACGCCGACGCGGCCGGTGCCGCCGAGGCCAAGGCGCAGGACGAGCCGAAGAAGACCGACGGCGACTCCGACGCGAAGTAGTCACGCCCCGGGAGGCGCGACGGCGGCATGATGGCGCCCCGCGTATCCCGGGCGCGTCTGTTTCCCGCACGGGAGCCCGACACCATGTCATGGCCGACCGCGCCGACGGGGCGCGGGGCGGCCCGAGAGGGAGTACGAGAAGGTGGCAGCACCTAAGAGGGGCCGAAGCGCGAGCGCCCAGAGCAAGCCAGGGCGCTCGCTGGCCCTCATCCTGATCGCCATCGTGGCGCTCACCGGAGGGATGTTCCTCTCCGGGCACACCACTCCGCGTCTCGGTATCGACCTCGCCGGTGGCACGAGCATCACGCTCAAGGCGAAGGCCGACCAGGGGTCCGCGATCAACAAGGCCAACATGGACACCGCGGTCGACATCATGAACCGCCGTGTCAACGGCCTCGGCGTCTCCGAGGCGGAGGTGCAGACCCAGGGGACCGACAACATCATCGTCAACATCCCCAAGGGCACCAACTCCAAGGAGGCCCAGGAGCAGGTCGGCACCACCGCCAAGCTGTACTTCCGGCCGGTCCTGGCCAGCGAGCCCAGCGGCGCCGCCGCGCAGAGCCCCTCGCCGAGCGCGTCCCCCAGCGGCGGCTCCTCGGCGAAGCCGAGCACGAGCCCGTCGTCCAGCGCGTCCTCGCCGCAGAAGGCCTCGTCCGGCTCGTCCGGCTCCGCGTCCCCCTCGGCCACGGCGACCTCCCAGGGCCGCGCCGTCAGCGACGCGCTGAAGGCCGACTCCACCCCCTCGCCGAGCGCTTCCGCCTCCGGCAGCGGCAAGCCGTCGGCCACCCCCTCGGCCAGCCCCAGCGGCGGCACGAACACGGACTCCAAGCTCCAGGCCCAGTACGCGGCCCTGGACTGCAGCAAGGCCACCGACCGCGCCAACGCCGGCAAGAACGCCAAGCCCGGCGAGTCCACCGTGGCCTGCGGCGAGATCGACAAGGCCTGGTACAAGTACCTGCTCGGCCCCGCCGCCGTGGACGGCACCGAGGTGAAGAAGGCCCAGGCGGTCTTCGACACCCAGGGCGCCGCCGGCTGGCAGGTCCAGATGACCTTCACGGGCAGCGGTGCGAAGAAGTTCTCCGACATCACCGGCGAACTGGCCAAGAACCAGCCCCCGCAGAACGAGTTCGGCATCGTCCTCGACGGTGAGGTCGTCTCCAGCCCGTACGTCAGCTCGGCCATCACCGGCGGCCAGGCGGAGATCTCCGGCAGCTTCAAGCAGGAGGAGGCGCAGAGCCTCGCCAACATGCTGTCGTACGGCGCCCTGCCGCTGTCCTTCCAGGAGCAGTCCGTCACCACCGTCACCGCCGCGCTCGGCGGTGAGCAGCTGCACGCCGGTCTGCTCGCCGGCGCGATCGGTCTCGCGCTGGTCGTCATCTACCTGGTGGTCTACTACCGCGGCCTGTCCGTCGTGGCCATGGCCTCCCTGGTGGTGTCCGCGATCCTCACCTACGTGATCATGTCGCTGCTCGGCCCGGCCATCGGCTTCGCGCTGAACCTGCCCGCCGTCTGTGGCGCGATCGTCGCCATCGGCATCACCGCGGACTCGTTCATCGTGTACTTCGAACGCATCCGGGACGAGATCCGCGAGGGCCGCACGCTGCGCCCCGCCGTCGAGCGGGCCTGGCCGCGCGCCCGGCGCACCATCCTGGTCTCCGACTTCGTGTCGTTCCTCGCCGCCGCGGTGCTGTTCATCGTCACGGTCGGCAAGGTGCAGGGCTTCGCCTTCACCCTGGGCCTCACCACGCTCCTCGACGTGGTCGTCGTCTTCCTCTTCACCAAGCCGCTGATGACGCTGCTGGCCCGCCGCACGTTCTTCGCGGGCGGCCACAAGTGGTCCGGACTCGACCCGAAGAGCCTCGGTGCCAAGCCGCCGCTGCGCCGCACCCGCCGTCCCGCCGGTCCCGTCGCCGGCCCTGTCGACCCGAAGGAGGCGTGAGCGATGTCGAAACTCGGCAACCTCGGCGCTCGACTGCACCGCGGCGAGATCTCCTACGACTTCGTCGGCAAGCGCAAGATCTGGTACGGCATCTCGATCCTGATCACCATCACCGCCATCGTCGGCCTGGCGGTGCGCGGTCTGAACATGGGCATCGAGTTCCAGGGCGGCGCGGTCTTCACGACGCCCACGAAGATGAGCACGTCGGTGGCCCAGGCGGAGGACTACGCCAACACGGCCTCCGGTCACCAGGCGGTCGTGCAGAAGCTCGGCAACGGCAGCCTGCGCATCCAGATCGCCGGCATCGACACCGGCCAGTCCGACAAGATCAAGCAGGAGCTGGCCAAGGACCTCAAACTCGACCCCGAGAAGCTCGCCGCCGACCTGGTCGGCCCGAGCTGGGGTGAGCAGATCGCCAACAAGGCCTGGGAGGGCCTGGCGATCTTCATGGTCCTCGTGGTGATCTACCTGGCGATCGCCTTCGAGTGGCGGATGGCCATCGCGGCGCTCGTCGCGCTGATCCACGACATCACCATCACGACCGGTATCTACGCCCTGGTCGGCTTCGAGGTCACGCCCGGCACGGTCATCGGTCTGCTGACCATCCTCGGTTACTCGCTCTACGACACGGTCGTCGTCTTCGACAGCCTCAAGGAGCAGACGAAGGACATCACCAAGCAGAGCCGGTTCACCTACGGCGAGATCGCCAACCGGTCGATCAACGGCACCCTGGTCCGCTCCATCAACACCACGGTCGTCGCCCTGCTGCCGGTCGCCGGTCTGCTCTTCATCGGCGGCGGCTTCCTCGGCGCGGGCACGCTCAACGACATCTCCCTGTCGCTGTTCGTCGGCCTCGCGGCCGGTGCCTACTCGTCGATCTTCATCGCCACGCCGCTCGTCGCCGACCTCAAGGAGCGCGAGCCCGCGATGAAGGCCCTCACCAAGCGGGTCCTGGCCAAGCGCGCCCAGGCCGGCACGGAGGGGGACCTCGCCGCGGAGAGCAGGACCGGCGCCGATGACGACGCGGACGACGCCGCTCCCGCCGTGGTGGGCCCGCGCAACCAGCCCGCCTCCCGTGGCCGGGGCCGCGGCCGCACCTCCGGGAAGCGCCGATGACCGGCATCCAGGAGCTGCTGCTCAGCCGCATCCGTGACGTCGCCGACTACCCGGAGCCCGGGGTGATGTTCAAGGACATCACCCCGCTCCTGGCCGACCCGGCGGCCTTCACCGCGCTCACCGACGAGCTGGCCGGCATCGCCGCCGCCACCGGAGCGACCAAGGTCGTCGGCCTGGAGGCCCGGGGCTTCATCCTCGGCGCCCCGGTCGCCGTCCGCGCCGGTCTCGGCTTCATCCCCGTCCGCAAGGCGGGCAAGCTGCCCGGGGCCACCCTGCGCCAGGCGTACGACCTGGAGTACGGCTCCGCGGAGATCGAGGTGCACGCGGAGGACCTGGTCGCCGGCGACCGCGTCCTGATCGTGGACGACGTCCTCGCCACCGGCGGCACCGCCGAGGCCGCGATCCAGCTCATCCACCGCGCGGGCGCCGAGGTCTCCGGCCTCGCGGTCCTGATGGAGCTGGGCTTCCTGGACGGCCGCTCCCGGCTGGAACCGGCCCTCGGCGGCGCACCGCTCACGGCCCTCCTCCAGGTCTGACGACCGGGTACGCCGGTCGGGTCCGACCGGTCCGCACAGCACGACGGCCGCCCCGGGAACACCGGGGCGGCCGTCGTCGTGGGGCCATGCGCACACCGCGGCCGCCGTCGCCGTACGGACACCCGCCGCACACCCGGAGACCTCCCCGAGGACACTCGCCGGAATCCCCGGGTGTCCCCGCGCGTTGCAGGGATACACGGTCCTCACATCCGCCTGCAGGCGATGACCGGGCGCAGGATCGCTACCATGGGGTTTCCGGAGCCTGACCGGGGGACCCGGATCGCGCACGAGGAGCCCTCTTGCCAGACGAGGCCCAGCCACTGACCGCCGCCAAGCCCGAGCCCGCCTCGGCGCCCGCGGCGAAGCCCGCGCCGGCCGCTTCCCACGTGAAGAACGACACCCGCGGGACGGTCCAGCGCGCCCAGTCCGCGCCCGTCGAGAAGAGCGGCGAGTCCACGCGCCCCAAGCCGGCCCCTCCCGAGCGCCCGACGCAGCCGCCCGTGGTCCGCCAGCCGGCCACGCCGCCCACCCGCACCGGCTCCTCCAACCGCGTCCGCGCCCGCCTCGCCCGCCTCGGCGTCCAGCGCGCGAACCCGTACAACCCGGTCCTGGAGCCGCTGCTGCGGATAGTGCGCAGCAACGACCCCAAGATCGAGAACTCCACGCTGCGCCAGATCGAGCGCGCCTACCAGGTCGCCGAACGCTGGCACCGCGGCCAGAAGCGCAAGAGCGGCGACCCGTACATCACGCACCCGCTCGCCGTCACCACCATCCTCGCCGAGCTCGGCATGGACCCGGCCACGCTGATGGCCGGGCTGCTGCACGACACCGTCGAGGACACCGAGTACGGGCTGGAGGACCTGCGCCGCGACTTCGGCGACGTCGTGGCCCTGCTCGTCGACGGCGTCACCAAGCTGGACAAGGTCAAGTTCGGCGAGGCCGCGCAGGCCGAGACCGTGCGCAAGATGGTCGTCGCCATGGCCAAGGACCCGCGCGTCCTGGTCATCAAGCTCGCCGACCGCCTGCACAACATGCGCACCATGCGCTACCTCAAGCGCGAGAAGCAGGAGAAGAAGGCGCGCGAGACGCTGGAGATCTACGCGCCGCTCGCCCACCGCCTGGGCATGAACACCATCAAGTGGGAGCTGGAGGACCTCGCGTTCGCGATCCTCTACCCCAAGATGTACGACGAGATCGTACGGCTGGTGGCCGAGCGGGCACCGAAGCGTGACGAGTACCTGGCCATAGTGACCGACGAGGTCCAGGCCGACCTGCGCGCCGCCCGCATCAAGGCGACCGTCACCGGCCGCCCGAAGCACTACTACAGCGTCTACCAGAAGATGATCGTGCGGGGCCGCGACTTCGCCGAGATCTACGACCTGGTGGGCATCCGCGTCCTCGTCGACACGGTCCGCGACTGTTACGCCGCCCTCGGCACGGTGCACGCGCGATGGAACCCGGTCCCCGGCCGGTTCAAGGACTACATCGCGATGCCCAAGTTCAACATGTACCAGTCGCTGCACACGACGGTCATCGGACCCAACGGCAAGCCGGTCGAGCTGCAGATCCGCACCTTCGACATGCACCGCCGCGCCGAGTACGGCATCGCCGCGCACTGGAAGTACAAGCAGGAGGCCGTCGCCGGCGCCTCCAAGGTCCGCACCGACGCGCCCAAGCCCGCCGGCAAGGCCGGCAAGGACGCGGCCGCCATCAACGACATGGCGTGGCTGCGGCAGCTGCTGGACTGGCAGAAGGAGACCGAGGACCCGAGCGAGTTCCTGGAGTCCCTGCGCTTCGACCTGTCCCGCAACGAGGTCTTCGTCTTCACCCCCAAGGGCGACGTCATCGCGCTGCCCGCGGGTGCCACCCCGGTGGACTTCGCGTACGCCGTCCACACCGAGGTCGGCCACCGCACCATAGGGGCGCGGGTCAACGGCCGTCTCGTACCGCTCGAATCCACCCTGGACAACGGTGACCTGGTGGAGGTCTTCACCTCCAAGGCGGCCGGCGCCGGCCCGTCCCGGGACTGGCTCGGCTTCGTCAAGTCACCGCGGGCGCGCAACAAGATCCGTGCCTGGTTCTCCAAGGAGCGCCGGGACGAGGCGATCGAGCAGGGCAAGGACGCCATCGTGCGGGCCATGCGCAAGCAGAACCTGCCGATCCAGCGCATCCTCACCGGCGACTCGCTCGTCACGCTCGCGCACGAGATGCGCTACTCCGACATCTCCGCGCTGTACGCGGCCATCGGGGAGGGCCACGTCTCCGCGCAGAACATCGTGCAGAAGCTGGTCCAGGCCCTCGGGGGCGAGGAGGCCGCCACCGAGGAGATCGACGAGACGGTCCCGCCGTCCCGTACCCGGGGCCGCAAGCGCCGCTCCAGTGCCGACCCGGGCGTCGTCGTCAAGGGCGTCGAGGACGTGTGGGTCAAGCTGGCCCGCTGCTGCACACCCGTGCCCGGCGACCCGATCATCGGTTTCGTCACGCGGGGCAGCGGTGTGTCGGTTCACCGCAGCGACTGCGTCAACGTGGACTCCCTGTCCCGTGAGCCCGAGCGCATCCTGGACGTCGAGTGGGCGCCCACCCAGTCCTCGGTCTTCCTGGTCGCCATCCAGGTCGAGGCGCTGGACCGGTCCCGGCTGCTCTCGGACGTCACCCGGGTCCTGTCCGACCAGCACGTCAACATCCTGTCGGCGGCCGTCCAGACGTCCCGCGACCGCGTGGCCACCTCCCGTTTCACCTTCGAGATGGGCGACCCCAAGCACCTCGGCCACGTCCTGAAGGCCGTCCGGGGCGTGGAGGGCGTGTACGACGTCTACCGCGTGACCTCGGGCCGCACCCGCTCGTAGGACGGCTCCGGCCCCGCGCCGGGCCCCCGCACAGCGAAAGGGCCCCGTACGCCTCGTACGGGGCCCTTCGCGATGCGACGGGGGGATTTAGCCGCCGAACTCCTGCAGGCCCTTCAGCGCCTGGTCCAGGAGCGCCTGACGGCCCTCCAGTTCCTTCTCCAGCTTGTCGGCCCTGGCGTTGTTGCCCTGGGCGCGCGCCTGCTCGATCTGCGCCCTCAGCTTGTCCACGGCGGCCTGGAGCTGACCGGTCAGACCCTCGGCACGTGCGCGTGCCTCCGGGTTCGTCCGGCGCCACTCGGCCTCCTCGGCCTCCTGGATCGCCCGCTCGACGGCGTGCATCCGGCCCTCGACCTTCGGCCGCGCGTCCCGCGGGACGTGACCGATGGCCTCCCAGCGCTCGTTGATCGAGCGGAAGGCGGCCCGCGAGGCCTTCAGGTCGGTGATGGGCAGGAGCTTCTCGGCCTCCTCGGCCAGCTCCTCCTTCAGCTTCAGGTTCTCCGACTGCTCCGCGTCCCGCTCGGCGAAGACCGAGCTGCGGGCGGCGAAGAACACGTCCTGGGCGCCGCGGAAGCGGTTCCACAGGTCGTCCTCGTGCTCGCGCTGGGCACGGCCCGCGGCCTTCCACTCGGCCATCAGCTCGCGGTACCGGGCGGCCGTAACACCCCAGTCCGTCGAGTCCGACAGCGCCTCGGCCTCCGCGACCAGCCGCTCCTTGGTCCGGCGGGCCTCCTCGCGCTGCGCGTCCAGCTGCGCGAAGTGCGCCTTGCGGCGCTTGGAGAACGCCGACCGCGCGTGCGAGAAGCGGTGCCAGAGCTCGTCGTCGGACTTGCGGTCCAGGCGCGGCAGCCCCTTCCACGTGTCCACCAGCGCCCGCAGCCGCTCTCCGGCGGCCCGCCACTGGTCGGACTGCGCCAGCTGCTCGGCCTCGACGACCAGGTCCTCCTTGGCCTTGCGGGCCTCGTCGGACTGCCGGGCCCGCTGCTGCTTGCGCTCCTCGCGGCGTGCCTCGACGGTCGCGACCAGCTTGTCCAGCCGCCCCCGCAGCGCGTCCAGGTCGCCGACCGCGTGGTGCGCGTCCACCTGCTCGCGCAGGTGGTCGATCGCGGCCTGCGCGTCCTTCGCCGACAGGTCGGTGGTCCGCACTCGCTTCTCGAGGAGGCCGATCTCGACAACCAGGCCCTCGTACTTGCGCTCGAAGTAGGCAAGCGCCTCCTCGGGGGAGCCGGCCTGCCAGGAACCGACGACCTGCTCACCGTCGGCCGTACGCACGTACACGGTCCCCGTCTCGTCGACGCGGCCCCACGGGTCGCTGCTCACAGCGCCTCCTCCACATGATGCCCGCGAGGGCCTCAGCGCCCCCGGGCATCGTCCACAGTTTCGTCACGGCCAACATAGGCGACCAGCGGGGGGCCTGTCCGCATCCAGCGCGACCGAAATTCGGCAGTCGGCCGTTCCCCGCCCCCGTTGACCTCAGGACTTGGTGACGGGCGGCCTCAGGACTTGCTGACGGTCGCCTTGTTGATCACGACCGTCGCGTTCGGCGCACCGTCGCCGCCCCCCGTGTTCTCACCGGCCGCGGCGATCTTGTTCAGCACCTTCATGCCCGCCGCGTCGATCGTGCCGAACGGGGTGTAGCTCGGCGGCAGCGGGCTGTCCTTGTAGACGAGGAAGAACTGGCTGCCGCCGGTGTGCTTCTGGCCGGTGTTGGCCATCGCCACCGTGCCCGCCGGGTAGGTGTTGTTCTTCAGGCTCTTGTCCTTGAGGTTCTCGTCCGGGAGCGTGTAGCCGGGACCGCCCATGCCGGTGCCCTGCGGGTCGCCGCACTGCAGGACGTAGATGCCCTGGGTGGTCAGGCGGTGGCACTTGGTGTGGTCGAAGTAGCCCTTGCCCGCCAGGAAGTCGAACGAGTTCACCGTGTGCGGGGCCGCCGACGTCTTCAGCGCGACGCCGATGTCACCGCACGTCGTCGCGAGCTTCAGCGTGTACGTCGCCGACGTGTCGATCGTCATCGCCGGCTCCTTCTTCCAGCTCAGCTTCTGCACCGAGCCGGCCGCCGGCTTCGCGCACGGGTCCGGGGCCTTGCTGGTCGGCGCGGCGCTCGGGCTGGCGCCCGGGGTGACCTCGGCGCTCGCGTTCGCCTTCTTGTCGCCGTCGTCCTTCAGCACCCCGGTCGTGTACAGGGCGACACTGCCGATCACGACCACGCCGAGTACCGACGCGATCACGGAGTTGCGCAGGCGGGCCTTGCGCCGCGCCTCGGTGCGCCGCTGCTGCTGCCGCAAGAACTTCTCCCGGGCGAGCTGACGCCGCCGCTGCTCCTGGCTGACCACCGGGTTCTCTCCTCATGCGTGTCGTGTGTCGGGCGGTACGCGTGCGTCCTCGTGATCCGACCGCTGCGTGTAGCCCCGTACCGTATATGGGTTCGCTGAGGAAACGGCAGCGCCGGTAGGCTCTGACCGCAGCGGAAGCCGCCTGTAATCGACACAACGAAGGACGATCGTGCTCATTGCCGGGTTCCCCGCCGGGGCCTGGGGGACGAACTGTTATCTCGTCGCCCCCGCCGCCGGTGAGGAGTGCGTGATCATCGACCCCGGCCACCAGGCCGCCGACGGCGTCGAGGAAGCACTGCGCAAGCATCGGCTCAAGCCCGTCGCCGTCGTCCTCACCCACGGCCACATCGACCATGTCGCCTCGGTCGTCCCCGTCTGCGGGGCGCACGACGTCCCGGCCTGGATCCACCCCCAGGACCGGTACATGCTGAGCGACCCCGAGAAGGCGCTCGGCCGCTCCATCGGCATGCCGCTGATGGGCGAGCTGACCGTGGGGGAGCCGGACGACGTCAAGGAGCTGACGGACGGCACCACCCTCGACCTGGCGGGCCTGGAGTTCTCCGTCGCGCACGCGCCGGGCCATACCAAGGGGTCGGTGACCTTCCGGATGCCCGAGACCGCCGACGTCCCGTCGGTGTTCTTCTCCGGGGATCTGCTGTTCGCCGGCTCCATCGGACGCACCGACCTGCCGGGCGGATCCATGGAGGACATGTTGCGGTCGCTGGCCAGTGTGTGCCTGCCCCTCGACGACTCCACCGTGGTGCTGTCCGGCCACGGCCCCCAGACGACCATCGGCCAGGAGCGCGCCACCAACCCCTACCTGCGGCAGGTGGCGGCCGGCCAGGGAGCCGCCGAGGCTCCCCGACGAGGAATGTGACGAGAGACCTTCCGTGAGCACCTTCCAGGCCCCCAAGGGCACCTACGACGTGATCCCGCCGGACTCGGCGAAGTACCTCGCGGTCCGTGAGGCGATCGCCGCTCCGCTGCGCAACTCCGGCTACGGCTACATCGAGACCCCCGGCTTCGAGAACGTCGAACTCTTCGCCCGCGGCGTCGGCGAGTCCACCGACATCGTGACCAAGGAGATGTACGCCTTCGAGACCAAGGGCGGCGACAGGCTCGCCCTGCGTCCCGAGGGCACGGCGTCCGTGCTGCGCGCGGCCCTGGAGGCCAACCTGCACAAGTCGGGCAACCTCCCGGTCAAGCTCTGGTACTCGGGTTCCTACTACCGCTACGAGCGTCCCCAGAAGGGGCGGTACCGGCACTTCTCCCAGGTGGGCGCGGAGGCGATCGGCGCCGAGGACCCGGCACTCGACGCCGAGCTGATCATCCTGGCCGACCAGGCGTACCGCTCCCTGGGCCTCAGGAACTTCCGCATCCTGCTGAACAGCCTCGGCGACAAGGAGTGCCGCCCGGTCTACCGGACGGCGCTGCAGGAGTTCCTGCGCGGCCTGGACCTGGACGAGGACACGCGCCGCCGCATCGACATCAACCCGCTGCGGGTCCTCGACGACAAGCGCGAGTCGGTCCAGAAGCAGCTCACCGGCGCCCCCCTGCTGCGCGACTACCTGTGCGACGCGTGCAAGGCGTACCACGAGGAGGTCCGTGAACTGATCACCGCCGCGGGCGTCTCCTTCGAGGACGACCCGAAGCTGGTGCGCGGCCTGGACTACTACACCCGCACCACCTTCGAGTTCGTGCACGACGGCCTCGGCTCGCAGTCCGCGGTGGGCGGCGGCGGGCGGTACGACGGCCTGTCCGAGATGATCGGCGGCCCCGCGCTGCCGTCCGTCGGCTGGGCCCTGGGCGTCGACCGCACGGTCCTCGCGCTGGAGGCCGAGGGCGTGGAACTGGACATCCCCGCGTCGACCAGCGTCTACGCCGTCCCGCTCGGCGAGGAGGCCCGCCGGGTGCTGTTCGCCAAGGTGACCGAGTTGCGCAAGGTGGGCATCGCGGCGGACTTCGCCTACGGCGGCAAGGGCCTCAAGGGCGCCATGAAGAACGCCAACCGGTCGGGCGCCCGCTACGCGGTCGTCGCCGGTGAGCGCGACCTCGCCGAGGGCGTCGTCCAGCTCAAGGACATGGAGTCCGGCGAGCAGGCGGCGATCGGCGTGAACGAGATCGTGGCCGAGCTGGAGTCGCGGCTCGGCTGACGGCACGCGCGCGGGCGCCGGACGCTCTCCCCGAGGGGCGTCCGGCGCCTTCGTCGTACCGAGGGTGCGAGGCGGCCGGCGCTGTCCGGAACCGAGCGGACGGTACCCGTCGTACGTACATCCTTATGCGGAGCGAACGGTGCGCACACAGGCCTGTGCGGCACAATGACCCGTGCCCGAAGATGGTCCGAGTCTCGAGTGACGGAATCGGCGTGATGAGCAAGACGACAGTCAAAGACGTCTCCACGGAGCCCGGCCCGGAGCGCGCCGCCGACGCCCCGCGCACGGTGGGCGGCAGCCGCGCCTTCGCCATCCTGCTGGTGATCACCGGCGCGGCCGGACTGCTGGCCGCCTGGGTCATCACGATCGACAAGTTCAAGCTGCTCGAAGCCAAGGTCGCCGGCAAGACGTTCACCCCCGGGTGCAGCCTCAACCCGGTCGTCTCCTGCGGCAGCGTCATGGAGAGCAAGCAGGCCGCCGCCTTCGGCTTCCCCAACCCGATGCTCGGCCTGGTCGCCTACGGCATCGTCGTCTGCGTCGGCATGAGCCTGCTGGCCCGCGCCCGGTTCCCGCGCTGGTACTGGCTGACCTTCAACTTCGGCACGCTCTTCGGCGTGGCCTTCTGCACCTGGCTGCAGTTCCAGTCCCTGTACCGGATCAACGCGCTGTGCCTGTGGTGCTCGCTGGCCTGGGTCGCCACGATCACCATGTTCTGGTACGTCACCTCGTTCAACGTCCGCAACGGCCTCCTGCCGTCCCCGCGCTGGCTGAGGTCCTTCTTCGGCGAGTTCACCTGGGTGCTGCCGGTCGTGCACGTCGGCGTCATCGGCATGCTGGTCCTCACCCGCTGGTGGGACTTCTGGACCAGCTGACGGTCCCGGCCGGATTGTCAGTGCGGTGTTCTAGGGTTTCAGCGTGGAACCCGACCTCTTCACCGCAGCAGCAGAAGAACGCCAGGAGAAGGATCCGGCGGCCAGCCCCCTGGCCGTACGCATGCGCCCGCGCACCCTCGACGAGGTCGTCGGCCAGCAGCACCTCCTCGGGCCCGGCTCCCCGCTGCGCCGGCTGGTCGGCGAGGGCAACGGCGGCCCGGCCGGCCCGTCCTCGGTGATCCTGTGGGGCCCGCCCGGCACCGGCAAGACCACCCTGGCCTACGTCGTCTCCAAGGCGACGAACAAGCGGTTCGTGGAGCTGTCCGCGATCACCGCGGGCGTCAAGGAGGTCCGCGCGGTCATCGACGGCGCCCGCCGCGCCACCGGCGCCTTCGGCAAGGAGACCGTCCTCTTCCTGGACGAGATCCACCGCTTCAGCAAGGCCCAGCAGGACTCCCTGCTCCCGGCCGTCGAGAACCGCTGGGTGACCCTGATCGCGGCCACCACCGAGAACCCGTACTTCTCGGTGATCTCCCCGCTGCTCTCCCGCTCCCTCCTGCTCACCCTCGAACCGCTCACCGACGACGACATCCGCTCGCTGCTCCGCCGCGCGCTGAGCGACGAACGCGGCCTCAAGGAGGCCGTCACCCTCCCCGAGGACACCGAGGAGCACCTGCTCCGCATCGCCGGCGGCGACGCCCGCCGCGCCCTGACCGCCCTGGAGGCCGCCGCCGGGTCCGCGCTGGACCAGGGTGAGGACGCGATCAGCCTGCGGACGCTGGAGCAGACGGTCGACCGGGCCGCGGTGAAGTACGACCGCGACGGCGACCAGCACTACGACGTCGCCAGCGCCCTCATCAAGTCCATCCGCGGCTCCGACGTCGACGCGGCCCTGCACTACCTGGCCCGCATGATCGAGGCCGGCGAGGACCCCCGGTTCATCGCCCGCCGCCTGATGATCTCCGCCAGTGAGGACATCGGCCTCGCCGACCCGAACGCGCTGCCCATCGCCGTGGCCGCCGCCCAGGCCGTCGCCATGATCGGTTTCCCGGAGGCCGCGCTCACCCTCAGCCACGCCACGATCGCCCTGGCCCTCGCCCCCAAGTCCAACGCCGCGACCACCGCGATCGGCGCCGCCCTGGAGGACGTGCGCAAGGGCCTGGCAGGACCGGTGCCGCCGCACCTGCGCGACGGGCACTACAAGGGCGCGGCCAAGCTCGGCCACGCCCAGGGATACGTGTACCCGCACGACCTGCCGGAGGGCATCGCCGAACAGCAGTACGCCCCGGACGCCCTGAAGGACCGCGAGTACTACACGCCGGGCCGGCACGGCGCCGAGGCCAGGTACGCGGACGCCGTGGAGTGGACCCGCAAGCGCCTCGGTCGCAAGCGGTCCTGAGCACCCTGTAGACTGCCCCGAAGTGCTGAGTCCCGTGCTGTCAGAGCGGGACAGCCAGTCGGAGCACGGTCCCTCGCGGACCGGCTCCAGGAGCGTCGCGCACCGTCGAACGGTGTCGCGGGCAGCCCACCACCACCCGGAGCTCCGGGAGCGGTCGGTGGGCCACTCGCGTGCTGCACGTATGTGCCCAGACCAGGGAAGCGGCTGCCCGTCAGGTCCCCTGCGGACCCGGTGGGTTTTCCCGGCTGCGGATGCGACCTCCCTGAACACTGACGAGCCGAACACTACGAAAGAGACGAAAGACAGTGGCGAACCAGTCCCGCCCCAAGGTCAAGAAGTCGCGTGCCCTCGGCATCGCGCTGACCCCGAAGGCCGTCAAGTACTTCGAGGCCCGCCCCTACCCGCCGGGTGAGCACGGCCGCGGCCGCAAGCAGAACTCGGACTACAAGGTCCGTCTGCTGGAGAAGCAGCGCCTGCGCGCTCAGTACGACATCTCCGAGCGCCAGCTGGTCCGCGCCTACGAGCGTGCGTCCAAGGTCCAGGGCAAGACCGGCGAGGCCCTGATCGTGGAGCTGGAGCGCCGCCTCGACGCGCTGGTCCTGCGTTCGGGCATCGCCCGCACGATCTACCAGGCCCGCCAGATGGTCGTGCACGGCCACATCCAGGTCAACGGCCAGAAGGTCGACAAGCCGTCCTTCCGCGTCCGTCCGGACGACGTCGTGCAGGTCCGCGACCGCTCCAAGGACAAGACGCTGTTCCAGATCGCCCGTGAGGGTGGCTTCGCCCCCGACGGCGAGACCCCGCGCTACCTGCAGGTGAACCTCAGGGCCCTGGCGTTCCGCCTGGACCGCGAGCCGAACCGCAAGGAAGTTCCGGTCATCTGCGACGAGCAGCTCGTCGTCGAGTACTACGCCCGCTGACCCTCCGTCACGGCGTACGTCCTCAGCCCGCCGTCTCCCCGCCCTTCCGGGTGGGCGAGGCGGCGGGTTCGCGCTGTCCGGGGCGGGTGCGCGGGACGGGACCCCGGGGCGCGGGCAGCGCCGGCAGCGGCCTTCCGTCCTTCCGTAGCGCCCGGGCGACCGCGGTCTCCCGGTCCAGCCGCGCCCCCCGGCGCACCCACTCCTCGTACCGCTCGTCGCCCAGCGCCTCCCGGGCCGCCGTCTCGCACTGCTCGTGCGGGGCGTTGTAGTAGGCCGAGCCGAACAGCGGCAGCCCGACCGAGGGCCACATCCGTCCGGCGGCGCCCTGGAGCACCGCCGCCTCCACCGGGTCGCCCTGCGTCACCGTCACCAGGGCCAGCAGCTCGATCGACAGCACCGTGCCCAGCAGATCGTGGAAGCCGTGGGCGTTGTCCAGGCAGTCCGCCAGCAGCTCCCGCGCGCGGGCGGTGTCACCGCCCTGCCAGGCCGCGTACGCCAGCACGTACAGCGCGTACGACCGCGCCCACCGCTCCCCGTGGTCCTCGCACACCCGGCGCACGTCCTCGCACAGCCGCACCGCGTCCGGCAGATCCCCCTGGAACGCCCGCGCCATCGCCAGCTCCACCTGGCCCATCAGGACGTTGCTGTTCAGCTCGCCGATCTCCTGGTAGCGCTCCAGCGCCGACCGCAGCAGCGTCTCCGCGCCGGCCATGTCGTCCGTGACCAGGGCCAGGCAGCCGGTGCGGTGCTCGGCGTAGGCCACCGCCGTCGGATCGGCGGACCGCTCCGCCTGCTCCCGGCACATCCGCAGGGCCCGCAGCGCCGGTACGGCGTCGCCCTGGAGGATCGCCACGTAGCCGAGCACCCACAGCGCCTTCAGCCGGGACCGCTCGTACCCCGAGTCCAGCTCCAGGCCGCGCTCCAGCCACCGCCGCCCCTCCGCGAGCCGGCCGCACCCCACCCAGCAGAACCACAGCGAGCCCGCCAGATGCTGGCCGAGGTGCGCCTCCTCCGGCTCGGTCAGGCAGCACTCCAGCGCGGTCCGCAGATTCGGCAGCTCGGCCTCGACCCGCGCGGCCACCTCGCGCTGCCGGGGCGAGAACCAGTCCAGCTCGCACATGGTGGCGAGGCCCAGGTACCAGTCGCGGTGCCGTCTGCGCAGCCGGCCCGCGTCCCCGGTCGCCTCCAGCCACTCGGCGCCGTAGGCCCGGACGGTGTCCAGCATCCGGTAGCGCGGGCCCGCCGGGGTCTCCTCGCGGCAGACCACCGACTGGACGAGCAGCTCCGACAGCACGTCCAGCACGTCCTCGGCGGCCAGCCCGTCCCCGCTGCACACGTACTCGGCCGCCTCCAGGTCGAAGGAGTGCGCGAACACCGACAGCCGTGCCCACAGCAGCCGTTCGGCCGGCGAGCACAGCTCGTGGCTCCAGCCGATCGCCGTGCGCAGCGTCTGGTGCCGGGGCAGGACGTCCCGGCCCCCACCGGTCAGCAGCCGGAACCGGTCGTCCAGGCGCCGCAGCAACTGCGCGGGGGACAGCGCCCGCAGCCGCCCGGCCGCCAGCTCCAGCGCCAGCGGGATGCCCTCCAGCCGCCGGCACAGCTCCCGTACCTCGGCGCCGTCGGCCACCGGCACGCCCTGCGCCCGTGCCCGGTCCGTGAACAGCTCCACCGCCTCGTCCTCGCCGAGCGGCGCCACCGGGAACAGCCGCTCGCCCGCGAGACCCAGCGGACGCCGGCCGACGGCCAGCACCCTCAGCTCCGGGAGCCTGCGCAGCAGCTCCGCCGTCAGCTCGGCACAGGCGGCCACCAGGTGCTCGAAGCCGTCCAGCACCAACAGCGCCCGCCGCCCGGCCAGATGCTCCAGCAGCGTCTCCCGGGGCAGACGCGTCGTGTGGTCGGTCAGCCCCAGCGCCTCCACGGCCGCGTACTCCACGAACTGCGGATCCCGCACCGCCGCCAGCTCCACCCGCCCCAGGACCGGGGCGCCCGCCCGGCCGGTGGACGCCCAGCGCGCCGCCACCCGCGCGGCCAGCCGGGACTTGCCGACCCCGCCCACCCCGGTCACGGTCACCAGCCGTGCCTGACCGAGCGCCGCCGTCAGCTCGGCCGCCTCGGCCGAGCGCCCGACGAAAGCGGTGAGTTCGAGGGGCGGATCGCCGTCCGCCCAGGAGCCGGGGCTGTGAGGATCTCGCATGGGACACGGAGCGTACTGAACCGTGTTCACCGCGTACAATCGCTTCCCGCAACTCCGCCCGCTGCTCCCGGTAATCCGGTACGGAGCCTCCGCCCCGGCGCGATAGGCTCGGGGAACGACTTCTTCGATGTTCAGGCACGGTTCAGGGAGCGGGTGCGCACAGTGTCCGGTGGTGAGGTGGCCGGGATCCTGGTGGCCGTCTTCTGGGCGATCCTGGTCTCCTTCCTCGCGGTCGCACTGGCGAGGCTGGCCCAGACGCTCAAGGCGACGACCAAGCTCGTGGCGGACGTGACCGATCAGGCGGTCCCGCTGCTCGCCGACGCCTCCCAGGCGGTGCGCTCCGCGCAGACGCAGATCGACCGGGTCGACGCGATCGCCTCCGACGTGCAGGAGGTGACGTCGAACGCCTCCGCGCTGTCCACCACCGTGGCCTCCACCTTCGGCGGCCCGCTGGTGAAGGTCGCGGCCTTCGGCTACGGCGTCCGCCGGGCGCTCGGCGGCCGCAAGGAGGAGGACGTGCCGGGGAAGTCGCCCCGGCGTACCGTGATCGTGGGCCGGACGGTCCCTGCCGCACGACGCAAGCGGAAGTAAGGACTGAGACCGAGCGATGTTCCGCCGTACGTTCTGGTTCAGCACGGGTGTCGCCGCCGGTGTGTGGGCCACCACCAAGGTCAACCGCAAGCTCAGGCAGCTGACCCCGGAGAGCCTGGCCGCCACCGCGGCGAACAAGGCCCTGGAGACCGGTCAGCGGCTGAAGGACCGCGCGGTCGGCTTCGCGCTCGACGTCCGCGACAACATGGCCCAGCGGGAGGCCGAGCTGGAGGAGGCGCTCGGCATCCAGGAGAGCCCCGGACTCACGGCGCCCCGGCGGTACGCCGCCATCGAGAACAACCGCAGCAACCCGCAGTACATCGAGAACACGACGTACTCGTACAACCGGAATGAGGACCACTGATGGAGTCGGCCGAGATTCGCCGCCGCTGGCTGAGCTTCTTCGAGGAGCGCGGGCACACCGTCGTCCCTTCGGCGTCGCTCATCGCGGACGACCCGACTCTGCTCCTCGTCCCCGCCGGCATGGTGCCCTTCAAGCCCTACTTCCTGGGTGAGGTCAAGCCGCCGTTCCCGCGCGCCACCAGCGTGCAGAAGTGCGTGCGCACGCCCGACATCGAAGAGGTCGGCAAGACCACGCGCCACGGCACGTTCTTCCAGATGTGCGGCAACTTCTCCTTCGGCGACTACTTCAAGGAAGGCGCCATCAAGCTCGCCTGGGAGCTGCTCACCAGCCCCCAGGACAAGGGCGGTTACGGCCTCGACCCCGAGCGCCTGTGGATCACCGTCTACCAGGACGACGACGAGGCCGAGCAGATCTGGCACGAGGTCGTCGGCGTGCCCAAGGAGCGCATCCAGCGCCTGGGCATGAAGGACAACTTCTGGTCCATGGGCGTCCCCGGTCCCTGCGGCCCCTGCTCCGAGATCAACTACGACCGCGGCCCCGAGTTCGGCGTCGAGGGCGGCCCCGCCGTCAACGACGAGCGGTACGTGGAGATCTGGAACCTCGTCTTCATGCAGTACGAGCGCGGCGAGGGCACCGGCAAGGACAACTTCGAGATCCTCGGGGACCTGCCGAGCAAGAACATCGACACGGGTCTCGGCCTGGAGCGGCTCGCCATGATTCTGCAGGGCGTGCAGAACATGTACGAGATCGACACCTCCATGGCCGTGATCAAGCGCGCCACCGAGCTGACCGGCGTCCACTACGGCGACTCGCACGCCTCGGACGTCTCCCTGCGCGTGGTCACCGACCACATGCGCACCGCCACCATGCTCATCGGTGACGGCGTCACCCCCGGCAACGAGGGCCGCGGCTACGTGCTGCGCCGCATCATGCGCCGCGCCATCCGCAACATGCGCCTGCTGGGCGCCACCGGACCGGTCGTCAAGGACCTGATCGACATCGTGATCCGGATGATGGGCCAGCAGTACCCCGAGCTGGTCACCGACCGCGAGCGCATCGAGAAGGTCGCCGTCGCCGAGGAGAACGCCTTCCTCAAGACGCTGAAGGCCGGCACCAACATCCTCGACACCGCCGTCACCGAGACCAAGGCCGCCGGTTCCGGCGTCCTGCCCGGCGACAAGGCCTTCCTGCTCCACGACACCTGGGGCTTCCCGATCGACCTCACCCTGGAGATGGCCGCCGAACAGGGCCTCTCCGTGGACGAGGAGGGCTTCCGCCGCCTGATGAAGGAGCAGCGGGAGCGCGCCAAGGCCGACGCCCAGGCCAAGAAGACCGGCCACGCCGACCTCGGTGCCTACCGCGAGATCGCCGACGCCGCCGGCGAGACCGACTTCATCGGCTACACCGACACCGAGGGCGAGTCCACGATCGTCGGCATCCTGGTCAACGGGGTCTCCTCGCCGGCCGCCACCGAGGGCGACGAGGTCGAGGTCGTCCTGGACCGCACCCCCTTCTACGCCGAGGGCGGCGGCCAGATCGGCGACACCGGCCGGATCAAGGTCGACTCCGGTGCCGTCATCGAGGTCCGCGACTGCCAGAAGCCGGTCCCGGGCGTGTACGTCCACAAGGGCGTCGTCCAGGTCGGCGAGGTGACCGTCGGCGCCAAGGCCCACGCCGCCATCGACGCCCGCCGCCGTACGGCCATCGCCCGCGCCCACTCGGCCACCCACCTCACCCACCAGGCCCTGCGCGACGCCCTCGGTCCGACGGCCGCCCAGGCCGGTTCCGAGAACCAGCCCGGCCGCTTCCGCTTCGACTTCGGCTCCCCGTCCGCGGTGCCGACGGCCGTGATGACCGACGTCGAGCAGAAGATCAACGAGGTGCTCGCCCGCGACCTCGACGTGCGCGCCGACATCATGGGCATCGACGAGGCCAAGAAGCAGGGCGCCATCGCCGAGTTCGGCGAGAAGTACGGCGAGCGGGTCCGGGTCGTGACCATCGGCGACTTCTCCAAGGAGCTGTGCGGCGGCACGCACGTGCACAACACCGCCCAGCTGGGCCTGGTCAAGCTCCTCGGCGAGTCCTCCATCGGCTCCGGTGTGCGCCGTATCGAGGCCCTGGTGGGCGTCGACGCCTACAACTTCCTCGCCCGCGAGCACACGGTCGTCCACCAGCTGACCGAGCTGCTCAAGGGCCGCCCGGAGGAGCTGCCGGAGAAGGTCTCCGCCATGCTCGGCAAGCTGAAGGACGCCGAGAAGGAGATCGAGAAGTTCCGCGCCGAGAAGGTGCTCCAGGCCGCCGCCGGCCTCGCCGAGTCCGCCAAGGACGTGCGGGGCGTGGCCCTGGTCACCGGCCGGGTCCCGGACGGCACCACCCCGGACGACCTGCGCAAGCTGGTCCTGGACGTACGCGGCCGCATCCAGGGCGGCCGGGCCGCCGTCGTGGCCCTGTTCACGGTCAACAACGGCAAGCCGCTCACGGTCATCGCCACCAACGAGGCCGCCCGCGAGCGCGGCCTCAAGGCCGGTGACCTGGTCCGTACGGCCGCCAAGACGCTCGGCGGCGGCGGTGGCGGCAAGCCGGACGTCGCCCAGGGCGGCGGCCAGAACCCGGCCGCCGTCGGCGAGGCCGTCGACGCGGTCGAGCGCCTGGTCGCCGAGACCGCCAAGTAGGAAGCGGCCGGAACATGCGCAGAGGACGTCGGCTCGCGATCGACGTCGGGGACGCCCGGATCGGGGTCGCCTCGTGCGACCCCGACGGGATCCTCGCCACCCCGGTGGAGACCGTCCCGGGCCGGGACGTCCCCGCCGCCCACCGCCGGCTGCGTCAGCTGGTGGAGGAGTACGAACCGATCGAGGTCGTCGTCGGCCTCCCTCGCTCCCTCAAGGGGGGCGAGGGCCCGGCCGCGGTCAAGGTCCGCGCCTTCGCCCGGGAACTGGCCGGCGGCATCAAGCCGGTGCCGGTGCGGCTGGTGGACGAGCGGATGACGACGGTGACGGCCAGTCAGGGGCTGCGCGCCTCGGGCGTGAAGTCGAAGAAGGGCCGCGCGGTCATCGACCAGGCCGCCGCCGTCATCATTTTGCAGCAGGCCCTGGAATCCGAACGGGTGTCAGGTGAACCACCCGGCGAAGGCGTCGAAGTGGTCATCTGATCGCGATACGGTAACGTTCCGCGCGATGCGCCGGTGTTCGAACAGCCGGGGCACAGCAAGAGGCGGAGCGGAAGCCGGCCCCCCGGGCCGCGTGACCGTCGGCCTCGCGGCTCTAGGGGATCGATGACTGAGTATGGCCGGGGCCAAGGCTCCGAACCGTGGCATCCGGAGGACCCGTTGTACGGGGACGGCGGATGGGGACGGCAGGCCCAGGCGGGCCCGCGGTCTCCCTACGGCGGCCAGCCGCAGCACCATCCGCAGGCGCCGCAGCAGGGCGAGTGGAGCCAGGAACAGCAGCAGCACGGCACCTGGACCCAGGAGCACCAGCCCGGGTACGGCGATCGGCAGCACCAGTACCACGACGGACCGGGCACCGGGTACGACCAGCGCTTCGCCCACCAGACCCAGCAGCAGTTCCACCAGGGCGGCTGGGACGCGACCGGCACCCACGGCCACGTGCCCTACGCCGCCGACCCCGGCGACCCGTACGGCCAGCAGCCCGTGGCCTACGGCGCGGAGCAGCCCGACTTCTACCCCACCGAGGACGCCTACCCGCCGCCGGAGCCGCCCGGCCGCCGGCAGCCCGAGTCCCGGCCGGAGCCCGGGCCGGAGGCGGCGGGCGAGGAGGAGCCCGCCTTCTTCGCGGGAGGCGGCGACGAGGACGGCGAGGAGGAGCACGAGCTCCAGAGCCGGCGTGAGCGGCGCGGCAAGAAGCCCGTCAAGAGCAGGAAGCGGCGCACCGGCTGCGCCTGCATGGTGGTCGTCCTGGTGTTCGGCGGCGGCCTCGGCGGCGTCGGGTACTTCGGCTACAAGTTCTACCAAAATCGTTTCGGCACGGCTCCGGACTACGCGGGTGACGGTAACGGGGAGCAGGTCACGGTCGAGATCCCCAAGGGCGCGGGGGGCTGGGAGATCGGCCAGAAGCTGAAGGAGGCCGGCGTCGTCGAGAGCGCGGCCGCGTTCGTCTCCGCGCTGCAGGCCAACCCTGACGGCAAGTCCCTCCAGGACGGTGTGTACACCCTCCAGAAGGAGATGTCCGCCGCGAGTGCGGTGGAACTGATGCTGAGCCCGAAGAGCCGCAGCAACCTGATCATCGCCGAGGGTCTTCGCAACACGGCGGTGTACGCCCTGATCGACAAGCGCCTCGGTGTGTCGTCGGGCACCACGGCGCGCGTCGCGAAGAAGGAGTACAAGCACCTCGGGCTGCCGGCCTGGGCGACGGACCACCCGAATCTCAAGGACCCGCTGGAAGGGTTCCTCTACCCGTCCAGCTACGCGGTCGCCAAGGGGCAGAAGCCGGAGGCCGTCCTCAGGAAGATGGTCGCCCAGGCGTCCGCCGAGTACCGGAAGCTGGGCCTGGAGAAGAAGGCCGAGGTGCTCGGCCTGGACAGCCCCTGGCAGGTGCTCACCGTCGCGAGCCTGGTGCAGGCCGAGGGCACGAGCCACGACGACTTCCGCAAGATGGCGGAGGTCGTCTACAACCGCCTCAAGCTGGACAACCCGCAGACGTACGGGCGGCTGGAGTTCGACTCCACGTACAACTACGTGAAGAACCAGAGCAAGATCGACCTGAGCGTCGCCGAGCTGCGCAGGTACAACAGCCCCTACAACACCTACTTCGCCAAGGGACTGCCGCCGGGCCCCATCGACAACCCCGGCGAGGAAGCGCTCAAGGGCTCGCTCAACCCGACCCACGACGGCTGGTACTACTTCATCTCCATGGACGGCAAGACCAGCAAGTTCACGAAGACGCTCGCGGAACACGAGGAGCTGGTCAACCAGTGGAACGAGGCGAGGAACAAGAACTGACGGCGGGCGCGACGGGCACCGGCGGACCGTCGCCCGGACCGGGCACGCGAGGACGGTAGGATCGGCGCGGGGCTTCGGTGGACGGGTCGGCGGGCGACGGCGGCCGGCTGCCCGGAGCGTCCACCGGATCGAGGCTCGAGGACAGGTGCCCATGGCGTCAGGGGTAGTCGGTGGCCGCCGTGCCGCCGTGCTCGGTTCGCCGATCGCCCATTCGCTCTCCCCGGTGCTGCACCGGGCCGCGTACGAGGCGGCCGGGCTCACCGGCTGGTCGTACGAGCGCTTCGACGTCGACGAGGCCGCCCTGCCCGGCTTCCTGGACGGGCTCGGCCCGGAGTGGGCGGGGCTGTCGCTGACGATGCCGCTGAAGCGGGCGGTCATCCCGCTCGTGGACGAGATCAGCGAAACCGCCGCCTCCGTCGACGCGGTCAACACGCTCGTCCTCACCGAGGACGGCCGCCGGCTCGGCGACAACACCGACATCCCGGGCATGGTGGCCGCCCTGCGCGAGCACGGCATCGAACAGGTCGACTCCGCCGCCGTCCTCGGCGCCGGTGCCACCGCCTCCTCCGCGCTCGCCGCGCTGGCCCGGATCTGCACCGGCGAGGTCGTCGCCTACGTCCGCAGCGAGGCCCGCGCCGCCGAGATGCGGCAGTGGGGAGAGCGGCTGGAAGTGGAGGTCCGCACGGCGGACTGGGCCGACGCCGCCGAGGCCCTGCGCGCCGAGCTGGTCATCGCCACCACACCCGCCGGCACGACCGACGCCCTCGCCGCCGCCGTACCCGAACGCCCCGCCACCCTCTTCGACGTGCTCTACGACCCCTGGCCCACCGAGCTCGCGGCCCGCTGGTCCATGTTCGGCGGTGCCGTGGTCAGCGGCCTCGACCTGCTGGTCCACCAGGCCGTGCTCCAGTTCGAGCAGATGACCGGGCACACCCCCGGCCCCCTGGCGGCCATGCGGCACGCCGGCGAGCAGGCGCTCGCGGCCCGCTGACGCCCCGCACCCGTCCGCCTGCTGGACCGGCGGCCGGTCCGCGCCCCGGGACGTGGGAGGATCGGAGGTGGCGTACCGGGGTCGCGCACCCGGCGGCGCCGTCGCCGTGCACGAGGACGCGTGTACGGCGGGCAGTACCGGGCGCGAGCACTGAGGAGCACCGTTGAGCAGGCTGCGTTGGCTGACCGCGGGGGAGTCCCACGGTCCCGCACTTGTCGCGACGCTGGAGGGTCTTCCCGCCGGCGTGCCGATCACCACGGAGATGGTGGCGGACCACCTGGCGCGGCGACGGCTCGGCTATGGCCGCGGTGCGCGGATGAAGTTCGAACGCGACGAGGTCACGTTCCTCGGCGGGGTCCGGCACGGGCTGACCCTGGGCTCCCCGGTGGCGATCATGGTGGGCAACACCGAGTGGCCGAAGTGGGAGCAGGTCATGGCGGCCGACCCGGTCGACCCCGAGGTGCTGGCGGGCCTGGCCCGCAACGCGCCGCTGACCCGCCCCCGCCCCGGCCACGCCGACCTGGCGGGCATGCAGAAGTACGGCTTCGACGAGGCCCGCCCGATCCTGGAGCGCGCCTCGGCCCGCGAGACGGCGGCCCGGGTGGCGCTGGGCGCGGTCGCCCGGTCGTACCTGAAGGAGACGGCCGGCATCGAGATCGTCTCCCACGTCGTCGAGCTCTGCTCCGTCAAGGCCCCGCGGGGCGTCTACCCCACCCCGGCCGACGTCGACAAGCTCGACGCCGACCCGGTGCGCTGCCTCGACGCGGACACCTCCAAGGCGATGGTCGCCGAGATCGACCAGGCCCACAAGGACGGCGACACCCTGGGCGGCGTGGTCGAGGTGCTGGCCTACGGCGTCCCGGTCGGCCTCGGCTCGCACGTGCACTGGGACCGCAAGCTGGACGCCCGCCTCGCCGGCGCGCTCATGGGCATCCAGGCGATCAAGGGCGTCGAGATCGGCGACGGCTTCGAGCTGGCCCGCGTGCCCGGCTCCCAGGCCCACGACGAGATCGTGGGCACGCCGGAGGGCATCCGGCGCGTCTCCGGCCGCTCCGGCGGCACCGAGGGCGGCCTCAGCACGGGTGAGCTGCTGCGGGTGCGCGCGGCGATGAAGCCGATCGCCACCGTGCCGCGCGCCCTCAGGACGGTGGACGTCACCACCGGCGAGCCCGCCCAGGCCCACCACCAGCGCTCCGACGTCTCCGCCGTCCCGGCGGCCGGCATCGTCGCCGAGGCCATGGTGGCGCTCGTCCTCGCGGACGCGGTCGCCGAGAAGTTCGGCGGTGACTCCGTCCCGGAGACCCGCCGCAACGTCCGGTCGTACCTCGACAACCTGGCGATCCGGTGAGCGGCGCGCCGGCGGTCGTCCTGGTCGGGCCGATGGGCGTGGGCAAGTCCACCGTCGGCCGGCTGCTCGCCGAGCGCCTCGGCGTCGGCTACCGGGACACCGACGAGGACATCGTGGCGGCCGGGGGCCGCACCATCGCCGAGATCTTCGTGGACGAGGGCGAGGCCGCCTTCCGCGCCCTGGAGAAGGCCGCCGTGCGGGCCGCGCTCGCCGAGCACCGGGGTGTCGTCGCGCTGGGCGGCGGAGCGGTCCTGGACGCGGACACGCGCGCGCTGCTGGCCGGGCAGCGGGTGCTGTACCTCTCGATGGAGGTCGAGGAGGCCGTCAAGCGCACCGGTCTGAACGTGGCCCGCCCGCTGCTCGCGGTCAACCCGCGCAAGCAGTGGCGGGAGTTGATGGAGGCGCGCCGGCACCTGTACGAGGAGGTCGCCACCGCCGTCGTCGCGACGGACGGCCGCACTCCGGAAGAGGTCGCGCAGGCGGCGCTGGACGCACTGGAGTTGAAGCAGGTATGAGCGAGGCAGTCACCCGGATCCAGGTCGCGGGCACCGCGGGCACCGATCCCTACGAGGTGCTGGTGGGCCGGCAGCTCCTGGGCGAGCTGCCCGGGCTGATCGGGGCACAGGCCAAGCGGGTCGCCGTGATCCACCCGGAGGCGCTGGCGGAGACCGGGGAGGCGCTGCGCGCCGACCTGGCCGGCCAGGGCTACGAGGCCGTGGCGATCCAGGTGCCCAACGCGGAGGAGGCCAAGACCGCCGAGGTCGCCGCCTACTGCTGGAAGGCGCTGGGCCAGTGCGGCTTCACCCGCACCGACGTCGTCGTCGGTGTCGGCGGCGGCGCCACCACCGACCTGGCCGGGTTCGTCGCCGCGACCTGGCTGCGCGGGGTGCGCTGGGTCGCCGTCCCCACGACCGTGCTGGCCATGGTCGACGCGGCGGTCGGCGGCAAGACCGGCATCAACACCGCCGAGGGCAAGAACCTGGTCGGCGCCTTCCATCCGCCGGCCGGTGTGCTGTGCGACCTGGCCGCGCTGGACTCCCTGCCGGTGCACGACTACGTCTCCGGACTGGCCGAGATCATCAAGGCGGGTTTCATCGCCGACCCGGTGATCCTGGACCTGATCGAGGCCGACCCGCAGGCCGCCCGCACCCCGGCGGGCCCGCACACGTCCGAGCTGATCGAGCGGTCGATCCGGGTGAAGGCCGACGTCGTCTCCTCGGACCTGAAGGAATCGGGCCGGCGGGAGATCCTCAACTACGGTCACACGCTCGGCCACGCCATCGAGAAGAACGAGCGGTACAAGTGGCGGCACGGGGCCGCGGTCGCGGTCGGCATGCACTTCGCCGCCGAACTGGGCCGCCTGGCGGGCCGCTTGGACGACGCGACGGCCGACCGCCACCGCAGTGTCCTCGAATCGGTCGGTCTGCCGCTGCACTACCGCTACGACCAGTGGCCCAAGCTGCTGGAGGCGATGAAGGTCGACAAGAAGTCCCGCGGCGATCTGCTGCGCTTCATCGTCCTGGACGGCCTGGCCAGGCCGACCGTCCTCGAAGGCCCGGACCCGGCCGTCCTCCTCGCCGCCTACGGCGAAGTCGGCCAGTAGGCCCCGCACCGCTCGCCGCGTCCGACTTCCTGCGTCCGCCGGGCACTTCGGACCGTCCCCGGCCGTTTCACCAAACGACGGCCGGGGACGGTACCGTTCGGTAGCGAGCGGGGGCACGCCCCTGCTGCCAGCGTCAGTTGTGTGTACGAGACGGAGTGGCAACGGATGCAGCACGCAGTGGGGTCTCCGCTGCCGCCGCCCCACCAGCCGGGGCAGGGCCCGCACGCCGGCTGGGCGCCGGCCGCACACCACCCGGGTCCGCACCCGGGGGCCGCCCAGGGGTCCGCCCCCGTTCCCCCTCCGCCGGGCTTCCCGGCTCCGGCCGGACCGGTCCCGCCGGCCCCGCAGCAGCCGCCGGTCCCCTCCGGCCAGGTGCCGCCGCCCCCGCCCCCGCGGCACACCGCCGGCCCGCAGACCCCCGACAGCACGGGACACGTCCCGCTGCCACCCGGCGGCCCGGTCGGCGCCCCCGCGGCCCCGCCCGCCGCGGCCACGGCACCGGACCCCACGGCGACCACCCTCGCCGTCCTCCTCATCGGCCCGGCCGGCGCGGGCAAGACCAGCGTCGCCAAGTACTGGGCGGACCACCGCCGGGTCCCCACGGCCCACATCAGCCTGGACGACGTCCGCGAATGGGTGCGCTCCGGCTTCGCCGACCCGCAGGCCGGCTGGAACGACCACTCGGAGGCCCAGTACCGCCTGGCCCGTCGCACCTGCGGCTTCGCCGCGCGCAACTTCCTGGCCAACGGCATCTCCTGCATCCTGGACGACGCCGTCTTCCCGGACCGCCCGGTCGTCGGCCTCGGTGGGTGGAAGCGGCACGTGGGTCCCGGTCTGCTGCCGGTGGTCCTGCTTCCGGGGCTCGACGTCGTTCTGGAGCGCAACGCCGAGCGCACCGGCAACCGCCGCCTGACCGACGAGGAGGTGGCCCGCATCCACGGCCGCATGGCGGGCTGGTACGGCTCCGGCCTGCCGATCATCGACAACTCCCAGCTGGACGTCCCGGGCACGGCCCGCGTGCTGGACGAGGTCCTGACCAGGGCGATTGCGAGCCCGCCCAGCTGGTGAGGCTGGTGAGGGGGCGTCTGCGGCACACCACCGCACCCCGCCCCACCTGCTCCGCGACCCCACTCGGCCCTCGCCGATCGGCATAATCCGGACAAACCTCCTACGCTCATCTCATGTCAGAGGTGTACGCGAACCGCCGATCCCGGCTGAGGGAACACGTCAACGCGGCCGGCACCGCGGCAGCGCTCGTCACCCGCCCGGCCAATGTCCGCTACCTCGCCGCCGCGGCCCCGCGGGGCGCCGTGCTGCTCATCGGCGCGGGCGAGGACGTCCTGGTGTGCGCCGGCCCGCCCGGCGACCGCCCCCACGAAGGCCAGCCGGACGAGAACCTGCGCCTGACCGTCCTCCCGGCACCCGACGGCGACGCCGCCGTCACCGCGGCCGGCTTCGTCGCCGAGCAGGGCGCCGACTCCCTTGCGGTCGAGGAGCACCACCTCACCGTCACCCGGCACCGGGCCATCGCCTCCGTCGCGCCGGGGCTCCGCCTCGTCGACCTCGGCGGCGCCGTGGAGCAGCTCAGGGTCGTCAAGGACGAGGAGGAGATCTCCTGTCTGCGGATCGGCGCCGAGATCGCCGACCAGGCCCTCGGTGAGCTGCTGGAGTCCATCCTGGTCGGCCGCACCGAACGGCACCTCGCGCTGGAGCTGGAGCGTCGCCTGGTCGACCACGGCGCCGACGGCCCGGCCTTCCCCACCTCCGTGGCGACCGGACCGCACGCCGGGCGCCGGGGCCACCGACCCACCGACCGGCGGGTGGAGGAGGGCGACTTCCTCTCCGTCTGCCTCGGCGCCACCTACCGCGGCTACCGCTGCGAGATCGGCCGCACCTTCGTCATCGGCACCTCACCCGCCGACTGGCAGATCGAGCTGTACGACCTGGTATTCGCCGCCCAGCGGGCCGGACGCGAGTTCCTGGCACCCGGCGCCGCCTACCGTGACGTGGACCGCGCCGCACGCCAGGTGCTGGACTCCGCGGGGTATGCGGAGGCCCTCCCACCGCTGACCGGACACGGTGTCGGACTCGAAATCGACGAGGACCCGCAGTTGGCGCCCGCGGCCATGGGTAAACTGGACGCTTGCGTGCCGGTCACCGTCGAACCGGGGGTCCACCTCCCGGGCCGGGGCGGTGTCCGGATCGATGACACGCTCGTCGTGCGCCCCGAGGCGGACGGCGGACCCGAGCTACTCACCATCACGACCAAGGAGCTGCTCGCCCTCTAGGCAGGTGCGTGCGCCGGGGTCGTACGTCAGTCCAGGAGATTCCGCAACCGTGGCTTCCACGAACGACCTCAAGAACGGCATGGTGCTCAAGCTCGAAGGCGGCCAGCTCTGGTCCGTCGTCGAGTTCCAGCACGTCAAGCCCGGCAAGGGCCCGGCCTTCGTGCGCACCAAGCTCAAGAACGTGCTCTCCGGCAAGGTCGTCGACAAGACCTTCAACGCCGGCGTCAAGGTCGAGACGGCCACTGTCGACAAGCGCGACATGCAGTTCTCGTACATGGACGGCGAGTACTTCGTCTTCATGGACATGGAGACCTACGACCAGCTGCACATCGACCGGAAGGCCGTCGGCGACGCCGCGAACTTCCTGGTCGAGGGCTTCACCGCCACCGTCGCGCAGCACGAGGGCGAGGTCCTCTTCGTCGAGCTGCCCGCCGCCGTGGAGCTGACCATCGCCGAGACCGAGCCGGGCGTCCAGGGCGACCGCTCCACCGGTGGCACCAAGCCCGCCACCCTGGAGACCGGTCACCAGATCCAGGTCCCGCTCTTCATCACCACCGGTGAGAAGATCAAGGTCGACACCCGCACCAGCGACTACCTCGGCCGGGTGAACAGCTAACCGTGGCTGCCCGCAACACGGCCCGCAAGCGTGCCTTCCAGATCCTCTTCGAGGGCGACCAGCGCGGCGCCGACGTCCTGACCGTCCTCGCGGACTGGATCCGGCTCTCCCGGTCCGACACCCGGCAGCCCCCGGTCAGCGAGTACACGATGCAGCTGGTCGAGGGCTACGCGCAGCACGCGAAGCGGATCGACGAGCTGATCGCCCAGTACGCGGTGGGCTGGACGCTCGACCGGATGCCGGTCGTGGACCGCAACATCCTGCGGCTGGGCGCGTACGAGCTGATCTGGGTCGACGAGACCCCGGACGCCGTCGTCCTGGACGAGATGGTGCAGCTGGCGAAGGAGTTCTCGACCGACGAGTCGCCGTCGTTCGTCAACGGCCTGCTGGGCCGCTTGAAGGAACTCAAGCCGTCCCTGCGCCGGGACGAGGCGTAACGCCCGACAGCGAACGCCGGAGGGCCCGCGGCACACTGTGCCGCGGGCCCTCCGGCGTTCGACGCACCGGCGCCGAAACGCCGCCGGGGTGGCCGGAACCGTGGAGTTCCGGCCACCCCGGCGGCACGTTTCTGCTGAGGCGGGAGAGGGCGGTTACGCGTCTTCGTGCGTCGCCACCGCGCGGCGCGCGTCCGCGTCCAGGACGCCCCAGCTGATCAGCTGCTCGGTGAGGACCGAGGGGGACTGGTCGTAGATGACGGCGAGTGTGCGCAGGTCGTCCTGGCGGATGGAGAGCACCTTGCCGTTGTAGTCGCCGCGCTGGGACTGGATCGTCGCCGCGTAGCGCTGCAGGGGGCCCGCCTTCTCGGCCGGCACGGTGGCCAGCCGCTCCAGGTCCAGGACCAGCTTCGGCGGCGGCTCGGCGGCGCCGCCCGGCGTGGTGCCCGGCAGGAGCTCCTGCACCGGGACGCCATAGAAATCGGCCAGCTCGGCCAGGCGCTGCACGGTCACGGCACGGTCGCCGCGCTCGTAGGAACCGACCACCACGGCCTTCCAGCGACCCTGGGACTTCTCCTCGACACCGTGGAGGGAAAGGCCCTGCTGGGTGCGGATGGCCCGGAGCTTGGCCCCGAGCTGTTTGGCGTATTCGCTGGACATATAGCTCCCCGGACACTGTGTCGACGCGGCCGGCTGCTTTCCCGCCGCGCGGCTGGTAACTCACTGTGAGGTTACGCAGCGTGACTCTGATGCGTCAAGCCGAATGGTCCACACCGACTCTTCCGTGGTAGTGACGGCCGACTGGGCCAAGCGGGTGACAGGGGGGCGGTCGGGGCCGGTCAGGTGACCTGCTACGGTGGATGGCGCAATTCCGACGTCCTTTAAGGTCCGTCCCGTGAGGCGGAGAAGGAGGTCCGTTTCGTATGGACAAGCACGCCACGCCCGCGCCCGAGCAGGCGTCCGATGCCCGGCCCGTTCTCGAGGGCCCCGACATCGCACGGGTACTCACCCGTATCGCCCACGAGATCGTCGAGCGCGCCAAGGGCGCCGACGACGTGGTGCTCCTCGGCATTCCGACCCGGGGCGTCTTCCTCGCCCAGCGACTCGCCGCCAAGCTGGAGCAGATCACCGACCGCGCGGTCCCGGTCGGTTCGCTCGACATCACCATGTACCGCGACGACCTGCGCATGCACCCGCCGCGCGCGCTGGCCCGCACCGAGATCCCGGGCGACGGCATCGACGGCCGGCTGGTCGTCCTCGTCGACGACGTGCTCTTCTCCGGGCGCACCATCCGCGCCGCCCTCGACGCCCTGAACGACATCGGGCGCCCGCGCGCGGTGCAGCTCGCGGTCCTGGTCGACCGCGGCCACCGTGAACTGCCCATCCGCGCCGACTACGTCGGCAAGAACCTCCCCACGTCGCTGCGGGAGACGGTCAAGGTCCAGCTCGCCGAGGAGGACGGTCGCGACACCGTGCTGCTCGGTGCGAAGCCGGCCGCTCAGTAGCAAGTCAGGCGCACGGCTGCCGCGGCATGCCGTGAACACGCGCCCGCCTGCCCGAAATCTCCCGAATGAACTGCCCTACGGAGCCTGACAGATGCAGCGTCATCTCATCTCGGCCGCCGACCTCACCCGCGACGACGCCGTCCTGATCCTCGACACCGCCGAGGAGATGGCCCGGGTGGCGGACCGGCCGATCAAGAAGCTGCCGACCCTGCGCGGCCGGACGATCGTCAACCTCTTCTTCGAGGACTCCACGCGCACGCGCATCTCCTTCGAGGCCGCCGAGAAGCGCCTGTCCGCGGACGTCATCAACTTCACCGCCAAGGGGTCCTCGGTGTCCAAGGGCGAGTCCCTGAAGGACACCGCGCAGACCCTGGAGGCCATGGGCGTCGACGCCGTGGTCATCCGGCACGGCGCGTCCGGCGCCCCGTACCGCCTGGCCAACTCCGGCTGGATCGACGCGGCCGTCATCAACGCCGGCGACGGCACCCACCAGCACCCCACCCAGGCCCTGCTGGACGCCTTCACCATGCGCCGCCGGCTGATCGGCCGCGACGCCGGGCTCGGCCAGGACCTGTCCGGCAAGCGGATCACCGTCGTCGGAGACGTCCTGCACAGCCGGGTCGCCCGCTCCAACGTCGACCTGCTGCACACCCTCGGCGCCGAGGTCACCCTGGTCGCCCCGCCCACCCTGGTGCCGGTCGGCGTGGACTCCTGGCCGTGCGCGGTCTCCTACGACCTCGACAGCACGCTGCCCAAGTCCGACGCCGTGATGATGCTCCGCGTCCAGCGCGAGCGCATGAACGCCGCCTTCTTCCCGACCGAGCGCGAGTACTCGCGGCGCTACGGCCTCGACGGCGACCGCATGGCCCGGCTGCCCGAGCACGCCATCGTCATGCACCCCGGCCCGATGGTGCGCGGCATGGAGATCACCGCCGAGGTCGCCGACTCCGACCGCTGCACCGCCGTCGAGCAGGTCGCCAACGGCGTCTCCATCCGGATGGCCGTCCTGTACCTGCTGCTCGGCGGGAACGAGCCTGCCGTCACCCACTCCCGTACCGAGGAGAAGTAAGACACATGAGCAAGATCCTGATCCGTGGTGCGAAGGTGCTCGGCGGCGCGCCGCAGGACGTGCTGATCGACGGCGAGACCGTCGCCGAGGTCGGTACGGGGCTGTGCGCCGACGGCGCCGAGGTCGTCGAGGCCGACGGCAAGGTGCTGCTGCCGGGCCTGGTCGACCTGCACACCCACCTGCGCGAGCCGGGCCGCGAGGACTCCGAGACCGTCCTCACCGGCACCCGCGCGGCGGCGAGCGGCGGCTACACGGCCGTCTTCGCCATGGCCAACACCTTCCCGGTGGCCGACACCGCCGGTGTGGTCGAGCAGGTCTGGCGGCTCGGCCAGGAGCACGGCTACTGCGACGTCCAGCCCATCGGCGCCGTCACCGTCGGCCTGGAGGGCAGGAAGCTCGCCGAGCTGGGCGCCATGCACGAGTCCGCCGCCGGCGTCACCGTCTTCTCCGACGACGGCAAGTGCGTGGACGACGCCGTGATCATGCGCCGCGCGCTGGAGTACGTGAAGGCCTTCGGCGGTGTCGTCGCCCAGCACGCGCAGGAGCCGCGGCTCACCGAGGGCGCCCAGATGAACGAGGGCGTGGTCTCCGCGGAGCTGGGCCTGGGCGGCTGGCCGGCCGTCGCCGAGGAGTCCGTCATCGCCCGCGACGTCCTCCTCGCCGACCACGTCGGCTCCCGCGTCCACATCTGCCACCTGTCGACCGCCGGCTCCGTGGAGATCGTCCGCTGGGCCAAGTCCCGGGGCATCCAGGTCACCGCCGAGGTCACCCCGCACCACCTGCTGCTCACCGACGAGCTGGTGCGCACGTACAACCCGGTCTACAAGGTCAACCCGCCGCTGCGCACCGAGCGCGACGTGCTGGCCCTGCGCGAGGCGCTCGCCGACGGCACGATCGACATCGTCGCCACCGACCACGCCCCGCACCCGCACGAGGACAAGGACTGCGAGTGGGCCGCGGCCGCCATGGGCATGGTCGGCCTGGAGACCGCGTTGTCGGTGGTCCAGGAGACGATGGTGGACACGGGCCTGCTCGACTGGGCCGGCGTCGCCGACCGCATGTCCTTCAAGCCCGCGCGGATCGGACAGGCCACCGGCCACGGCCGTCCCGTCTCGGCTGGTGAGCCCGCCAACCTCACCCTGGTCGACACGGAATACCGTGGCCGGGTGGACCCCGCGGGCTTCGCCTCGCGCAGCCGCAACACCCCCTACGAGGGGCGCGAGCTGCCGGGCCGTGTGACGCACACGTGGCTGCGGGGCAAGGCCACGCTCGTCGACGGGAAGCTCACGTGACACCTGTAATCCTGTTGGCCGAGGCCAAGCGGTCGGCCGACGTCACCGACTGGCCGGCCCGTATCGGCTGGCTCGTCGGACTGGTCCTCTTCATCGCCCTCGTCTACTGGCTGATGCGCGAGGGCTGGAAGTGGCGCGGCACCCTCCAGAGCGACCTGCCGGAGCTGCCGGCCGCGCCGGAGGGGACCGGCCCGGCCAGACTGAGCATGAGCGGCCGCTACCACGGCTCCACCACCGCCGGACAGTGGCTGGACCGCATCGTGGCCCACGGCCTGGGCACCCGCAGCCGGGCCGAGCTCACCCTGACCGACGCGGGCCTGGAGGTCGAGCGCCCCGGCGCGACCGACTTCTTCATCCCCACGGCCGCGCTGCGCGGGGCCCGCCTGGACAAGGGCATCGCCGGCAAGGTCCTCACCGAGGGCGGACTGCTGGTGGTGACCTGGGCGCTCGGCGACAAGCTGATCGACTCGGGCTTCCGCTCCGACCACGCGGCCGAGCACACCGAGTGGGTCGACACCCTGAACCAGATGACCAACGACACGGAAGGCGCACGATGACGACCTCCACCAGGGGAGCCGCGAAGACTCCCGCCGTACTCGTCCTGGAGGACGGCCGCACCTTCCGCGGCCGCGCCTACGGGGCCGTGGGGGAGACCTTCGGCGAGGCCGTGTTCTCCACCGGTATGACCGGCTACCAGGAGACCCTCACCGACCCGTCCTACGACCGCCAGATCGTCGTCGCGACCGCCCCCCAGATCGGCAACACCGGCTGGAACGACGAGGACGACGAGTCCGGCCGCATCTGGGTCTCCGGCTACGTCGTGCGCGACCCCGCGCGCGTGCCGTCCAGCTGGCGGGCCAAGCGCTCCCTGGACGACGAGCTGGAGCGGCAGGGCGTGGTCGGCATCTCCGGCATCGACACCCGGGCCCTCACCCGCCACCTGCGCGAACGCGGCTCCATGCGCGCCGGCATCTTCTCCGGCGAGGCGATCGCCCCGGAGGCCGAGCTGCTCCAGCGCGTGCAGGCGCAGCCGCAGATGAAGGGCGCGAGCCTCTACGAGGAGGTCGCCACCCAGGAGGCGTACGTCGTCCCGGCGGTCGGCGAGAAGCGGTTCACGGTCGCCGCCATCGACCTCGGCATCAAGGGCATGACCCCGCACCGCATGGCCGAGCGCGGCATCGAGGTGCACGTCCTGCCCGCCACCGCCACGGCCGACGACGTCTACGCCGTCGAGCCGGACGGGGTGTTCTTCTCCAACGGTCCCGGCGACCCGGCGACCGCCGACGGCCCGGTCGCGCTGATGACCGCCGTCCTGGAGCGCAGTACCCCGCTGTTCGGCATCTGCTTCGGCAACCAGATCCTCGGCCGCGCCCTCGGCTTCGGCACCTACAAGCTGAAGTACGGCCACCGGGGCATCAACCAGCCGGTCCAGGACCGTACGACCGGCAAGGTCGAGGTCACCGCGCACAACCACGGCTTCGCCGTGGACGCGCCGCTCGACAAGGTCAGCGAGACGAAGTTCGGCCGCGCCGAGGTCTCGCACGTCTGCCTGAACGACGACGTCGTGGAGGGGCTGCAGCTGCTCGACCAGCCGGCCTTCTCCGTCCAGTACCACCCCGAAGCGGCAGCCGGCCCGCACGACGCCGCCTACCTCTTCGACCGCTTCGTTTCCCTGATGGAGGGCCAGCGTGCCTAAGCGCACCGATATCCAGTCCGTCCTGGTCATCGGCTCCGGCCCGATCGTCATCGGCCAGGCCGCCGAGTTCGACTACTCCGGCACCCAGGCCTGCCGTGTGCTCAAGGCCGAGGGGCTGCGCGTCGTCCTCGTCAACTCCAACCCGGCGACGATCATGACCGACCCGGAGATCGCCGACGCCACCTACGTCGAGCCGATCACCCCCGAGTTCGTCGAGAAGATCATCGCCAAGGAGCGCCCCGACGCCCTGCTGCCCACCCTGGGCGGTCAGACGGCGCTGAACACCGCCATCTCGCTGCACGAGAACGGTGTCCTGGAGAAGTACGGCGTCGAGCTGATCGGCGCCAAGCCCGAGGCGATCCACAAGGGCGAGGACCGCGACCTCTTCAAGGACGTCGTGGAGGAGGTCCGCCGGAAGACCGGGCACGGCGAGTCCGCCCGCTCGGTCATCTGCCACTCCATGGACGACGTCCTCCGGGGCGTCGAGACCCTCGGCGGCTACCCGGTCGTCGTCCGCCCCTCCTTCACCATGGGCGGCGCCGGCTCCGGCTTCGCGCACGACGAGGAGGAGCTGCGCCGCATCGCCGGCCAGGGCCTCACGCTCTCCCCGACCACCGAGGTGCTCCTGGAGGAGTCCATCCTCGGCTGGAAGGAGTACGAGCTGGAGCTGATGCGCGACAAGAACGACAACGTCGTGGTCGTCTGCTCCATCGAGAACTTCGACCCCATGGGCGTGCACACCGGTGACTCGATCACCGTCGCGCCCGCGATGACGCTCACCGACCGCGAGTACCAGGTGCTGCGCGACGTCGGCATCGCGATCATCCGCGAGGTCGGTGTCGACACCGGCGGCTGCAACATCCAGTTCGCGGTGAACCCCGAGGACGGCCGGGTCATCGTCATCGAGATGAACCCGCGCGTGTCGCGCTCCTCCGCGCTCGCCTCCAAGGCGACCGGATTCCCGATCGCGAAGATCGCCGCCAAGCTGGCCGTCGGCTACACGCTGGACGAGATCCCGAACGACATCACGCAGGAGACCCCGGCCTCCTTCGAGCCCACGCTCGACTACGTGGTCGTCAAGGCACCGCGGTTCGCCTTCGAGAAGTTCCCGCAGGCCGACTCCACGCTGACCACCACCATGAAGTCGGTCGGCGAGGCCATGGCCATCGGCCGCAACTTCCCGGAGGCCTTCCAGAAGGCGCTGCGCTCCCTGGAGAAGAAGGGCAGCCAGTTCGCCTTCACGGGCGAGCCCGGCGACAAGGAGACCCTGCTGCGCGAGGCCGTACGGCCCACCGACGGCCGGATCAACACGGTCATGCAGGCCATCCGCGCGGGCGCCACCCCCCAGGAGGTCTTCGAGTACACGAAGATCGACCCCTGGTTCGTCGACCAGCTCTTCCTGATCAAGGAGATCGCCGACGAGCTGGCCGAGGCGCCCGAGCTGACCCGTGACCTGCTCGCCGAGGCCAAGCGGCACGGCTTCTCCGACCAGCAGGTCGCCGAGATCCGCGGCCTGCGCGAGGACGTCGTCCGCGAGGTCCGGCACGCCCTCGGGGTCCGCCCGGTCTACAAGACGGTCGACACCTGCGCCGCCGAGTTCGCCGCGAAGACGCCGTACTTCTACTCCTCCTACGACGAGGAGACCGAGGTCGCGCCGCGCGAGAAGCCCGCCGTGATCATCCTGGGCTCCGGCCCGAACCGCATCGGCCAGGGTATCGAGTTCGACTACTCCTGCGTCCACGCCTCCTTCGCGCTGTCCGACGCCGGGTACGAGACCGTGATGGTCAACTGCAACCCGGAGACCGTCTCCACGGACTACGACACCTCCGACCGCCTGTACTTCGAGCCGCTGACGCTGGAGGACGTGCTGGAGATCGTCCACGCGGAGCAGCAGGCCGGCCCGGTCGCGGGCGTCGTCGTCCAGCTCGGCGGCCAGACGCCGCTCGGCCTGTCGCAGGCCCTGAAGGACAACGGCGTGCCGATCGTCGGCACGTCCCCCGAGGCCATCCACGCGGCCGAGGACCGCGGCGCCTTCGGCCGCGTCCTCGCGGAGGCGGGCCTGCCGGCGCCCAAGCACGGCACGGCCACCACCTTCGCCGAGGCCAAGGCCATCGCCGACGAGATCGGCTACCCGGTCCTGGTCCGGCCGTCGTACGTCCTCGGCGGACGCGGCATGGAGATCGTCTACGACGAGACCCGCCTGGCCTCCTACATCGCCGAGTCGACCGAGATCAGCCCCTCCCGGCCGGTCCTCGTCGACCGCTTCCTGGACGACGCCATCGAGATCGACGTCGACGCCCTCTACGACGGCGTGGAGCTGTACCTCGGCGGCGTCATGGAGCACATCGAGGAGGCCGGCATCCACTCCGGCGACTCGGCGTGCGCCCTGCCCCCGATCACCCTCGGCGGCTTCGACATCAAGCGCCTGCGCGCCTCCACCGAGGCCATCGCCAAGGGCGTCGGCGTGCGCGGCCTGATCAACATCCAGTTCGCGATGGCCGGCGACATCCTCTACGTCCTGGAGGCCAACCCGCGCGCCTCCCGCACCGTCCCCTTCACCTCCAAGGCGACCGCCGTGCCGCTCGCGAAGGCCGCCGCCCGCATCTCGCTGGGCGCGACCATCGCCGAGCTGCGCGCCGAGGGCCTGCTGCCGAAGGACGGCGACGGCGGCGAGCTGCCGCTGGACGCGCCGATCTCCGTCAAGGAGGCCGTCATGCCGTGGTCGCGGTTCCGCGACATCCACGGCCGCGGTGTCGACACCGTCCTCGGCCCGGAGATGCGCTCCACCGGCGAGGTCATGGGCATCGACTCCGTCTTCGGCACGGCGTACGCCAAGTCGCAGGCGGGTGCCTACGGCCCGCTGCCCACCAAGGGCCGCGCGTTCATCTCGGTCGCCAACCGCGACAAGCGCTCGATGATCTTCCCGGCGCGCGAACTGGTCGCCCACGGCTTCGAGCTGCTCGCCACCTCCGGCACCGCCGAGGTCCTCAAGCGCAACGGCATCAACGCCACGGTCGTGCGCAAGCAGTCCGAGGGCACCGGTCCGAACGGCGAGCGGACCATCGTCCAGCTCATCCACGACGGCGAGGTGGACCTCATCGTCAACACCCCGTACGGCACCGGCGGCCGCCTCGACGGCTACGACATCCGTACGGCGGCCGTGGCGCGGTCCGTGCCGTGCCTGACGACCGTCCAGGCGCTCGCCGCGGCCGTCCAGGGCATCGACGCCCTCAACCACGGTGACGTGGGCGTCCGCTCGCTCCAGGAACACGCGGAACACCTGACCGCGGCCCGCGACTAGCAGCCCCGAGGGGGACACCGGAAACGGTGTCCCCCTCGTCATGAGGGCTCCCTGAAGCTTCAAGAGGACACGCACATGTACGAGCTTTTCTTCCGTCTGGTCTTCCGCCGGATGGACCCGGAGCGGGCCCACCACCTCGCCTTCCGCTGGATCCGCCTCGCCGTCCGCATCCCGGTTCTGCGCACCTTCCTCGCCGCCGCCCTCGCGCCCCGCCACAAGGAGCTGCGCACGGAGGCGTTCGGACTGCGCATGCACGGCCCGTTCGGGCTCGCGGCCGGGTTCGACAAGAACGCGGTGGCCATCGACGGGATGTCGATGCTGGGCTTCGACCACGTCGAGATCGGCACGGTGACGGGGGAGCCGCAGCCCGGCAACCCCAGGAAGCGGCTGTTCCGCCTCGTCGCGGACCGCGCGCTGATCAACCGCATGGGCTTCAACAACGACGGCTCCCTGGCCGTGGCGGCCCGCCTGGCCACCCGTGAGCCGGTCTTCCGGACGGTGGTCGGCGTCAACATCGGCAAGACCAAGGCCGTCCCGGAGTCCGAGGCCGTCGCCGACTACGTGAAGTCCGCCGAGCGCCTCGCGCCGTACGCGGACTACCTGGTCGTCAACGTCTCCTCGCCCAACACGCCCGGTCTGCGCGACCTCCAGGCCGTGGACCACCTGCGTCCGCTGCTCACCGCCGTGCGCGAGGCCGCCGACCGCACGGTGGCGCACCGGCGCGTCCCGCTGCTGGTGAAGATCGCCCCCGACCTCGCCGACGAGGACGTCGACGCGGTCGCCGACCTCGCTGTGGAGCTGGGCCTGGACGGCATCATCGCCACCAACACCACCATCGCGCGCGAGGGCCTCGGACTGCGGTCCTCCGCCGCGCTGGTCAAGGAGACCGGCGGCCTGTCCGGCGCCCCGCTCAAGGAGCGCTCCCTGGAGGTCCTGCGGCGCCTGTACGCGCGCGTGGGCGACCGGATCACCCTGGTGGGCGTCGGCGGCGTCGAGACCGCCGAGGACGCCTGGCAGCGCATCCTGGCCGGTGCCACGCTGGTCCAGGGCTACAGCGCCTTCATCTACGAGGGCCCCTTCTGGTGCCGCGCCCTCCACAAGGGCCTCGCCGCCCGCCTGCGCACCAGCCCGTACGCCACCCTCGCCGACGCGGTCGGCGCCGACGTGAGGAAGCCCGCATGAGCCCGTTGGAGCCCTTCGGCGCCCGGCTGCGCCGCGCCATGGACGAGCGCGGGCCGCTGTGCGTCGGCATCGACCCGCACGCCTCGCTGCTCGCCGAGTGGGGCCTGGACGACGACGTCGCCGGCCTGGAGCGGTTCAGCCGCACGGTCGTCGAGGCCCTGGCCGGCCGGGTGGCCGTCCTGAAGCCGCAGAGCGCCTTCTTCGAGCGGTTCGGCTCGCGCGGCCTCGCCGTCCTGGAGAAGTCGGTCCAGGAGGCGCGCGCGGCCGGCGCCCTGGTCGTGATGGACGCCAAGCGCGGCGACATCGGCTCGACCATGGCCGCCTACGCCGAGGCGTTCCTCAGCCCCGGCGCCCCGCTGTTCTCCGACGCCCTGACGGTCTCGCCCTACCTCGGCTACGGATCGCTGAGCCCGGCCGTCGCGCTCGCCCGGGAGAGCGGGGCCGGCCTGTTCGTGCTGGCGCTGACCTCGAACCCGGAGGGCGCCGAGGTGCAGCACGCCGTCCGCGCCGACGGCCGGACCGTCGGGGCGACCGTGCTGGCCCACCTGGCGGCCGAGAACGCGGGGGAGGAGCCGCTTGGCTCCTTCGGCGCGGTCGTCGGCGCCACGCTCGGCGACCTGTCCTCGTACGACCTCGCCGTGGGCGGCCCGCTCCTCGCGCCCGGCATCGGCGCCCAGGGCGCGACCCCGGCCGATCTGCCCCGGGTCTTCGGAGCGGCCGTCCGCAACGTGGTGCCCAACGTCAGCCGGGGTGTTCTGCGTCACGGTCCCGACGTCAGCGCGCTGCGCGGGGCTGCGGAGCGGTTCGCGGCGGAGATCCAGGCCGTCGTCACCGCCGTCTGACCCGTGCCCGCGCGCTCGGCTGAGCGGTCTCGCGCCGACTTGAGCTTGAATACATGCTCAAATCGAGGGCAGTATGTCTGAAATGTCTGGCCTCACGGAGGCTGACCAGGACTTTTCCGCTGTTCTCGCTGACTCTGGCGGACTTGCCCGCTAGTCTCCGAGCAGTGGGGGCACCTCCCGCGCCCCTCAGGCAGTGGGGGAGAACGGGCAGCGTGTTGCTCGTGGCTCCCCAGGTGTGGGGCGACTAGGTTCCTCACCGGTCCGTATCCGACAGTTCGACATCCGAGGTGACGTAGGCGTGGCTCTTCCGCCCCTTACCCCTGAACAGCGCGCAGCCGCGCTCGAAAAGGCCGCCGCGGCTCGCCGGGAGCGGGCCGAGGTCAAGAATCGACTCAAGCACTCCGGCGCCTCCCTGCACGAGGTCATCAAGCAGGGCCAGGAGAACGACGTCATCGGCAAGATGAAGGTCTCCGCCCTGCTCGAGTCCCTGCCGGGCGTGGGCAAGGTCCGCGCCAAGCAGATCATGGAGCGTCTGGGCATCTCCGAGAGCCGCCGCGTGCGCGGTCTCGGTTCCAACCAGATCGCCTCCCTGGAGCGTGAGTTCGGCAGCACCGGCTCCTGAGTCCGCCGCCCGGCGGACCGGGAGTCCCGGGCACTCCGGGATTGCTGGAATAATCGCTGCATGAGTGAACGTCCGCGGCTGACCGTGCTCTCCGGCCCCTCGGGGGTCGGCAAGAGCACGGTCGTCGCCCATATGCGCAAGGAACACCCCGAGGTCTGGCTCTCGGTGTCGGCGACGACCCGTAAGCCGCGCCCCGGTGAGCAGCACGGAGTCCACTACTTCTTCGTCACCGACGAGGAGATGGACAAGCTGATCGCCAACGGCGAGCTGCTGGAATGGGCCGAGTTCGCCGGCAACCGCTACGGCACCCCCCGCGCGGCGGTGCTGGAGCGGCTGGAGAACGGCGAGCCCGTCCTGCTGGAGATCGACCTCCAGGGCGCCCGGCAGGTCCGCGAGTCCATGGCCGACGCCCAGCTGGTGTTCCTCGCTCCGCCCTCCTGGGAGGAGCTGGTGCGCAGGCTGACCGGCCGGGGGACCGAGCCGCCGGAGGTCATCGAGCGCCGCCTGACGGCGGCGAAGACCGAGCTGGCGGCCGAGCCGGAGTTCGATACGACCTTGGTCAACACCTCCGTCGAGGACGTGGCCCGTGAGCTGCTAGCCTTGATGGACGTTGTGTGATCGTGACTGTGATCACGATGTCTGATTCTTTCCCATCCATCGGAAGGTAGAGCGTGTCCTCTTCCATCACCGCGCCCGAGGGCATCATCAACCCGCCGATCGACGAGCTTCTCGAGGCGACCGACTCGAAGTACAGCCTCGTGATCTACGCGGCCAAGCGTGCCCGCCAGATCAACGCGTACTACTCCCAGCTCGGTGAGGGCCTCCTCGAGTACGTCGGTCCGCTCGTCGACACCCACGTCCACGAGAAGCCGCTGTCGATCGCCCTGCGCGAGATCAACGCCGGTCTGCTGACCTCCGAGGCCGTCGAGGGCCCGGCGCAGTAGTACCTTCAGATTGCGCCTGACGTATCCGCAGGCCCGGCAGTCACTTCCCCGGCCAACGCCGGGGGGACACTCTGCCGGGCCTGTGGTGTGTCATGGGTGGTGCAGATTCTCGAACGCGAGGAGCCATGGTGGACAAGCCGAAGGTCGTGCTGGGGGTCAGCGGTGGCATCGCCGCCTACAAGGCCTGTGAGCTGCTGAGGAGGTTCACGGAGTCGGGCCACGACGTCCGCGTCGTGCCGACCGCCTCCGCGCTGCACTTCGTCGGCGCCGCCACCTGGTCCGCGCTGTCCGGGAACCCGGTCGCCACCGAGGTCTGGGACGACGTCCACCAGGTGCCGCACGTCCGCATCGGCCAGCAGGCCGACCTGGTCGTCGTGGCCCCGGCCACCGCCGACATGCTCGCCAAGGCCGCCCACGGCCTCGCCGACGACCTGCTGACCAACACCCTCCTCACCGCCCGCTGCCCGGTCGTCTTCGCCCCGGCCATGCACACCGAGATGTGGGAACACCCGGCCACCCAGGAGAACGTGGCCACGCTGCGCCGCCGCGGCGCCGTCGTCGTCGAGCCCGCCGTCGGCCGCCTCACCGGCGTCGACACCGGCAAGGGCCGGCTGCCCGACCCGGCGGAGATCTTCGAGGTGTGCCGGCGGGTGCTGGCCCGCGGTGTCACCGAGCCCGACCTCGGGGGGCGGCACGTCGTCGTCTCCGCCGGCGGCACCCGCGAGCCCCTGGACCCGGTCCGCTTCCTCGGTAACCGCTCCTCCGGCAAGCAGGGCTACGCCCTCGCCCGCACCGCCGCGGCCCGTGGCGCCCGGGTGACCCTGGTCTCCGCCAACGCCGGCCTGCCCGACCCGGCGGGCGTGGACGTCGTCCGGGTCGGCACCGCCGTCCAGCTGCGCGAGGCCGTCCTCAAGGCCGCCGCGGACGCCGACGCCGTGGTGATGGCCGCCGCCGTCGCCGACTTCCGTCCGGCCGCCTACGCCGCCGGGAAGATCAAGAAGAAGGACGGCCAGGACCCGGACCCGGTCGTCCTGGTGCGAAATCCGGACATTCTCGCGGAGATCTCCGCCGACCGGGCCCGGCCGGGACAGGTTGTCGTCGGCTTCGCCGCCGAGACCGACGACGTCCTCGCCAACGGCCGTGCCAAGCTCGCCCGCAAGGGCTGCGACCTGCTCGTGGTCAACGAGGTGGGGGAGCGCAAGACCTTCGGTTCCGAGGAGAACGAGGCGGTCGTGCTCGGTGCCGACGGCAGCGAGACCCCGGTGCCGCACGGTCCCAAGGAAGCCCTGGCCGACACCGTCTGGGACTTGGTCGTACGGCGTCTGGACTAACCCCCGGCAGGCGATCGGGCGAACTCGGCGTCACGTTCACGCCACGCCGAAATCCGGTGTGGCGGCCCTGGCCAAGGCCGCTCGCCATTGTGCAGAATGCCCGTGCCGCAGGTCACAGCGCTCCCGAGAGGCGAGACGGTGGCCCGCCGGTCGAGTGCGACCGATAAACTGTTCACGGTCGGTGCCAGGCGCAGCCCCGCGCCGACCGTAAATGATCAGCCAGCAGCCGCTGCAACCACAGGGAGCGTTGTGTCCCGTCGCCTGTTCACCTCGGAGTCCGTGACCGAGGGTCACCCCGACAAGATCGCTGACCAGATCAGCGACACCATTCTCGACGCGCTCCTGCGCGAGGACCCGTCTTCCCGGGTCGCCGTGGAGACGCTCATCACCACCGGCCTGGTGCACGTGGCCGGCGAGGTGACGACGAAGGCGTACGCGGACATCGCGACCCTCGTCCGCAGCACGATCCTGGAGATCGGCTACGACTCCTCCAAGAAGGGCTTCGACGGCGCCTCCTGCGGTGTGTCGGTGTCCATCGGAGCGCAGTCCCCGGACATCGCGCAGGGTGTCGACGCGGCGTACGAGGCCCGGGTCGAGGGCGACGAGGACGAGCTCGACCGGCAGGGCGCGGGCGACCAGGGCCTGATGTTCGGCTACGCCTCCGACGAGACGCCGACCCTGATGCCGCTGCCGATCTTCCTGGCGCACCGGCTGTCCAAGCGCCTGTCCGAGGTCCGCAAGAACGGCACCATCCCCTACCTGCGCCCCGACGGCAAGACGCAGGTCACCATCGAGTACGACGGTGACAAGGCCGTCCGCCTGGACACGGTGGTGGTCTCCTCCCAGCACGCCTCCGACATCGACCTGGAGTCGCTGCTCGCCCCGGACATCCGTGAGTTCGTGGTGGAGCCGGAGCTGAAGGCGCTGCTGGAGGAAGGCATCAAGCTGGACACCGAGGGCTACCGGCTGCTGGTCAACCCGACCGGCCGCTTCGAGATCGGCGGGCCGATGGGCGACGCCGGCCTGACCGGCCGGAAGATCATCATCGACACCTACGGCGGCATGGCCCGGCACGGCGGCGGCGCCTTCTCCGGCAAGGACCCGTCCAAGGTGGACCGCTCGGCGGCCTACGCGATGCGCTGGGTGGCGAAGAACGTGGTCGCGGCGGGCCTGGCCTCCCGCTGCGAGGTCCAGGTCGCCTACGCGATCGGCAAGGCCGAGCCGGTGGGCCTGTTCGTCGAGACCTTCGGCACCCACAAGATCGAGCCGGAGAAGATCGAGAAGGCGATCGACGAGGTCTTCGACCTGCGTCCGGCCGCGATCATCCGCGACCTCGACCTGCTCCGCCCGATCTACGCCCAGACCGCGGCCTACGGCCACTTCGGCCGCGAGCTGCCCGACTTCACCTGGGAGCGCACCGACCGCGTGGACGCCCTGCGCAAGGCCGCCGGTCTGTAACCCGGGGCCGCCCGCTGCCGCCGAGGCCCGGTTCCCCGCGGGGGGCCGGGCCTCGCCGTCGACCGGCGGACCGGCCGTGTTGTCAGTGGGGTTTGCAAGAATGCAAGCGTGAGCAGCGAGAACGGGTCGGGGGGTGGCGGGGCCGAGGGGGCGCCGCCGGAGCAGCTCGCGCTCATCCGGGAGAGCGTGCGGACGGCGAAGGTGCCGCGGGCCAAGCCCCGGACCTGGCGGGGCGCCGCGCTCGCCGAGAACCTGCCCGTGGCGCGGGTCCTGGTCGACAAGGGCGTGCTGCACCTCGACCGGTACTTCGACTACGCCGTCCCCGCGGAGCTGGACGCGGACGCCCGGCCCGGGGTGCGCGTGCGGGTGCGGTTCGGGGCCGGCCGGCACCGGGTCCGCGACGGACGCCGGGAGGGCGGCGGGCTCATCGACGGCTTCCTCGTCGAGCGGCGCGCAGAGTCCGACTACTCCGGACCGCTGGCCGCGCTCGCCCAGGTGGTGTCGCCGGAGCCGGTGCTCAGTGAGGAACTGCTTGGCCTCGCCCGGGCCGTCGCCGACCGGTACGCGGGCAGCCTCGCCGACGTCCTCCAGCTGGCCGTGCCCCCGCGCAGCGCCCGCGCCGAGCAGCGCCCGTCCCCCGAGCCGCTGCCCCCGCCCCCGGCCCCGGACCACGGCTCCTGGGGCCGCTACGAACACGGGGGCGCCTTCCTGGACGCCCTGTCGTCCGCGGGGGCGCCCAGGGCCGTGTGGAACGCGCTGCCGGGGCCGCTGTGGAGCGAGGAGCTGGCCCGGGCCGTGGCCGCCACCCTCGCCTCCGGGCGTGGCGCCCTGGTCGTCGTACCGGACGGGCGCTCGGCCGCGCGCGTGGACGCCGCGCTCACCACGCTGCTCGGCACCGGCCGGCACGCGCTGCTCACCGCCGACGCCGGACCGGAGAAGCGGTACGCGCAGTGGCTGGCGGTGCGGCGCGGATCCGTACGCGCCGTCGTCGGGACCCGGGCGGCGATGTTCGCGCCCGTCCAGGACCTGGGGCTCGTCGCGATCTGGGACGACGGGGACGACAGCCACAGCGAGCCGCACGCCCCGCAGCCGCACGCCCGCGATGTCCTGCTGCTGCGCGCCGCGCTGGACAAGTGCGCCTTCCTGCTGGGCAGTTGGGGCTGCACCGTGGAGGCCGCCCAGCTCGTCGAGAGCGGCTGGGCCCGGCCGCTGGTCGCCGGGCGGGAGCAGGTGCGCCGGGCCGCGCCCCTGGTCCGGACGGTCGGGGACGAGGAGCTCGCCCGCGACGAGGCCGCCCGAGCCGCCCGGCTGCCCACGCTCGCCTGGCAGGCGGCCCGGGAGGGGCTGCGGCACGGGCCGGTGCTGGTGCAGGTGCCCCGGCGTGGTTACGCGCCCCGCATGGCCTGCGCCCGGTGCCGGGCCCCCGCCCGGTGCCGGCACTGCTCCGGCCCGCTCCAGGGCCAGGACGCGGGCGTCCTGCGCTGTGGGTGGTGCGGGCGCGAGGAGGGCGCCTGGCACTGCCCGGAGTGCGGCGGCTTCCGGCTCCGGGCCCAGGTCGTGGGCGCGCGCCGGACCGCCGAGGAGCTGGGGCGCGCCTTCCCCGCCGTACCGGTGCGCACCTCGGGGCGCGAGCATGTGCTGGACACCGTCCCGGACACCCCCGCGCTGGTCGTCAGCACCCCGGGCGCCGAACCGGTCGCCGAGGGCGGCTATGCGGCGGCCCTGCTGCTGGACGGCTGGGCCATGCTCGTACGACCCGACCTGCGGGCCGGCGAGGACGCGCTGCGCCGGTGGATCGCGGCCGGGGCGCTGGTGCGGCCCCAGAGCGAGGGCGGCACGGTGGTCGTGGTGGCCGAGCCGACCCTGCGGCCCGTCCAGGCGCTGGTGCGCTGGGACCCGGTCGGGCATGCCGTGCGGGAGCTGGCCGAGCGGGCCGAGCTGGGCTTTCCGCCGGTGTCGCGGATGGCGGCCGTGTCCGGGCCAACCGCGGCCGTCGCCGAGTTCCTGGCGGCGGTCGACCTGCCGCCGGACGCCGAGGTGCTGGGACCGGTGCCGCTGCCCCCGCCCCCGCCCGGCGGAGCACGCAGACCCGGCGCCCCGCCGCCCGGCGAACACTGGGACCGGGCGCTGGTCCGCGTGCCGCCGGGCAGCGGTTCCGCCCTGGCCACGGCTCTGAAGACCGCGCAGGCCGCGCGGATGGCACGGGGCAGCGGGGAGGCGGTCCGGGTACGGATCGATCCGCCGGACATCGGGTGACGGAGGACGCCCGGCCGGGCGGGGTCCCCGGCACACGCGACGGCCCGGACCGGGTGGGAGGACGCGCCTACCCCTCCCGGACGTGGCCCGGAAGGGGCAGCGGTGGGGGTGTCAGCCGTTGCGGGGGGCCGGGAAAGCCGTCGGGCGGGCGTCGTCGCGCAGTGTCGGGCTGCCCGCCGTCGGCTGCGTGGGCATGGAGCGGGCCGCGGGGACCGTGGGCAGCCCGGTGTTCACGTTGATCGTGCGGGTGCCGGACGGCTCCGGCGTCCGCTCCGTCTCCGCCGCCGCCTGGGCCGCGGCGCGGCGGGCGCCGTACCGGCGGTGCACGGCCTGCTTGGTGACCCCGAGCGCGGAGCCCACCGCGTCCCACGAGAAGCCGAGCGAGCGGTCGAAGTCCACGGCGGCCGTGACCAGGGTCTCGACACTGTCCCGGAGTTCCTGGGCGAGGCGGACCGTCGGGGCGGGGGCGCGTCCGTAGACGACGAAGCCCGTGGACGGGCCGGAGCGGCGCGGGCGGTAGACATTGCCCAACTGGGCGGTGAGCGTGCGCAGCGCGTCCACCTGCCGGCGGACCCTCTCGATGTCCCGCACCAGCAAGTGCAGGCTGGCCCGGGCCTGGGCGTCGTGGGTTGCGTGGTCGGCCATGAACAAGCCTCTCGAACCGGCGTTGAAAGGAATCGGGCCGCGAAAGCGGCCCGGTGTGGTCAACTCTTCCTTGACCAACGCGCTTGTGCTCCGCTGGTCACGGGGTGGGGGCGTGCGGGCATATGCGTACGCCGCCCGCCCGCCTGTGCGCCGCCCATGGTCATAGACTGGTGCGCTGCCCGCGCATTCCCCGCCCGAGAGGCCCGATCCCGCCCATGAAGCTCGTCTTCGCCGGCACCCCCGAGGTCGCCGTTCCCGCTCTGGACGCTCTGCTCGCCTCCGGGCGGCACGAGGTGGCCGCCGTCGTCACGCGGCCCGACGCGCCGGCCGGGCGCGGACGCAGGCTGGTCGCGTCGCCCGTGGCCGAGCGCGCGGAGGAGGCCGGGATCGAGGTGCTCAAGCCGCTGAAGCCCCGGGACCCGGAGTTCCTGGAGCGGCTGCGCGAGATCGCCCCGGACTGCTGCCCGGTCGTCGCCTACGGCGCCCTGCTGCCGAAGGCCGCCCTGGACATCCCCGCCCACGGCTGGGTCAACCTGCACTTCTCGCTGCTGCCCGCCTGGCGCGGTGCCGCGCCGGTCCAGCACGCCATCATGGCGGGCGACGAGATCACCGGAGCGTCCACCTTCCTCATCGAGGAGGGGCTGGACTCCGGGCCCGTCTACGGCACCGTGACCGAGGAGATCCGCCCCACCGACACCAGCGGCGACCTGCTCACCCGGCTCGCCTTCGCGGGCTCCGGGCTGCTCGCGGCCACCATGGACGGCATCGAGGACGGCACGCTGAAGGCCGTACCGCAGCCCGCCGAGGGCATCACCCTGGCGCCGAAGATCACCGTCGAGGACGCCCAGGTGGACTGGGCGGCGCCCGCGCTGCGCGTCGACCGGGTCGTGCGCGGCTGCACGCCCGCGCCCGGCGCCTGGACCACCTTCCGCGGCGAGCGGCTCAAGCTCGTCCAGGTCACGCCCGTGCCCGAGCGCACGGACCTCGCGCCGGGCCGGCTCGCGGTCGGCAAGAACAGCGTCCACGTGGGCACGGGGTCGTACGCCGTCGAGCTGCTGTGGGTCCAGGCCCAGGGCAAGAAGCCGATGCGCGCGGCCGACTGGGCCCGCGGGGTACGCATCGCGGACGGCGAGACGCTGGGCGGCTGACCTCCGGAGCGAGGGCGGGAACGGGGGAGCGGAGGCCGACGCTCCCGGGCGGCGCTGAGCGAGCCCGGGCGGTGGGCCCACGCGTCCGGCGACGTACGCTGGAGGCGCATCCCCACTTCACACCCGGAGCACCTTTTTCGTGAGCGAGCAGTCCCGGCGGCCCCGCAAGCCCGCCAAGCCCTACCGCCGTCCCAAGAAGGACCCCGTCCGCATCCTGGCCTTCGAGGCGCTGCGCGCGGTGGACGAGCGGGACGCGTACGCCAACCTCGTGCTGCCGCCGCTGCTGCGCAAGGCCCGCGAGCAGGGCGACTTCGACGCCCGGGACGCCGCCCTCGCCACCGAGCTGGTGTACGGCACACTGCGCCGGCAGGGCACCTACGACGCCGTCATCGCCGCCTGCGTCGACCGGCCGCTGCGCGAGGTCGACCCGCCGGTGCTCGACGTGCTGAGCCTGGGCGCGCACCAGTTGCTCGGCACGCGCATCCCCACGCACGCGGCCGTGTCCGCCTCGGTCGAGCTGGCCCGGGTCGTGCTCGGGGACGGACGGGCCAAGTTCGTCAACGCCGTGCTGCGGAAGGTGGCCCAGGACGACCTCGACGGCTGGATCGAGAAGGTCGCGCCGCCCTACGACGACGATCCCGAGGACCACCTCGCCGTCGTGCACTCGCACCCGCGCTGGGTCGTCTCCGCGCTCTGGGACTCCCTCGGCGGCGGCCGGTCCGGCATCGAGCGGCTGCTGGCGGCGGACAACGAGCGGCCCGAGGTGACGCTCGTCGCCCGGCCCGGCCGGGCCACCACCGGGGAACTGCTCCGCGAGGACGCCGCCGTGCCCGGACGCTGGTCGCCGTACGCCGTGCGGCTCGCCGAGGGCGGTGAGCCCGGCGCGGTCGAGGCCGTGCGCGAGGGACGCGCCGGCGTCCAGGACGAGGGCAGCCAGCTGGTCGCCCTCGCGCTGGCGAACGCCCCGCTCGACGGCCCCGACGAGAGGTGGCTCGACGGCTGCGCCGGACCGGGCGGCAAGGCCGCGCTGCTGGCCGCGCTCGCCGCCGAGCGCGGGGCCGCGCTGCTCGCCTCGGAGAAGCAGCCGCACCGGGCCGGGCTGGTGGCCCGTGCCCTGCACGGCAACCCGGGTCCGTACCAGGTCATCGCCGCCGACGGCACCCGCCCGCCGTGGCGGCCCGGCAGCTTCGACCGCGTGCTGGTCGACGTCCCGTGCACGGGGCTCGGCGCCCTGCGCCGCCGCCCCGAGGCCCGCTGGCGCCGCCGTCCCGAGGACCTGGACAACTTCGCCCCGCTCCAGCGCGGTCTGCTGCGCACGGCCCTCGACTCCGTCCGCGTCGGCGGCGTCGTCGGTTACGCCACCTGCTCGCCGCACCTGGCGGAGACCCGCGCCGTCGTCTCCGACGTGCTCAAGCAGCACCCGGAGACGGAACTGATCGACGCCCGCCCCCTCCTGCCCGGCGTCACCGACCTCGGCGAGGGCCCGGACATCCAGCTCTGGCCGCACGTACACGGCACGGACGCGATGTACCTGGCCCTGATCCGCAGAACCGGATGACGCAGGGCCCTGAAAGGGGCGCGGGGAGCCGCGCCACCAACCCCCACCGGCCCCCAGGGGAACCCCTGCCCCGAGGGACCGGCGCTACAGCCCGGCGCAGCGACATGGCAGGCTTGGGTCATGGCCGTGCAGATCAACCCCAGCATCCTGTCCGCCGACTTCGCCCGCCTCGCGGAGGAGGCCGAGGCGGTCCGGGGCGCCGACTTCCTCCATGTCGACGTCATGGACAACCACTTCGTCCCGAACCTCACGCTCGGCGTGCCGGTGGTGGAGTCCCTGGCCCGTGCGACGGACACCCCGCTGGACTGCCACCTCATGATCGAGGACCCGGACCGGTGGGCGCCCCAGTACGTCGAGGCGGGGGCGTCGTCGGTCACCTTCCACGTGGAGGCCGCCGCCGCTCCGGTGCGGCTCGCCCGGGAGATCCGCGCCAAGGGCGCCCGCGCCTCCATGGCCCTCAAGCCGGCGACGCCGATCGAGCCGTTCGAGGACCTGCTGCCGGAACTCGACATGCTGCTCGTCATGACGGTGGAGCCCGGCTTCGGCGGCCAGGCGTTCCTCGACATCATGCTGCCGAAGATCCGCCGCACCCGTGAGCTGATCAAGAAGCACGGTCTGGAGCTGTGGTTGCAGGTCGACGGCGGGGTCTCGGCCTCGACGATCGAGCGGTGCGCGGACGCGGGAGCGGACGTGTTCGTCGCCGGCTCGGCCGTCTACGGTGCCGGGGACCCGGCGGAAGCCGTACGTGCCCTGCGCGCCCAGGCGGAGACGGCCACCGCCAAGGCGTCCTGGGCATGCGACCACTGAGCCACGGCCAAGTGAACGGTTAAGTGAACGGCGCCCATCAGGGCGGATCAGTCGCCCCGAATCTGCAAGGATGAACGGCGAATCCAGAGTGTGAACAGCAGTGAGGAGATCGCCGTGTCGGGTATGTCGGCGGGCCGGTCAGCCATGCGGATGGGACCCGCTGAGCTGGTGCAGGCGGCGGCCATGGCCCGCCGCTTCTACCTCGAGGGCAAGTCCAAGATCCAGATCGCGGAGGAGTTCGGCGTCAGCCGCTTCAAAGTGGCCCGGGTACTGGAGACTGCCCTCGAAAGGGACCTCGTACGCATCGAGATCCGCGTGCCGGCCGAACTGGACGCCGAGCGCTCCGACGCGCTCCGCGCCCGCTACGGCCTGAGGCACGCCGTCGTGGTCGAGTCCCCGGCCGACGCCGAGGAGACCCCCGACCCGGAGAACCTCGGCGAGGTCGCCGCCGACCTGCTCGGCGAACTCGTCAACGAGGGGGACGTGCTCGGGCTGGCCTGGGGCCGGTCCACCATCCACATGGCGGCGGCGCTCGACCGGCTGCCGCCGTGCACGGTGGTGCAGCTGACGGGCGTGTACGACGCCGGGACCGCCGAGCGCGGCTCGGTGGAGGCCGTCCGTCGGGCCGCCCAGGTGTCCGGCGGCGACGCGCACCCCATCTACGCGCCGATGCTGCTGCCGGACGCGGCCACGGCGGCGGCGCTGCGCCACCAGACCGGGATCGCCCGGGCCTTCGAGTACTTCGACAAGGTCACGGTCGCCTGTGTCTCCATCGGTTCGTGGGAGCCGGGCATCTCGACCGTGCACGACATGCTCAGCGACGAGGAGCGCGCGCACTACGCCTCGCTCGGGGTCGCCGCCGAGATGTCGGCACACCTCTTCGACACCGAGGGACGCCGGGTCGGACGGGACCTGGGGGAGCGGTGCATCACGGTCAAGGCCGACCAGCTGCGCCGCATCCCGGAGGTCGTGGCCATCGCGGGCGGGCAGCGCAAGGCCGCCGCGATCGACGCGGTGCTGCGCTCCGGGCTGGTCACCAGCCTGGTGACCGACACCTCGGCCGCCGACTACCTGATGACGGCGGGCCCGACCCCGAAGCCGGCGCTCAGCCGTCAGGACCCCGACGGCGTCTGACGGCGTCTGACGGGGTCCGGCCGGACCCGGCGGCGGGTCGTGGCGGGACGGCCGTGGCAGCATCGTCCGCATGCTGTCACGGTCCGTCCCGCGTGCCCTCGCCGGGCTGCTGGTCTGTCTCGCCGTTCTCCTGACGGGGTGCTCCGCCGCCTCCGGCCCCGCCGACCGGGCGTCCCCGGCGTCCCCGGCGTGGGCGCGGGGCACGGCCACCGTCGAGGAGTCCCGGCTGCCGGCCGAGGCCCGCAGGACGCTCGCCCTCATCGACCAGGGCGGCCCCTTCCCCTACGCCAAGGACGGGACCGTCTTCGGGAACTTCGAGAGACGCCTGCCGGAGCACCGGCGCGGCTACTACCACGAGTACACCGTGCCGACCCCCGGCTCGCCCGACCGCGGGGTCCGGCGCATCGTCACCGGGCAGGGCGGGGAGTACTACTACAGCGATGATCACTACGAGTCGTTCCGGGCGGTACTGAGATGAGCGAAGACCTGAGCGGCCGTCTCGTGGTCGCGCTCGACCTCGCGGGCGTCACCGACGAGGCCGGCCTGATGGACCGCGCCGCGCGGGCCCTGTCGCTGCCCGGCTGGTTCGGCCGGAACTGGGACGCGCTGGCCGACTCCCTGTCCGACCCGTCCGTGTGGCCGGCGGAGGCGGAGGACAGGGGGCTCCTCGTCGTCGTCCAGGACTGGGAGGGCTACGCCAGGGAGCGGCCCCAGGAGTGGGAGACCGCCCGGGAGGTGTTCACGCACGCCATGAGCGTGTCGCCGGCCCTCACCGTCGCCCTCGCCCTTGGAGGAACCTCCTAGCCGGCCGGCGACGACCCTGGATGATCCGTCGGGGTATGACACCGACCCCGACATGGGACAATGAAGTACGTGCTCTTTCCCCCTGGCACACCTGTCAGGGGGTCGCCTCTGATCGACTGGGATGTGCAGCACGTGCGTTTCCTCAATGACATCCAGCCCGCGTACGACCTGACGTACGACGACGTGTTCATGGTGCCGAGCCGTTCCGCGGTCGGCTCGCGTCAGGGCGTGGACCTCGCCTCTCCGGACGGCACGGGCACCACCATCCCGCTCGTCGTCGCCAACATGACCGCCATCGCCGGCCGACGCATGGCCGAGACGGTGGCCCGCCGGGGCGGCCTGGTGGTCATCCCGCAGGACATCCCGATCGACGTCGTCACCGATGTCGTCTCCTGGGTGAAGAGCCGCCACCTGGTGCTCGACACCCCGATCGTGCTGGCCCCGCACCAGACCGTCGCCGACGCCCTGGCGCTGCTGCCCAAGCGGGCGCACAACGCCGGCGTCGTCGTGGACGAGAACCAGCGGCCCGTCGGTGTCGTCACCGACGCCGACCTGTCCGGCGTCGACCGCTTCACCCAGCTCGAGGTGGTCATGTCCAAGGACCTGCTCCTGCTGGACGCCGACATCGACCCGCGCGAGGCCTTCAACACCCTCGACCAGCACAACCGCCGCTACGCCCCGGCCGTCGACAAGGACGGCAGGCTCGCCGGCATCCTCACCCGCAAGGGCGCGCTGCGCGCCACGCTGTACACGCCGGCCGTGGACGCGAACGGCAGGCTGCGGATCGCCGCCGCCGTCGGCATCAACGGCGACGTCGCGGGCAAGGCCAAGCAGCTGCTCGACGCGGGCGTGGACACACTCGTCATCGACACCGCGCACGGCCACCAGGAGTCGATGATCAACGCCATCAAGGTGGTGCGCGCGCTCGACCCGCGGGTGCCGATCGCCGCGGGCAACATCGTCTCCGCCGAGGGCGTCAAGGACCTGATCGACGCCGGCGCGGACATCGTCAAGGTCGGTGTCGGGCCGGGCGCCATGTGCACCACCCGCATGATGACCGGCGTGGGCCGGCCGCAGTTCTCCGCCGTCCTGGAGTGCGCCGCCGAGGCGAGGAAGTACGGCAAGCACGTCTGGGCCGACGGCGGTGTCCGCCACCCGCGCGACGTGGCCATGGCGCTCGCCGCCGGCGCGTCCAACGTGATGGTCGGCTCCTGGTTCGCGGGCACCTACGAGTCGCCCGGTGACCTCCAGCACGACGCGGGCGGCCGCGCCTACAAGGAGTCGTTCGGCATGGCCTCGGCGCGTGCGGTGGCCAACCGCACGTCGGAGGAGTCGGCGTACGACCGCGCCCGCAAGGCGCTGTTCGAGGAGGGCATCTCCACCTCCCGCATGTTCCTCGACCCGGCCCGCCCGGGCGTCGAGGACCTGATCGACTCGATCATCGCGGGCGTCCGCTCCTCCTGCACCTACGCCGGCGCCGCCAGCCTCGAGGAGTTCGCCGACAAGGCCATCGTCGGCATCCAGAGCGCGGCGGGCTACGCCGAGGGCAAGCCGCTGCACGCCAGCTGGAGCTGATCCCCGCTCCGCACCTCCGACGGCCCCCGTCGATCCCAGGCCCGGGAACGACGGGGGCCGTCGGCGTGTCCGTGCCGCCGGGCGAGCCGGCCCGGGAACGGACCCCGGGGGCGTAGTGCAACGGTCGGCAGGTGGCGCGCAACGATTTGTCGTTCCGCCCCGATGAACGCAATGATCATGCGGGAATACGCAAGGTTACTGCATTACGCCCGTGAAGGCCCGCCTCGTAGGGTGCTGCGCTAGTACGTGGCGTGGCGGGGACCCCGCTCGGCGGGTCCCTGCCCTCGCAGGCTCCGCCGGTTCCCGCGCACGAGGGCCGGCGCTCCTGCCGGTCCGTCCCGACACCGGCAGCGATAAGGAGCCAGCGCGTGCTCGACCAAGGCGCACCCCCGCACAACCAGATACCGGCCGCCCCCGCGTCCCGGGGCGTCGCCGCGCGCCTCATGCGTCGCAAGCCCGTGGAACGCCTGGTCGCGGAGGGCGGCCACGGTGAGGGAGGGCAGCTTCGGCGCTCCCTCGGGCTGTGGCAGCTGACCATGATCAGCATCGGTGCCACCCTCGGCACCGGCATCTTCGTCGTCCTCGGCGACGCCGTGCCCAAGGCCGGTCCGGCGGTCACCCTCGCCTTCGTCATCGCCGGTCTCACGGCGCTGTTCTCGGCCCTGTCGTACGCCGAACTGGCCGGCAGCATCCCGGTCGCCGGCTCCTCCTACTCGTATGCGTACGCAACGATGGGCGAACTGGTCGCCTGGGTCTGCGGCTGGTGTCTCGTGCTGGAGTACGGCGTCTCGGTGGCCGCGGTCGCCGTCGGCTGGGGCGAGTACCTGAACGAGCTGCTGGACGGCACCATCGGCGTCACCATCCCGGCCGCCCTGTCCTCCGCGCCGGGCGAGGGCGGCATCATCAACCTGCCGGCCCTCATCGTCGTCCTGCTGGCGATGGCGTTCCTGCTCGGTGGCGCGCGGGAGTCCGCCCGCGCCAACACGATCATGGTGTGTGTGAAGATCGCCGCGCTGGTGCTGTTCTGCGCGATCGGCGTCATGGGCTTCAAGTCCGGCAACTACGCCGACTTCATGCCGCTCGGCATGACCGGGGTCAGCGCCGCCGGTGCCACGCTGTTCTTCTCCTACATCGGCTTCGACGCCGCCTCCACCGCCGGTGAGGAGGCGAAGGACCCCAAGCGGGACCTGCCGCGGGCGATCATGCTGTCGCTGATCATCGTGACCGCGCTCTACGTGCTCGTCGCGGGCGTCGCCGTCGGTGCCTGGAACTGGAAGAAGTTCGACGGTTCCGAGGCGGCCCTCGCCGGGATCATGAACGACGTCAGCGGCCAGACCTTCTGGGGCACGCTGCTCGCGCTCGGCGCCGTCATCTCGATCGCGAGCGTGGTGCTCACCGTGCTCTACGGCCAGACCCGCATCCTCTTCGCGATGGCCCGCGACGGTCTGGTGCCGAAGGCGCTCGGCAAGATCCACCCGAAGACCGGCGCGCCCCGCCTCAACACGGTGGTCGTGTCCCTCTTCTGCGGAGCGCTCGCCGCCCTCATCCCGCTGGGCAAGCTCGTCGACGCCACCAGCATCGGCACGCTGTTCGCCTTCGGCCTGGTCAACATCGCGGTGATCGTGCTGCGGGTCAGGCGACCGGAGCTGGAGCGCACGTTCAAGGTGCCGTTCGGCCCGGTCCTGCCGGTGCTGGGCTTCCTGTTCTGCGCGTACAACATGTCCAGCCTCGACACCGTCACCTGGGTCGTCTTCGGATGCTGGATGGCCGCCGGGCTCGTGTTCTACTTCCTCTACGGCTACCGCCGTTCCCGTCTCGCGACCGATGACGCCCTCGCGGCGACGGCAGAGAAGTGACCGGACCGAAGAAGTGAACGACCCCCTGTGCTGAACGATCTCGACGAACGCATCGTGCACGCCCTCGCCGAGGACGCCCGCCGCTCCTACGCGGACATCGGGCAGATGGTCGGCCTGTCCGCGCCCGCGGTGAAGCGGCGCGTGGACAGGCTGCGGGCCACCGGAGCGATCACCGGATTCACCGTGCGGGTGGATCCGGCGGCGCTCGGCTGGGAGACCGAGGGCTTCATCGAGATCTACTGCCGGCGGAACACCTCGCCGGAGACGATCCAACGGGGGCTGGAGCGGTACCAGGAGGTCGTGGCCGCGTCCACCGTCACCGGGGACGCGGACGCCGTCGCGCAGGTCTTCGCCTCCGACATGCGTCACTTCGAGCGGGTGCTGGAGCGGATCGCCGGGGAACCGTTCGTGGAGCGGACCAAGTCGGTGCTGGTGCTGTCGCCGCTGCTGCGCCGCTTCTCCTCCGGGGCGCCGGGGTAGGAGCGGGCCACGGCTCGGGGCGCCCTGTCGTCACCCGGTGCGGATCAGCGCCCTGCCGGCACGGGGAACCGCGCGAGCACCCCGGACCAGCCGCACCCGGCCGACGACGAGGCGCTCCGAGCCCTTTTCCGCGCTCCTCCCGGCACCCTCACCGGCCCGCGCAACGAATCGCCGCCCGGAGCCCTCTCGGCGCAACAAACCCCGCACCGGCGCGCAACGGCTCCTTCTTGTCCCGCCGAGCGCGCCGAACGTACCTTTTTCGTGGCCCCCCAAACCCCCCGTTCCGGTGAGGATCACGCATGCGTACCGCCCTGCTCCAGAGCTCCGGCCGTCCCGGCTCGGTCACCGAGAACCTGAAGGTCCTCGACGAGGCCGCGGGCCGGGCCGCCGCCGCGGGCGCCGGGCTGCTGGCCGCACCGGAGATGTTCCTCACCGGGTACGCGATCGGCGACGACATCGCCCGCCTCGCCGAGCCCGCCGACGGCGACTCCGCCGACGCGATCGCCGAGATCGCCACCCGGCACGGCCTCGCCCTCGCCTACGGCTACCCCGAGCGCGACGGCGACGCGGTGTTCAACTCCGCCCAGCTGATCTCCGCCGACGGCACCCGGCTCGCGAACTACCGGAAGACCCACCTCTTCGGCTGCTTCGAGCGCGACCACTTCACGCCGGGCGGGCAGCAGGTCGTCCAGGCCGAGCTGAACGGCCTCACCGTGGGCCTGCTGATCTGCTACGACGTCGAGTTCCCGGAGAACGTCCGGGCGCACGCCCTGGCCGGCACCGACCTCCTGGTCGTGCCGACCGCGCAGATGCACCCCTTCCAGTTCGTCGCCGAGTCGATGATCCCGGTGCGCGCCTTCGAGAACCAGATGTACGTCGCCTACGTCAACCGGGTCGGCCAGGAAGGCGAGTTCGAGTTCGTCGGCCTCTCCGTCCTCGCCGGTCCCGACGGCGTCGCCCGCACCCGCGCCGGCCGTGCCGAGCAGCTGGTGCTCGCCGACGCCGACCCTGCCTTCCTGGCCGCCTCCCGCGAGCACAACCCGTACCTGAAGGACCGCCGCCCCGGTCTGTACGGGTCCCTCGTCTGACACCCGAGCCTTCCCCCGAACCACCCCGTGCAAGGAGTCCGTACCCCATGACGTCCACGGTGCCCAACGCCGTCGAGCACACCGACGAGCAGCAGCCGCCGATCACCATGTTCGGCCCGGACTTCCCCTACGCCTACGACGACTTCCTCGCCCACCCGGCGGGCCTCGGCCAGGTCCCGGCGACCGAGCACGGCACCGAGGTCGCGATCATCGGTGGCGGCCTGTCCGGCATCGTGGCCGCGTACGAGCTGATGAAGATGGGCCTCAAGCCCGTCGTCTACGAGGCCGACCAGATCGGCGGCCGGCTCCGCACGGTCGGCTTCGAGGGCTGCGACGACTCGCTGACCGCCGAGATGGGCGCGATGCGCTTCCCGCCGTCCTCCACCGCGCTCCAGCACTACATCGACCTGGCCGGTCTGGAGACCAGACCCTTCCCGAACCCCCTGGCCGAGGCGACCCCGTCCACCGTGGTCGACCTCAAGGGCGAGTCGCACTACGCCGAGACGATCGACGACCTGCCCCAGGTGTACCGGGACGTCGCCGACGCCTGGAACAGGTGCCTGGAGGAGGGCGCCGACTTCTCCGACATGAACCGCGCGATGCGCGAGCGGGACGTCCCGCGCATCCGCGAGATCTGGGCGAAGCTCGTCGAGAAGCTGGACAACCAGACCTTCTACGGCTTCCTCTGCGACTCCGAGGCGTTCAAGTCCTTCCGGCACCGCGAGATCTTCGGCCAGGTCGGCTTCGGCACCGGCGGCTGGGACACCGACTTCCCGAACTCCATCCTGGAGATCCTGCGCGTCGTCTACACCGAGGCCGACGACCACCACCGCGGCATCGTCGGCGGCTCCCAGCAGTTGCCGCTGCGCCTGTGGGAGCGCGAGCCGGAGAAGATCGTCCACTGGCCGTACGGGACGTCCCTGAAGTCGCTGCACGTGGGCGGCGAGCCGAAGCCCGCCGTGACCCGGCTGCACCGCACGGCCGGCAACCAGATCACCGTCACCGACGCGAACGGCGACATCCGCACCTACAAGGCGGCGATCTTCACCGCCCAGTCCTGGATGCTGCTGTCCAAGATCGCCTGCGACGACTCGCTCTTCCCGATCGACCACTGGACCGCGATCGAGCGCACCCACTACATGGAGTCCAGCAAGCTGTTCGTGCCCGTGGACCGGCCGTTCTGGCTGGACAAGGACGAGGAGACGGGCCGGGACGTCATGTCGATGACGCTCACCGACCGCATGACCCGCGGCACCTACCTGCTGGACGACGGCCCGGACAAGCCCGCCGTGATCTGCCTGTCCTACACCTGGTGCGACGACAGCCTGAAGTGGCTGCCGCTGTCCGCGAACGAGCGGATGGAGGTCATGCTGAAGTCGCTCGGCGAGATCTACCCGAAGGTCGACATCAGGAAGCACATCATCGGCAACCCGGTGACGGTGTCCTGGGAGAACGAGCCCTACTTCATGGGCGCGTTCAAGGCCAACCTGCCCGGCCACTACCGCTACCAGCGACGCCTGTTCACGCACTTCATGCAGGACCGGCTGCCCGAGGACAAGCGGGGCATCTTCCTCGCAGGCGACGACATCTCCTGGACGGCCGGCTGGGCCGAGGGGGCCGTGCAGACGGCGCTGAACGCGGTCTGGGGTGTCATGCACCACTTCGGCGGCGAGACCGACGCGGCGAACCCGGGCCCGGGTGACGTCTACGACGAGATCGCGCCGGTGGAGCTTCCCGAGGACTGACCCGGGGGACCGACCAGGGCGCGGGCGGCCGGACACGGACCTTGGCCGCCCGCGCCTTTTCCACGCGCCGCCACCTCAGCCGGCCAGCGGTGTCAGCAGCATCCGGCCCGCGAACCCCACCGCGGCGTCCAGCCGCTCGGTGAACTCCCCGGCCACGTCGGCGCAGTGCCGCAGCGCCCACAGGGCCCGGGCCGCCGCCCAGGTCGCGTCCCGGGCCCGCTCCAGGCTCCAGGAGCCCAGCAGATGGGTGAGCGGATCGGCGATCTGGAACAGGTCGGGGCCCGGCATCAGGTCCTCGCGGATGCGCTCCTCCAGCGACACCAGCAGATCGCCCACGCGGTCGAATTCGTCCTCCAGGTCGGCCGGTTCACAGCCGAGCGTGCGGCAGGCGTCGACCACGGCCAGGGCGAGGTCGTGCCCGATGTGCGCGTTGATGCCCGCCAGCGCGAACTGCAGCGGTCGTACGCCGGGGTGGCGCCGGAACTGGAACAGGGGCCGCCAGCAGGCGGGCGGGCGGCGGTCCGCGGCGGCCGCGTCCACCGCCGCCAGATAGCGCTCGGCGAACCGCACGTCCAGCGCGGTCGCCGCGCGGGGGTCCGGGAACTCCCCGGCGTCCAGGCGCCGGTCGACCTCCTCGGTGACGGCGAGGTAGACCCGGTTGAACACGGCGACGCCGTCCCGTGGGGGCAGCGCCGCGTCCAGCGCGCGCATCCGGGCGACGACGGCGTCGACGGGGGCGGTGAGGTGTTCCAGCTGCACCATGGGGGAAGGGTCCCAGCCCGGGGCCGGCCGGCGTGCCGACCGGCCCGGTGCTTCGCCGGAACGAGGGAACGCCGGGCTACGGCTCGGCGCGCGGGGCGGGCCTGTCGGCGTCGGCCCCGGTGTCGTAGGAGGACGTGCCCTCGTCCAGCAGCGGCTCCTGCTTCTTCAGGTGGGCCGGGGCGAAGGCGCGCAGCGCGTGGTAGCCGGTGATGACGACCAGCGTGCCGAGGGCGATGCCGCTGAGCGAGAACGTGTCCGTGAACTTCATGGTGACGTTGCCGACGCCGATGATGATGCCCGCCGCGGCCGGGACCAGGTTCAGCGGGTTGCGCAGGTCCACCTTGGCGTTCAGCCAGATCTGGGCGCCGAGCAGGCCGATCATGCCGTAGAGGATGACGGTGATGCCGCCGAGCACCCCGCCCGGGATCGCGGCCACGACCGCGCCGAACTTGGGGCAGACGCCGAAGAGCAGCGCGAAGCCGGCGGCGGCCCAGTAGGCGGCGGTGGAGTACACGCGGGTCGCGGCCATCACGCCGATGTTCTCGGAGTAGGTGGTGTTGGGCGGGCCGCCGACGGCCGTCGACAGCATGGAGGCGACGCCGTCCGCCGAGATCGCCGTACCGAGCTGGTCGTCCAGCGGGTCGCCGGTCATCTCGCCGACGGCCTTGACGTGGCCCGCGTTCTCGGCGACCAGCGCGATGACGACCGGCAGCGCGACCAGGATCGCCGACCACTGGAAGGACGGGCCGTGGAAGGACGGCAGGCCGATCCAGTCGGCCTTGGAGACGCCGGAGAGGTCCAGGCGCCAGTGGTCGGTGACCTTGCCGCTCGCGTCCACCGAGTGGATCCTGCCGAAGATCCGGTCGGACGCCCAGGACAGGCCGTACCCGAACACGAGGCCCAGGAAGATCGCGACGCGGGACCAGAAACCGCGCAGACAGACGACCGCCAGCCCGGTGAAGAGCATCACCAGCAGGGCCGTCCACTGGTCCTGCGGCCAGTAGGTGGACGCGGTCACCGGGGCCAGGTTGAAGCCGATCAGCATGACGACCGCGCCGGTGACGATCGGCGGCATGGCCGCGTGGATGATCCGCGCGCCGAAGCGCTGCACGGCGAGGCCGACCAGGAAGAGCACGGCACCGACGACGAGGATCGCGCCGGTCACCGTCGCGCTCGTACCGCCCTGGGCGCGGATGACGGCGGCCACGCCCACGAAGGACAGGGAGCAGCCGAGGTAGCTCGGCACCCGGCCCCGGGTGGCGAGCAGGAAGATCATGGTCGCCACGCCCGACATCATGATCGCCAGGTTGGGGTCCAGTCCCATGAGCACGGGGGCCACGAACGAGGCACCGAACATCGCGACCACGTGCTGGGCACCCAGGCCCGCGGTGCGGGGCCAGGACAGCCGTTCGTCGGGGCGTACCACCGCTCCGGGCGCGGGCGTGCGCCCGTCACCGTGCAGCTTCCAGCGCACGCCGAGATCCATGAGGGGTTTCGCTTTCTCTGTACGTGAAGAGGGTCCGCACCATTGTCAGGGGTACCTGGCGGCTCTACGCTCACACGGTCCTCCTCGTGAACCGCGTTCACGTACCTGATCGGTTGCTGATCGGGTCGAGCGAAGATCGGAGTGCCTGAATGAGTGGAAGACCCCGTGCGGCCGCGCTCCTCACTGCGGTGGTGGCCTTCGGAGCCCTGCTCGTCCCCTCCGCCCACGCGGCCCCGTCCAAGGTCCCGCGGACCGCCGTCCTCGACGGCGTCCGCCTCCAGCAGACCCGGGCCCGGCTGCCCCACGACCCCCGGCTGCGGCACGCCCTCGCGGACCTGACCGCCCGTGCCGACGCCTGGCTGGACCAGGGCCCCTGGACGGTCGTCGACAAGCCGAAGCCCGCCCCCGGCGGTGACGTCCACGACTACCTGAGCCAGGCCCCCTACTGGTGGCCCACGACCGCCCCCACCGCCGACAACCCCTGGGGCTGCCCGTACGTCCAGCGCGACGGCCAGCGCAATCCGGAGGTCGACAGCGGGACCGACCGGCAGGACGCGGAGAAGGTCTTCGACGCGTCGTACGACCTCTCGCTCGCCTGGTACTACACCGGCAGGCGCAGCTACGCCGAGAAGGCCGGGCAGATCCTGCGCACCTGGTTCCTCGACCCGGCCACCCGGATGAACCCCGACCTCGACCACGCCCAGTTCATCCCGTGCAAGTACGACGGCCGGGCCATCGGCATCATCGACTTCTCCCAGTCCTACACCAGCGTCCTGGACGCACAGGCGATCCTCGCCGCCGGCGCACCCGGATGGACGGCCGCCGACCGCACCGCGATGACCCGGTGGAACGAGGACTTCCGCGACTGGCTGACGGACAGCGACTTCGGCCGCCAGGAGGGCGCGGCCGCCAACAACCACGGCACCTTCTACGACATGCAGCTCGCCGCCCTCGCCTACGCCACCGGCGACACCGCGCTGGCCCGGCGGACCGTGCTGGACGCGCGCGCGAAGCGGATCGACCCGCAGATCGCCCCCGACGGCAGCCAGCCCCAGGAGCTGGCCCGCACCCGCAGCTGGCACTACTCGACCTTCGACCTGGTCGCCTACACCCGGCTCGCGGCCATCGGCCGGCACGTGGGCGTGGACCTGTGGGGCTACGCGGGACCGGACGGGCAGAGCCTGTCCAAGGCGGTCGACTACCTGCTGCCCGCCGCGACCGGCGCCGCCGCCTGGCCGCACCCCGAGCTGGAGTTCCACCGCTACGCGGCGGCCGACGTGGTGCACGCGGCGGCCGACGCCGGTGACCCCTCGGCCAGGGCGGCCGTGCCGAAGCTGGAGGCGCCGCCCGGGGGAGACCTCTGGGCGCTGCGGCCCGCCGCCGAGCAGCTGGACTCGATAGCGGGCTGAGCCCCCGCCGCCCCGAGGGCCTGACCGCCCAGGCTCCTGAGCGGTCGCTTAGTATGGTGGCGTACGGGGGTGTCGCCACCCCAACAGCGCTGCTCAGGAGCCCTTCCCGTGACCGCCGAAGCCCCGACCGCCCCCGCCGTCTCCTACGGCCGGCTGATCCCCGTCACCGTCCACTTCGACGACCTCGACGCGCTCGGGCTGCTGCACAACGCCCGCTACCCGCTGATGGTCGAGCGCGCCTGGACCGAGCTGTGGAACGAGCACGGCGTCCGCTTCGACGGCGACTGGGCGGCGGCCGGCGACGCCTGCAACGCGGTCCGCGAACTGCGCATCGGCTACGAGGCGCCGGTCACCCGCCCCGGCACCTACGCCGTCCACCTCTGGCTGGAACGGCTCGGCACCACCGGCCTCACCTACGGCTTCCGCTTCTGCTCGGCCGACGGGACCGAGACCTACGCCCGGGGCACCCGGGTGCTGGTCCGGCTGGACGCGGCGACCCTGCGCCCCGCGCCCTGGAGCGAGACCTTCAGGGCCGTGGGTCGGGAACTGCTGCGGCCCGCCGGCTGACCTCGCCGCCGCCGCGCTCGGCGGTGCGCAGCACCCCCGCGCAGACCGCGAGCCCGCACGCCAGCGCCGTCACCACCACGAAGGACACCATCAGGCTGGTCGCCTGGGCCACCCCGCCGATCAGGCTCGGCGCGACCAGCCCCGAGGTGTAGGTGATGGTCGCCACGCCCGCGATGGCCTGGCTGGGGTTCGGGCCCGCGTGCCCGGCCGCCGCGAAGCACAGCGGTACGACCACCGCGATGCCGAGCCCCATCAGCGCGAACCCGGCCATCGCCACCACCGGGTGCCCGGCGAGCACGATCAGCAGCCCGCCCAGCCCCGCCAGGACACCGCCGGCGCGCACCGTACGGACCGCGCCGAATCGGTTCACCACCGCGTCCCCGGCGATCCGGGCCACCGCCATGGTCAGCATGAACCCGGTGGTGGAGGCCGCCGCCAGCCCGGCGGAGCTGTCCAGCCGGTCCCGCAGGAACACCGCCGACCAGTCCAGGCTCGCGCCCTCCGCGAACACCGCGCAGAAGCCGACCGCGCCGATCAGCAGGGCGGAACGCGGCGGCAGCGCGAACCGCGGGGGCGGCTCCTCGTCCTCGGCGGGCTGGAGGTCCAGTACCCAGGTGCAGGCCACCAGGCCGAGCAGGGTGAGGACGGCCGACGCCAGGGCGAAGTGCACGCGCGCGTCCGCGCCGAGATGCGCGGCGAGGGTGCCGGCCGCCGAGCCGATCAGGGCGCCCGCGCTCCACATGCCGTGCAGCCCCGACATGATCGACTTGTCGAGCCGCCGCTCGACCTCCACGCCGAGCGCGTTCATCGCGACGTCGGCCATGCCCGCGCTCGCGCCGTAGACGAACATCGCCAGGCACAAGGTGACCAGGTTCGGCGCGACCGACGGCAGGATCAGGGACAGCGTCCACAGCGCCAGGAGCCCGCGCAGGGCCGCGCGGCTGCCGAAACGGTGGGTGATCCCGCCCGCCAACGGCATCGCGCAGGAGGCGCCGAGCGCCGTGAAGGCCAGGGCGAACCCCAACTGGCCGGCCCCGAGCGAGGTGTGGTCCTGGACCCACGGCACACGCGTCGCGAACGAGCCGGTCACGGCGCCGTGCACGGCGAAGACGGCCGCCACGGCGAACCGGGCGCGCCTGACCTCGTCGCCCGCACGCGTCACGTCACTCATGATCCTGTCCCCTCCCCGGGAGTGCCCGGCCCCGTGGGCGCCGCTCCAGTACGACGCGCCGTAAACTATCAGGAACCCTGCCTGATAGATAGCGGACATCAAGCCCGGCCACGCCACGCGATCTGGGAGGATCCCCGTCATGCCCGCATCACCCAGCACCGCCCGGGCCCTCAACGACCGGCTGGCCCTGCGGCTGTTGCAGCAGGAAGGCCCGCTCACGGCAGGGCAGTTGAAGCAGCTGACCGGTCTGTCCCGGCCCACGGTCGCCGACCTGGTCGACCGGCTCACGGCCTCCGGGCTGATCACGGTGGTCGGCGAGTCCGGCGAGCAGCGCCGGGGCCCCAACGCCCGGCTCTACGGCATCGTCGCCGACCGCGCCCACCTCGCCGCGCTGGACGTCCGCACCGAGGGCGTCTTCGTCCTCGTCTCCGACCTGGTCGGACGGGTGCTCGCCGAGGCGTCCGTGCCGATCGGCCCCGACGCCGGGACCGGGCCCGCGGTGGAGCAGGCGGTGGCGGCGGTGGAGAGCGCCGTGAAGGAGGCCGATGCCATGGGGGCGCCTTTGCGCGAGGGCGTTCCGGGGTGGGGGAGGCTGCACACCGTCGGCATCGGCGCGCCGGGCCTGATCGACCCGGCGACCGGGGACCTCCGCGACTCGGCCGGGCTGCCCGCCTGGCACCGCAGCCTGGCCGCCACCCTTCAGGACCGGCTGCCCGGCGCGCGGGTGACCGTCGAGAACGAGACCAACCTCGCCGCCCTGGCCGAACAGCGCGAGGGCGCCGCGCGCGACCGGGACACCTTCGTCCTGCTCTGGCTCGGCCACGGCGTCGGCGCCGCGGTCGTCCTGGACGGCCGCCTGCGCCGCGGGGCCTCCGGCGGCACCGGCGAGATCGGCTTCCTGCCGGTCCCGGGAACGGCCACCCTGCCCTCGGGCACCGACTGCGCCGGCGGCTTCCACTCCCTCACCGGCGCGGCGGCGGTCGTGTCGCTGGCCGCCGAGTGCGGCCTCCCGGCCCCTGCCGCACCGGACGGCCCCGGAGCGGCGGAGGTGGTGCGGGCCGCGGTGGCGCAGGCCGAGAAGGCGGGGCAGGCGCTGCCGGGGCTCGTGACGGGGCCGACAAAGGGGTCGGGCGGGGCTATGCCGGTGGCGGGGCCGGTCGTAGGGCCGGGCAGGGTGGCGCCGGACGCGGGTCCTGTGACGGGGTCGCGCCGGGCGGTGCCGGTGGCGCGGCCGGGGGACGTGCGTGCGGAGCGGCCGGCTGGGGCGGACCCGGAGGCGGCCACGCGGCCGGGTGCCGTCACCACGGCTGCCTCGGGGGAGGGGCGTGCGGGCGCCGGGCCGGACTCCGCCGCCCGTTTCCTCCGCGTCCTCGCGGACCGGATCGCCGTCGGTGCCGCATCCGTGGTGGCCGTTCTGGACCCCGGCTGCGTCGTGCTCGGCGGGGAGGTCGGCCAGGCCGGGGGCGCGATGCTCGCCGGTCTGGTGGAGGAGCGGCTGCGCCGGATGTCGCCGCTGGTCACCGAGGTGCGGGCGAGCAGCCTGGGTGGGACGGCCGTACTCCGCGGCGCGCTCCTCACCGCCCGGGAACGGGCCCAGGAGGAACTGTTCGCGCCACCCGAGCGCCCGGGCGGCTGACACCCCGCCGAAGCGGCGGGCCCCCGGCCCCGCGCTGCCGGACATCCGGGCGGTACCGGCTCCCTCCACGGTCACCGCACCCACGTCAGCGCCTCGCGCCGGGCCGGGACGTGCCGGTCCGGGCCGCTCTCGCGGTACTCCACCTGGTGGCTCAGGCCGTCATGGAGACACACCTGTGCGCAGTGGTGCCCGGCAGGCTCCCGGTCGAGCCGCTCGACGATGACGAAGCGCCAGGTCGGGATCAAGTCCGCGAGCGGATCGTGGAGTTGGTCCTCGGAGGGGTCGTCCCGCGCCGTCCCGTCCCACTCGATCGCGCGGATCACCGGTGCCGCCCTGCGGTCGCCCGTACCCGGCGCGGTGGCGGCCCGGCGGCGGGCAAGGGCCGTCGTCACCGCCGCCGGGCCCGACCGCACCCTAAAAGGACTAGACCAGTACGGTCAATGGTCCGTACCTAGGGCAACGCCCCTGGCGCGCCCGCCGGTTGGCGAGGACGGCCGCTGCGCGCAAGGGCGGCGACACGCACTGTGAGCGACCCCACACCCGTCACCCGCTTGGACGCGTGCCGGGCGTGGCACACTGGCCCTGTACCAGAAGCAGCGCACTCCGGGGTCGGTGAAACTCCGAACCGGCGGTTACAGTCCGCGACCCGGTCGCTTCCAGCGGCCGGTTGACCAGGTGAAATTCCTGGACCGACGGTTAAAGTCCGGATGGGAGGCAGTGCGCGGCGGGCGGGCATGCGTCTTCCGTGTGCGCGCCGCCGTCTCCGGACGTGTCCGTGCGCGGACGCGTTCCTTTCGGCGACGCCCCCGGTGTGTGCTCATCCGTCCCTTCCTGTCGTCATCGACAGACCCCGGAGTCCGTGCCCGAAGAGGCAGGAGGACCCGGGAAGTGTTCACCGGAATCGTCGAAGAGCTGGGTGAAGTCACCGCCGTCGAGAACCTCGGCGACTCCTCCCGCTTCCGGCTCCGCGGCCCCGTCGTGACCGAGGGCGCACGCCACGGTGACTCCATCGCCGTGAACGGGGTCTGTCTCACGGTCGTCGAGCACGAGGGCGACGAATTCACCGCCGACGTCATGGCCGAGACGCTGAAGCGCTCCAGCCTGGGCGCGCTGACCCTCGGCTCCCGCGTCAACCTGGAGCGCCCCACTGCCGTCGGCGCCCGCCTCGGCGGACACATCGTGCAGGGGCACGTGGACGGCACCGGCGAGGTCCTGGCCCGCACGCCCTCCGAGAACTGGGAGATCGTGAAGATCTCCCTCCCCGCGGACCTCTCCCGCTACGTCGTGGAGAAGGGCTCCATCACCGTCGACGGCATCAGCCTCACCGTCGTGGAGGCCGGCCCCGACTACTTCACCGTCAGCCTCATCCCGACCACCCTCGCCCTCACCACGCTCGGCGTGAAGCAGCCCGGCGACCCGGTCAACCTCGAAGTCGACGTCATCGCCAAGTACGTGGAGCGGCTGCTCGCGGCCGGACAGGGGGCCGGCAGGTGAACTGGATGAACTCCGAGGCGTTCACCCTCTTCGGCCAGCACATCATCTGGTCCGACATGACCGGCAACATCCTGGGCCTCATCACCCTCGCCCTCGGCTGGCGCCGCTCCCTGTGGACCTGGCCCGTGCAGTTCCTGTCCGGCCTGGTCCTGTTCGCCGCCTTCTACGGCCACCTGACCGGCAGCGCCGGCAAGCAGGTCGTCGTCATGGTCGTGGCGCTGTACGGCTGGTGGCAGTGGCAGCGGACCAAGGACCGCGCCGGCGACGGCCACATCACCCCCCGCTTCGCCACCTGGCGGGAGCGCGCGGTCATGCTCGCCGCGGCCGCCGCCGGCACGGTCGCCGTCGCCCTGCTCTTCACGGCCTACCCGAAGCTCTCCTGGGACCCCTGGCCCGACGCCTACATCTTCGTCGGCACCGTCGTCGCGATGTACGCGCAGGCCAAGGGCATGGTCGAGTTCTGGATCGCCTGGCTGCTCGTCGACGCCGTCGGCGTCCCCCTCAACTTCGCCAACGGCTACGCCTTCTCCGGCTTCGTCTACGTCATCTACGGCGCACTCGTCCTGTGGGGCATGCGCGACTGGTGGCTGCGCTCCCGCCGGGGCCCGCAGCCCGCACTGGAAGGAGCCCCGGCATGACCTCGGCACCGCTGCTGTACGGCACCGACGACATCGAGAACTTCGCCCTCGACCCGGTCGAGCGGGCCATCGCCGACATCGCGGCGGGCCGCCCGGTGGTCGTCGTGGACGACGAGGACCGGGAGAACGAGGGCGACCTCGTCATCGCCGCCGAGAAGGCGACCCCCGAGATCGTCGCCTTCATGATGAGCGAATGCCGGGGCCTGATCTGCGCCCCGATGGAGGGCGAGGAGCTGGACCGGCTGCGGCTGCCGCAGATGGTCCAGGACAACACCGAGTCGATGAGGACCGCGTTCACCATCTCCGTGGACGCCTCCGCCGCCCACGGCGTGACCACCGGCATCTCGGCCGCCGACCGCGCGACGACGCTCCAGCTGCTCGCGAGCGGCACGGCGGAACCCACCGACCTCGTCCGTCCCGGCCACGTGTTCCCGCTGCGCGCCCGGCCCGGCGGCGTCCTCGTGCGCAACGGCCACACCGAGGCCGCCGTCGACCTCGCCCGGCTCGCGGGGCTCCGCCCGGCCGGCGCCATCGTGGAGATCGCCGGTGAGGACGGCCGGATGCTCCGGCTGCCCGAGCTGATCCCGTTCGCCCGCAAGCACGGCCTGACGATCATCTCCATCGCGGACCTGATCGCCTACCGCCGCGGCAGCGAGCCCACCGTCCGCCGCGAGGCCGAGACCCGTCTGCCCACCCGGCACGGCACCTTCACCGCCTACGGCTACCGGTCCACCGTCGACGGCGTCGAACACGTCGCCCTCGTCCACGGCGAGATCGGCGACGGCGAGGACGTCCTGGTCCGCGTCCACTCCGAATGCCTCACCGGCGACGTCTTCGGCTCCCTGCGCTGCGACTGCGGCCCCCAGCTGGACACCGCCCTGGAACGCATCCAGGCCGAGGGCCGGGGCGTCGTCGTGTACCTGCGCGGACACGAGGGACGCGGCATCGGCCTGCTGTCCAAGCTGCGGGCCTACGCGCTCCAGGAGCAGGGCCACGACACCCTGGACGCCAACCTGGAACTCGGCCTGCCCGCCGACGCCCGGGACTACGGCGCCGGCGCGCGGATCCTCACCGACCTCGGCGTCCGGGGCGTCCGGCTGATGACCAACAACCCCGAGAAGACCGAGGCGCTGCTGCGCCACGGCCTGAAGGTCACCGGCCGCGAGCCGATGCCCGTCCAGGCCGGCGAGCACAACCTCCGGTACCTGCGCACCAAGCGGGACCGGATGGGGCACGACCTGCCCTGGCTCGACACGCCCGCCGTGTCGGCTCCGGTGGCCGCGTCCGCGACCACCTGCGGCAACCAGTAAGCACGAAAGCACTGAGGAGAGACGTGAGCGGCAAGGGTGCACCGGAACTGTCCGTACGCAATGTGAGCGACCTCCGGGTCGCCGTCATCGCGGCGCAGTGGCACGAGCAGGTGATGGACGGTCTGGTGAACGGCGCCCTGCGCGCCCTGAGCGACCTGGGCATCGACGAGCCGACCCTGATCCGGGTTCCCGGCAGCTTCGAGCTGCCGGTCGCCGCCAAGGTCCTCGCGGGCCGTGGCTACGACGCCGTGGTCGCCCTCGGCGTCGTCATCCGGGGCGGCACCCCCCACTTCGACTACGTGTGCCAGGGCGTCACCCAGGGCCTCACCCAGGTGTCCGTGGAGACCGGCGTGCCCGTCGGCTTCGGCGTGCTCACCTGCGACACCGAGGAACAGGCCCTGGACCGGGCCGGCCTGGAGGGCTCGAACGAGGACAAGGGCCACGAGGCGGTGACCGCCGCCGTCGCGACCGCGGCCACGCTCCGCTCGGTATCCGAACCCTGGCACTGAGGAGCCGGCCCGACCGCGTAGGGTGGGCAGCACCATGTCCAAGAAGACGTTCGAGGAGCTCTTCACCGAGCTCCAGCAGAAGGCCGCCCACGGCGATCCCGCCACCTCCCGCACCGCCGAGCTGGTCGGCAAGGGTGTCCATGCCATCGGCAAGAAGGTCGTCGAGGAGGCCGCCGAGGTCTGGATGGCCGCCGAGTACGAGGGCAAGGAGGCGGCGGCCGAGGAGATCTCGCAGCTGCTGTACCACGTCCAGGTGATGATGGTCGCCCGCGGGATCTCCCTGGACGACGTCTACGCCCACCTCTGACCCGCCCGCCGCACACACCCGTAGAAATCCCGTTCACGCAAAGGAAGCCGACCTCATGCTGCGCATCGCCGTCCCCAACAAGGGTTCACTGTCCGGCCCTGCGGCGGAGATGCTGCATGAGGCCGGCTACCAGCAGCGCCGCGAGTCCAAGGAACTGCGCATCGTCGACCCGGAGAACGAGGTCGAGTTCTTCTACCTCCGCCCCCGGGACATCGCGATCTACGTCTCCTCCGGCCGCCTCGACATCGGCATCACCGGCCGTGACCTGCTGATCGACTCCGGCGCCGACGCCGAGGAGATCCTGCCGCTCGGCTTCGCCCGCTCCACCTTCCGCTTCGCCGCCAAGCCCGGCACGGCCGACGGCATCGAGGACCTCAAGGGCAAGACGGTCGCCACCTCCTACGAGGGCATCGTCGACAAGCACCTGGCGGACCGCGGGGTCGACGCCTCCGTCGTCCACCTGGACGGCGCTGTGGAGACCGCGATCGAACTGGGTGTCGCCGAGGTCATCGCCGACGTCGTCGAGACCGGCACCAGCCTGCGCAACGCGGGCCTGGAGGTCTTCGGCGAGCCCATCATGAAGTCCGAGGCGATCGTCATCCGCCGCACCGGCGCCGACGCCGGCGAACCGAAGGTCCAGCAGTTCCTGCGCCGCCTCCAGGGCGTCCTGGTGGCCCGCACGTACGTGATGATGGACTACGACTGCCGGGTCGAACAGCTGGAGAAGGCCGTCGCCCTCACCCCCGGCCTGGAGTCCCCGACCGTCTCCCCGCTGCACAACGAGGGATGGGTCGCCGTCCGCGCCATGGTCCCCGCCAAGGAGGCCCAGCGGATCATGGACGACCTCTACGCCATCGGCGCCCGCGCCATCCTGACCACGGCCATCCACGCCTGCCGCCTGTAAGAGGTACGCCCGAGATGTCCGACCTGACCCCTCCGCCCCGCCTCCCCGTCACCTTCCGGCCGGGACACACCCGGGCGATCCTGCTCACCGCCGGGGTCGTGATCTTCCTGGTGATATCCGGTATCGCCATGCTGCTGGAGCATCTCGGCCCGGGCTCGCGGCTCAGCTTCGTCGTCACCGGGGCGCTGATCTTCTGGGCCCTGGCCCAGCTCGCCCGGGTGAAGGTGGTCGCCGACGAGTCCGGCGTCACCGTCGTCAACATCGCCAGCAAGCGCCGCCTGGCCTGGGCGGAGATCCTCCGGGTGAACCTCCGGCCGGGTGACCCCTGGGTGTTCCTCGACCTCAGCGACGGCACCAGCCTGCCCGTGCTCGGCATCCAGCCGGGCATCGCCAGACAGCGTGCCATCGCCGACGCCAAGGCCCTGCGCGCGCTCGCCGAGGCCCACTCGGCGCCGTCCGCCCTGCCGCATGAGCCCAGATCTTGATTAATCTGGTAGGCGGAGGCCGTTTCGCTGCGCCTCCGCCCCTGCGTGCCGCCCGGCGCACAGGGGTTCCTGCTACCCGAGGAGTGACTCCCTCCGGCGATGGACGGATCGTCCTGTAGTACCTGCGCCACCCCTGCCCGACGGAACGGGAAGGCGGTGGCAGCGTGACCATCCCCCTGCTGCTCCTCGGAGCGGCGTTCCTGCTGATTCTCGCCAACGGTTTCTTCGTGGCCGCCGAGTTCGGCCTGGTGACCGTCGAGCGCCCGGAGGCCGAGAAGGCCGCCGCCGACGGCGACACCCGCGCCCGTACGGTCGTGGAGTCGCTGAAGGAGCTGTCCTTCCAGCTCTCCGGCACCCAGCTCGGCATCACCATCACCTCCCTGGTCGTCGGCATGCTCGCCGAACCGGCCCTGGCCGAGCTGCTGCGCGGCCCGTTCGCCGCGCTCGGCATCCCCGAGGGCGCCGCCTCCGGCGTCGCCGTGGTCGTCGGCATGCTGCTGGCCTCCGCGATCCAGATGGTGATCGGCGAACTCGTCCCCAAGAACTGGGCGGTGTCCCGGCCGCTGCAGGTCGCGCGCTTCGTCGCCGGCCCGCAGCACCGCTTCGCCCGTCTGTTCCGCCCGGTGATCTCGGCGCTGAACACGGTCGCCAACCGGCTGGTCCGCGCCCTCGGCGTGGAACCCGCCGACGAGCTGGCCTCCGCCCGCACCCCCGGCGAACTCGTCTCCCTGGCCCGGCACTCCGCCCAGGCCGGGGCCCTGGAGCAGGACACGGCCGACCTGTTCGTCCGCACCCTGTCCCTCGGCGAGCTGACCGCGCAGCACGTCATGACCCCGCGCGTGAAGGTGAGCGCGCTGCAGGACTCGGCCACCGCCGAGGACGTCGTCAACCTCACCAGGGCCACCGGCCTGTCCCGCTTCCCCGTCTACCGGGAGAAGATCGACGAGATCGTCGGCATGGCCCACCTCAAGGACGCGCTGGCGGTCCCCGTGCACGACCGGCTGCGAACGCCGGTCAGCCGGATCGCCCGCAAGGCGCTCCTGGTCCCCGAGACCCTGCCGGTCCAGCCCCTGCTCGCCCGCCTGCGCAGTGAGCAGCCCATCGCGGTCGTCGTCGACGAGTACGGCGGCACGGCCGGTGTGGTCACCCTGGAGGACATCGTCGAGGAACTCGTCGGCGAGGTCCGCGACGAGCACGACGCCAAGGACGTGCCCGAGCTGGCCCCCGCCCCGCCCGAGGACGGCAGGCCCGCCTGGGACGTGGACGGCAGCTGCCGCGTCGACATCCTCCAGCGCATAGGACTCGACGTGCCCGAGGGGCCGTACGAGACCGTCGCCGGCCTGGTCGCCGACCTGCTCGGCCGGATCCCGGCCCCCGGTGACCGGGCCGAGCTGCCCGGCTGGCGGCTCTCGGTCCGCCAGGTCGGCCACTACCGCGCCGAACGGGTCCGCCTGGTCAGGACGGCTCCGGTGGCGAACGTGATGGAGGCCGCCCGATGAGCGTCCTCCAACTGGTCTTCGCGGCGCTGCTCGTGCTCGCCAACGGGTTCTTCGTCGGCGCCGAGTTCGCCCTCGTCTCCGTCCGCCGCAGCCAGATCGAACCGCTCGGCACCGCCCGGGCCCGGCAGGTGCTGTACGGCCTCGAACACCTGCCGCAGATGATGGCCGCCGCACAGTTCGGCATCACCGTCTGCTCGCTGACGCTCGGCGCGGTCGCCGAGCCCACGGTGGCGCACCTGCTGGAGCCGGTGTTCGAGTGGGTTCACCTCCCGGACGGCATGATCCACCCGCTGGGCTACGTGATCGCGCTGGCCGCGGTGGTCTTCTTCCACCTCGTCATCGGCGAGATGGTCCCGAAGAACCTCGCGATGGCCGCCCCGGAGAAGGCCGCGCTCTGGCTCAGCCCGGGCCTGGTCTGGTTCGCCCGCCTCTGCAGGCCGATCACGGTCGCCCTCGGCGCCTGCGCCCAGGGCATCCTGCGGCTGTTCCGGGTCGAGCCGAAGGACGAGGTGGAGGCGGTCGTCACCACCGAGCAGCTCAACCGGCTCCTGGAGGACTCCGGCCAGGCCGGCCTCCTCGACCCGGAGGAGCAGGAGCGCCTGGAGGACGCCCTGGAGCTGGGCTCGCGCCCGGTGACGGACGTCCTGCTGCGCCGGGAGTCCCTGGTCACGGTGACCCCGGCGGTCACCCCGGGCCAGATCGTGGAGCTGACCGCCCGCACGGGCTACTCCCGCTTCCCGGTCGCGGCCGGCGAGAAGGGCCCGTTCATGGGGTACGTGCACGTGAAGGACGTCCTCGACCTGGAGGACTCCGACCGGGCCGTCCCGCAGCACGTGTGGCGCCCGATGGCCACGCTCCGCGCCGAGCTGCCGCTGGACGACGCGCTGACGGTCATGCGCCGGGCGGCCACGCACCTGGCCCAGGTGGCGGACGCGACCGGCAAGGTGCTCGGCCTGGTGGCCCTGGAGGACGTGCTGGAGATGCTGGTGGGCGAGGTCCGGGACCCGGCGCACCGGGAGATGCCGGAGCCGCGGGTGAGCGGGGAGCCGGAGGGAGCGCTCGCCTAGGCCCTCTCGTTCGGATCATGCCGGCCTCGCGGGGTCTGGCACCGCGCCTCGCCGCGTTGTCGTCGGTTGCCATGGCTCCGCCATGGCGCCCTCCTCCGCCTTGCGATGCACGGCACCAGACCCCGCTCCCTGATCCGGCCCGATCCAAACGAAAGACCCCAGGCCCTCTCGTTCGGATCATGCCGGCCTCGCGGGAGCCGCCTGGTCCGAACGGAAGACCCCGGCCCGAGTGGCGGCGGGGAGCTGTGCGGCCGGCTGCGGGCCGGCCGCGCGGTTCCCCGCGCCCCGTCGGGGCGCTTCACATACCCGACGGATCCTGGGGCCCCCGCCCCGACAGCACCTCACCATAGGCCTGCATGAGGTCCGGCAGCCGGAGCGTCGCCAGGTCCTTCCGCGTGAGCGAACCGGCGTACACCGACAACCTCAGGTCCCGGTACGCGCAGCTCTTCTCGTACAGCGTCCGCAGGAACCGCCCGTTGCCCAGTTCGTCGATCCACCCCTGCTCGACCACGTGCCCGGCGATGGACCGCAGCTCGTCCAGCGCCTCCTCGTCCCACAGGTCCCCGTTCTCCGCCGCGAGCACCTTGCCGATCTCGGTCAGCTCCAGCGGCCGGTAGGAGGGGAAGTCCACCCGGGTGGTGAAACGGGAGGACAGGCCGGGGTTGGCGGCGAGCAGGCGGTCCATGCCCTCCGGATAGCCGGCCAGGATCACCACCAGGTGGTCCCGGTTGTCCTCGGCCCGCTTCAGCAGCACCTGCAGGGCCTCGTCGCCGTACGCGTCCCCCTTGCCGTACCCGGAGTTGGACAGCGAGTAGGCCTCGTCCACGAACAGCACCCCGCCGATCGCGGAGTCGATCAGCTCGTTGGCCTTCACGGCCGTCTGCCCCAGGTACTCGCCGACCAGGTCGGCGCGCTGGGCCTCCACGAGGTGGTCCCCGCCCAGCAGCCCCAGCGCGTAGAACACCCGGCCGAGGATCCGCGCGACCGTGGTCTTGCCCGTGCCGGACGGGCCGGAGAAGACGAAGTGCCGCTTGGGCGGCTGGACCGGCAGCCCCTGCCCGGCCCGCAGCCGCGCCATGTTCAACTGCGCCGACAGCGCCTTGACCTGGCGCTTGACCGGTTCGAGCCCCACCATGCGCTCCAGTTCGGCGAGCGCTTCCTCCAGTAACGCGGGGTCGGTGGGCCCGGCCGGGATCGGCGCGGTGGACACGCTGGGCATCCCCGTCCTGGTCCGCACCGAGGGGTCGGTCACCGACGGCAGCGGCCCGGTCGGCAGATCGGGCTCCGGCAGCCGCAGATCGCGGCCGTCCGTGCCGAACAGCGGATCGAACACGTCCGGTCCGTCCACCACGTCCTGTCCCGCGCCGGTGAGCGTGATCGCGGCGTAGTCGGCCGTCTCGTCGTACCCGTCGCCCTCGGAGATCGCGGCGAGCCGGGCGGAGGTGTCCATGAAGGCCGGATCGACCCGGTGCACCGCCCGGTACAGGGGGAGCGCGGCGGCCGAGCGTCCCGTACCCTCGTGCGCCCTCGCCAGCCAGTAGCGCAGCTCCTTGCGCTGCGGCTGCTCGCTGCGGCACCGCATCAGCGCCGTCGACAGCAGCGGCTCGGCCTGGCCGTACATCTCCAGCCGGACCCGGGCCATGCCGCCGAACAGGCCGGCCTCGATGCCGAGCAGGGGGTCGTCCAGCAGGGGATCGGTGTGCCGGACGAGCTGTTCCCAGTCCTTGACCAGATAGGAGCGGCAGGCGTGCAGGAAGCGGACCTGCGGGTCGGCGTCGACCGGGGGCAGTCCGGCGAGGGCGCGGTCCAGCTCGGGCACATGGCGGCCGTCCAGCCAGTGGGAGGCGTGCGCCAGCAGCAGATCGCGCGGGCTCTCCAGCACCGGCTGCACCCACCAGCCCAGCCAGTACCAGGAGTTGAGGCTGCGGCGGTGCCGGGCGCGCTGTTCGCCGAAGCGGTCGCGGTGCCGGAACATCCGCAGCAGCGCGGTGGTCGTGTCGACCCGGAGCGCGTGCAGCCCGAGCCAGGCGTCCGCCATGCCCGGGTCCATCCGCACCGCGGTGCGGAACTCCTCCTCCGCCTGCGGGTAGGCGCCCATCGTGTAGGCGTCCACACCCCGCAGCCAGGCGAGGTCGGCCGGGGCCTCGGGGCCCTGCGTGCCGAAGTCCATCACGTCCCCCCACAGACCGTGTCCCCGTGGTTCACCACCGGGCAGTCGCCCGACGGCCGCCGCGGTCGAACCGCTGTGCCGCGGACCGGAGTTGCAGGTGCGCGAGGCAGCCGCTCGAAGGTCGCACCGAGGGCATCGTACCCGCGGTACCCGCGCGTGCCGAAGGGTGCCGCACGGGGCGTTCGACGAGGTGGGAGCAGACGGGGCGCACGGCGTTTCGTGACCGAGGGTGAGACCGCGGGTGCGCGGGGCGCCGGGAAACGCGCCTGTGCGGGCAGAACGAAGCCCCCGGTCACGGGGGAACAACCGGGGGCTTCGCGTCGGTGGGCGGCTCCGAAAGCCGCACATTGAGAACGTAAGACCTGTACGGCCCCCCGGTCAAGCGGAGTTGGGGCACTGGGAGAAGTTGCCCGCAAGGCCCTTCACGTCTTCACCACATCCGGGTGGGCCGGTCACTCAACGTCATATTCGGCCCGGCTTCGGGAGCCGTCGCGGGTCCCGGCAGCACCTCGTATCCCTCAGGTTTCTGGAGCACCAGCAGGTCGGCATGGGGGCGCGAGGGGTCCTCGGCGAAGTGCGCGCGCTCCGCCGCCACCCAGCCGTCCCAGAAATCGCGTTGCTCCGCGCCGTCCCGTCGCCGGCCGCGCGACCAGGACTCCTCCCGGGGCAGCTCCATCCACAGCAGCCGGGCCAGGTGCGGCCGAAGGGCACGGCGGCCGGCTCCGACGCCCTCGATCAGCACGACGGGTGCGGCCGGCAGCGGGCGCGGGACACCGAAGGCACGGGCCCGCCAGTCGTACGGGGTGTAATGGGCGCTCTCGCCGCGTGCCAGGGGCTCGATCACCTGGGTCATGAGCCGGTCGGTCCACGAGAAGAGCCGCTCGTGGCTGGCGATGTCGTCGAGGTGGAGCACCGGAGCCCCGCCCAGCGCGTGCGCCAGCCGGCCGGCGAAGGTGGACTTGCCCGAGCCGGCGTGCCCGTCGACGGCGACGAGCCGGACCGGTCCCAGGGAGGGCGGGAGCCCGCGCAGCCGGGCGGCGAGGTCGTGAATGGTGATTCCCGGGGTCGTGCCGTGTGTGGGCTGAGATCCGTGTTGTGGGTTTTCCGTGAAACAGTCTAGTGGCGGTCGTCGCGTGTTGAACCATCGGCTGGCGGCCAGTCAATGGTCCTCGATAAATCAGGCCGAATCCGCTGACCGATATGTCGAATTCGGCGTTCCGGGTGTGTCCCACGCTGAGTAAGGTGCCTTCTGCGCAACGTGATGCGTCGAACGGGGACCGGCAGGGGGACCATGGCCGCGGAATTATTCGAAGGGCACTATGTATGGCACCCGGCGGCCGACGACCGGGTCCTGGCGAGCGTATGCGTGGACGTGCGCGCCGGACGGCACCGGTACGCCCACGAGGCGCTCGTCGAGACGCGGACCGACTTCGCCCTGCGGGCCCACCGCTCGCTCGTCCTCGCCTCCGAGGCGGCCGGCACCGACCTCGTGGAACGCTGGCTCGCCGAGGAGCCGACGCCCGAGGCCGCGCTCATGTGGGCGCGGGTCGCGGTGCAGCGCGCCCTGCGGGCCGCCGACGCCCGTGACGAGCGCGCCGAGGCGCTGGAGCGGATCGCGCTGACCGCCTGCGACCGGGCCGCCGAGGCGGCCCCGGCCGATCCCACCCCCTGGGTCGCCCGGCTCTCCATGGCCCGGCTGCACCGGCTCGGCGACCCGGCCCCGCGCGGCCTGCTCACCGCCCCGCCCGGCCCCTGGCGGCTCTTCGCGCACATCCTGTCCCTGGACCCCTGGCACCGCGAGGCCCACCACCGCTTCCTGTCGTGCTTCTTCACGCGCTACGGCGGCTCGGTCACCGCGGCCTGGGACGTGGCCGCCTTCCTCAGTCAGCGGGCGCCCGCCGACTCCGCCCTCCGGCTGCTGCCCCTGGTGGCCCTGGTGGAGAGCTACAACCCCACCCAGCTCCTCGCGGACCGGGTCTGGGAACAGCCCCAGTGGCGCTCCACCGCGCTGGCGATCTACCAGAACTGGCTGCCCACCGTGGCCGGTTACCGCTTCACCCCCGTGCTCGACCTGGCCTACCTCGCGCACGCGCTGGTCATGGGCCAGCGCGCGTTCGAGGCCCGGGCGGTGTTCACGGCGATGGGCCCGTACGCCTCGCGCATGCCCTGGAGTGCCTTCGGCGACCCCGCCGAGCAGCTCTCCCGGGCCCGGCGCGCCTGCGGGCTGCCCGTCCCGGGACCCGCCTGACCCGCTCGTCCCCCGCCCCCCACCCAGAGAAAGGCCGATCTGTGTCGGAACGGATGTCGACCCCCCGGGCCCGCGCCCGTGCGGCGGACCCCGTCGTGCTCGACGACGACGCCACCCTGCACGCGATGGGTTATCCGCGGAAACTCACCCGGCGCTTCCGGGCGTTCGACAATTTCGCGATCTCGTTCACCATCATCAATATCCTCTCGGGTATTTTCTCGTCCTTCGGATTCGGCATGAACGCGGGCGGCCCCCGTATTCTCGTGTTCGGCTGGATCGGCGTCTCGCTCATGGTGCTGCTCATCGGCGCGGCCATGGCGGAAGTCGCCTCCGCCTATCCGACGAGCGGTGCCCTGTATTTCTCCGCCGGTAAACTCGCCAAGCGGCACAAAGGCGCCTGGTCGTGGTTCACCGGCTGGCTGAACTTCGTCGGCCAGATCGGCGGCACCGCCGCCACCGGCTACGCCGCCGCCACCTTCATCCAGGTGTTCGTGCAGCTGCAGTGGCCCTCGTACCGGCCGACCGCCCACCAGACGCTCCTCGTCACCGCCCTGATCATCGTGCTCCAGGGGCTGGCCAACACCTACACCGTCCAGCTCGTCGCCCTGCTGAACCGCATTTCCGTGTGGTGGCTGCTGATCGGACTCGTCGTGATCGTGGGTGCACTCATCGTGATGCCGGATCATCACCAGTCCGCGTCCTTCGTCACCCATTTCGAGAACAACACCGGGTTCACGAGCGGGCTTTACGGCGGCATGCTCGGCCTGCTGGTCACCAGCTGGACCTTCACCGGGTTCGACGGCAGCTTCCACATGTCCGAGGAAACGGTCCACGCGACGGTCAGCGCACCGAAGGGCATCACCCGTGCCATCGGCTGTTCGGCGATCACCGGTCTCGTCCTGATGCTGGCACTGGTCTACAGCATCGGTGACTACGCAGAGGTGGCCGGCGCCGCGGCGCCGCCCGTCCAGATCCTCATCGACGGCCTCGGCCTGACCACCGCCAAGGTGATGCTCCTCATCGTCATCGGCGCGATGCTCTTCTGCGGTCTGGCCAACCTCACCAGCAACACCCGGCAGATCTTCGCGTTCTCCCGGGACGGCGCCATGCCCGGCTCCCGCTGGTGGCACTCGGTCTCGCTGCGCACCCGTACGCCGGTGAAGGCGGTCTGGCTCGCGGTCGCCTGCTCGCTGGCCCTGGTGGTGCCCGGCTGGTGGTCGCACACGGCCTTCACCGCCATCGTCAGCGTCAACGTGGTCGGGCTCTTCCTGGCCTACGCCGTGCCGATCTTCCTGCGGCTGCGGCTCGGCGACGCCTTCCAGCCCGGCCCCTGGCACCTGGGCCGCTGGGGCAGGCCGATCGGGTGGCTCGCGGTGACCTGGATCCTGCTCAGCAGCGTCCTGTTCATGCTGCCGCAGGCCTCCCCGATCACCGTCGACTCCTTCAACTACGCGCCGATCGCGCTCGCCGTCGTCCTGCTGGTGGCGACGGTGTGGTGGTTCGCCGCGGCCCGCCGCCGCTTCCAGGGGCCGGTCAGCTACGGCCGCCCGGACGAGGTCGCCGCGATGGACCTCGTCTGAGCGTGCGGGCGCGGGCGCGGGTGCCGGTGGCTGAGACCGGTCGCACCAGGTGCGGCCGAGCCGCACGGTGACCGCGCCCGCACCCTCCGGGCGCCCCCACCAGTGGTCCAAACCAATATTCGTACGGCGGCATGCGCCGAAGTGCTGGCAGCGAGATCCGGCCTGCTTCATAGTTACCGCACCGGATCAGCCCGTCTCGGACACCCTGGGGGTCATCGCGCCCATGAGCAGAGCCCAACAGCCGTCCCGCAGAACCGTTCTGGCCGTGGCCGTCGCCGCGGCGGTGACCGGCACGGCGGTTCCCGCCGCCGTCGCGGCACCGCGGCCCGCCGGCACCGACGACCCCGGCCAGGCGCAGGCCCGCCCGATCGACTACCACTGCTGGACCACGTTCCGCGACTGGCGCTGCGGCACCCCCGAGGGCGTGCGGGCCGTCTCCGGCAGCCGCCCCGGCGTCGTGATCGGTGCCGCCGCGGGCCGTACCGACTACACCGACCCGCACACCGGGACCACCGCCACCTGGGAGTACGCCACCTGGACCTCCCCGGTGCACCGGCTCACCGTGCCCGCGACCGAGGTCATCGCCTCCTGGAACGCGCACACCCCCGCAGGTACCTGGCTCCAGGTCGAACTGCACGGAACGTACTCCGACGGCACGGAAACACCCTGGTACGTGATGGGGCGCTGGGCCGCGGGCGACCAGGACATCAAGCGGACCTCCGTGGACGACCAGACCGACGGCAAGAGCACCATCTGGACGGACACCTTCGCCATCGACGACGCGAGCACCGGTCTGCGCCTGGCGTCGTACCGGCTGCGCCTCACCCTGTACCGCCGGCCCGGCACGCGCCTGACCCCGACGGTCTGGCGGCTCGGCGCGATGGGCTCCGACATCCCCGACCGCTTCACCGTGCCGGCCTCCACCCCCGGCCTCGCCCAGGAACTCGCCGTCCCGCGGTACTCGCAGGAGATCCACAAGGGCCAGTACCCCGAGTACGACAACGGCGGCGAGGCCTGGTGCAGCCCCACCTCCTCGCAGATGATCATCGAGTACTGGGGCGGCCGGCTCACGCCGGAGCAGCTGTCCTGGGTCGACCCGTCCTACGCGGACCCGCAGGTCTGCCACGCGGCCCGGTCCACCTACGACCACCAGTACCAGGGCTGCGGCAACTGGCCGTTCAACGCCGCCTACGCGGCCACCTTCGACGGTCTGCAGGGCGTGGTCACCCGGCTCGCCTCCCTCACCGACCTGGAGACGCTGATCGCGGCCGGCATTCCGGCCATAACGTCCCAGTCGTTCCTGAAGGAAGAGCTGACGGGGGCGGGTTACGGCACCTCCGGCCATCTGATGACCGTCATCGGCTTCACCGCGGACGGGGACGTGATCGCCAACGACCCCGCCTCGCCGAGCGACGAGGCGGTGCGGCGCGTCTACAAGCGGCGCGAGTGGGAGAACATCTGGCTGCGGACCAAGCGGTACAACGCCTCCGGCAAGGTGGTCTCCGGCACCGGAGGGGTCTGCTACCTCTACTTCCCGGCCCACCCGACCCCGCGCCAGCGCAAGGCGCTCGCCGCGGTGGGCGTGTACTGAGCCCCGGTGTGCGCGGCGTGTGACCAAGCTCATCGCCGCGCACACCGTCGCGGGTGGCATGGTGGACGGATGGGTGGGGGAGTTCCGCCGTACACGTCCGACCTCTGCGAGTGACACCATGACCGCACAACCGGCCACCGCCCCCCGCGCCGTCACCGGCGGCCCGCAGGAAGACGGCCCGAAGATCGTCGAGCACGTCCTGGGCTGGGTCCTCGTCGCGGTGTTCGCGATGCTCGTGACCCAGCTCGGCCTGCTCTGAGCCGCTGCGCACCCGCCTTCGGACAGACCGCTCGCGCGAGCGGCTTGCTCTGACATACTGCGGCTGTCCCGTCGTCCCCCCATCAGGGCCGGTCTTGAACATGCCGCAGCAGCGTGCCGTCGTCCAGCCGCGCGGCACCGAGCGCTCTGCGGCGCGTCGCGCCGAACTCATCGCCATCGGGCGGAAGTTGTTCGCCGACACGGCCTACGACGCGCTGTCCATGGATGACATCGCCCGCCAGGCGCAGGTGGCCAAGGGCCTCATCTACTACTACTTCCGGTCCAAGCGCGGCTACTACCTGGCGATCATCCAGGACTCCGTCGCCGACCTGGTCACCTCCGCCGCCGGCGGGCTCCGGCTCCCCGCCGTGGACCGCGTGCAGCGCACGATCGACGGCTATCTGCGCTATGCCGAGCACCACCAGGCGGCCTACCGCACCATCGTCAGCGGCGGCGTCGGCTTCGACACCGAGGTGCAGGCGATCCGGGACGGTGTGCGCGAGGCGATCGTCAGCACGATCGCCGAGGGGGCCTACGGCCGTGCCGACATCTCCCCGGTGGCCCGGATGGGCCTGCTCTCCTGGGTGTGCAGCGTGGAGGGCGCCACCCTGGACTGGATCGGCCGTCCCCGGCTGTCCCGCGAGACCATGTGCGCGCTGCTGGTGAAGACACTGGGCGGGGCCCTGCGCGCCATCGAGGAGCTGGACCCCGCCCACCCGGCCCCGCCGCCCGCCCGCCGGGACGGCCGACCGGGACGAACCGTCAGTTGATGGCCTTGATCAGCTCACCGTTCGCGGTGTCGCCGCTCAGCTCCCAGAAGAAGGTGCCGCCGAGGCCCTGCTGGTTCTTGTACGTCATCTTCGTGGCGATGGTGGCCGGGGTGTCGTAACTCCACCAGTCGCTGCCGCACTTGGCGTAGGCGGTGCCGCCGACGGTACCGGTCGCCGGGCACTTGGTCTTGAGCACCTTGTAGTCGTCGATGCCCTGCTCGTACGTCCCTGCCGCCGGGCCCGTGGCGGTGCCGCCGGGTGCCGCCTGGGTGACGCCGGTCCAGCCGCGCCCGTAGAAGCCGATGCCGAGCAGGAGCTTCGAGGCCGGGACGCCGAGACCCCTGAGCTTGGCGATCGTCGCCGACGTGTAGTAGTTCGCCTTGGGGATGCCCGAGTAGGAGTTCAGCGGCGAGTGCGGGGCGGTCGGCCCGGTCGCGTCCCAGGCGCCGAAGTAGTCGTACGTCATCGGGTTGTACCAGTCGACGTACTGGGCGGCGCCGGCGTAGTTCGCCGCGTCGATCTTCCCGCCGCTGGTGGCGTCCGCGGTGATCGCCGCCGTCACCAGGTTGCCCGAGCCGAACTTCGAGCGCAGGGCGGCCATCAGGTTCTTGAACGCCTCGCGCCCGCTGGTGTCACAGGTGTTGCCGCAGGCGTTCGGGTACTCCCAGTCGATGTCGATGCCGTCGAAGACCCCCGCCCACTTGGAGTTCTTCACCAGGTCGTAGCAGGACTGGGCGAAGGCGGCCGGGTTCTTCGCGGCCTCGCCGAAGCCGCCGGACCAGGTCCAGCCGCCGAAGGACCACAGCACCTTCAGGCCGGGGTGCTTCTTCTTCAGCTTCAGCAGCTGGTTGAAGTTGCCGCGCAGCGGCTGGTCCCAGGTGTCGGCGACGCCGTCGACGGACTCGGCCGCGGTGTAGGCCCGGTCGGTGGCCGCGTAGGAGTCGCCCATGGCGCACTTGCCGCCGGTGACGTTGCCGAAGGCGTAGTTGATGTGGGTCAGCTTGGCGGCGGAGCCGGAGGTCTCGATGTTCTTGACGTAGTACTTGCGGTCGTAGGTGCCCCATTCGGTGAAGTAGCCGACGACCTTGGATCCGGCCGCCAGCCGCGGGGCGCTCGGTGCCGCCGCGGTCGCCGTGCCCGTCCCGGCCAGCAGTCCGGCGCCCAGGGCGGCGGTACACGCGGCCGAGACGAGGGCCCGGACGAGGGAGCGGTGGGGAGTGTGCATTCGGGTGTCTCCTCGTGGGGGTGAGGGGGACGCGCGCCGATTGGCATGAACGCGGTAAAGCGTTGGTCATGCACCCTAGGAGGACTAGACCACTAGGTCAATGGTTCGGACCAATCTCGGCCCCCGCGCGGGCCCCGGCTGGACTCCTGAAGTAAGCGGTCGTTAACTGGTGACGGGAGGTCGCTGATCGGGCATACTCACTGCGCATGCCGCTGGTCAGCAGCTTCCGAGACCCGGGAGCGGGCACCTTCGGCACAGCGCGATCACCAGCCGGAGCCGCCCCCACCCCGGGCCGGACCGCCGGTGTCCCAACAGGGAGGAGCCCGACGCCATGTCCGACCGCGACCCGCAGCCGGTGGAGCGTCAACTGCCGACGGAAGAGGCGAGGGATCTGCTCGCCCTCGTCCGGGAGATCGCCCAGCGCGAGATCGCGCCCAGGGCCGCCGAGGAGGAGGACGCGGGACGCTTCCCGCGCGAGATCTTCACTCTGCTCTCCGAATCAGGCCTGCTGGGCCTGCCGTACCCGTCCGAGCACGGCGGCGGCGACCAGCCCTACGAGGTCTACCTCCAGGTCCTGGAGGAACTGGCCGCGGCCCGGCTCACCGTCGGTCTGGGCGTCAGCGTGCACACGCTCGCGTCCTACGCCCTCGCCACCTATGGCACCAAGCAGCAGCAGGTCGAGCACCTGCCCGCGATGCTGGGCGGCGGTCTGCTCGGCGCGTACTGCCTGTCCGAGCCGTCCTCCGGTTCGGACGCCGCCTCCCTGCGCACCAAGGCCGTCCGCGAGGGCGACGGCTGGGTGATCGACGGCACCAAGGCATGGATCACCCACGGCGGGATCGCCGACTTCTACACCGTGATGGCGCGCACCGGGGAGGACGGCCCGCGCGGGATCACCGCCTTCCTCGTGCCCGGCGACGCCCCCGGCCTGAGCGGCGCCGCGCCGGAGAAGAAGATGGGCCTGAAGGGCTCGCCCACCGCGCAGGTGCACTTCGACGGCGTCCGCGTCCCCGACGACCGGCGCATCGGCGAGGAGGGCCAGGGCTTCTCCATCGCCCTGGCGGCGCTCGACTCCGGCCGGCTCGGCATCGCGGCCTGCGCCATCGGCCTCGCCCAGGCCGCACTGGACGAGGCGGTCCGCTACGCCACCCAGCGCCGCCAGTTCGGCCGGACCATCGCCGACTTCCAGGGCCTGCGCTTCATGATCGCCGACATGGCCACCCAGATCGAGGCGGGCCGCGCGCTGTACCTCGCCGCGGCCCGGCTGCGGGACGCGGGCAGGCCGTTCGCCAAGCAGGCCGCCATGGCCAAGCTGCACTGCACCGACACCGCCATGAAGGTCACCACGGACGCGGTGCAGATACTGGGCGGCTACGGCTACACCGCCGACTTCCCGGCCGAGCGCTATATGCGCGAGGCCAAGGTCCTGCAGATCGTCGAGGGCACCAACCAGATCCAGCGGATGGTCATCGCCCGTCACGTGGCGGGGCCAGAAGGTCGCTGAACTGGCCCGTGAGCACCGTCGGGGCCGCCAGCCTGATCCACTCCGGGTCGTGGCGGCCCGGCAGGGTGCGGCCGCGGTCGGCCCAGGTCCGCATGAGGTCGCGGTAGATGGGCGGGTCCGGCGGCGCGGCCGGCGGAACCGCTTCTCCGGGGCGGGGGACGAAGATACGGCGCTGACGCCCGGGTGCCGAGTACGTGGGGGTCATACCCGGGCAACGCGGCGCCGGCCGGACAGGTCACCCTTCCACGGAATCGAGCTTCAGTTCATCCCCGTCCGGTTCCCCCTCGGGTTTCCCCGCGCAAGCCTGACCGCCCGTCGGGCACCTCGGGGTACGCCGCCCGGCGGCACGCGCTCGCCACGCCGCGCGTCCTGTGCTGCCGGGCGTGCTGCGGGGAAGGCCGCCGTGCCCGGGCAACCCGGACCCGCCGGCCCCGCGCCACGGCACCGTGCGCGCCCGGTCCAGGGCGCGTCGGGTGGGCGTCGGTGAGCCGGCTCAGGCGGCCTGGCGGCGCATTGACGGCACGCGCATCGGGCGTGAGCCCGGGCCGCCGACGTGCGAGAAGGGCTGCGTCCGCCAGTCCAGACCCTGGGGAAGCGTGAGCAGCAGGGCGGTGTCCTGCTCCTGCGGCTCGAAGGACTCGTCCGCGGGGCGGGCGTCGGCCGCCGCACGGCCCGTGCCCGCGCAGACCGTGAGCCCGAACGGGTTCCACGGCGAGGCGCACAGCGCGTGCTCCGGCAGGACCTCCTCGTCCGCCAGCAGCGCGATCGGCTGCGCGCAGTCCGGGCAGATCACCCGGTACATCTCGAACGTGTCGTAGGCGTCCGGCTCCTCGTCGAAGGCGTCGGCTTCGACGCCCTCCGGCTCGGGTTCGGCGACCGACTGCCGGTGCGTGGACGCGGATCGACCAGGGCGATGGGCACTCTGCATGGGATTCTCCCCCTAAGGCTGGGCCGTGAAGGCGCTGCGGCCTCGACCACAGCAAGCACTTCCCGTCCGGTCTCGGCGGTAATCACGAGGACATCACGGAGCCTGTGCCCGAGGTGTGTGGTCTTCGTCACATGCCGTGCGCGGGTGCCCGTCCCGGTGCATTTTCTGCCGAAACAGGGAATGACCTGCACCTCTGAGGTATCCGTGGAGATCAGGCGCACTGTAGGTTTTGGCGGCATGGAGGAGCTGGACCGTCAGATCGTGCAGCTGCTCGTCAAGGACGGGCGGATGAGCTACACAGACCTGGGCAAGGCCACGGGCCTGTCCACGTCGGCCGTGCACCAGCGGGTGCGCAGGCTGGAGCAGCGTGGCGTCATCCGCGGCTACGCCGCGGTGGTCGACCCCGAGGCCGTCGGGCTGCCGCTGACCGCGTTCATCTCGGTGAAACCGTTCGATCCCAGCGCCCCCGACGACATCGCCGACCGCCTCGCCTGCGTCCCCGAGATCGAGGCGTGCCACAGCGTGGCGGGCGACGAGAACTACATCCTCAAGGTGCGCGTGTCCACCCCGCACGAGCTGGAGGAACTGCTGGCCCGGCTGCGCTCGCTGGCGGGGGTCTCGACACGCACGACGGTGGTCCTCTCGACACCGTACGAGGCCCGGCCGCCGAAGATCTGACCGTCCCCGCGCCGACGGCGCGCGGGCGCCTTCCGGACGCCCCGGGTGCGGCGCCCGCCCGGCGCCGGGAGAAACTGTCGGCTATGAGCAACCGCACCGCCGAGCCCCCCAAGACCGTCCTGCTGCGCCGCGGCGAGGTCCACAGCCCCGCGGACCCCTTCGCCACGGCCATGGTCGTCGAGGCGGGCCACGTCGCCTGGGTCGGCTCCGAGGGCGCGGCCGACGCCTTCGCCGACGGCGTGGACGAGGTGGTCGATCTCGACGGCGCCCTGGTCACCCCGGCCTTCACCGACGCCCATGTGCACACCACCGCCACCGGCCTCGCCCTGACCGGTCTCGACCTGTCCGGCGCCCCCTCCCTGGAGGCCGCCCTCGCCCGGGTCCGCGAGTTCGCCGCCGCCCGCCCCGACGACCGGGTCCTGCTGGGCCACGGCTGGGACGCCGCCCGCTGGCCCGGCGGCCGGCCGCCGACCCGCGCGGAGCTGGACGAGGCCACCGGCGGACGCCCGCTGTACCTGTCCCGCATCGACGTGCACTCGGCGGTCGTCAGCACCGCTCTGCTGGACCTGGTCCCCGGCGACCTCCCGCGCGAGGACGCCCCGCTCACCAAGGACGCCCACCACGCCGTCCGCGAGGCCGCCCTCGCCGCCATCACCCCCGCCCAGCGCGCCGAGGCCCAGCGCACCGCCCTGGAGCACGCGGCCTCCCTCGGCATCGGCACCGTGCACGAGTGCGGCGGCCCGCGGATCTCCTCCGAGGACGACTTCACCGGCCTGCTGCGGCTCGCCGCCGGGATCCCGGGCCCCCGGGTGGTGGGCTACTGGGCGGAAGAGGACACCGCCAAGGCCCGCGAGCTGGGTGCCACCGGCGCCGCGGGCGATCTCTTCGCCGACGGCGCCCTCGGCTCCCACACCGCCTGCCTGCACGAGCCGTACGCCGACGCCGGCCACAGCGGCACCCCCTACCTGGACGCCGACGCCGTCGCCGCCCACGTCGTGGCCTGCACCGAGGCGGGCCTCCAGGCCGGCTTCCACGCCATCGGCGACGCCGCCGTCGCCGCCGTGGTGGACGGCGTGCGCGCCGCCGCCGAGAAGGTGGGCCTCGCCCGGATCAGGGCCGCCCGGCACCGCGTCGAGCACGCCGAGATGCTCACCCCCGACACCATCGCGGGCTTCGCCGAACTGGGCCTGATCGCCTCCGTCCAGCCCGCCTTCGACGCGCTGTGGGGCGGCGAGGACGGCATGTACGCCCGGCGCCTGGGGGTGGAGCGGGCCCGCACCCTCAACCCGTTCGCCGCCCTGCTCCGCTCCGGTGTACCGCTCGCGTTCGGCTCCGACAGCCCGGTCACGCCGCTGGACCCCTGGGGCACGGTCCGTGCCGCCGCCTTCCACCGCACGCCCGGGCACCGGATCTCCGTCCGCGCCGCCTTCACCGCGCACACCCGCGGCGGCTGGCGGGCCGTCGGCCGCGACGACGCGGGTGTCCTGGTACCGGGCGCTCCCGCCGACTACGCCGTCTGGCGGACCGACGAACTGGTCGTGCAGGCCCCCGACGACCGGGTCGCCCGCTGGTCCACCGATCCGCGCTCCGGCACGCCCGGCCTGCCCGACCTCAGCCCGGGCCGTGACCTGCCGGTCTGTCTGCGGACCGTGGTCGGCGGGCGGACGGTGTTCGTACGGCCGGGCGAGTGATCTCCCGGGGTGGTGTGGGCCGCCCCGGCCGCCGGGGCCCCGCCGCCCGACCTGCGCATCCTCCCCACCGGCCGCGCCGCCGGTGCCGGCCGCCCGGTTCGCGGGGCTGTTGACAGTCGGCGGCCAGGGGCCGGTAGGTTCGTGCGAGTCCACCACCGGACGCCCGACCGGGGGACGTTCAGCCGACTCGTCGCAGCGCCGCTGGGTCAGGGACGGTGTGCCGCACCGGAGCACCGTCGCTGGGAGCCAGGCTCAGCGCCCGCGCCGACGAGGGGGACGTTCCCGCGGGTCGGCCAGGTGTGACCCGGGTGGGGCCCGGGCGCTCAGTAGACAACGGCTTTTGGTCGACCCGCAGCCGGCGGGTCCCGGGTCGGACCGAAGGGCGCCGGGCCCCCATCCGTCGTGGTGCGAAGGTGTCCAGCACCTGGCGGGAAGGTACCGAAAAGTACTTTCTTACCCCGCTCTTGTGGAACCGACACCACCGTAGGCACGCGCTGTCACGTCCCGCCGGGGCGCGGCCACTATGGTGGACCCCTGTGTACGACATGAAGGGGCAGCAGTGAACGACGGCGACGGGACCCTCGCGGCTCAGGCCCAGGGGAGGCAGTTCGGTCCGCTCGGCACGGCCTTGGTGATCATCCCGACCTACAACGAGGCGGAGAACATCAAGTCCATCGTCGGCCGGGTGCGCAAGGCCGTCCCCGAGGCGCACGTACTGATCGCGGACGACAACAGCCCCGACGGCACCGGCAAGCTCGCCGACGAACTGGCCGCCGAGGACGAGCACGTCCACGTGCTGCACCGCAGGGGCAAGGAGGGTCTGGGCGCCGCCTACCTCGCGGGTTTCCGCTGGGGCCTGGAGCGGGACTACGGCGTGCTGATCGAGATGGACGCCGACGGCTCCCACCAGCCCGAGGAACTGCCCCGGCTGCTCACCGCCCTCAAGGGCGCCGACCTGGTCCTCGGCTCCCGCTGGGTGCCCGGCGGCCGGGTGGTGAACTGGCCGAAGTCCCGGGAGTTCCTCTCGCGGGGCGGCTCCACGTACTCGCGGCTCATGCTCGACGTGCCCATCCGGGACGTGACCGGCGGCTTCCGGGCCTTCCGCCGCGGGACGCTGGAGGGCCTCGGCCTGGGCGAGGTCGCCTCGCAGGGCTACTGCTTCCAGGTCGACCTGGCCCGCCGCGCGGTGAAGGCCGGCTACCACGTCGTCGAGGTCCCCATCACCTTCGTCGAGCGGGAACTGGGCGACTCCAAGATGAGCCGGGACATCGTGGTCGAGGCGCTGTGGCGGGTCACCTCCTGGGGCGTCGGGGACCGCCTCGGCAAGCTCACCGGCAAGGGCAAGCAGGCGTAGCGGCGGTTCGCGGACCGGTCGCGCGGCCGGTCCGTGCCCCGGGCCGATCACCCCCTTATCCCGCACTGAGGCGCACCCAGGCACACTGGGACCATGACGACTGGCGCTCCGACCTCTCCGTACACCGCCCGCCGCCGGCGCTCCCGGCTGCGCAGGTACCTGCCGCTGGGCCTCGCCGCGTGGCTGGTGCTGGAGATCTGGCTGCTGACCCTGGTCGCGGGCGCCGTGGGCGGCCTCACGGTGTTCCTGCTGCTGGTCGCGGGTCTCGTGGCGGGGTCCGTGGTCATCAAGCGGGCCGGCCGCCGCGCCTTCCAGAGCCTGAACGAGGCGTTGCAGCGGGGCGGCTCACCGGCGCGCGGCGGCGGCAACGGCCTGATGATGCTCGGCGGTCTGCTGCTGATGATCCCCGGCCTGCTCTCGGACGCGGCGGGCCTGCTCCTGCTGCTCCCGCCGGTCCAGAAGGCGGTGAGCCGCTTCGCGGAGAACGCGGTGGAACGGAGTCTGCGCAAGGTTGCCCCGGGCAGCCTGGGCGACGCGTTCCAGCAGGTCCGCATCCACCGGCCCGACGGCAGGGTGGTGCAGGGCGAGGTCATCAGGGAGGACCGGCCCGAGCCGGGGGAGCACAGGCCTCCGCTCACGCGCTGAGCGCCCCGAGCACGCACAACGACCGCGGGCGCCGTACGTCTCTCACGTACGGCGCCCGCGGTCGTTGTGCTCTGTGCGCGTTACGCGCTCTTGCGGCTGTCCCGGGGGTGGACCGCGATGTTCATCGCCCCCGAGCGCAGTACCGCCAGACGCTCCTCAAGGACCTCTTCGAGTTCCTCACGGGTGCGTCGCTCCATCAGCATGTCCCAGTGGGTACGCGCGGGCTTGGCCTTCTTCTCCTCAGGGCCGTCGCCGTCCACGAGGAGTGCCTGGGCACCACAGACCTTGCACTCCCACTCCGGCGGGATCTCCGCCTCGACCGAGAAGGGCATCTCGAACCGGTGCCCCTTCTCGCATGCGTACTCCACGGCCTGGCGCGGGGCCAGGTCGATACCGCGGTCCGTCTCGTAGCTGGTCACCACGAGGCGCGTACCGCGAAGAGCTCGCTCACTCATGAATCGTGCCTCCCGGGCTTGTCGCCCACAGGACAGGTGTCGCTGTCGTCGTCATCCGGTCAACGTCCGGTCGGCGGTAAAGATTCCCGTTCCGAGTCCCGTTCCGGGTCATGCGTCGCCGTCGTAGCCGCCCCTTGTTCTACCCACAGGCGCCCGGTTTGTCACATCTGCTAGCAGATGTCACCCAGCGTTTCGGCATCTTTGACGCGCAGTAACGGTACGCCTGGCAGGCCAAACGCGTACACTACCGCCCTTTCACGCCGAGTGCTAAATCGGCGCTAGATCCTCTCGGGAACCGGGTTCCCCGCCTCGGCGACCGCACGCCCGACCGGGACCCGCGCGAGCAGGACGAAGCCGAGGACGAAGAACGCCACCAGCGAGAAGATCGCCGACCGGTAGCTGCCGGTCAGCTGATAGGTGAGCCCGAACAGCAGCGGCCCGAGCCAGCTCATCCCGCGGTCGCTCATCTCGTACGCCGAGAAGTACTCGGCCTCCTTGCCCGGCGGCACCAGGTGGGAGAACAGCGACCGGGACAGCGCCTGGCTGCCGCCGAGGACCAGGCCGATCGCGGCGGCCAGCGCGAAGAACCACACCGGCGACCGCGCGGGCAGGAACCAGCCGGCCGCCAGCGTGAGCGTCCACGCCACCAGCGAACCGAGGATCGTCCGCCGCGCGCCGTACGCCCGCGCCAGCCGCCCCATCGCCAGCGCCCCGGCCACGGCCAGCACCTGCACCAGCAGGACCGCACCGATCAGCGTCGACTGGCCGAGACCCAGCTCCTCGGAGCCGTAGACCGAGGCCTGCGTGATCACCGTCTGGATGCCGTCGTTGTAGACGAGGTACGCGAGCAGGAACGCCAGGGTCAGCGGGTACCCGCGCATCTCCCGGACCGTCGCGGCCAGCTGCCGCGGCCCCGGCGCGGTGGCCCGCCCCACACGGGCGCGGCGGTCACGCAGCCTGCGCAGCGGTACGAGCGTGAACGCGCCCCACCACAGTCCGGCCGAGGCGAGACAGACCCGGACGGCGGCGGTCTCGGAGAGGCCGAAGGAGTCGTGCGCCGAGTACAGCACCAGGTCGGCGACGAGGACGAGGGACCCCGCCGCGTAGCCCAAGGCCCAGCCGCGGGAGGAGACCGCGTCGCGCTGTGCGGGCGGGGCGATCTGCGGCAGATAGGAGTTGTAGAGCATCATCCCGACGGACTGCGCCGCGTTCGCCACGACGAGCAGCACCCCGCCGAGCAGGTACCGGTCGCCGTCCAGGAAGAACATCCCGGTGGTCGCCGCCGCTCCGGTGTACGCGGCCGCCGCGAGCAGTGGCTTCCTGCGGCCCGTGCGATCGGCCGCACCGCCCACCAGCGGCATCACGACGACGGCCAGGACCACCGACAGGGACACGGAGTACGCGAAGAAGGAGCCCGCCCGGACCGGGACGCCCAGCGGGTGCACATAGCCGTCGGTGTCCGCCGCGTGCTCGGCGACCGCGGTGAGGTACGGACCGAGGAAGACGGTCAGGACACTCGTCGAATAGACGGAGCACGCCCAGTCGTAGACGTACCAGCCGCGCTGCTCGCGCCTGAGGGCGGCGTCGTCGTCCGCCGCCTGGGCCCGCACGGTGCCGGTGCTCACCCGTGCCCTCGCTTCCCCGCTCCACCGCGACGGCCCGGGCCGGGGCGGCCGGGAAGTCAGACCCAGACGCCCCGGTCCTCCATGACCTTGCGCAACGTGTCGATGTGATCGGTCATGATGCCATCCACGCCCAGGTCCAGGAGCCGGTGCATCCGTTCGGGTTCGTTGATCGTCCACACGTGCACCTGGAGCCCGACGGCGTGGGCGGCGCGGACGAAGCGGTGGTCGACGACGGGCACGCCCGACCGGGCCTCCGGCACCTGCGCGGCCACCGCCGACCGGCGCACGGCGGCCGGCAGCCCCCACGAACGCAGCCGCAGGCTCAGTACCCCGCGCGTGCCGAACGAGGTGGCCAGTCGTGGCCCCGCCAGCCGCTGGGCCCGCAGCACGCGCGCCTCGGAGAAGGAGCCCACGCAGACCCGGTCCCAGGCGTCCGTGCGCTCGATCACCTCCAGCAGGGGCCACAGCGCGGGCTCCGCCTTGACGTCGACGTTCCAGCGCACCCCGGGGAAGGTCTCCAGCAGCTCCTCGAACAGCGGCACCGGTTCCCGGCCGCCCACGCGCGCGTGCCGTATCTGCGCCCACGGCAGGTCGGCGATCCGGCCCGCGCCGTCGGTGACCCGGTCCAGGGTCGTGTCGTGGAAGGCGACGAGCCGGCCGTCCGCCGTGGCGTGCACATCGGTCTCGATGTACCGGTAGCCCAGCTCCACGGCGCGCCGGAACTGGGCCACGGTGTTCTCCAGGCCGTCGGCGGCCCCGCCCCGGTGGGCGAAGGCGATCGGCCCCGGGTGGTCCAGGAACGGGTGGCGCGGGCGCGGTGTGGTGAGGCTCACGGTCGCAGTATCGCGCGCCGGGGTGTCGCCGCGGCAACGACCGTGCTGCCCGCCGGTGCCGACGGAACGGCGAACACCCGCAGGAAGGCCTGCGCCAGCGGTCCGATGGACACGGCGTAGAGCACGGTGCCCACGCCGATGGTGCCGCCCAGCACGAATCCGGTGACCACCACCGCGACCTCCACCGCCGTCCGCATCAGCCGGATCGACCGGCCGGTGCGCCGGTGCAGCCCCGTCATCAGACCGTCGCGCGGGCCCGGCCCGAAGCGCGCCGCGATGTAGAGGCCGGTCGCCGCGCCGTTCAGCACGATCCCCGCGAGCAGCAGCGGGACGCGGGCGGTCAGGGAGTGCGCCGCCGGGAGCAGGGCGAGCGTGCCGTCCATGGCGAGGCCGACCACGAAGACGTTGGAGACGGTGCCCAGCCCGGGGCGCTGGCGCAGGGGGATCCACAGGAGCAGCACCGCCGCGCCCACGATGATCGACACCACCCCGATGCTCAGCCCGGTCAGCTCCGCGAGCCCCTGGTGCAGCACGTTCCACGGCTCCAGGCCCAGCCCCGCCGCCACGAGCAGCGCCGAGCTCGCACCGTAGAGCGCGAGCCCCGCGTACAGCTGGACCAGCCGCCGTCCGAGGTGGCGGGCGGGAGCGGACGGGCCGGGAGTGGACATGGAATTACCCCCCTGGGTGGTGGCGGTGGCCTGACGCATGACACTCTGTGGCTTGGGACCAATCGTCATCCATGGCCAATTCGGGGAAGGTGGACTGATCTTCATGGCGCAGTGGACCTCGGCCGTGGGAGCCGCGCAGCTCGCCCGGCTCCTCAACTCCCAGCAGGACCGTCCGGCCGGCCCCGGCACCCGCCGTCCCCCCGCCTATCGCGCCCTCGCCGACGGCGTCCGGCTGCTCGTGCTGGAGGGCCGGGTCCCGGTGGCCGCCCGCCTGCCCGCCGAACGCGAACTGGCCCTGGCCCTCTCCGTCAGCCGCACCACCGTCGCGGCGGCCTACGAGGCGCTGCGCGGCGAGGGCTTCCTGGAGTCCCGGCGCGGCGCCGGGAGCTGGACCGCCGTACCGGCCGGCAACCCCATCCCCGCCCGTGGCCTGGAACCCCTGCCGCCGGAGGCCCTGGGTTCGGTGATCGACCTCGGCTGCGCCTCGCTCCCGGCGCCCGAGCCGTGGCTCACCCGGGCCGTGCAGGGCGCCCTGGAGGAACTCCCGCCGTACGCCCACACCCACGGCGACTACCCGGCCGGACTGCCCGCGCTGCGCTCGATGATCGCCGAGCGGTACACCGCGCGCGGGATCCCCACCATGCCGGAGCAGATCATGGTCACGACCGGCGCCATGGGTGCCATCGACGCCATCTGCCACCTCTTCGGAGGGCGGGGCGAGCGGATCGCCGTGGAGTCCCCGTCCTACGCCAACATCCTGCAGCTGATGCGCGAGGCGGGCGCCCGGCTGGTGCCCGTCGCGATGGCCGAGGGCCTGTCCGGCTGGGACCTGGACCGCTGGCGCCAGGTGCTGCGCGAGGCCGCGCCGCGGATCGCCTACGTGGTCGCCGACTTCCACAACCCCACCGGGGCGCTCGCCGACGAGGACCAGCGGCGCCGCCTGGTGGACGCGGCCCGCTCGGCCGGCACGGTGCTCGTCGCCGACGAGACGATGAGCGAGCTCTGGCTCGACGAGGACGTCCGGGACGGCATGCCCCGCCCGGTGTGCGGCTTCGACCCGGCCGGCTCCACGGTGATCACGGTCGGCTCGGCCAGCAAGGCGTTCTGGGCGGGGATGCGGATCGGCTGGGTGCGGGCGGCGCCGGACGTCATCCGCAGCCTGGTCGCCGCGCGGGCCTACGCCGACCTCGGCACACCGGTGCTGGAGCAGCTGGCCGTGAACTGGCTCTTCAGCACCGGGGGCTGGGAGCAGGCGGTCGAGCTGCGCCGGGCGCAGGCCCGGGAGAACCGGGACGCCCTGGTGGCCGCGCTGCGCCGGGAACTGCCCGACTGGGAGTTCGAGGTGCCCCGGGGCGGCCTGACCCTCTGGGTGCGCGCGGGCGGACTCTCCGGTTCCCGCCTCGCGGAAGCGGGCGAACGGACGGGCGTGCGTGTCCCGTCCGGTCCTCGCTTCGGTGTCGACGGCGCGTTCGAGGGGTACGTGCGGCTTCCGTTCACCGTCGGGGGAGCGGTGGCGGACGAGGCGGCGCTACGGCTCGCCGCCGCGGCCCGGCTGGTGGAGTCGGGGGCGACGGGGGCGGGCGAGGCGCCGAGGACGTTCGTGGCGTAGGCGGGGGCGTGGGGCCCTGCGCTCCGGGGGCACCGGAGGAACCCTGCGGCCCGGGGGCACCGGATCAGGGCGCTACGAAGGCTCCGCCGCCAGGGCCTCCGCGGGAACCGGTGCCTTCCTCGCCGCCGGCTTCGAGACATCCGCCGGTTCCGAGACCTCCGCCGGCTTCGAGAGTGCCGTCGGCTCCTCCTCCACCGCGGTGGTCCGCGGCGGCAGCAGCTCCAGTACCGCCTGCCGGTCGGCGTCGCTCGTGGCGTCGTCGTACGGGTCCGGCGTCCGCGGGACCTGGAGCCGGTGCACCGGTCCGGACCCCAGCCGGGCGTACCCCCGCCCGGGCGGCACCTGCGTCGTCGACGTCGTGTGCGGCGGCGCCCCCAGCACCGCCTCCACCTGCTCCGGCGCGGCGGACCCGAGCACGACACGCGCGCGCGTGTGCTGCCGTACCGCGTCGGTCAGCGCCTCCGCGCTGTCGAACTGCTCGGCCACGACCACGGTCACGTTCGCCGCGCGGCCGTGCCGCAATGGCACCTGGAGCAGCACTTGCGGGTCCTTGCGGCCGTCGGCCGGCCCGAGGTGCGCGAAGACGCTGGGGCGGTCCAGCAGGATCCACAGCGGACGCCGGGTGTCCGGGGGCGGCGGGTCGCCCGCCTGCCGTGCCAGGTTGATGGCGATGAGCCGCCGCTCGGTCTCCTGCGCGGCCCACTCCAGGCTGGCCAGCGCCCCGGGCAGCGCGCACTCCACGGCCAGGACGCCGCTGCGTCCGGTCAGGCAGGCGTACTCGCCGGTGCCGCCGCCGTCGACGATCAGCACATCGCCGTACTGGAGGGCCTGGATGGCGACGGAGCGCAACAGGGTGGAGGTGCCGCTGCCGGGGTGGCCCATGGCCAGCAGGTGCGGCTCGGTGGAGCGGATGCCGGTGCGCCAGACGACCGGCGGCACGTCGACCCGTTCCTCCCCGTAGGACAGGGGGAGCGTGCGCTGGACCTCGCTGGGGTCGGTGAAGCCGAGGACGGTCTCGCCGGGCGCGGTGACGAAGCGCTGGGCGGGGATGTCGGCGGGCAGCGGGGGGAGGGCGGTGACGGTGAGCTGGTTGCCCTCCTCCTCCCACGCGAAGTGGTACTCACGGCTCCGCCCGGCCTTCGCGGTGAGCAGCTGCTCGATCCGCGCGCGGGCCGCGGGCTCGCCGTCCGGGAAGTAGGCGGGGTAGCGGATCACGAGGTGGCCGATGCGCCCGGCGTCGTCGAACTCGTGCGCCGCGTAGGCCTTCTCCCACTCCCCGCCGTGCGCGTACAGCGGCGTCGGGTCCTCGGAGCTGGAGAAGTACGGCACCAGGGCCTCGTACAGCGCCTGGAGGCGTTGGGTCTGGGACTCGTCGGGCCCCTCGGGCGCCGCCGGGGTGCGGTCGCGGCCGTGCCAGGCCGCCGCCGCCATCACGGCGATGACGGCGAGCAGCGGCCCGTACGGCATCAGGGCCACGACCAGGACCATGGAAGCCACGAAGAACAGCAGTGGTCCGCGCTTGTCCTTGGGCGTGTCCGCCCACCTGCGCCGGCCGGCCGAGGCCAGCAGGCGCAGCCCGCGCGACACGGTGATCAGCGGCTGGAGGACGTCGGTGGCGCTGTCGGCCGCCGTCCGGGCCAGCTCCTTGCTCCGGGCGATCTGCGTCCGGGCGATCTGGGCGCTGTCCTTGCTCAGGATGCGGGGGAGGGGGCGCCGGGCCACTGCTGTCTCCTGAGGGTGCGTGCGGGCGGTACGGGAGGGGTCAGAACTTGATGCCGCCCAGGAGGCTGGCCAGGCTCTCTCCTCCGGCTTTGATGCTCGGGGCGATGCCTGTGGTCGACAGGTAGAAGCCGAAGAGCGCCGACACCGTGGCGTGCGATCCCTTCAGTCCGTCCTTGCGGAAGAACAGGAAGACGACGACGCCGAGCAGCAGCACGCCTGAGAGCGAGAGGATCATTTGGGGCCTCCTGGTGTCGATGGTGGGGGACAGTCACCATGAGTTCTTCCAGGATCACAGGATGTATCCATACGATTAAAGGTGCAACTGGGTGAAAAGCGGGGGATTTCGCTCACTCGGGCGAGTGTGTCGGACCGTGGTTGACCAGGTGTGTTGTCGGTGCGGCGCCACCTGCGGGCGCTGCCGTGGATCTTTACCTCGGGCAGATCGGGTCATGTGCCGCGCGAGCCAGTACGCTGGCGATTCACTCGTACGAAGCAGTCCCCGAATCAGCATGGAGAGGCGGTCCGGCCGATGAGTGAAGTTCCCGACCCCGAGGTCGTGGAGCTGGCGACCAAGATCTTCGATCTGGCCCGGCGGGGGCAGACCGAGGCGCTCGTGGCGTACGTCGACGCGGGTGTTCCGGCCAGCCTCACCAACGACCGCGGCGACTCCCTGGTGATGCTCGCCGCCTACCACGGTCACGCCGACGCGGTACGCGCGCTGCTCGCCCGCGGCGCGGCGGCGGACCAGGTCAACGACCGGGGCCAGACCCCGCTCGCGGGTGCCGTCTTCAAGGGTGAGACGGACGTCATCAAGGCCCTCCTGGAGGGCGGAGCCGATCCTTCCGCAGGCACGCCGTCGGCCGTCGACACGGCCCGGATGTTCGACAAGAAGGAGCTCCTGGAACTGTTCGGCGTCCACTGACGTTGACGCACTGACCAGGTACGACACGGAAAACGGGGGAGGCGGTACAGGGCCGCCGGAAATACGGTCGCGGCAGCACACACCGCGGGTCATCATGACGTCGTGATTCACGGACGCGATGGCTGGGCAGGTGTTGCCGCACCGCGCGGGCCGTGATGCGGTCCGCATGGGCCACCGACGAGAGGCAGAGAGAGATGGTCTACAGCAAGCAAGAGACGGCGGGCGCTCCGACGTTGTGTCACGCGGCCAGGTAATGCGTGTTTCCCGGTTGCGTCGACGCTTGATGTGAGGCTGTTTCCCATGTTCGATCCGGTCATAGCGCCCAGCGGTACGCTGCTCGGCCTGCTTCAGCGGGGCCGCGGCGACGGCACGCTGCACGCGCTCACGGCCCCGCGCGCCGAGGCGCTCGCGGCCCTGAACCACTGTGTGCTGCGCGACCCCCGCCACGACTGGCAGGTGGAGAACCGCTCCCTGTACTACGCCCGGCTCTACCTCGACCTGAACGGCGAGCTGGACGCCGTGGAGGCACACCTCTTCGACCCCGAGGACGTCGTCGACGCCGACGAGTCCCGCACCGGCCTGGCCCTCGCCGTTCTCGGCCACCTCGCCTCCTACGGCAGGCGGGACGCCCTGGAACTGCTGCGCAGGTACGCCGCGCACGGCTCCAACTGGGCCTGGGCCCTGGACGAGCTGGCCCTCAGGGACGACGACGCGGGCCTGCGCGCCCTCGCCGCCCCCGTCCTGGCCCGCTTCGCCACCGATCCCGAGGGCGAGGCCGAGCTGGCCGCCGCCGTACGCGACGCCTTCGAACCACGGCCCTGGCGGCTGTGGGCCGAGGATCCGCGCGCGTCGATCGCCACGCGGGTGCGCGCCGCCCAGGAGACCGGCTGTTTCGACCGCTGGCAGCGGCAGATGCGGCCCGCCGGCCCCCGCCCCGACTGGAGCGTCCGCGCCGTCTTCGAGTGGGCCCAGCAGGGCATGGAGCGCGGTGCCGCCCTCCATGTGCCCGCCGCCCGCTGCCTGGTCGCCGTGGCCGGCCCGGAGGACCGGCCCGAGATCCTCCAGGCCGCCCGCACCGGCACCGACGGCGCCCGCTGCACCGCGCTGCGCTACCTCGCCGACAGCAACGACCGTGACGCGCTCGGCCTGATCGAGGCAGCCGTCGCCGACGGCACGGCACCCGTCGTGGAGGCCGCCGTCGACGCCTTCGAACGCATGCGCAGCGTCGCCGCCGTCGACCGCGCGCGCGGCTGGGCCCAGCGCCCCGACGCGCTCGGTGCCGCCGCCGGACGCGTGCTCGCCTGCCGCGGCGGCACACGGGACCGCGACCTGGTCCTCGGCGCCCTGCGCGAGGCCGTGCGCGGCGAGGGACCCGACGCCCCCACCCTGTGGACGCTCGTCGACGGCGCCGGACGCCTCGGCATCGTCTGCGCCGCCCCCGTCCTGCGCCATGTCTACCGCGAGACGGCCTCCTCCCATCTCCGCGGCCGCGCCGCCCGCGCGCTGGCCGCCACCGATCCCTCCTTCGCCACCGGTTTCGCCGTCGAATGCCTGTGGGACTGCGAGGAGACCACCCGCGAACTGGCCGCCCGGCACGCCGAGACCGGCGACGCCCGGGTCGTGGAACGCCTGCGCCGCCTGGCCGCCGATCCGGCGGAGGAGGACGAGGTGCAGACCGCGGTACGCAGCCGCTTCGGACCGGACGCGGCTCTCGGCTGAGCCGCTGTGGACCCGGAGGGAGCCTCGGCTGAGGCGCGTGCGCCGGCACCCGGCGTACAGCTGCCCCGGGGGACGAGCGCCCGCCGGGTGAACACCGGATGACCCGCGGGTCAGGTGGCCATGACGGCCGCCTGACCCGCTCGGGTGTGCAGCCCAACGCTCATGGGACGTTCCCCGCACCGAAAGATCGAAGTTGACGCGGGCACGTCCGGCGCGGCGACAACACCCGTATGCGTGTCGTCATCGTGACCGAATCCTTTCCCCCCGATGTGAACGGCGTGGCCCACTGCGCGCTCCAGACCGCCCGGCACCTCGTGGACCGCGGTCACCTCCCCCTCGTCGTCGCCCCCGCTCCCGCGCCCGGCAGCAGCCCGGACACGGACGCCCCGTGCCCGGTCGTCCGGATCCCCTCCCTCCCGCTCCCCGGCTACCCCCAGGTCCGCGTCGCCCTCCCCAGCCGGCGTCTCGCCGCCGCCCTGGTCGCGCACCGCCCCGACGTGATCCACCTGGCCAGCCCCTTCGTCCTCGGTGTCCGCGGCATGGCCGCCGCCGCCCGGCTCGGCGTCCCCGCCGTCGCCGTCTACCAGACCGACCTGGCCGGCTACGCCCGTACCTACGTGGGCGCCGGAGAGGCCGCGGCCTGGCGGCGCATCCGCTCCGTGCACGGTGCCGCCGACCGCACCCTGGCCCCCTCCAGCGCGGCCCGGTCCGACCTGGAGGAGCACGGCGTACCCCGGGTACGGCTCTGGCCGCGCGGGGTGGACACCGTACGTTTCCGGCCACAGCACCGGGACGAGACGCTGCGCCGCGGCCTCGCCCCGAACGGCGAACTGATCGTCGGTTACGTCGGCCGGCTCGCCCCGGAGAAGCACGTCGAACTCCTCTCCGGAGTCTGCGGGCTGGCCGGGGTGCGGGTCGTGGTCGTCGGCGACGGACCGAGCCAGGCCCACCTGACCGAGGCCCTGCCCGGCGCCGTCTTCCTCGGCCGCCGCACCGGCGACGAACTGGCCCGGATCTTCGCCTCACTGGACCTGTTCGTGCACACCGGCCCCTTCGAGACGTTCTGCCAGACCGTCCAGGAGGCCATGGCCAGCGGAGTCCCGGTCGTCGCACCGGCCGCCGGCGGCCCGCTCGACCTGGTCGACCACGGCCGTACCGGCCTGCTGGTCCCGCCGCGCGACGCCGAAGCCCTCCGGGAGGCGGTCCGCGCCCTGGCCGCCGACCCCGCGCGGCGCGCCGCGTACGGCGCCACCGCCCGCGCGACGGTCGAGGGCCGCACCTGGGCCGCCGTCGGCGACCGGTTGATCGCCCACTACGACGACGTCCTCGCGGACCGGAAGACGGCGGTGGCGGCATGACCGGGCAGTCCCTGCGCATCGTCCGCCTCGCCAACTTCGTCGCCCCCGCCTCCGGCGGGCTGCGCACCGCCCTGCGGGAACTCGGCAAGGGCTTCAGGGCCGCGGGCCACGAACCGGTACTGGTCGTGCCCGGCGAACGGCACACCGACCGCGACACCGAGCAGGGCCGGGTCATCACCCTGCCCGGCCCGCTGCTGCCCGGCACCGGCGGCTACCGCGTCCTCACCGACAAGCGGCGCGTGGCCGCACTCCTGGAGGAACTCGCCCCGGACCGCCTGGAGGTCTCCGACCGGACCACCCTGCGCTGGACCGGCCGCTGGGCCCGCCGCGCGCGCGTGCCCGCCGTGATGGTCTCCCACGAGACCGCCGACGGCGTGCTGCGCACCTGGGGCCTGCCCGAGCGCCTGGCGCGGCGCGCCGCCGACTCCCTCAACACCCGGACCGCGCACGCCTACTCGCGGGTGGTGTGCACCACCGAGTTCGCCGAGCGCGAGTTCGTACGCATCGGCGCGCGCAACGTCGTACGCGCTCCCCTGGGGGTCGACCTGATGGAACGGCACCCCGTGCTGCGCGACCCCGGGCTGCGTGACCGCCACGCGCGCGGGGACGAGGCACTGCTCGTGATGGCGTCCCGGCTGTCCGTCGAGAAGCGCCCCGGCACGGCCCTGGACGCCCTGGAGGCGCTGCTGCGGCGCGGGCGGCGGGCGGTGCTCGTGGTCGCCGGGGACGGGCCGCTGCGGGCCCGGCTGGAGCAGCGCGCGCGGGACCGCGGGCTCCCGGTGACCTTCCTCGGGCACGTCTCCGACCGGACGTCCCTCGGCGCGCTCCAGGCGTCCGCCGACGTGTGCCTCGCGCCCGGGCCCGCCGAGACCTTCGGACTGGCGGCGCTGGAGGCCCTGGCCTGCGGCACGCCCGTGGTGGCGAGCGCGTCCTCCGCCCTGCCCGAGGTCATCGGATCGGCGGGGGCCACCGCGGTGGGCGGCGGCGAGGCGTTCGCGGACGCCGTGGAACTGCTGCTGGACCGCGCCGAGCCCGAGCGGCGCGAAGCGGCACGCGCGCGTGCGGAGTGCTTCGGCTGGGCAACGGCCGTGGAGGCCTTCCTGGCGGCCCACGACACGGAGGTGCTGCGCCCCGCCGACGCCCGGCCCGCCGTACCGGAGGGTGTGGCATGAGCGCCGATGCCGCGATGCGGCCAAGTGGCTCCGCGCGCGCGTGCGGGCGTGGCTCGCGAGCCGATGCCGCGACCGGGCGCGGCGGCCCGTTGCGTTTCGTCGCGCTCGGGGACTCGCTGACCGAGGGTGTGGGCGACCCGGTCGGTGCCGGATGGCGGGGCTGGGCGGCGCTGCTGGCCGCCTCCCTCGCCGGGGACGGCGAAGAGGTGCTGTTCACCAACCTCGCGGTCAGCGGGGCGCAGACGCGGGACGTGCTGGAGAAGCAGACGCCGGCCGCCCTGGAGCTGCGCCCCGACCTGGTGTCCGTGGTCGTCGGCGTCAACGACACGCTGCGCCGCACCTTCGACGTCCACGCCGTGGCCGCCCGCCTCGACCAGGTGTACGGCTCCCTCACCCGTCGGGGCGCCACCCTGCTCACCGCCTGCCTGCCCGACCCCGGCGCCATGCTCCGGCTCCCGGACGCCCTGGCCCTGCCGCTGGCCCGGCGGCAACGGGCGGTCAACGCGGTCGTCCACGCGCTGTCCGAGCGGTACGGCGCCCTCCACCTGCACGCGGCGGACGAGCGCTGGACCAGCGACCGGAGCCTGTGGAGCGCGGACCGCCTGCACCCCGCGGAGCGCGGTCACCGGCGGTTCGCCGTCCGCTGCCACGCCCTGCTCGCCGAGGCGGGCCGCGCGACCGGGGAACCTCCCTCGCCCGAACCGGAGTTCCCCGCGCCGTCCCGCACGGCGAGCCTGTGGTGGCTGGCCACGGCGGGAACCGCCTGGGTGCTCCGGCGCTGCGACGACCTGCTGCCGCAGCTGCTGCTCCTGGCCGCCGGCGAACTGCGCCACCGCGCCCGGGGCACCGCAACCCACCTGGACCTCCGCGCGTCGGCAGCGCTGGCGGCCCTGCCGGACGCCTCCGCCGTGGAGGCAGGGGCTCGGTGGCGCGGCGACGGCAGGGACGGGGCGGTCGAGGTGGTCGGCCCCGGGGCGACGGCGGTCGTGGAGACGGCCGCCTCCGCGGGGGCCGTTCCGGCCGGTTGAGGCCGGCAGCGCCGCCCGCCGGCCTCAACCGGGGCGGCGGCCGCGGGGGCTCAGCGGCGGCGCACCGGTACGAAGCGGACCGGGGTGCCGGGGAGCGCCTGGGCGGCGGACGGGAGGTCGGCGGCGCGCACGACCGCGATCACCGGATAGCCGCCGGTGGTGGGATGGTCCGCGAGGAAGACCACCGGGCGCCCGTCCGGCGGGACCTGGACCGCGCCCAGGACCATGCCCTCGCTGGGCAGTTCACCGGTCCGGGCCCGCTCCAGCGGGGGCCCCTCGGTGCGCAGGCCGATGCGGTTGCTCGCCGCGGAGACCCGGTACGCGCGCGTGGTGAGCTCCCGCACCGCCCGCGCCGTGAACCAGTCGTCGCGCGGGCCGAGCGTCACCCGGAGCACGAGCTCGGCCGGCGGACCCGGCTGCGGCACCACGTCCACGGGCGCGGGAGGGCCGGCCGGGGCGCCCAGCGGTAGCACCGTGCCGTCCGTCAGCGGTGCCGGACCGAGACCGGACAGCAGGTCGGTGGCGCGGCTGCCGAGGACCGGCTCCACGGTGATGCCGCCGCCGACCGCGACGTAGCCGCGCACGCCGGCCGTGGCCGTGCCCACGTCCAGCAGTTCGCCCGCCGGTACCACGACCGGCGCGCCCCACGCGGCCGGGCGACCGCCCACCGTCACCGGACAGGGCGCACCGCCGACCGCGACGGTCACCGTCGAGCGCGGGCGCAGCGCGCAGCCGTTGAGGGTGGTCTCCAGGACGGCGGCGTCCGGCGGGTTGCCGACCAGCCGGTTCACCAGCGCGGCGGCGGGCGCGTCGAGCGCTCCGGAGCGGGGCACGCCGAGGTGCGCGTGGCCCGGCCGCCCGCGGTCCTGCACGGTGGTCAGCGCCCCGGCGCGCACGACGACCAGCGCACGGTCGGTCATGGGGCCTCCCCGGCCACGGCTCGGGCAGCCGGCGGGCACGCGCGCGCGTGGGCTGCCGTCCGCCGCCCGGCCACACGGTTCTCCCCGGCGCGCACGACTGCCGGTGCGGCTGCTTCTCGGGTGCGCACCGCCACCGGTACGGCCGTCCCCCCGGTGTGCACCCCTGCCGGTACGCCCCCGCGCTGCCCGCTCACGCGTCCCCCACCGGCACGAACCGCACGCGCGTGCCCGGCTCCAGCAGGGCCGCCGGGAGGCGTGCCGGGTCCCACAGCACCGCGTCCGTCGTGCCGATCAGCTGCCAGCCACCGGGGGAGGAACGCGGGTAGACGCCGGTGTACGGGCCGGCCAGGGCCACGGCACCGGCCGGAACCGCCGTGCGCGGCGTGGCGCGGCGCGGCACGTGGTAGTGCTCCGGGAGCCCGGTGAGATAGCCGAAGCCGGGGGCGAAGCCGCAGAAGGCCACCGTGAACTCGGTGCCGGCGTGGACGCGGGCCACCTCCCGTCGCGGTACCTGCCAGTGCGCGGCGACCGCCGCCAGGTCCGGGCCGTCGTACCGCACGGGGAGTTCGACCAGATCGCGCGCGCGGGCGGGCACCTCCGGCACCCGCGCCCCGGTCAGTTCAGCCGCCCAGCGGGCCGGCTCGGCCAGCCCGTCGAGCAGGACGGTACGGGCCGCCGGGACGATCTCGCGCACGGTGAGCGAGCCCTCCGCGCGGCGCCGCAGCAGCTCCGCGTGCACGGCCTGTGCCTCCTGCCCGGAGGCGACCTCGACGAGCAGCGCGTCGTCGCCGACGGGAAGCGCCCTCACGCGAACGCCTCCACCCGCACGCCCGCCGCCACCAGCCGTTCCCGCACCCGCCGGGCCAGGCCGACCGCGCCCGGAGTGTCGCCGTGCAGGCACAGCGACCGGGCGCGCACCTGGATCCGCGCGCCGGAGTGCGCGATGACCGCACCGGAGCGCGCGAGGCTCACCGAGCGCTCCACGACGGTGTCCGGGTCGGTCACGACGGCACCCGCGTGCCCGCGCGGCACCAGCGTGCCCTCGTCGGTGTACGCGCGGTCCGCGAAGGCCTCCGTGACGGCCGGAAGACCCGCCTCGGCCGCCAGCCATAGGAACCGCGAGCCGGGCAGGCCCAGCACCGGCAGCGAGGCGTCCGCGAGGCGCACGCCCTCGATCACCGCGCGGGCCTGTTCCTCGTCGCGCACGACCCGGTTGTAGAGCGCGCCGTGCGGTTTGACGTACGCCACGCGCGCGCCCGCCGCCCGTGCGAACACCTCCAAGGCGCCGATCTGATAGGCCACTTCGGCAGCCAGCTCGGCGGGCGGCACATCCATCGCGCGCCGCCCGAAGCCGGCCAGGTCCCGGTAGGAGACCTGCGCGCCGATCGTCACCCCGCGCTCGGCCGCCCGTTCGCACACCCGGCGCATGGTGGCCGCGTCCCCTGCGTGGAAGCCGCAGGCCACGTTGGCGCTGGTGACGACGGACAGGAGCTGGTCGTCGTCGGTCAGCCGCCAGCGGCCGAAGCCCTCGCCCAGGTCGGCGTTCAGATCGATCGCGGTCATGGTGGTCTCGCACCTCCGGTTCTCGTGGCGCACTCTCGTGCGCGGGTTCGGGTCTCCGGCCCTCACGGCCGCGGCTCAGTCGACGCCGACCAGCCGGTACTGCTCGTCCCGGGCGTCGGTCAGGAACATCTGGCCCGGCGCGTGGGTGATCGCGAACGGCGGCCGGGACGCCATCACGGCCGCCTGCGGGGTCACCCCGCAGGCCCAGAACACCGGGATGTCGCCCTCGGCGACGGTCACCGGGTCGCCGAAGTCGGGCCGGCCGAGGTCCTCGATGCCGAGGGCCGCGGGATCCCCGCAGTGCACCGGACCGCCGTGCACGGCCGGCAGCAGGCTGCTCTCCCGGATGGCCGCGCCCAGACGCTCGGGCGGCACCGGCCGCATGGAGACCACCATCGGCCCGCGCAGCCGGCCCGCCTCCCGGCAGGCCCTGCTGGTCACGTACATCGGCACGTTCCGGCCCTGCTCGACGTGCCGGATCGGCACGCCCGCGCGGGCCAGCGCCCACTCGAAGGTGAAGCTGCACCCGAGCAGGAACGACACCAGGTCGTCCCGCCAGTACGCGCGCGCGTCCGTGGGTTCGTCCACCAGCTCGCCGTCCTGCCACACCCGGTAGCGCGGCAGATCGGTGCGCAGGTCGGCGCCCTCGGCGAGAACGGTCGTCGGGGAACCGGCGTCCGTGACGTCGAGGACGGGGCACGGCTTGGGGTTGCGCTGGCAGAACAGCAGCATGTCGTAGGCCCAGTCGGCGGGCACCGCGATCAGGTTGGCCTGGGTGTGGCCCGCCGCGACCCCGGCGGTCGGCCCGGCGAGGCCGTCGCGGAAGCGGGCCCGCGCGGTTTCCGGGCTCCACGCGTGCGCGTGCGCGTCGACGGTGGTGACGGGGCGGTCCTCGGTACGGTTGACCCGCGTCATGCCAGCTCCTTCCCGCGCGTCTCCGGCAGCCCGAGCAGGGCCAGCGCAGCGAGGCCGTAACCGATCGCGCCGAAGACCAGCGCGCCGCCGACGCCCCAGCTGTCCGCGAGGAAGCCCACCAGGGTCGGGAACACCGCGCCCACCGCGCGGCCCGTGTTGTAGGTGAAGCCCTGCCCGGTGCCGCGTACCGCCGTCGGGTACAGCTCGCTCAGGTAGGAGCCGAAGCCGCTGAAGATGGCCGACATGCAGAAGCCGAGCGGGAAACCGAGCACCAGCAGCAGGGTGTTGGCGCCGTGTGGGATGTTCGCGTACGCCAGGATGCACACCGCCGACAGCAGCGCGAACAGCCAGATGTTGTTCCGCCGGCCGAGCCGGTCGGTGAGGTGGCCGCCGGTCAGGTAGCCGAGGAAGGCGCCGGAGATGAGGAAGGCCAGGTAGCCGCCGGTGCCGACGACCGACAGACCGCGGTCGGACTTCAGATACGTCGGCACCCAGGTCGCCAGCGTGTAGTAGCCGCCCTGCACGCCCGTGGAGAGCAGGCTCGCGAAGACCGTGGTGCGCAGCAGGCCGGGGCCGCCGTCCGCGCGGGCCGGCCGGAAGATCGCGGCGAACGAGCCCCGGCCCGGGTCCTGTTCACGGGCCGCCGTCGCCGTGGGGGCGTCGTGCACCGAGCGGCGCAGCCAGACCACGAGCAGCGCGGGCAGCGCGCCGGTCCAGAACATCACCCGCCAGGCCAGGTCGTCGCCGGCGAAGGAGAACACCAGGGTGTAGACGATCGCCGCGAGTCCCCAGCCGACCGCCCAGGAGCTCTGGATCGCGCCGAGCGTACGGCCCCGGTGGCGCGCGCTCGCGTACTCGGCGACCAGGATGGCGCCGACCGCCCACTCGCCGCCGAAGCCGAGGCCCTGGAGGGCGCGGAAGACCAGCAGGGTCTCGTAGGTGGGCGCGAAGCCGCAGGCGACGGTGAAGACGGCGTACGTGACCACCGTGATCATCAGGGCCCGGACGCGGCCTACCCGGTCCGCGATCACGCCCGCGGCGGCGCCTCCGACCGCCGAGACCACCAGGGTGACGGTGGTGAACAGGCCGGTCTGGCCGCTGCTGAGGCCGAAGTACGCCGAGAGCGCCACCATGCTCAGCGGCAGGGTGAAGTAGTCGTACGAATCCAGGGCATAGCCGCCGAAAGCTCCGGCGAACGCGCGCCGGCCGCGCGGGCCGAGGGCGCGCAGCCAGGCGAACGCGCCGTCCTCGGCGGTGTGTTCGGCCGCTCCCGGTCGGAGGTCGGTGGAGGGTGCGGAACGTGGCGGTGGGGTCGTGCTCATGGGCACCTCGCAGAAGAGGGACGGAGGGTGCTGGGAAGTGAGCCGTGCGGAGCACCGTAGAGGATCGTTCAACGATCCTTCAATACCCGTGTTGTTTCGTCCTGGTGTCTGCGATTGAATTCCGGGCATGGCAGAGGAGCTGACGGGACTGGCCGGCGACCGGGTCCTTCTGGGCCGCACGAGCACCGCGGAGCGCGTTTCGGACATCCTCAGAAGCCGCATCTCCGAGGGCTACTTCCCGCCCGGCACCCGACTGTCCGAGGACGGCATCGGCGGGGCGCTCGGCGTCTCCCGCAACACCCTGCGCGAGGCGTTCCGGCTGCTCACCCACGAGCGCCTGCTGATCCACGAACTCAACCGGGGCGTGTTCGTCCGGGTCCTGACCGTCGAGGACGTGGAGGACATCTACCGCACGCGCTCCCTCGTCGAGTGCGCCGTCGTCCGCGGGATGGGCGAGCCGCCGTACCGGCTGGACGGGCTGGTCGCGGCGGTCGAGGAGGGGCGCGCGGCGGCCGCGGAGAATGACTGGAAAGGGCTGGGCACGGCCAACATCCACTTCCACCGGGAACTGGTCGCCCTCGCCGGCAGCGAACGCACCGACGAGCTGATGCGCAGCGTCTTCGCCGAGCTGCGCCTGGCCTTCCACGTCGTGGACGACCCGCGCCGGCTGCACGAGCCGTACCTCACCCGCAACGCCCAGATCCTCCAGGCGCTCCAGGCCGGCGACCGGCGCGGCGCCGAACGGCTCCTGGAGACCTATCTCACGGACTCGCTGGAACGGGTCGTCGAGGTGTACCGGCGCAGGGTGGGCGAGGAGGGTGCCCCGTAGCGGCGCGGGAGCGGTGCGGCCGGCCGCACCGCGTGCCGGCAGCGGCCCACGGCCGTGCCGGCGAACCGGCGGAACCGCTCGTTTGGGCCGATGTCAGACCCAGGACCTAGTCTGTGCACCGTGACTTCGCCTGCATCGACGGACCGTGTTCCGCCCCAGCTCAGCGCGGGGCCGCGCCCGGCTCCGGGCCCGGCCGCCGACGAGGGGCTGGCGCGTCGGCTGCGCGCCCTCGCCTGCACCGCGCCGCTGCACGACCTGGACGCGCGCAAGGCCAACCTGGCCGGCGAGTACTCGGTGTACGGGATGGCCGAGGTGGCGCTGGCCGCCATCGACCTGGTCACCCTGAACATGGACTTCGACACCGGCGCCGACCACGAGCAGATCGTGGCCCGGCTCGTCCCGCGCATCGCCGCCCAGGCCCCGGACAGGCCCGCCGCCGAGCACGAGCGCGTGGCCCGCTGGGTGCTGGAGAACCTGATCAACGTCGGCAGCGTGGACCGCGGCTTCCGCGCGGTCTACGGCACCTTCGCGCCCGACGGCACGTACGTCCGCCGCGACTACGACTTCAAGCTGGTCGAGGAGGTCCCCGGCCCCGGCGGCACGGTCTACCTGCGGACGACGGACGAGGCGGTCAACGTCCTGGTCGGCGCCCTCGACACCGACGTCACCAGCGCCCAGATCGCCGCCGAGGTCAAGCTCGAGGTGCTGATCAGCCGCGGCCGGCTCGCCGACGCCCAGCTCGCCGCCGAGCAGGCCCGCTACCGCACCGTCCAGTACTCCGAGACGCTGCGGCGGGCCCTGGAGGCCACCCGGCGCAACGTCCGCGCGGTCGACTGGCTCAACGCCGTCCCCGACATGATCGCCGAGGCACTGGACCACGTGGCCGAGCGCTACCGCCACGAGAACGCGATCCTCACCAACATCCGCAAGGCCCGCGACGAGACCGAGGACCCCGAGCACAAGCGCCGCGCCGCCGAACTCGTCGACATCGTCAAGGACTGCATCCGGCGCCACACCCAGCTCCAGTCGCGTCTGCTGGAGGCGGGCCCGCTGTTCCGCGCCGAACAGGACCGGCAGGCCTTCGCCACGCCGGCGACGGCGTCCGGGATCGACCTCTACGGCCATCTCGTCGCCCCCGTCCTGCCGCTGCCGCTGGAGCAGGCGATCCGGGTCACCGACGCCTTCTTCGCGCGCGGCACGGGACTGCGCACCCCGGTGTCCGTCCGGGTCGGCGATCTCGTGGACATACTGCTGACCCCGCCGGTGGAGCGGGAGCACCTGGGCGCGGAGATGCCCGAGCCCGACCTGATCGCGACGCCGGACGACAGCCGCTTCAGCGAGGAACAGCTGGCCGCGGCCAGGGAGCTGCTGGACCTGCCGGCGGACGCCCCGAGGAGACTGTCCGGGCTGCTGGCCGAGGCCCGGCGGACCGGGGACCCCGACCTCGCCTACCTGGTGGCGCTGCTGGCGGTCCACGCGGCCAGCCCGCCCGTCGGCACCGCCTACCGGCAGGGCGAGGAGAAGCTGCTGTTCGCCGTGGACGACGGCACCGAGCTGGACGATCCGGAGTTCGGCGGGGCGGACCTGATCGTGGGGACCGCCCTGCTGGACGCGGCCGGGATGGCCGCGGACCGGACGGAAGCGGCATGAGCGGCATGAGTGGACAAGAGCACGACAAGGAGCCGAACCCGTGACCGAGCACGTCGACCGGAGTGAACCCGAGCCTGCCGCCACCCCGGCGGGCTCCGCCGTCACCCCCGCCGACGCCGCCGACGCGGCGCGGCTCGTCGCCTTCGGACTCCAGCCCAAGCTGGCGCCCGCCCGCGACCAGGAGTACACCGAACTGCTGCGCCGCTACCGCGAGGACCCGGCGTTCGCCCGGCTCGCCGACGCCGTCGCGGCCGGTCTGGGGCTGGTCGTGCTGGAGGTGTCCCCGCGCGCGGGGATGGCCGTGACCGCCGCCGAGGACTCGGTGTTCGCCGTCCGCATGGGCGACTACGCGCGTCGCACCGCCGCCGACTCCGGCGACCGCTTCCTGCACGGACTCGCCCATCTCGCGGTCGCCGCGCTGGCGTTCCCCCGTCCCGAGGACCTGGCCGACGACTCCTACATCGGCCGGGTCACCGTCAACGGCGTCGACGCCTTCGTCCGGCAGGCCTGCCGCCGCCTGGAGGAGCGCGCCGAGGAGCAGGGCGAGAACACCGACCCGGCCACCGACGCGCCCGGCCTGGAGGCGGCCTGGCGGATCTGGGCCAGACGCAGTGCCACGGGCGCCACCAAGGACGCCCGCCGGCCGGCCGCCTCCACCACCGGCATCGTGGCGAAGGCCATGGCCTTTCTCACCGACTCGGGGTTCCTGCAGCGCACCGGCGACGACAACGGCGGCACCTACCGCACCACGGCCCGCTACCAGCTCCAGGTCCGCGACCTGGCCGGCAGCGCCGCCCTGGCCGAACTGGTGGAGCTGGGCATCGTCCCGGTCACCGACGGCACGGCCACCCTGCTGCCCGCCCAGGACACCGACGACCTGGACCTGGTGGCCGACGCCGGACTGCCGTTCCACTCCTGACGCGCTGCGGCTCCCGCAGCTCCAGACCTTTCGAACCACCGCACCTTTCACCAGACTTACGAGAGTCCGCCATGTACGAGCTGTCCCGGGTCCGCCTCTACTCCATCGGTCCCGCCGGTGCGCGCTACGCCGACACCGTGCTGGACCTGCGGGGTGTCGGCGAGCCCGTGCCCGACCCGGCGCCCGCGCAGGCGGAGTTCTTCGAGGAGGAGCCGTCCGGTCCACCGCGCCGGCCCGCGCCCGCGGGCGTGCTGTTCCTGGAGAACGGCGGCGGCAAGTCCGTCCTGCTCAAGCTGATCTTCTCGGTGATGCTGCCGGGCCACCGCAACACCCTCGGCGGCGCCAGCTCCGGCGTGCTGCGCAAGTTCCTGCTCGCCGACGACTGCGGCCACGTGGCCCTGGAGTGGCAGCACGTGCTGACCGGCGAGTGCGTCGTCGTCGGCAAGGTCAGCGAGTGGCGCGGCCGGCAGGTCTCCAACGACCCGCGCAAGTTCGCCGAGGCCTGGTACTCCTTCCGGCCCGGCCCCGGCCTCAGCCTGGACAACCTGCCCGTCGCCGAGTCCACCGCCGTACGGCCGCCCGCCGAGGGCACCTCGGGCGCGCACGGCCGCCGCCGCACCATGAAGGGCTTCCGCGACGCCCTCATGGAGGCCGGCAAGGTCTACCCGCACCTGGAGGTGCACTGGGAGGAGATCCACGAGCGCTGGACCGAGCACCTCGGCGACCTCGGCCTCGACCCCGAACTCTTCCGCTACCAGCGCGAGATGAACGCCGACGAGGGCGAGGCGGCCGGCCTCTTCGCGGTCAAGAAGGACTCCGACTTCACCGACCTGCTGCTGCGCGCGGTCACCGACACCCGGGACACCGACGGCCTCGCCGACCTCGTCAGCGGCTTCGGCAACAAGCTCGGGCGGCGCGCCGAGCTGATCGCCGAACGGGACTTCACCGCCGGCTCGGTCGACCTGCTCGGCCGGATCGTCGAGGCCGCCGAGACGCGCTCACGCGCGCGTGACGTCCACGCGGGCGCCGAGCGCCGCACCCGCACACTGGCCAGGCGGCTGTCCGCGCGAGCCGTGCGGGAGCGGATCCGGGCCGCCGACCTCGCCCAGCGCGTGACGGCCGCCGCGTACGCCGTCACGCACTCCGAGGGCGCCCGCGAACGCAGCGCCCTCGTCGCCGCCGAACTCGCCTACCGGCACGCCTCCCTGGCGCTGGCCGCCGCCGAGAAGTCCGCCGCCGCGCAGAAGCGCGAGCTGGCCGACGCCCGCACCCTGCACTCCGCCTGGCAGGCCGCCGAGGCCGTGCTGCGCCACCGCGCCGCCGCCGACCGCGTCGCGCGCGTGTCCGCCGCCATCCAGGAGGCCGAGCGGGACGCGGCCCCCGCCCTCGCCGCCCGCGCCAAGGCCGCCGTGGACCTCGTACGGGCGCTGCACGCCGCCGCCGGGAGCGCCGAGGCCCTCGCCAACGAGGAGGAGGAGCGCTCCGGGGCCCTCCAGGAGGTCAGCGACACCGCCTACCGGGACTCCACCGCCGCCGCCACCGAGGCGCAACGGGCCCGCAGCGAGGCCGGGCACCTGCGCCAGCGGCTCGCCGAGGTCGAGCAGGAGACCGCCGAGGCCGTCCGCGCGGGCTGGCTGGACGACAGCGCCCCGGACGCCGACCCGGCGCGGGCCGCGCTCGCCGCCAGCGACGCCGAGAAGACCGCCGTGGCCGCCTGGGACGCGGCCCGCGAGGCCGCCCGCAAGGCCACCGAGCACGCGCGCGAGGCGGCCTCCGCCGAATCGCGCGCGGAGCTGACGGCGGCCCGCGCGGCGGACGCGGCCACCGCCGCCGAACGCGCCCACGAGGCCGAGCGGCGCCTCGCCGAGTCGCTGGCCGCCGAGGAACGGCTCGCGGAGCTGCTGAGCCTGCCGGGCGCGCCGAGCGCGGCCCGGGTGCCCGCGCCCAGGACGGAGGAGGCCGGCACCACCCGCGCGCCGGCCGCCGTGGCCACCGGCAGCACCCTCACCCCCGAGGAACTCGACCGCTACGCCGACGAGTTGCGCGAACTCCTCGACGGCGCCGTGTCCACCGCCGAACGGCACCTGTTCGACCTGCGGACGGCCGCCGCCGACGACGCCCGCATCCTCGGCGCCCTCGGCGACGGCGGGCTGCTGCCGCCCGGCCCGGACGTGCTGGCCACCGTCGAGTTCCTCGGCGAACACGGCATCCCGGCACTGCCCGGCTGGCGCTACCTGGCACAGGCCGTCGACCCCGCCGACCACGCGCGCGTGCTCGCCGCCCGCCCCGAACTGGTCGACGGCGTGATCATCACCGACCCGGACACGCACGCGCGGGCCCGCGAGGCACTCGGCGACGCCGCCCTGCTGCCCCGCTCCGCCGTCGCCGTCGGCACCGCCGCCGCGCTGCTCGCCCCGCCCCCCGCCCAGGGCACCACCTCCGGCGACGTGTTCCTCGTGCCGCCGAACCCGGCCATGCACGACGAGCACGCCGCCGACGAGGAACGCCAGGCACTGCGCGCCCGGGCCACCGCACGCGACGAGGAGATCCGCGCCCTCGCCGCCCGCCTCGGCAAGGACCGCGAACTGGCCGCGCGGCTCGCCTCCTGGCGCACCGGCTGCCCCGCCGGGCGCCTCACCGAGCTGGCCCGGGCCGCCGAGGAGGCCCGGACCTTCGCCGAGGAGGCCGAAGCGGAACTCGCCGAGGCACGCACGGTACGGGCGGAGGCCGACGAGTCCGCCGCCGAGGCCGCCCGGATCCGCGACGAACGGCAGGAGGCCGCGCAGAAGGCCCGGCGCGCCGCCGACGCCCTCGCCGGCCTCGCCTTCCGGCTCCGTGAACGCGCCGGCTGGCAGGTGAGGCTGCGCGAACTCGCCGACGAGGCCACCGAGTCCGAGGCCCGCGCCCAGACCTGCCTCGACCGCGCCCGCGCCGCCGACGAGGACCGCCGCGCCGCCCAGCGCGCCGCCGACGACGCCCGCCGCACCGCGCGCGCCCTGCGCGCCGAGCGCGCCGAGATCGCCGGCGCCCCCGACGACGTACCCGTAGCCGACGACGACGCCCCGAAGGCGTCCCTGCCCGCCCTCCGTGAGGCCTACCGGGCCGCCTCCCAGGTGTACGAGAAGGTCGGCGTCGGCGCCGACCTGCGCGCCGAGCAGGCTCGCGCCGAGAGCGACGAGAGCGCCGCCCGGGCCGAACTGGACCGGCTCAGCAACAAGGTCCGCACCCGGGCCGAACAACTGCTGCAGTCGCCCGACGGCGCCGACGGACCCTCCCGGCAGGCCGCCGCCGCACGCGCGGAGGAGCTGGTGCAGCTCCTGGAGACCCGGATGTCGACGGCGAGCGAGCAGCTCGGCCGGCTGCGCGGCGAGGCCGAGCGGCACGCGCCCGAGGACGGCGAGGCGCACACCGAGCTGCCCGGGGAACTCGTCCCGCGCGACGCCGAGCACGCCCAGGCGCTGCTGCGCACCGCCACGGCCGAACTCGCCGCGCGTACCGAGGCGCTGGCCGAGGCCCGCGAGGCGCACGCGGAACTGCTGGACGCCCACCGCGCCGCCGAGGACGCGGCCGGCGGCTTCGACGAGATCGCCGCGATGCTCCGCGACCTGCTGCGCGAACACGCCCCCGAGGAGGAGCAGGAGGACCCGGAGCCGTACCCGGGCACGCTGGAGGAGGCCCGGCACTCCGCCGCCGAGGCCCGCCGTTCGCTGCGCGGCTGCGCCGCCGACCTGTCGGCCGCCGAGGCGGCCGTGCGCGAGGCGAGCGACGTCCTGGTCCGGCACGCCAACTCCACGCGCTACGAGCAGGTCCGCACCCCCGCCCGGCAGCAGATCCGCGAACTGCCCGCCTCCGCGCTGCCCGAGCACGCCCAGAAGTGGGCGGACGCCTTCGCGCCCCGGCTGCGCGTCCTGACGGACGAACTGGCCCAGCTGGAACGCAACCGCGACTCGATCGTGGACCGCCTGCGCGGTCTCGTGGAGTCGGCACTGGCCACCCTGCGCTCCGCCCAGCGGCTGTCCCGGCTGCCGGAGGGGCTCGGCGAGTGGTCCGGCCAGGAGTTCCTGCGCATCCGCTTCGAGGAGCCCGACCACGCCACGCTCACGGAACGGCTCGGCGAGGTCATCGACGAGGCCACCCGCGCGGCCGTCAGGAAGAACTCCGACCTGCGCCGTGACGGCATGTCCCTGCTGCTGCGCGGCGTCGCGGCCGCCCTCCAGCCGAAGGGCGTGGCCGTCGAGATCCTCAAGCCCGACGCCGTGCTGCGCGCCGAGCGCGTCCCCGTCGGCCAGATGGGAGACGTCTTCTCCGGCGGTCAGCTGCTCACGGCGGCCATCGCCCTGTACTGCACGATGGCCGCGCTGCGCTCGAACGACCGGGGCCGGGACAAGCACCGGTACGCCGGCACGCTCTTCCTGGACAACCCGATCGGCCGGGCCAACGCGACCTACCTGCTGGAACTCCAGCGAGCGGTGTCCGACGCGCTGGGCGTCCAGCTGCTCTACACCACCGGTCTGTTCGACACCACCGCCCTCGCCGAGTTCCCCCTGGTCATCCGCCTGCGCAACGACGCCGACCTCAGGGCGGGCCTGAAGTACATCAGCGTGGAGGAACACCTCCGGCCCGGTCTTCCCCAGCCGCCGCAGGCCGGAGAGACGGTGCACAGCGAGATCACGGCGACGCGGATGTTCAAGAAGCCCGCGCCGAGCGTCCCGTAGGCGCGCGGCAACCGGGCTCACGGCATCCAGGACGTCGGTGAGACCGGCCGCCGGCGGTTCTCGCGCCGTCCGTCAGGCGTCAGGAGTGCGACAGCCGCCCCGCGCCGCCGGTGCGGCGTATCCGGTCCTGTTCCCGCGCGCTCACCCGCTCCTGGCGCCGGCGGGCTCGCCGCTCCCGGCGCAGGGCCCGGGCCGTGCTGCTCGGTTCGGAGACCACGCCGTACCGCTGGTTCCACACCTGGCGGGTGACCCACACGTCGACCACGGCCCAGGTGGCCACCACCGTGCTGACCACCCCGCTGATCACCATGGGGAACGCCAGCCAGGACCCGGCCAGCGTGCACAGGAACGCCACCATCGCCTGGATCAGCGTCACGGCTATGACGAGGACCGCCCGCACCGCCGCCGTACGTACCGGATCGGGCAACGGATGCCGGCGCGCGGGCTCCTCGATCCACAACGGGCGGTAGTCCTGCCGCGGTTCGTCACCGCCACGCCCCCCGGCCCGCCCCGTCCCTGATATGTCCCGATCCGGCGCCTGCTCGTGCCGCCGCGCCTGTGACCGCTCCGCCACGCTCTCCCCGGGCGCCCCGCGCCGCTCAGCCGTGCCCATCACCGTGTCACTCCCCACCGCCGGCCAACCGTTCGCCCCGGCATCCGAAGACCCCGACTCCCCAGTGGCTGCCCGGCTTGCGCTGTTTTACGCCGCCGGAGTGCGGGATGCGGCTCCTGTGGCCCATTCCGCCCCCATCTCCCATGGAGAAGGACGCACGAGATCCCCCGAAGATTCCCGACTGGCGAAAAATTCCGGCCAACCGCCCGGTCGTGCGCCGGTCACGGGCACCGCGTGGGTGTCCGGATCGCGGTGGCGATCTCCCCCCATGCCCGGACAACTCGCCATGTCCGGCAGCCGGTACGGAAGTTCGCCCTCCGGACATGTCTTCGAGTTAACTGTGAGGCGGTAGTAGGCTCGCGCCGTTTGCTGACGGACATGAGCACCCCCGGCCGGCGGGGGTCGAGCTGGGGGAGGCCATGCGCTTTCGCGGGAAGTCGATCCGCCGGAAGATCGTGGCGCTGCTTCTCGTGCCGCTGGTGTCCCTGACCGCCGTCTGGGGCTTCGCCACGGTGCTCACAGGACGCGAGGTCACCCAGCTGTTCCGCGTGACCGACATCGTCGAGGACGTCGGCTACCCCACCGAGGATACCGTTCGCGTCCTGCAGCAGGAGCGCCGCCAGACCCTCGTCTACCTCGCCGACCCGCGCGCCTCCGAGGCCCTTTCGGCGCTGCGCCGCACCCGCACCGCGACCGACCGGGTGATCGCCACCATCCGCCGGAACGCCGGGGACCAGGACGTCCGGGCCGGCCTGGACGCGGACGACGGTGAACACCTCACCGCCGTTCTGGACGCCTTGGACGGTATCGGTCCCCTGCGCCGCAGCGTCGAGGGAGGCACCCTCACCCGCGCCCAGGCGCTCGACCTCTACAACCGTCTCGTGGACCCCTGCTTCGCGCTCCTCGCGTCCCTCGACGGCCTGGACGACGTCGAACTCGACAAGCAGGCCCGCGCCCTGGTGAACGTCACCCGCGCCCGCGAGCTGCTCTCCCGCGAGGACGCCCTGCTCGGCTCCTCCCTCGTCGTCGGCCGGCTCACCCGCGACGAGACCCATGACATCTCCGACCTCGTCGCCCAGCGCACCCTCCTGTACGACATCAGCCTCCCCCTGCTGCCCGCGGCGGAGCGCGACCGCTACGAACGCTTCTGGAAGAACGCCACCACCGCCACGCTGCGGGAGGCCGAACGGACCGTCATCGCCTCGGACTCCGGCACCTTTGGCGATGTCACCGCCAAGAGCTGGGACTCCTCCGCGGCGACCGTCCTGGACGAACTCGGCGCCCTGGACGACCAGGTGGGCGACCGCTCGCAGGACCGTATGCGCCCGGTGGCCGTCGGCGTCATCGTGCAGGCGGCGGTCGCCGGCGCCCTCGGCCTGGTCGCGTTCCTGCTCTCCGTCGTGCTCTCCATCCGGGTCGGCCGCGCCCTCATCCGCGACCTGCGCCAGCTGCGTCTGGAGGCGCACGAGGCGTCCGGTGTCCGGCTGCCCAGTGTGATGCGCCGGCTGTCGGCGGGCGAACAGGTCGACGTCGAGACCGAGGTCCCGCGCCTGGAGTACGACAAGAACGAGATCGGCGAGGTCGGTCAGGCCCTCAACACCCTGCAGCGCGCGGCGGTCGAGGCCGCCGTCAAACAGGCCGAGCTGCGGGCCGGCGTCTCCGAGGTCTTCGTCAACCTCGCCCGACGCAGCCAGGTGCTGCTGCACAAGCAGCTCACCCTGCTCGACAGCATGGAGCGCCGGACCGAGGACACCGACGAACTCGCCGACCTGTTCCGCCTGGACCACCTCACCACCCGCATGCGCCGGCACGCCGAGGGCCTCGTGATCCTCTCCGGCGCCGCGCCCTCCCGGCAGTGGCGCCGGCCCGTACAGCTGATGGACGTGGTCCGCGCCGCCGTCGCCGAGGTCGAGGACTACGAGCGCATCGAGGTCCGGCGCCTGCCGCGGGTGGCCGTCACCGGGCCGGCCGTCGCCGACCTCACCCACCTCGTGGCCGAACTCCTGGAGAACGCAACCGTCTTCTCGCCCCCGCACACCGCCGTCCAGGTCCTCGGCGAGCGGGTCGCCAACGGCTTCACCCTGGAGATCCACGACCGGGGTCTCGGCATGACGGCCGAGGCACTTCTGGACGCCAATCTGCGTCTCGCCGAGACACCCGAATTCGAACTGTCCGACACCGACCGGCTCGGCCTCTTCGTGGTCAGCCGTCTCGCCCAGCGCCAGAACGTCCGGGTCTCCCTCCAGCCGTCGCCGTACGGCGGCACCACCGCCGTGGTGTTCATCCCCGACGCGCTGCTCACCGACGACGTCCCGGACACCAACGGCGTCGGCTTCCGGCTCGACCGGGAACGTCCGGCGAAGGGCGCCGAGCAGGCGCTGGGCCGCGGTGCCGGACCGTCCCCCGCCCCGCTGCAACTGTCCGGCCTGCCGACCTCCCTGCTGGACGGCCCGGTCGAGCTGGAGGCGCCCGTCGATCTCGACGCGCTGGACGACTTCCCTGGCGCCCTCCCGGACGAGGACAGCGAGCGCGGCGGTCTGTTCCGCCCCCGCAGGATCCGCCCGGGCGACGAGGAGCAGACGGCCACCCCGCCGGCCGACCACCCGCAGCACGGCGGGACCCATGAGCACGGGGCCGTACCGCTGCCCCGGCGGCAGACACCCAAGCTCGTCAGCTCGCACGGCAAGCCCGTCACCGACCAGCGGCCCCGCCGCGGCGAACCGGATCCCGCGCCCCCGGCCGTCACGCGCCGCTCCGACACGGACGGGCCGGCCCCGCTGCCCACCCGCCGCCGCACGTCCTCCCGGCGGCCCGCCGGACGCACCGACCGTGCCGAGGACGGCACCGCGACGCCGGCCGGGAGCACCGCGGCGGCTCCCGGGGCTCCGGCGCTGCCCAGGCGCACCCGGACCGAGACCGCGTCCGGCACGGGCGGCCCGGAGGACACCGCACCTCCCCGCCTCGGCACGGGCGGCCCGAAGGACACGGCCCCGCCCCCCTCCGGTACCACCGCACCCGGCGACGACCCGGCGCCGGAGCCGGGCAACGGGCCGCTGCCCCGGCGCGTACGCCAGGCGAGCCTGGCGCCCCAGCTCAAGCACGGCACCGACCGGGGTGCCGAGCGCGCTACGGATCCCGCCGACCGCGACGCCGAGGAGGTCCGCAGCCGGATGGCCTCGCTCCAGCGCGGCTGGCAGCGCGGCCGAGAGGAGAACGCCGCGGGTGACGAGGCCCGGAACGGCACAGCACAAGGAACGACTAAGGGGGACGGTCGATGACCGCACCGAAGGCGACCGGCCACACGGCGACGGACAAGGGGGAGCTGAACTGGCTCCTGGACGATCTGGTCGACCGCGTCGCCAGCATCCGCAAGGCCGTCATCCTGTCCGGCGACGGGCTGCCCACGGGGGTGTCCAAGGAACTGACCAGGGAGGACAGCGAGCATCTGGCCGCCGTGGCGTCCGGCTTCCACAGCCTCGCCAAGGGCGTCGGCCGCCATTTCGAGGCGGGCAGTGTCCGGCAGACGGTGGTCGAGCTGGACGACGCCTTCCTCTTCGTCACCGCCGCCGGTGACGGCAGCTGCCTCGCCGTCCTCTCCGACGCCGACTCCGACGTCGGGCAGGTCGCCTACGAGATGACGCTCCTGGTGAAGCGGGTCGGCGTCCATCTGGGCACCGCCCCGCGCACCGATCTGCCCGCAGGCGGGTAGTGAGATGACATGAGCGCAGACGGTCAGGCAACAAACCACTGGTTCGACGACGAGGCCGGCCCGGTCGTCCGTCCGTACGCCATGACGCGTGGCCGCACCACGAGCGAGGGCCAGCACCGCCTCGACCTGATAGCGGTGGTCGTCACGGAGCCGGACACGGGCGACCCGGAAAAGGACCCGACGCTGTCGCCCGAACACGTGGAGATCGTCGGGCTCTGCCGGGACGTGCCCCAGTCGGTCGCCGAACTGGCCGCGGAACTCGACCTGCCCATCGGTGTCGTCCGCGTCCTCATCGGCGACCTGGTGCACGCCGAACTCGTCCATGTGACCCGCCCGGTGCCCCCGGCCGAGCTGCCGGACGAGAGCATCCTGCGCGACGTGATCAACGGCCTCCGGGCCCTGTGACCGACGCGGAAGCGAGGTGGTGACGTGACTGGCTGGCAGTTCTGGGTCGACCGAGGCGGCACCTTCACCGACATCGTCGCGCGCCGCCCGGACGGGCGGCTGCTCACGCACAAACTGCTGTCCGACAACCCGGCACGGTACTCCGACGCGGCCGTCGCCGGCGTACGCGAACTCCTGGACGGCTCCCAGGAGCCCGTCGACGCCGTCCGCATGGGCACCACGGTCGCCACCAACGCCCTGCTGGAACGCAAGGGAGAGCGCACCCTCCTCGTCGTCACCCGCGGTTTCCGCGACGCGCTGCGCATCGCCTACCAGAACCGCCCCCGCATCTTCGCCCGCCGCATCGAGCTGCCCGAGCGGCTCCACGAGCGGGTCGTGGAGGTGGACGAACGCATCGCCGCCGACGGCACCGTCCTGCGCGCGCCCGACCTGGAGGCCCTGGAGGGTCCGCTCCGGGAGGCGTACGACGACGGCATCCGCGCGGTCGCCGTCGTCTGCCTGCACAGCCATCTCCACCCCGCCCACGAACGCGCCGTCGGTGAACTCGCCGCCCGCGTCGGCTTCCCGCAGATCTCGCTGTCCAGCGAGGTCAGCCCGCTGATGAAGCTCGTCCCGCGCGGGGACACCACTGTCGTGGACGCCTACCTCTCGCCCGTGCTCCGCCGCTACGTGCGGCACATCGCCGACGAACTGCGCGGCGTACGGCTGATGTTCATGCAGTCCAACGGTGGACTGACGGAGGCCGGACAGTTCCGCGGCAAGGACGCCGTCCTCTCCGGACCGGCCGGTGGCATCGTCGGCATGGCCCGCATGTCGCAACGCGCCGGCTTCGACCGCGTCATCGGCTTCGACATGGGCGGCACCTCCACCGACGTCTCGCACTTCGCCGGCGCGTACGAGCGGGTCTTCACCACCCGGATCGCGGGTGTCCGGCTGCGGGCACCCATGCTGGACATCCACACCGTCGCCGCCGGTGGCGGCTCCGTCCTCCACTTCGACGGCTCCCGCTACCGGGTGGGCCCCGACTCGGCCGGCGCCGCCCCCGGTCCCGCCTGCTACCGCGCGGGCGGCCCGCTCACCGTCACCGACGCCAACGTCATGCTCGGCCGCATCCAGCCCGCCCACTTCCCGAGCGTGTTCGGTCCCGGTGGTGACCAGCCGCTGGACGCCGCCCTCGTCCGTGACCGGTTCACCGCCCTCGCGCGCGAGATCCACGAGCGCACCGGGGACGACCGCAGCCCGGAACAGGTGGCCGAGGGGTACCTGCAGATCGCCGTGGCCAACATCGCCAACGCCGTGAAGCGGATCTCCGTCCAGAAGGGCCACGACGTCACCCGCTACGCCCTGACCACCTTCGGCGGGGCGGGCGGCCAGCACGCGTGCCGGGTCGCCGACTCGCTCGGCATCCGCACCGTCCTCGTGCCTCCCATGGCCGGTCTGCTCTCCGCGCTCGGCATCGGCCTCGCCGACACCACGGCCATGCGCGAGCACTCCGTGGAAGCACCCCTGGAAGCCGCCTCCATGCCCGGCGTCCACAAGACGGCCGACGATCTGGAGGCCGCCGCGCGGGCCGAACTCGTCGCCGAGGAGATCCCGGAGGACCGCATCCGGGTCACCCGCCGCGCCCAGCTCCGCTACGACGGCACCGACACCGCCCTCACCGTCGAACTGGCCGGGCCCGACGCGATGCGGAACGCCTTCGAGGAACGTCATCGCGCCACGTACTCCTTCACCCTCGACCGCCCGGTCGTCGTGGAAGCCCTCTCCGTCGAAGCCACCGGCATCACCGCACCCCCCGATCTCTCCGCCCTCGCCCCGTACGAGGGCCGTGCCCAGACGCCCGGCACCGTCCGTCTCCACACCGGCGGCGCCTGGCACGACGTACCCCTCCACCGCCGGGAGGCCCTTCCCCCCGGCGAGACCGTCACCGGTCCGGCGGTCATCACCGAGGCCGGTGCCACGACCGTCGTCGACGACGGCTGGCGGGCCGTCGCGACCGATGACGGGCATCTGCTCATGGAACGCACGGCGGTCACGCAGAGTTCCCATGCGGACACGGAATCGGATCCGGTTCTGCTCGAGGTCTTCAACAACCTCTTCATGTCGATCGCCGAGCAGATGGGCGCGCGGCTGGAGTCCACGGCCCAGTCCGTCAACATCAAGGAGCGGCTGGACTTCTCCTGCGCCCTGTTCGACCCGGACGGAAACCTGGTGGCCAACGCCCCCCACATCCCCGTCCACCTGGGTTCCATGGGCACCAGCGTCAAAGAGGTGATCCGCCGGCGCGGCTCCGCCATGCGGCCGGGCGACACCTACGCCGTCAACGACCCCTACCACGGCGGAACGCACCTGCCCGACGTCACCGTGATCACCCCCGTCTTCGACACCGACGTGGTCACGGACACTCTCAGTGAGCCGCGGGTCCTCTTCCACGTCGCCTCACGCGGTCACCACGCCGAGATCGGCGGCATCGCCCCGGGCTCCATGCCGGCCCACAGCCGCACCACCGAGGAGGAGGGCGTCCTCTTCGACAACTGGCTCCTCACCGAGGACGGCCGCTTCCGGGAGGAGGAGACCCGCCGCCTCCTCACCGAGGCGCGGTACCCGTCCCGCAACCCGCGCACCAACCTCGCCGACCTGCGCGCCCAGATCGCCGCCAACCAGAAGGGCGTCGACGAGGTGCGGCGCATGATCGAGGAGTTCGGCCTCGACGTCGTCCAGGCCTACATGCGGCACGTCCAGGACAACGCCGAGGAGGCCGTCCGCCGGGTGATCGACGCCCTGGACGACGGCGAGTACGCCTACGAGACCGACTCCGGGGCCGTCATCCGGGTCCGGGTCCGTGTCGACCGCACCGAGCGCCGGGCGACCATCGACTTCACCGGCACCTCCGCGCAGCTCACCACCAACTTCAACGCGCCCTTCGCGGTGGTCGGCGCGGCCGTCCTGTACGTCTTCCGTACGCTCGTCGCCGATGACATCCCGCTCAACGACGGCTGTCTGCGGCCGCTGGACATCATCGTGCCCTCGGGTTCGATGCTCGCCCCCGAGCCGCCCGCCGCCGTGGTCGCGGGCAACGTGGAGACCTCCCAGGCCATCACCGGCGCCCTCTACGCCGCGCTCGGCGTCCAGGCAGAGGGCTCCGGCACCATGAACAACGTCACGTTCGGCAACGAACGGCACCAGTACTACGAAACCGTCGCCTCCGGATCCGGCGCCGGTGACGGTTTCCCGGGCGCCGACGTGGTCCAGACCCACATGACCAACTCCCGGCTCACGGACCCCGAAGTCCTGGAATGGCGGCTGCCGGTCCGGCTCGAGGAGTTCGCCGTCCGGCGGGGGAGCGGCGGCGCCGGGCGGTGGCGCGGCGGCGACGGAGCCGTGCGCCGGATCCGCTTCCTCGAACCGATGACCGTCTCCACGCTCTCCCAGCACCGCCGCGTGCCGCCGTACGGCATGGCCGGCGGCGACCCCGGAGCGCTCGGCGCCAACCGGGTGGAGCACGCCGACGGCACGGTCACCGACCTCGGCGGAAGCGGCTCGGCCGAGGTCGGCCCGGGCGACGTACTCGTCATCGAAACCCCCGGTGGCGGCGGCTACGGCCGGCCGTCCCCGGACCCCCGTCAAGCAGGAGAAGAGATCGATGATCTTCGGGCGTTCTGAGCGTGGCAGGGCTCCGGTCGAGCCCGTCACGCTCAAGATCCTCGTGGCCGGCGGCTTCGGCGTGGGCAAGACGACCCTCGTCGGCGCGGTCAGCGAGATCAGGCCGCTGCGCACCGAGGAACTGCTCACCGAGGCCGGGCGCCCCGTCGACGACACCAGCGGTGTGGAGGGCAAGCGCACCACCACGGTGGCCATGGACTTCGGCCGCATCACCCTGCGCGAGGACCTGGTCCTCTACCTCTTCGGCACGCCCGGGCAGGAGCGGTTCTGGTTCATGTGGGACGAGTTGGCCGAGGGCGCGCTCGGAGCCGTGGTCCTGGCCGACACGCGCCGCCTGGAGGACTGCTTCGCCGCCGTCGACTACTTCGAGCGGCGTTCCATCCCCTTCCTCGTCGGCGTCAACTGCTTCGAGGGAGCGGCCCGCCACCCCGTGGAATCCGTCCGTCAGGCCCTCGACCTCGACGACGACGTGCCCCTCCTGCTGTGCGACGCCCGTGACCGGGAGTCGGTCAAGGAGGTGCTCGTCGGACTGGTCCAGCACGCGAGGGAGTACGCGGCCGACCGCCGCGGGGCCGTCGCGCGCTGACCGCCGGCACGGCCCGTACCCCCGCCGACCGGGGTACGGGCCGTGGTCCTGTGCGGAGCGCCCACGCGCGCGTGCGGCGACTTCCCGGCCTCCTCGCCGTCGCCAGGGCCTCTCGTTCGGACCATGCCGGGCTCGCGGGGTCCGGCCTGATCCGGCCTGATCCAAACGAAAGACCCTAGTCCCCGTCCTCCTCCAGCCAGCCGAAGCTCTTCTCCACGGCCCTGCGCCAGTTCCGGTACTCGCGGTCGCGGTCCGGCGCCCGCATGCCGGGCGTCCACTCCGCGTCCTTCCGCCAGTGCGACTTCAGCTCGTCCAGGCCGTCCCACACGCCCGTGGCCAGTCCGGCCGCGTAGGCGGCGCCCAGGCACGTCGTCTCCGACACGCGGGGCCGGATCACCGGTACGCCGAGGACGTCCGCCTGGTGCTGCATGAGCAGGTTGTTCCGGGTCATGCCGCCGTCGACCTTCAGCGTGCTGATCCGCACCCCGGAGTCCTGGTACATCGCGTCCACGACCTCCCGGGTCTGCCAGCTCGTCGCCTCCAGCACCGCGCGCGCGAGGTGGGCCTTGGTGACGTACCGGGTGAGGCCGGTGACGACGCCGCGCGCGTCGGAGCGCCAGTAGGGCGCGAACAGGCCGGAGAAGGCCGGCACGATGTAGGCGCCGCCGTTGTCGTCGACGCTCGCCGCCAGGGTCTCGATCTCGTCGGCGGTCCGGATGATCCCGAGCTGGTCGCGGAACCATTGGACCAGCGCGCCCGTTATCGCTATGGACCCTTCCAGGCAGTACACCGGCGCCTCCCCGCCGATCTTGTAGCCCACCGTCGTCAGCAGCCCGTTCTTCGACGGCACCGGCCGGTTGCCGGTGTTCAGCAGCAGGAAACTGCCGGTGCCGTAGGTGTTCTTCGCCGTGCCGACGTCGTAGCAGGTCTGACCGAACACGGCGGCCTGCTGGTCGCCCAGCGCGGAGGCGACGGGCACCCCGGCCAGCTGCCCGACGGCGGTCCCGTACACCTCGGCGGAGGACCTGATCTCGGGCAGCACGGCCTCGGGCACGTTCATCGCGGACAGGACGGAGGGGTCCCACTGGAGGGTGTCCAGGTTCATCAGCATGGTGCGGCCGGCGTTGGTGACGTCGGTGACGTGCCGACCGCCGTCGGTGCCACCGGTGAGGTTCCAGATCAGCCAGGAGTCGATGGTGCCGAACGCGATCTCGCCGCGCTCCGCCCGCTGCCTCAGACCGGGCACGTGCTCCAGCAGCCAGGCCGCCTTGGGCCCGGAGAAGTAGCTGGCCAGCGGCAGCCCGGTCGTCTCGCGGAAACGGTCCTGGCCGTCCGCTCCGCCCAGTTCCCCGCACAGCGCCGCGGTACGGGTGTCCTGCCAGACGATCGCGTTGTGCACGGGCTTGCCCGTGGCGCGGTCCCACAGGACCGTCGTCTCGCGCTGGTTGGTGATGCCGAGGGCGCTCAGCTGGTCGGCGCGCAGTCCCGCCCGGGCGAGCGCCCCGGCCACCACGGCCTGCACCTTGGACCAGATCTCGGCGGCGTCGTGCTCCACCCAGCCGGGCCTGGGGAAGATCTGCCGGTGCTCGCGCTGGTCGACGGCGACGATCGCGCCGCTGTGGTCGAAGACGATGCAGCGGCTGGACGTGGTGCCCTGGTCGATGGCGGCGACGTACGTGCCGGCGGTGTCCGTCATGGCTGCCCCTGGGTCGCTGGGTCGGATCGCTGGTCGGATGGACGCGTGCGGATCGTGGATCGCGGTGGCGGGAGCCGGAGCGGCGGGTTCAGAAGGCCACGTTGTAGACGAGGCCGGCCAGTGCTCCGCCGATCAGCGGCCCGACCACCGGGATCCAGGCGTATCCCCAGTCGGACCCGCCCTTGTGGGGGATCGGCAGCAAGGTGTGCACGATGCGCGGGCCGAGGTCGCGGGCCGGGTTGATGGCATAGCCGGTGGGGCCGCCGAGGGAGAGGCCGATGCCCACGACCAGCAGGGAGACGATGAGCACGGTGGTGCCGGACTCGCCGAGCCCCTTGGTGAGCCCGAAGGCGAGGACCGGCAGGACGAGCGCGACGGTCGCGATGATCTCGGTGACGAGGTTGGCGACCGGGTTCCTGATCTCCGGAACGGTGGAGAAGATGCCGAGGGTCGGCACGGGTTCACCCGCGGTGCCGTCCGTGGTGCCTTCGGTGCGCACGTTGGCCTGGAACTGGGCGAGATAGACGAGGTAGGCCAGGACGGCGCCGAGCATCGCGCCGACGAACTGCCCGAGCAGGTACACCCAGACCTTGCCCCACTCGCCGGTGTCCACCGCGATGCCGAGGGTGACCGCGGGGTTGAGCTGACCGCCGGAGAGGGGAGCGGCGGTGTACGCGCCCGCGAGGACGCCGAAGCCCCAGCCGAACGCGATCACGATCCAGCCCGAGGCGCGTGCCTTGGAGTACCTGAGGGTGACGGCGGCGCAGACGCCCGCGCCGAACAGGATCAGGATCGCGGTGCCGATGACCTCGCCGACGAATATGTCTCCGTTGCTCATGGCGGCTCCCTTGGCGCCGGCGGGGGCGATCGGCCCCCGCCCCGGCGGGCAGGACGGTTCCCTTGGCGACTTCAGCCGAAAGGCAGGGAGGGCCCCGCGCCCCGCCCGGCGTCGGTGACGAGCGTGCCGTCGCAGCCGGACCGCCCTCGAGCGCCGGGCCATGAGCAGGACAGACCCGTGTGCGGCGCCTGATAACGCCGAGAATGTACGGCGATGTCGGCTGACACCGGGAAGTGTTCACCGGTGCCCGGGGGCCGTCAAGGTTGCCGGCGACGACGGTGACACGGGCGCTGCGTCGGCCCCGGTGGCGCGCACGTGCCGCAACGGACGTCTACGGGAGGGCCGTTCACCACCGTGGCTCGGCGGTCGCGTAGCCGGCACCCGACGGGGCCGCGCCCGGGCCGCCGCGCCGGATCTCGTGACCGGGGAGCCCGGCGCGCCCGAGCACCCAACTCCCGCCGTTCAGCGCCTTGGCTGCCCTCTTCAGCGGGGCCAGCTGGGCGGCGGCCTGGTGATGGTCGCTCACGCTGCCCGGGCCGCAGACGACCGTCGCCAGGGAGAGCGTGACCGGCCGGCCGCCCGCCGCCCAGGGAACGTCCAGCACGGCGGTGACCAGCGGACCGAGCGCCTGCTCGTCCGCCAGCACCAGGAAGTCGTCCCCGCCGATGTGCCCCACGCGCGCGTGCTCCGCGACCGCCTGCTGGAGCGCGCGGCCCACCGCGCGGATCAGCTCGTCTCCCGCGGCGAACCCGGCACCGTCGTTGACCTGCTTGAAGTGATCGATGTCCAGCCAGCTGAGCGTGAACGCCCGCCCGTCGGCGATCCGCCGGTCCACCTCGCTCACGATCGCGTCCGAACCGGGCAGCCGGGTCAGCGGGTTGAGCCCGGCCGCCTCCTCCACCCGGCTCTCGGCCAGCGCCCGCACCAGATCCGCCAGCCGCACGACGCCGACGCACCGGCCGTGTCCGTCGACCACCGCCACGTCGTCGGAGGTCCGGTCCCGGCCGCCGACCGCCACCACGTCCAGCACCTGCCAGGCCGTCGCGTCGACGCCGACCGTGCGGGGGGCGTCGCCCAGTTTGAAGGCCGGCCGGTCGGCGTACAGGGCGTGCCCGTAGCGCCCCGACATCGACAGCAGGAAACGCGACCGGTGCACCGACCGGACCGGTCTGCCGTACTGGTCCACCAGCAGTACGCCCGAGACGTCCGGGGAACCGGTCAGCAGCGCCCGCACCTGTCCGGCCGAGGCGGTCAGCGGCAGCACGGCGGCCGGCCGTACGAACTCCCGCACGGACGGCCCGGAGCGGGGGACGGTCCCGGCGCCGGGTGCCAGGGACGGAACGTACACGTCCGCTGCGGGAATGCGGGCCGGTGGAGCGAACAGCTCGCCCTGGGCAAGTTGCGCACCGGCCGACAGCGCCGCAGCGCACTGGAGTTCCGTCTCGACTCCCTCCACCGCGACGAGGGCGCCCAGTTCCTCGCACAGTGTCCGCATCGCCCGCACCGCGGCCGGCCGGGTGAGCAGCGAGGCGTCGAGTTTGACCAGGTCGGGGGAGAGGTCGGTGAGGAGTCTGAGCGGAACGTCGCCGTCCCCGATGCCGTCCGCGCTGATCCGGAACCCCTGCGCGCGCAGTGAGGCCACCGCCTCCAGCAGCGCCCGCTGTGGCACATGCGTGTACGGCGGGACGATGTCGAGCGTCACCTCCCAGGCCATGCGGCCCGCCGCGCGGACGGCGTCGTACAGCGGTGTCAGGCCGCCGAGGTCGGCGAGCGTGGCCGCGAACACGTTCAGGTGCAACGGCAGCAGGGTCTCCTTGCGGGCCGCGGCGCGGAGCGCCGAGACGATCAGCCTGCCGTCCAGCCCGGGATCCCGGCGGGCCTCGGCCAGGACGTCACCGGTCTCCGGGCGGGCGAGTATCTCCAGTGCGGCGACCGCGCCCGTCCTCAGGTTGACCACCGGCTGGAAGGCGAAGCGGAGAGTATCCGTCCAGGAGTGCACGGGAGCATGATGGCGCCGCCCCCGTACGCCCAGGCGCAGTTCATAAGACGTTCACGCAGCATTCCGGAGTGAACACGGAGCGTGGACGGTCCCACCGGCTCCCTCGCGGCCCAGGAGGCCGCGGTCCGCTGCGGTGCCCGGGTTCACCGCGCGCCGATCGCCGATGACCCGTGCCCGGACAGCCCCTGGTGCACGGTGATGCCCGCCCGCGCACAGGCGACCTTGTGCTCACCCGCCGATTCGGTGAACCGAACGGCGGCGCACGGCGTCGTGGTACACGAGGGGCGGCCGGGACCGACGGGGGTGATTCCGGCCGCCCCTTACGAATCCGCTCGTTCCTGATGCCTCACTAGCGGAACACGCCCCTCCTCTGATCGGATACAGTCCGCGCGTGTCCGAAACTCAGCAACCAACTGCCAACTCCGCGCCCGACTCCCACTGTTCGAGCTGCGGGGCGCCCTATGGAGAGGGCGTTTCCGGATGGCCGCGCACCTGCCCGTCCTGCGGCACCGTCGCCTACCGCAATCCGCTGCCGGTCGCGATCGCCCTCCAGCCCGTGTACGACACCAAGGGCACCGCCCTGGTCGTCATCACCCGGACCGTCGCCCCCGCGCGCGGAGGCATCGCCCTGCCCGGCGGGTACATCGACGACCGCGAGGACTGGAAGCAGGCCGTCGTACGGGAACTCAAGGAAGAGACCGGCATCGAAGCGGCCGCCCGTGACGTGCGGCTCGTGGACGTCATGAGCGCACCCGACGGGCACCTGCTGCTCTTCGGCGTGCTGCCGGAACGTCCGGCCGACGGACTGCCGCCCTCCGGTCCCACCGACGAGACCGAGGGCTGGCAGCTGCTGCGCAGGCCTGAGGAACTCGCCTTCCCGCTGCACACCGTGGCCGTCAGGGCCTGGTTCGAGGGCCGCTACGTCTGAGCCCGCGGTTCAGCCGAGACCGCGCACGCGCACCGGGTAGGGCGGCTCCGCCACCCCGTCCTCCCGGTCCCGCGTGACCACCACCCGCCCGCCGTGCCTACGGGCGACATAGCGTTCGACCTCCGGTTCCTCCCACCCGTCGCCCGGGTCCGCCATCACCAGGCCGGCCCCGGTGCGTCCGCGCGCGGGCGCCCACACCTCCAGCTCCAGCCCACCGTCGGCGCCCCGCACGGGCACCACCGCTCCCGCGCGCGCGAGCACCGGTATCCGGGACAGCGGCGCGTCCACCACGACCCGCCCCGGTCCCTCATGGACCTCCTCCGTCACCGTGTCGTACCAGCGGCCCCGCGGCAGCCGCACCGCGCGCCGGCGGACACCGGGATCCAGGACGGGGGCCACCAGCAGACCGTCGCCCAGCAGGAACGCGTCCTCACAGTCGCGCAGCGCCCGGTCCTCCGGCGCCCCCCACCACAGCGGCCGCACATAGGGCGCGCCGGTCCGCCGGGCCAGATGCGCCAGCGTCAGGAAGTACGGCAGCAACCGCCGCCGTTCGAGCAGCGCCACGCGCGCGTGCTCCAGCACCTCGGCACCGAACTCCCAGGGCTCCCGGCGCCCCGCCCGCAGACCCGCGTGGGTGCGGAACAGCGGCAGATACGCGCCCAGCTGGAACCAGCGCAGATATAGCTCCGGCGACGGACTGCCGTCGAAACCGCCCACATCCGGACCCGAGTACGGCACCCCGCACAGCCCCAGGCCCAGCACCAGCGACAGCGACGCCCGCAGCCCCGGCCAGCCGGTCGCCACGTCTCCCGACCAGGTGCCCCCGTACCGCTGCAGCCCCGCCCAGCCCGAGCGGGAGAACAGGAAGGGCCGCTCCTGCGGCGCCAGCGCGCGCAACTCCTCGTAGGCGGCCCGCGCCATGCACAACGCGTACACGTTGTGCCCTTCCCGGTGGTCGCCGCCGCGCCCCTCCAGGGCGTGCCGGGCCGAACGTGGCAGCGTCGGCTCACCGAAGGCGCTGAACGACGTCGGCTCGTTCATGTCGTGCCAGAAGCCGGAGAAGCCCTGCTCCAGCCGCTCCTCGTACAGCCCGCCCCACCACGCACGCGCGCGTGCGTCCGTGAAATCAGGGAAGACCGACTCACCGGCCCACGCCACACCCCGCACCGTCCGGCCGTGCGCGTCCCGCACGAACGCGTCCACGGCCGCGCCGCTGTCGAACACGGCGTTGCCCGGCTCCGCCCGCACCGCCGGATCGACGATCGACACCAGCCGGATCCCGTCCCGGCGCAGCTCCTCCGCCAACACCGGCAGCTTGGGAAAGCGCTCCTGGTCGACCGTGAACACCTGATGGTCGTCATAGTGGTCGATGTCCAGGTGCACGGCGTCCAGCGGCAGCCCGTGCTCGTGGTAGCCCGCGACGATCCGGCGCACCTCCTGCTCGCTGCCGAAGCCCCACCGCGCGTGCTGGTGGCCCAGCGCCCAGGCGGGCGGCAGGGCGGCTGCCCCGGTCAGCGAGGCCCACGTGTGCAGCACGCGCGCGGGAGTCCCCACCATCACCCAGCAGCGCAGCGGACCGCCGTCCATCCGCACCTCGCAGTGCCCCGCCCGGTCGTGCCCGGACCCGGCACCCTCCTCGCCCTCCCGCAGGACCACCGTCCCGTCCCAGGTGGTGTCGTGGAACACCAGATGAGTACCGGCGTCCGCCACCACCAGCTGCACCGGCATCGTCAGATACAGCGGATCGTCGCCGGGCCCGAACGCCCGGCCGGGATCGGTGTTCCACAGCCGGTACCTACCGTCGCGCAGCCGGGGCCCGCCCGCGCGCCCGCCCAGGCCGAAGATCCGGGCGTCCGCGGCCACCTCCGACCGCTGCATCCACCGCGCCGCACCCCCGCCGACCGGCTCCCACCAGCGCGGCGGCAGATCCCGCCGCAGCGTCACCCCGCCCGGCGTGCACACCTCCACCGCACCGTGCCGCGAGACCACGACGGTCGCCCGCTCGGCCACCACACGCCAGCCGCCGTCCTTGTCCGGCTCCAGCACCGCCCGCGGATCCGGCTCGGGACCGCTGCCCGCCAGCGCGTACGACGGCTGCGGACCAGCCCCGTCCCACCCCCAGAACACCGCCCCGTTCACCGCCACGACGATCCGCAGCTCCGAGCGGCCGAACCGGATCAGTCCACCGCCGGGACCCGGCTCCGCGTCCCGCACCTCGCCCGGCACCCTGGCCCGCTCGGGCCCCCGCCGCGGCAGCCCGGCGGCGTCGATACGCCTCCTGCGCCAGGCGGCCCGTACGGTACGCAACCCCTGCGCCGCCCTGCCACAACCGACCACACTCACCGAACGCACCAGGTCACGACCGTCCATGCTGCTCACCCTGCCACTGAGCGCCCCACGCGCGCGTGTCGTTCAACTGCCGTTCACCCGTGCCCGGACCACATCTTCATGACATGGACTGTGTGGAGCGCACCCTGGTGCAGAAGTCGATCACATGGCATCGTCCCTGTCAGCCGCGTGACGCGCACACCCCAGCCCGTGCGCGGACCGACGCACACGACGCGCACAGCCCGGGAGCCGCACCAATGTCGACCGCGAACCCCCAGCCGCTCTGGCAGCCCGATCCCCAGCGGATCGCCCAGGCCCGCATCACCCGGTTCCAGGCATGGGCCGCCGAACACCACGGCGCCCCGGCCGAGGGCGGGTACCCGGCCCTGCACCGGTGGTCCGTCGACCAGCTGGACACCTTCTGGAAAGCCGTCACCGAGTGGTTCGACGTACGGTTCTCCACGCCCTACGCGCGCGTGCTCGGCGACCGCACCATGCCCGGCGCCCAGTGGTTCCCAGGGGCCACCCTCAACTACGCCGAACACGCCCTGCGCGCCGCCGCCGACCGCGCTGACGAACCCGCCCTCTTGTACGTGGACGAGACGCACGAGCCACGCCCGGTGAGCTGGGCCGAGCTGCGCCGCCAGGTCGGCTCCCTCGCCGCCGAACTCCGCGCCCTCGGCGTCCGCCCCGGCGACCGGGTCAGCGGCTACCTGCCCAACATCCCCCAGGCCGTCGTCGCCCTCCTCGCCACGGCCGCCGTCGGCGCCGTCTGGACCTCGTGCGCCCCCGACTTCGGCGCCCGCAGCGTCCTGGACCGCTTCCAGCAGGTCGAACCCGTCGTCCTGTTCACCGTCGACGGCTACCGCTACGGCGGCAAGGAGCACGACCGCCGGGAGGTCGTCGCCGAACTCCGCCGCGAGCTGCCCACCCTGCGCGCCGTCGTCCACATCCCCCTGCTCGGCACCGAGCCCCCCGAGGGAACCCTGGAGTGGGCGGCGCTGACCGCCGGGGACACCGAGCCGGTCTTCGAGCAGGTCCCGTTCGGCCACCCGCTGTGGGTGCTCTACTCCTCCGGCACCACGGGCCTGCCCAAGGCCATCGTCCAGTCGCAGGGCGGCATCCTGGTCGAACACCTCAAGCAGCTCGGCCTGCACTGCGACCTCGGCCCCGAGGACCGTTTCTTCTGGTACACCTCGACCGGCTGGATGATGTGGAACTTCCTCGTCTCGGGGCTGCTCACGGGCACCACCGTCGTCCTGTACGACGGCAGCCCGGGCTACCCGGACACCGGAGCCCAGTGGCGCGTCGCCGAACGCACCGGGGCCACCCTCTACGGCACCTCCGCCGCCTACGTCATGGCTTGCCGCAAGGCCGGTGTGCACCCCGCACGCGACTACGACCTGTCCACGGTGGAGTGCGTCGCCACCACCGGCTCCCCCCTGCCGCCCGACGGCTTCCGCTGGCTGCACGACGAGGTCCGCGAGGACCTGTGGATCGCCTCCGTCAGCGGCGGCACCGACGTCTGCTCCTGCTTCGCCGGCGCCGTCCCCACCCTCCCGGTGTACACCGGGGAACTCCAGGCCCCCGGCCTGGGCACCGACCTGCAGTCCTGGGACCCCAGCGGGACGCCCGTCATCGACGAGGTCGGCGAGCTGGTCGTCACCCGTCCCATGCCGTCCATGCCGATCCACTTCTGGAACGACCCCGACGGCAGCCGCTACCACGACAGCTACTTCGGCACCTACCCGGGCGTCTGGCGGCACGGCGACTGGATCACCGTCACGTCACGCGGAACCGTGATCATCCACGGCCGCTCCGACTCCACCCTCAACCGGCAGGGCGTCCGCATGGGCTCCGCCGACATCTACGAGGTCGTCGAGCGCCTGCCAGAGATCAAGGAATCCCTGGTCATCGGCATCGAGCAACCCGACGGCGGCTACTGGATGCCGCTGTTCGTGCACCTCGCACCGGGCGCCGTCCTGGACGAGGCGCTCCTGGACCGCATCAAGCAGGCCATCCGCGAGCAGCTCTCCCCGCGGCACATCCCCGACGAGATCATCGAGGTCCCCGGCGTACCGCACACGCTCACGGGCAAGCGCATCGAGGTCCCGGTCAAGCGCCTTCTCCAGGGCACCCCCCTGGAGAAGGCGGTGAACCCCGGCTCCATCGACGACCTCGCCCTGCTCGGCTTCTACGAGGAGCTGGCCCGCAAACGCGCCTGACCCCCGGACGATCACCGTCCGCATCCGGGCCTGTGGCCGAACCAGACGGTGTGACCTGCGCAGACGACCTCACCACCGGACCGTGACCGCCGGCGGCACCGCCATTGTCAGTGCCGCCGGTTACGGTGAGTGAGCATTGATCGACCGCGCATTGGGGGAATTCATGGCGCACACCGACCACCAGACCATGCGGCGCGTCCTGCGCCGCGAGATCGCCGGCACCATCGGCGTACTCACCGACGACCACGACTTCCGCGCCATGCGGCGCTACCGCAGCTTCACCTTCGACGACCACACCACCTACCTCCAGCAACTGGAGGCCGTCCTGCAGGACCGCGCCGCACAGGGCAACCACACCACCCTCGCCCTGTTCGACCCGGAGGACTACGCCGTGTACTGCGCGGACACCGGCCTCGACCCGGAAGCCCCCGCCAGCCGGACCCGCTTCACCGCGGAACTGGCGGCCACCGGCCCGACCGTCCCCTACGACGGCCGCCCGCTCACCGTCCTCCTGCCCGTCCTCGTGGACGAAGCCGTGCGCCAGGCCACCTGGGAGTACGCCACCACCCTCCTCACCCGCCTCGGCCCCTGCCCGACCTGCGGCGAGGACATCGGCAGGGCAGCCTTCACCCGCGCCTCCGACCTGGTGGTCCGCATCCTCGACACCGCCCCGCCCGGCGACCGGCACCTCGTCTGCACCGTCTCCGGCCCCCCGGACACCCTCGTCTCCGTCCTGCACGGCGACCAGGACCCCCACGGGGCGACCCGCCTGGACGAGGCCGAAGCTCTCGAATTCGCCGGCGTCCTCGCCCTCGGCCTCGCGACCCGCAGCCCCGGCGGACTCGTGATCCGCGTCAGCGCCGCCGGCACGGCCGACCGCGTCTACGGCTGGCGGCTGCGCGGCGGCGCCCTCGAACCGCTGACGGCCTCCGAGGTGTTCGACGCCTACTGCACCGACGTCGAATCCGGAGAACCGATCTCCCCGGAGCCCGGCGTCGACTACCGCGAGCCGCCCGCCCTCGGAGAGGAGAGCACCGCCGCGGACCACCGCCACTGAGGCCCCGCACACACCGCGGCCGGAACGCGGCAGGGGCGCCCCGCCCGAAGGCAGGACGCCCCTGAACCGACACGCCAGCGGCGACCGGTACGGCTACTCGCCGGACAGGACCGCCTGAGCCGCGCTGCGCGCCTCCTCGGCACTGTCCGCGGCACGCGCCGCCGCGGCGGCCCGCTCACACTGCGCCAGCGTGTACTTCGCCAGCGTCGCGCGGACGTACGGAATCGACGCCGCGCCCATGGAAAGGGAGGTGACACCGAGACCGGTCAGCACACAGGCCAGCAGGGGATCCGACGCGGCCTCACCGCACACCCCACAGCTCTTGCCCTCGGCCGTGGCCGCCTCGGCGGACAGCGCGACCAGGTCGAGCAGCGCCGGCTGCCACGGGTCCTGCAGGCGGGACACCGCACCCACCTGCCGGTCCGCCGCGAACGTGTACTGCGCGAGGTCGTTCGTCCCCAGCGACAGGAACTCGACCTCCTGCAGGATCGAGCGCGCCCGCAGCGCGGCCGAGGGGATCTCGACCATCGCGCCGAACTTCGCCCGCAGCCCCGCGTCACGGCAGGCGTCGGCGAAGGCCTTCGCGTCCTTGCGGTCCGCCACCATGGGCGCCATGACCTCGAGGTAGACGGGCAACCCCTCGGCGGCCTTCGCCAGCGCCGTCAGCTGGGTGCGCAGAACCTCGGGGTGGTCGAGCAGCGTCCGCAGCCCCCGCACACCGAGCGCCGGGTTCGGCTCGTCCGCCGGCGTCAGGAAGTCCAGGGGCTTGTCCGCACCCGCGTCGAGCACCCGCACGACCACACGGCTCTCGGGGAACGCCTCCAGCACCTGCCGGTAGGCCTCCACCTGCTTCTCTTCGGAAGGAGCGTTCTTGCTGTCGTCCAGGAACAGGAACTCGGTACGGAACAGACCCACACCCTCCGCCCCGGCCTCGACAGCCGCCGGCACGTCCGCAGGCCCGCCCACGTTGGCCAGAAGCGGCACCTTGTGCCCGTCCGCGGTCACCCCCGGACCCGTCGAAGCGGCCAGCGCGGCCTTGCGCGCGGCAGCCGCGGCCTCCAGCTCCGCCTTCTTCTCCTCACTCGGGTTCACGAAGACGTCGCCGGTGCTGCCGTCGACGGCGATCAGCGTGCCCTCGGCCAGCTCACCGGCACCGGGCAGCGCCACGACGGCCGGCACGCCCAGTGCCCGCGCCAGAATGGCACTGTGACTGGTCGGACCGCCCTCCTCGGTCACGAAACCCAGGACCAGGGACGGGTCCAGCAGCGCGGTGTCCGCCGGAGCCAGATCACGGGCCACGAGCACATAAGGCTGGTCACTGTCCGGGACACCCGGCATCGGCACGCCCAGCAGCCGGGCGACGATACGGTTCCGCACGTCGTCGAGGTCGGCCACGCGCCCGGCCAGGTACTCACCGGCACCGGCCAGCAGCTCCCGGTACGCCGCGAAGGCGTCGTACACCGCGCGCTCGGCGGTACTGCCGACGGCGATCCGCCGGTCCACGTCGGCCATCAACTCGGGGTCCTGCGCCATCATGGCCTGGGCCTCCAGCACGGCCTGGGCCTCGCCCCCCGCCAGATTGCCGCGCGCCATCAGGTCGGCGGCCACGGCGTCCACGGCCTGACGGGCACGTCCCTGCTCACACTCCGCGTCCTCGGCGGGAATCTGCTTGGCCGGCGGCTCCAGGACCGCCGTGCCCATGTGCCGTACCTCGCCGATCGCCACGCCATGGCTCACGCCGACGCCTCGCAGCGTTGTCTGCATCTCACCCGTCTCCGGATAGTGCGGCGGGTCCCGCCGCCGCGGTGGTTGTCCTGTTCGCCGCCTCACGACGGCAGTGCTGTCAGTTCCAGGAGAAGAGGCTGTCGCCGACCTTCACGTCCCCGTCCTCACGGAGGTCGGAGAGGGACTCGGCAGTGGCTTCCAGCGCGACGACCGGGCACACCGGCGACTTGCCGGCGGCCTCGACCGCGGCGGGGTTCCAGCGCACGACGGCCTGGCCACGGGTCACGGTGTCGCCCTTGTTGACGAGCAGCTCGAAGCCCTCGCCGTTGAGCTGGACCGTGTCGATGCCGAGATGGGTGAGCACCCCGTGCCCGCTCTCGTCGACCACGACGAATGCGTGCGGGTGCAGGGAGACGATGATGCCGTCGACGGGCGCCACGGCCTCGGAGATCTCACGCACGGGATCGATCGCGGTGCCCGGGCCGACCATGGCCCCGGAGAAGACCGGATCCGGCACTGCGGCCAGTCCGATGGCACGCCCGGCAAGAGGGGACGTCACGGTGGTCATGGGAAGCCTCCCAAGGAGTGGAGCTGTTCACGGGCCGTCACTGGCAGTCCCGGACGGCGCACTGAGCAGCAGCGTATGTCATGTGAACTGGCGGTTCCGGATGGAAGCTACCAGCTAGTGGTCTAGACCACCAGCTCACCGGATTTGCATGGCCTCCGAGGCCCCGTGTACAGTCGTACTCCTGCCGGGGGGCAGTGAGGCGTGCAACCGCATCCTCCTCCGACAGCAACCAAACTCATCAGATCCTATCTCTGGATCTCCTTCCGCATGCTCGCGGATCGGTGGTCAGAGAGACGGAAAAACCCTGATAGAGTTTGAAACACCGAAGGGAAGCGCCCGGAGGAAAGCCCGAGAGGGTGAGTACAAAGGAAGCGACCGTTCCTTGAGAACTCAACAGCGTGCCAAAAATCAACGCC
>NZ_JBEYXM010000007.1:0-369021 GCF_040704595.1 Streptomyces sp. NPDC046870
AAGACGTCCAGACCGACCTCCTCCGCCTTCAGCGCGATGGCGACCATGGCCTTGATCCGCTCGCGCTCCGTCGGCGTCCGCCCCGTGGTCGGGTCGAGGGTCACATCACCGACGGTGAAGATGCCGAACTGCATCCGTCCTCCCCTCCAAGAGGTTGATGTTTCAACTACACCCCTGCAACAGGGTCGCCCCCGCGCGTATTCCGCTGCCCGGCCGAGGCCGGCGGGCCCGGATTCCGGGCCCCCGTACCGTCACCCGCTCGGCCCTCCCCGATGGCTGCCGTCCGGCCCACCGGCCAGGGTGTCAGGCAAGAGCCCGGTGCCGACGCCGAAGGGGCCAGTGATGCGCCGCTGTCCGCCCATCGCCGAGCACGGTCCCACCGCCGCGCCGCGGACCCGCGCGCCGGTCATCTCGGGGGCCGCGCCCGACCGGCCGTGCTCTCCCCCGTCCGTCTCGCCGGACGTCCTCGCCGCTCACCGCGCGGTCACGTGCCGCGCGAGCGGGCCGGCTGCCCCGCCCCCGCCCTCGACGCCCCTGACGCCGCCGGCGCGCGGGGCCAGGGTCTGTCCGGCCCTTCGCGTCGTCGCCCGCAGGGCGGCCGCGCGGCGCCGGGTACCTGCTCCGGGGGTCCACCCGGCCGAAGGCCGCAGAAGTGCCGGCCCTGCCCCTCGTACCGAGCGTCCCCGGGTCTGCGGCCGGCACGGCGAGCGGGGGCACCTCCCACGCCGTGGGGGCAGTGGGAGAGCGCGCATGGCGTCGCACGGCGGACGCGACCTGCCGGACGGGAGCTAGGACCGGCGATGTCGTCGCCGCACGACAGCGAGGACCTGCCGGCCACCGTGCTGGAGGCGTTGTTCACCCAGGCGCCCATGGGGCTGTACGTGTTCGACGAGCAGGCGCGGATCGTGCGCTACAACACCGCGGGGCGCGCGGTGCGCGGACTGCCCGGCGACGCGGTGCTCGGGCGGCGGCTCGACGAGATCGCGGAGGGGTTCCACGATCCCGAGTTGCTCTCGCTCGCCCGTCAGGTGCTCACGGGAGAGGCACGCGTCCGGGGCCGTCTGATCCGCGGCCGGCCCCCTGGCGACCCGGGCCGGGAGACGGTGCTCTCGGTATCGGCCTTCCGGGTCCGTCCGGGTGGCGGCCCCGTTCTGGGCGTCGCCGTCGTGGAGGACGTCTCCGCGCGGCAGCACGCGGCGGACCGGCTGGACATCCTGCACGACGCCCATCACGCCATCGGCACCAGCCTGGACGTGCGAGACACGGCGGACGCGCTGGCCGAGGTGGTGGTGGGCCGGTTCGCGGACGCGGTCTCGGTGGACGTGGTGGACGAGGCCGTGCGCGGCGCCGCGCTGTCCGCGGGCCCGCTCGACGCGGACGTACCGCTGCGCCGGGTCGCCCTCCGCTCGGTGAACGACCCCGCGCGGCAGGCCCCGTCGGGCACGCTGGACACCTTCCCCTTCCCCACGCCCTTCAGCCGGAGCCTGCAGGACGCCTCACCCCGGCTCGTCACGCACCTGACGCCGGACGAGCCGTGGCTGGCCACCGATCCCGAGCGGGCCCGGCTGCTGACCGACGCGGGCGTGCACTCGCTCCTGATCACCCCGCTGGTGGTGCGCGACACCGTCCTCGGGGTCGTCTGCTTCTACCGGCACAGCGACCCCCGGCCGTACGACGAGGACGATCTCTGCCTGGCCGAGCAGCTCGCCCAGCGCACGGCGCTCAGCATCGACAACGCCCGCAGCTACGCACGCGAGCGCGCCGTCGCGGCCGGCCTGCAACGCCATCTGCTTCCCCGCACCCCGCCGCGGCTGACCGCGGTCGACACCGCCGCCCTCCATCTGCCCGGCACCCGGGGCGGCGGCGGGGACTGGTACGACGTCATCCCCCTGTCCGGCAGCCGGGTGGCCCTGACGGTCGGCGACGTCACCGGCAGCGGCATCGAGGTGGCGGCCACCATGGGGCAGTTGCGCACCGCGCTGACGACGCTCGCGGTCCGGGACCTGGCGCCGGAGGAGCTGCTCACCTGCCTGGACGAGACCACCGTCTCGCTGACGCGGGACGCGGGCGGGCCGGTCACGGCGTCCTGCCTGTACGCGGTGTTCGACCCGGTGACCCGTGCCTGTACGGCCGCCAGCGCGGGGCACACGCCCCCGGTGGCCCTCGGCGCGCTCGGCGACCCCCTGGTGCTCGAACCGCCCGCCGGCCCGCTGCTCGGTACGGGCCGCGGCGGGTACGAGGCGGTGCGCGTCGAGCTGCCCGACGGCAGCCTGCTGGCGCTGTACACCAACGGTCTCGTCCGCGCGGCGGCGGACCCCCGCCGCACCCTGCTCCGCGTCCTGAGCCATCCCGGCCGCTCCCTGAGCCGCCTCGCCGACGACGCGGTGTACGCCCTCCTGCCCGGCCAGGGCGAGGACGACGCCGTTCTGCTGCTCGCCCGCACCCGCGGCCTGGCCGAGGACCGGCTCGCCGAGTGGACGCTGCCCGAGGACCCGGCCGTCGTCGGCACCGCCCGCCGGCTCGCCGAACACCAGCTGGCGGCCTGGGGGTTGGCGGACCTGGCCTTCACGACCGCACTGATCGTCAGCGAACTGGTCACCAACGCCATCCGGTACGGGAGCCCGCCGATCCGGCTGCGCATGATCCGCGACCGGACCCTGATCTGCGAGGTGTCCGACGGCAGCAGCACCGCACCCCATCCGCGCAACGCCCGCGCCCTCGACGAGGGCGGCCGGGGACTGGCCCTCGTCGCCCGGCTCGCCGCCCGCTGGGGCACCCGGTTCGGACGGCGGGGCAAGACGATCTGGTGCGAGCAGGAACTGGACGGCGGCTGAACACCGGGGCCGTTACGAGCCACCGTGGCCGGTCGGTGCCGTACCGGCACAGGGACCCGTGAACCAGGGGTTCAGGCAGGCGTACGGCGTGCTCCGGAGGGAAGGACCCGAACAGCGCGCGGGTACGGGTGCGCAAGGGGAACGGGCGGGGGAAGGAGCGGGCGCATGCGTGCGACCGTGCTGGACGTGGTGCGGGACGTCGTCGACCGGCACGCGCCGGACGAACGGCCGCTGGCCGACGACCTGGCGGGTCTGGACTACGGTCTGGTGGTGCGGCGGATGCGGCAGGCGTCCTCCGGCCGGCGGTCCGACCCGCTGGGTTTCGGTCTCGACTCCGTCGCGGCCATGGTCACACCCGTGGTCCTGCTGGCGGTCGACGAGGCGTGCCGCGCCGCCGTCGCGGACGGCACCGGGCGGCTGATGAACCGGGCCGCGACCGCACTCGGACGGCTGCGCCCGTCCGCCCGCCGTCCGGCCGCCCCGCCCGAGGTGCCCCACCTCTCCCCCGGTCAACTGGCCTCGGTACGACGGCGGGTGCGCGAGGAGGCGGTCCGGCGCGGCTTCGCGGACGCCGACGGCCTCGCGGACAGCGTGGTCGCACGGCTGGCCCTGGCAGGCACGGAGGACCCGGGCGACGGCCGGCCGGACGAGCCGGGCGACGGCGAGGGCCGTCAGGAGGACGGAGCCGCCCGGTGAGCGGAGCCACGCAGGCGGCCGCGCCCCGCCCGCCGGCACCGCCGGCCCCCGACCCGGGCGTGCTGCCCGCCGGGACCTCCTTGCGCTTCCTCGTCCTCGTCGTCGCGATGGCTGCGGCCACGGTCGAGATGCTGACCGGTCTCCTGCGGCCGTACCCCGCGCAGGACGTCGCGTTCCTCTGCGAGTTCGCGGCGGGCTACGACCCGGGCGGCAACGTCATCGACAACGTGACGCGGAGCAGCGCCCACGCGGAGGCGATCAAGGAGTGCGCCGAGGGCGCCCCCGTGACGCCGGAGTGGTACGGCCTGGCCGGCAGTGCCGTCGTCCTGCTGGTGGCCGTGGCCGTGTACCTGCTGCTGCCGCTGCTGAGGCGACGTCGGCACGGTCTGGTGCCGCTGCACGACCGGGACCCGCGGGGCGAGATCCGGGCCGAGATCGCCCGGCTGGCCGGGATCGCCGAAGTGCGCGCCCTGCCCGGGCTGGTGGTCGACCTGACGGCGTTCGGCGCCGGCGCGGTCGTCTTCGGCCGGGCGGGCAGGCGCACCCTCTGCCTCGACAACGGCCTGCTGCACGTCCGCCGCTCCGACCCGGCCCGGTTCCAGGCGGTGCTCCTGCACGAACTGGCCCACCTGCGCCACCGCGACGTGGACATCGCGTACGCCGTGACGGCACTGTGGCGGGCCTTCCTCGTCCTGGCCGCCGTCCCGTTCACCCTGGTGCTCGGCGGGAGCCTCGTCGCGGCGCAGTTCGGCTGGTTCATGGGCGCCGACGCCGTCTTCTGGCCCGCCTCCCGGCCGTACATGGTCCGGGACATCGCGACCGCCGGGTTCCTGTTCCTGTTGGTCGTCCTGGCCCGCGCCGACACCCTGCGCCACCGCGAGCTGTACGCCGACCGGAGGGCCGTGGCACTGGGCGCCGATCCCGGTGTCTGGCGGGCGCGGGCCGAGGGAGCAGGGACACGGGGCCGACCGGCGCGGAGCGTCCCGGCGTTGTGGCGCAGTCACCCGTCCTGGGCGGAGCGGTGGCGCGCGCTGGAGGACCCGGCGCCCCTGTTCGCGCTGACGGACGTGCCGTTGTTCCTGCTCGGGGCGGTGACCCTGGTCGCCGGCAACGCGCTCGGCGACCAGTGGGACGCGCTGCCCGCCGCCTGGGTCGTCGGGGGTCCGGCGGCGGCCCTCCTGGCGGTCTCGGTCTGGCGCGCGGCCCAGTACGCCGCGCACCGGGGCGTTCCGGGCCCCTCGGGTGTGCGGGCCGGCTCGGCGCTCGGACTCGGCCTGGTCTGCGGGGAGTTGCTGTCCGGTTCGAGCATCGGCCCGGGCTGGTGGCCCGCGCACCCGGAGCCCCTGCTCTTCCCGTTCCTCGGAGGCGTGGCCTACGTCTGCTGGCTGGCCCGGTGCGCCCGGCTGGGCCTGCGGGGCACCCCGGGCACGCCGCGCGCGCTGCGCACGGCGGTGCTGGTCGCGGCCGTCGCGGGAAGTGTGGTGGCGGCGGCCGGTCTGAGCTGGTGGATGGGGGCGGGCAAGCTGCTGCTGGCCGGGGACCTGTACCAGGCGGGCGGTCTGGAGCAGGACATCCGCCGGATGTTCCCCGGCCCCTGGGGGACACGGGAGCAGTACGCGGCGGTACTGCCCTGGATCGCCTCGGTCCTCACGAGCCTGAGCGTCGCCGGCTCGACCCCGGTGATCGCGGCGGCCGCGGTGGTGCTGTGGGTGTACCCGGCCGTACTGCTGCTCAGGCGGCCACGGGCGACGGGGCTGCGCTCCACGCTCCTCGCCGGCCTGGCCGGGGGCGTGCTCGGGGTCGCCGCCGTGGCGGTGACGATGGCGTACGTCCACTCCTGGCGCCCTCCGCTGGGTGAGCGGGGCGCGGCCTTCGGTGTCGTCTCCCTGTGGTGGCGGACCGTCGCCCTGTGGGCCGGCGTGGCCGTGACGGCGGCCGTCGTCGCCGTGACCACCCGCGCCCACCGGCTGCCCCGCGCCCTGACCGCCGCCGGCATCGCCCAGATCCTGGCACTGGCCGGGCAGTTCCTGCTCCAGTCCGCCGACGGCTGCCTGGGCCCGCTGCGGGTCATGGGCGACACCTGCCACTGGCTGCCCGGGGCGTCCTGGTCGCTGACCGAACTCCTGGTGGCGACCACGGCGCCGGCGATGTTCGGTGCCGTCCTGGCCGCCGCGGTCCTGGCGCGGGTCCCCCGCGCCCCGGGACGTTCCACGCCTTCCGGGGCCGTACGGCGGTCCTGGCCTACCCGCGTCGCCGTGGGCGCCGTCGCGGTCCTGGCCGTGGTGTCGTCCGTCGTGGCCGTGCGTTCGGTGACCGGCCACGACGCGGCCCTGGCGGTGCCCGCCCGTCCCCCGGCCGTCGGCACCGACGACCGCGTGCGCGGCTTCCAGCTGCTGGCCTGGTTCAAGACGAGCGGCCAGGCCGACATCGTCGCCGTGACCTCGCGCTACACCGCGTTCGCGAAGTGGTTCAAGGAGTCGACGGACGCCACGACCGGTGCCGTGGACGGTGACAGCCTGCGCCCCGTCTGCGTCGGTCTCGCCCGCGACACGGCCACCGCCCGGCGCCATCTGGGCGTCCCCGACCCCGTACTGGGCCGCGCGTGGTCCGCCCTGCTGGCCAAGGGCCGGGACGCGGCCCGCGAGTGCACGTCCGTGCTCGACTCGGACACCGACGACGTGCGGCGCAACACGAAGATGCTGGAAGACCTCGTCGCCGCCTACGAGCAGGCGACGAAGACCGTCCCGCCCCTGACGGAACGCGTCAGCACCGCGCTGGAGCAGTGGCCGCAGTGGAGGAAGACCGGCTGACCGGCCCGCCGCGGCACCGGCCCCGCCGTGCACCTCGTTGCGCAGCGGTCCGCCACGGCTCCGGTGCGCCGCGGCCGTCGCGCGTGCGGTTGTCGTCCGCAGCCCGGCACGCGATGCTGAGGGAGCACGGAGGGAAGCGGTGCCATGGATCGTTTTCCGCATGCCGCAAACGTCGATTTCCACAGTCCGCTGGACCTCTCCAAGGCCGCCGCCGCGGTACTGGACGCCGAAGGCCGCGTTTCCGGATGGGGATCCTCGGCCCAGCGCCTGCTCGGGCATTCCCCCGAGGAGGTGCTCGGGCAGCCGGCCGCCCGGCTGCTGGCGGCGGCCCCGGGACAGCGGCTGGCCACCCTCTGCAAGCTCTGCAAGGGGCACGGGCCCCGCGGCACCGTCCTGGAGCTCTGCCGCCGGGACGGCCGGACCCTGCGCGCGGCCGTGACCTTCAGCCCACTCGCGCACCAGGGTGCCGCCGCCACCGTCGTGGTCGCGGCCGACCTGGGCACGCTGCGCGGCTGGGAGGCGCAGCTGGCGATGCTGCAGGGGCTGGCGACCGAGTCCGCCGTGGGCCTGACGATCTTCGACACCGACATGCGCGTCGTCTGGGGGAACGTCTCCACCGATCTGGAGCTGGCGGGGATCGCCCAGTACATCGGCCGGCCGGCCGCGGACCTCTTCCCGGAGGGCGAGTTCATCTCCCGCCACCACCCTCCGGACGAGGACCAGATCATGGAGCACGTGCTGACGACGGGCGAGCCGATCATGGGCATGCACTACCGCGGGCGTGCCCCCGCCGACCCGGTGCGCGAGCACGTCTGGTCCTGTTCGTACCACCGGCTGGTGGACGCCCGGGGTGAGCTGCTGGGGGTCTTCGAGGAGTCCCTGGACATCACCGACCGCTACCGCGCCCAGGAACGGCTGTCGCTGCTGGTGCGGGCGGGCAAGCGCATCGGTGCCTCGCTGGACGTGCGCCGTACGGCCGCGGAGCTCGCGGACGTGGCGGTGCCGCAGCTGGCCGACGAGGTGCTGGTCGACCTGCCGCCGGCGGTCATCGAGGGCCGGCAGCCGCCCACGGGCTCGGCGCCGGGGCACAGCCTGCTGCGGATGCACGGCCGGACGCCAGAGGAGTTCCGGACCAGTCCCGTCTCCTACCCGCCCTCGTCACCGCAGGCGCAGAGCCTGGCCACCAGCCGCCCCGTCGTCCACACCGACCCGGCCGGGACACCGGACCGGACGGGACAGGGCGCCTCGCGCTGCTGCCTCTTCGTCCCGCTGCTCACCCGGAACGCGGTGCTGGGCCTCGCCACCTTCCGGCGCAGCAGCAACCCCGACCGCTTCGGGCCCGAGGAGCAGACGCTGGCGGTGGAACTGGCCGAGCGGGCCGCCGTCGGCATCGACAACGCCCGCCGGTACACCAGCCAGCACGCGGCGGCCCTGGTACTGCAGCGGAGCCTGCTGCCCCGGCACCTGCCCGAGCAGAGCGCGGTCGACGTGGCGTACCGCTATCTGCCCGCCGACAGTCGCGTGGGGGTGGGCGGCGACTGGTTCGACCTGATCCCGCTGTCCGGCGCCAGGGTGGGCCTGACCGTCGGCGACGTGGTGGGGCACGGGGTGCACGCGGCCGCGACCATGGGCCGGCTGCGCGCCACCGTACGGACCCTGGCCCTGCTGGACCTGGACCCGGCCGAGCTGCTCACCCGGCTGGACGGCCTGGTCGCGCAGGACTCGGACTCCGATGCCGACGGCGGGCTGGGCGACGAGACGCTCGGGGTGACCTGCCTGTACGCGATCTACGACCCGGTCAGCGGCCGGTGCGTGTGGGCGAGCGCGGGCCATCCCCCGCCGATCGTGGCCGATGCGAGCGGCTCGGTGGCCCTGTCGGCGCTGGCGCCGGGACCGCCGCTCGGGCTGGGCGGCCTGCCCTACGAGAACGTCGAGCTGAGTCTGTCCAGCGGCAGCGTGGTGGCGTTCTTCACCGACGGGGTGGTGGAGGACCGGCACACGGACATCGACACCGGCATCGACCGCCTGGCCCATGTGCTCACCTGGCAGCGCTGCCCGCTGGAGGAACTGTGCGACCGGGCGCTCACGGCCCGGCCGCCCGGTCCGCAGACCGACGACGCCACGCTGCTCCTCGTCCGCACCCGGCGGCTCGGCGACGACCGCGTGGCGGACCTGGAGCTGCCGCCGGACCCCGCCATGGTGGCGCGGGCCCGCACGGGCACCGAGCGCCAGTTGGCGGACTGGGGCCTGTCCGAACTGTCGTTCAGCGCGGCGCTCGTGGTGAGCGAGCTGGTCACCAACGGCATCCGGTACGCCACCGGGCCCGTCACACTGCGGCTGATCAGGGACCGCTGCCTGCTGTGCGAGGTGTCCGACAACGCGCACACCGCACCCCATCTGCGGCGGGCGCGCCGGGACGACGAGGGGGGCCGCGGCCTCTTCCTCGTGGCCCAGATGTCCCAGCGCTGGGGCACGCGCTACACCGCGTCCGGGAAGACGATCTGGGCCGAGCTGGCCATTCCCTAGGACGCGGCGCCGCGGCGTACGGCTGTCCCGCAGTGGTGTTATCAAGGGTGTATGGAGGTATTTTCCGGGCGTCCTCGGACCCCGGAACGACATCCGCCCCCGGGCCGCCCGCGTGACCGCCGCGCTTCCCTGCTGGACGTGCGCAGTGCGGCCGGTCAGGTGTTCCTTCTCCAGGTCGTCATCGTGGTCCTGCTGGTCGCGGCCACGGTGGTGGGCATGATCCTCCAGGCGGCGCGGGACGCCCTGCAGCAGGGGCGACGGGAGTCGGTGATCGCGGCCCAGTCCTTCGCGAATGCGCCGGGCACGGCCGCGGCGCTGCGGAGCCGGGACCCCTCGGCGGTGCTCCAGCCGCGGGCCGAGGCGGCGCGCAAACGCTCGGGCATGGACTTCGTCATCGTCATGAGCACGACGGGGATTCGTTACACGTACCCCTACCCGCGGGAGATCGGGAAGAAGTTCGTCGGCACCATCGGCCCCGCGGTGAAGGGCCGTACCGTCGTCGAGCAGGCCGGCGGGCCGCCGCTGCCGGCGGGCCGGGGGACGGACGTGCAGGCCGTGGTCCCGGTGACCGACGCGCGTGGCACGGTGGTCGGCCTGGTCTCCGCCGGACTCACGGTCAGGAACGTAGCGGCGCTCTGGATGCCGCAGCTGCCGATCATCCTGGGCAGTGGCGTGGCCGCGCTGGCACTGGCCATGGCCGGCACGACGCTGGTGTCGCGGCGGCTGCGGGGGCACACGTACGGTCTGTCCCCGGTGGAGCTGGCGCGGTTGTACGAGCACCACGACGCGGTCCTGCACGCGGTGCGGGAGGGCGTGCTGATCACCGGTGACGACGGACGGCTGCTGCTGGCGAACGACGAGGCGGCCCGGCTGCTCGGGCTGCCGGAGGACGCCCAGGGGCGTCCGGTGCAGGAGCTGGCACTGCCGGAACCGGTCATGCGCCTGCTGTCGTCGCCGGAGACGGTCACCGACGAGGTGTACCGCGCGGGGAACCGGTTGCTGGCGGTGAACAAACGGCCGACGTACCCGCGGGCCGGCCGGGGCGGCAGCGTGGTGACCCTGCGGGACACCACGGAACTGGCGGCGGTCTCGGGCCGCGCGGAGGTCGCGCGGGAGCGGCTGGGCCTGCTGTACGAGGCGGGGGTGAGGATCGGCACGACGCTGGACGTGGAGCGTACGGCCCAGGAGCTGGCCGAGGTGGCGGCGCCGCAGTTCGCCGACCTGGTGACGGTGGACCTGCTCGATGCCGTGCTGCGGGGGTGGGAACCGACCGCCGAGGGCTGGCGGCAACTGCGCCGTGCGGCGATCGGCGGCGCACGGCGGATGATCCCGGTGTACCCGCTGGGCGAAGTGATCACCTTCTCGGCCCGGAGCCCGCAGATGCGGGCGCTGCAGGAGGGGCGGGGTGTGCTGGAGGCGGACCTGCGGCAGGCCCACGGCTGGCGGGAACAGGACCCGGAGCGCTCCCGGACGGCCCTGGAGAGCGGGCTGCGGTCGCTGGTCACCGTGCCGCTGCGGGCGCGGAACGTGGCGCTGGGGGTGGTGAACTTCTACCGGGCGGCGGGGTCCCCGGCGTTCGAGCCGGAGGACCTCGCCTTCGCGGAGGAACTGGCCGTACGGGCGGCGGTGGCCATCGACAACGCGCGGAGGTTCACCCGGGAGCACGCGATGGCGGTGACGCTCCAGCGCAGTCTGCTGCCGCGGGGGCAGCCGGAGCAGGACGCCCTGGAGGTGGCCTGGCGGTACCTGCCGGCGGAGGCGGGCGTGGGCGGGGACTGGTTCGACGTCATCCCGCTCCCGGGGGCCCGGGTGGCCCTGGTGATGGGCGACGTCGTCGGGCGCGGGCTGCACGCGGCGGCGACGATGGGCCGGCTGCGCACCGCGGTGCACAACTTCGCCGTCCTGGACCTGCCCGTGGACGAGGTGCTCGGCAACCTCGACGACCTGGTCGTCCGCATGGACGACGAGGAGCGCGCGGGTGATGCCCCGGGAGACCACGAGCACGCGGGCGTGACCGGGGCGACCTGCCTCTACGCGGTCTACGACCCGGTGGTGGAGACCTGCACCATGGCCCGTGCGGGACACCCGGAACCGGTGGTGGTGCGCCCGGACGGAACGGTCACCTGCGCCGGGGTGCCGGCGTCGGCGCCCCTCGGTCTGGGCGGCTACCCGTTCGAGACCACCGAGCTGTCCCTGCCGGAGGGTTCGCAACTGGTGCTGTACACCGACGGCCTGGTGGAGGACCGCGCCCACGACATCGACGTCGGGCTGGAGCGGCTGCGCCGTGCGCTGGAGGGGTCCGGGATGCGCACCCCGGACGAGACGTGCCAGGCAGTGATCGACGCGCTGAAGCCGTCGCACTCCTGCGACGACATCGCGCTGCTCACGGCACGTGCCCGCGCCTTCCCGCCGGCGCGCGTGGCCGAGTGGGAGGTGCCGTCGGACCCCGCGCTGGTTCCCTCCGTGCGGGCGTGGTGCAGGGAGACGCTGCGGAAGTGGGGGGTGGAGGAGGCCGGGTTCGCCACGGAGCTGATCGTCAGCGAACTGGTCACGAACGCGATCCGGTACGGCTCACCGCCGGTGGGCGTGCGGCTGCTGCACGGACGCTGTCTGATCTGCGAGGTCTCGGACGGCAGCGGCACCTCGCCGCGCCTGCGGCGGGCGGGGACCACGGACGAGGGCGGGCGGGGGCTGTTCCTGGTGGCGCAGTTCGCCCAGCGGTGGGGGACGCGGTACACGCCCCGCGGCAAGGTCATCTGGGCGGAACAGGCTCTTCACGACGGTGCGTCGGCCGTCCCGCGCCTCACACCGGTCGACTTCCTCCTCGACCAGTTCGAACTCGACGGGTTCGACGATCCCGGCTCGTGAGCCGGGGCCCCGGGCACCGCCCTCCGCGGCCGTCCCCGGCGCGTCGGCCGCCCCGCGGGCGGCGCACCGCACGGACCATGGAGGCACGCGGACCGTGGACGCTCGCGACACGAAACCCTTCGAGGAGCTTGGAATGATCTTCATCACCGCGAAGTTCCGGGTGCTGCCGGAGCACGCCGACCAGTGGCCGCAGATCTCGGCCGCGTTCACCGAGGCGACACGTGCCGAACCGGGCTGCCTGTGGTTCGACTGGTCCCGCAGCGTCGACGACCCGACCGAGTACGTGCTCGTCGAGGCGTTCCGCGACGACGAGGCGGGCACCGCGCACGTCCGCTCCCGGCACTTCCGCGACGCACAGCGGACGCTGCCGCCGCATCTCGCCGAGACACCGCGCATCGTCAACGCGACGCTTCCCCAGGAGGACTGGTCGCTCCTCGCGGAGATGGCCGTACAGGGCCGGGACTGACCTGACAGGGCGGCGGCACGCTGAGGCAAGCCTCGGACTGTCCGTGACATGGCGCGCGGGGTGTGCGGGGCGGGGTGAAGGAGGGCGGTGCCGACGGCGGTCTCGTCGGCGGCCCGCTCGGCGTGACCTCGCGGAGCGGCCCAGCGCGGGATGGCAGCGGGCATCGAGTTCCGCGGCCTGGCCGCACCCGCTCGGTGAGAAGGGCGAACGCGGGGTTCCCGAGCGGGCCGGTCAGGGCGAGCGTGCCGAGCGCGCAGCAGCACCGAGACGGTGAGCGTCCACAGCGCGGCTTGCGCCGGGCCCACGGGGAACGATCCCCCCCGATCGTCTACAGTTTCGTAGACGGTCTACGGAACTGTAGACCGTTGGGGTGCGCATGCCGGGCGCCGTGCGCCCAGTCGTCCGTCCCGAAAGGACTCCTGCCGATGACCACACCCGTGGTTCTGTCGTCGCAGCTCGCGGTGAACCCGCTTGACGCGCAGTCGCTCCTGGCCGCCTTCGGCGTGCTGGGAGTGGGTGTGGTCATGTTCGCCGAGACGGGCCTGCTGATCGGTTTCTTCCTGCCGGGTGACTCCCTGCTGTTCACCGCGGGCCTGCTGTGCACCGGCACCGGGCAGCACGGCGTCAAGCTGTCCCTCGGTCCGCTGCTGGTGGCCGCGGCGGTGGGCGCGCTGGCCGGCGCACAGTGCGGGTATCTGATCGGGCGTCGGGCGGGCGGTGTCCTGCTGGCCCGCAGCCGTTCGGCTCGGCTGCGTGAGGGAGCGGAGAGGGCCGAGGAACTGCTCGACCGGTACGGGCACGCCAAGGCGGTCGTCCTGGCCAGGTTCGTGCCCGTGGTGCGGACCGTGCTCAATCCGCTGGCGGGAGCGCTCGGGATGCCCCTCCGGGTGTTCACCGTCTGGCAGGCCACCGGCGGCCTGGTGTGGAGCCTCGGCCTGACCCTGGCGGGATACGCGCTGGGCTCCTCGATCCCGGACGTGGACCGCTACCTGCTGCCGCTGGTCGCACTGATCGTCGTGATATCGCTGCTGCCGCTCGCCGTGGAGTTGTACCGCGGCCGTGGGCGGGCCGAGGCGAAGGGGGCCCGTCGATGATGCTCGCGTTCGACGGGGCGTCGGTCGACGGCTCCGCCTATCGGGACGTGGTGGATCTCGCGCAGCGTTCGCCGGGCTGGCTGGACACCGCGGTGACGCTGTGGTCGGCCTACGGGCTGGCGCTGTTCGCCCTGCTCATGGTCGCCGGCTGGTGGCGTGCCCGGCGGACCGGGGCGACGGCGGCGGTGACCGCGCTGGCCGTGCCGGTGGTCGTGGTGCTGGCGTACGGCGTCGACGCCGTGCTCAAGTCGGCGGTGCGTGAGGACCGGCCGTGCCGGAGCCTGCGGGTGAGCACCCTGGAGGCGTGTCCGGCGCCCGGTGACTGGTCGTTCCCCAGCAACCACGCGGCCATCGCCGCGGCTGCCGCCGTGGCGCTGCTGTTCGTCTGGCGGCGGCTGGGCGCGGTCGCCTGCGTGGCGGCGGCCGCCATGGCGGCCTCGCGGGTCTGGGTCGGCGTGCACTACCCGCACGACGTGGTGACCGGGTTGGTGGTGGGCGGGCTGACCGCTCTCGTCACGATGCTCGCCGTCCGGCGCGGTTCCCCGGCGATGGCCCGCCGGGTGGCCGCGTCGGCTCCACTGCGTCCACTGCTGTCGGCCTCGTGAACCGCAAGGACGCCGCCGAGCTGGCCGGCAGCGTCGCCCTCGGCGCCTGGGCGGCGTTCGCCGTACTGGCCATGGTCGTCGGGGGCGGGGCCGGTGCTCCGCTGTGGCTCGATCACGGCCTTCACACCTGGGCGGTCGGTCACCGCCCGGAGACGGCCGTGACCGTGGCACGGGGCGTGACCGGCACCGGTACCGGCGTCGTTCCCTATCTGCTCGCCGCGCTGGCCGGCACCCTGATGGGTCGTACCGCGCGGCAGCGGTGGCAGGCCGCCGCGCTCTGCCTCGCCTGCCTCGGACTCGGGCAGCTGCTGCGGTCGGGTGTGATGGAGCTGGTCCACCGGCCGCGCCCACCGCACCCGGACTGGTCGGCGCACGCCGGCGGCTGGGCGTTCCCCTCGGGGCACACCACGACGGCCGCCCTGACCGCCGGAATGCTCATCATCGCCCTGACCCTGCGCGCCCCACGCGGTGGCACGGCCCTGCGGACGGCCGTCGCCTGCTGGGCTCTGCTGGTGGGCCTGACCCGGATCTACCTGGGCGTGCACTGGTTCACCGACGTCATCGGCGGCTGGCTCTTCGCCGTCGGCTGGCTCGGAACGTGCCTGTGCGCGGCTGCCTGCGCCCTGCCCGCCGCCTTCCTCGACCACACGACGATTCCGGCCGCCGAGCCGACGCAGGACCATGCGCCCCAGGATCCTGGTGGAGGAGGACGATCACGTCCTGCGTGACGTCCCGCGCCGCGGCCTGTACGAGGAGGACTTCGAGCCTGCCCTACGCCGCGCCGGCCACCCGGCCGAGGGACGCGCACGCGCCGGAACCGAAGAGCGGCCGCGCCGGGATCGCCCGCTGTCGCTCGGCGGACCGGGCGGTTGATCACGGCGATGCCCCGCGCGGCTGAAGCCGTCGGCCTCGCACTCGCTCGGTGCGCCCCGGATCGTAGTACCCCGGTACCACCCGCCCGGCCTGGTTCCCCCCTCGGTACCACCGGATCCGGCAGGTCACGGCCCTAGCGTGAGGAAGGAGGCGTCGGCCGTCACGGACGCCGGAGTCCGAGGGAGAACACATGATCGAGGCACAGCAGCTCACCAAGAGGTACGGGGAGAAGACGGCCGTGGACGGCCTGGACTTCACCGTGAAGCCGGGCGCGGTGACCGGGTTCCTGGGACCCAACGGCGCGGGCAAGTCCACGACGATGCGCATGATCGTCGGGCTGGACGCGCCGACCAGCGGCTCCGTCACGGTGAACGGCCGGCGCTACGCCCGCCACGAGGCGCCGTTGCAGGAGGTGGGCGCGCTGCTGGAGGCCAAGTCGATCCACCCCGGCCGCTCGGCCCACAACCATCTCCGTGCCCTCGCCCTCACCCACGGCATCCCGCGCCGCCGGGTCGAGGAGGTCGTCGAACTCGCCGGTCTCGGCAGCGTCGCGAAGAAGCGGGCCGGTGCCTTCTCCCTCGGCATGGGCCAGCGGCTCGGCATAGCGGCCGCCCTGCTCGGCGACCCGCGGACCGTGATGCTGGACGAGCCCGTCAACGGGCTGGACCCCGAGGGCGTCCTGTGGATCCGCAACCTGCTCACCTCCCTCGCGGCCGAGGGGCGCACGGTGTTCGTCTCCTCGCACCTAATGAGCGAGGTGGCGCTGGTGGCCGATCACCTCATCGTCGTCGGGCGGGGGCGGCTGCTGGCCGACACGACCGTGCGGGACCTGGTCCGCCAGGCCGGCGGCGGCACCGTGCGCGTCGCGACGGACGACCCCGCGCGGCTGCGGGACGTGCTCGCCGGACCGGGTGTGGAGATCACCGGCCGCATCGGCTCGGAGGAACTTCAGGTGACCGGCGTCTCCGCCCGGGAGATCGGTCTGAAGGCGGCCGAGCACGCCATCGCCCTGTTCGAACTGACCACCAAGGCGGTGTCGCTGGAGGAGGCGTTCATGGAACTGACCCGGGACGCCGTGGAGTACCACGGCTCCACGACCCGCACCGAGACCTCCGGGAGCGCGGCATGAGCACCCTCACGGCGACCCCGAAGACCCCTGGGACACCCGGGACCGCGGCGGCCGCCGCGTCGCGGCCCGTCCACCGGGTGACCGGACGGCGCGTGCTGGCCTCGGAATGGACCAAACTGTGGTCCCTGCGCTCCACCTGGATCACCCTCGGACTGGGCCTGCTGTTCCTCGTCGCCTTCGGTGTCATCGCGGCGAGCCACTACGCCTCCGCCGTCGGCTCCGGCCGCCACCTGGACCGCGACTTCGCCACCGCGACCGCCGTGAGCCTGTCCCTCTTCGGCACGAACGTCGCCCAGCTCGCCCTCGGCGTGCTCGGCGTGCTGGTCACCGCGGGCGAGTACTCCACAGGCATGATCCGCTCGACCCTCGCGGCCGTACCGCGCCGGCTGCCCGTGCTCTGGTCCAAGGCGGCGGTGCTCGGCGTGGTCGCGCTGGTGATCGCGACCGCCGGCGCGTTCGCCGCCTTCCTCATCGGCAGCCGGATCGTCTCCGGCACGCCCGCCGCCATGGGTCTCGCTCACGCCGGTGTCGTACGCAGCCTCCTGGGCGCCGGGCTCTACCTCGGCCTGGTCGGCGTGATCGGCACCGCCCTCGGCGCGCTGCTGCGGTCCGTGGCCGGCGGCATCTCGGTGCTCGTGGCCGCCCTCATGCTGGTACCCGGACTGGTCTCCCTGCTGCCCACCTCGTGGCAGGGGCACATCCTGCCCTGCCTTCCCAGCCGCGCGGGCGAGTCGGTCTTCGCCCTGACCCATGACCCGACCGCCCTGTCGCCCGGTGCCGGACTCGCGGTGATCCTCGGCTGGACGGCGCTGGCGCTCGCCGGCGCGTCGTACCGGCTGCTGCGCGGCGACGTCTGAGCCACGCCACCGCATCATGGGCTGGTGACCTCCGTGACCACCGAAGACCTCAGCGGGATGGGGCCGCTGGTCGCCCGGCTCGGCCGGGCCGGCCAGCGGCTCCGGTACGCCGACCGGGCCCGCCCGTGGGTCCTGGACAGCGCGGTGGTGGTGCTCGTCCTCGTGGTGTTCTGTCTGCCCGACCTGCTGCACGCGGCCGGCCTCGTCGGCGGGACAGGCGACGGTGACGCACCACGCCGCTTCCGGGTGGTGTTCACCCGGTTGCCCCTGGCCGGGATGGCGGCCCTTCAGGCCGGGCTGGTGCTGCCGCTGCTGTGGCGGCGCCGGGCACCCGCGGTGGCCTTCGGCGCGGTCACGGCCGTGTTCGCCCTCCAGTGGGCCGTCGGCGCCGCCCTCCGCGCGGACGTCGCCCTCCTCGTCGCCCTGTACAGCCTGACCCTGCACGGACGGCTACGGCAGTTGCCGTGGGCCTGCGCGGTGACAGCCGGGGCACTCGGCCTGGTCGCGGCCAGGCTGTCGGCGGCGGTCCCGGTCGGGGACGCGCTCTTCTTCCTCCTCAGCACGGCGACCGCGGCTCTCACGCTCGGTCTGGTGATCCGTGTCCGGCGGGCCCAGCTGGCCGGGCTGCGGGACCGTGCGGCCCGGCTGGAGATCGAACGCGACCAGCGGGGCCGGCTCGCCGTCGCGGCCGAGCGGGCGCGGGTGGCCCGCGAGATGCACGACATCGTCGGCCACAACCTGTCCGTCATCATCACACTCGCCGACGCGGGCGCCTACGCCACCGCCGCCTGTCCGGAGCGGGGAGAGGAGGCCCTGCACCTCATCGGCGACGCCGGCCGCCAGGCCCTGGGCGAACTGCGCAGGGTGCTGGGTGTCCTGCGCGATCCGGACGGCCCGCGCGCGGAGCCCGGACTCAGCCCCCAGCCCGGTCTCGCGGACCTCGACGCGCTGTGCGAGGCGGTGCGTGCCGCCGGCCTGGAAGTCGTCTACCGTACGGCCGGTGACGTCGACGCCCTCGACAGCGGGGTGCAGCTCGCGGTCCACCGCATCGTGCAGGAGGCGCTGACCAACACCCTCAAGCACGCGGGTGCGGGCGCCCGTGCGAGCCTGGCGGTCGTCGTCGAGGACGCCCGGCTGACCGTCACCGTCCAGGACTCCGGCCCCTCCGCACCGGCCGGCCGTCCCGGCCCGGCGAACGAGGAAGGACACGGCCTGGTGGGCATGCGGGAACGAGCGGCTCTCTACGGCGGACACCTGAGCGCGGGCCCGGCCGGTGGCGGCTGGACGGTGTGCGCCACCCTCGACCTCACCCCCCGGGCCGGCGTCCGATGACGACCGTGCTCATCGTGGACGACCAGCCGCTCCAGCGGTACGGCTTCCGCATGCTCCTGGACTCCGTGTCCGAGACGGAGGTGGTCGGCGAGGCGGCGCACGGGAGCGAGGCCGTCCGCAAGGCTGCCGAACTGCGCCCCGACGTCGTCCTGATGGACGTACGCATGCCGGGTATGGACGGCATCGAGGCCACGCGCCGCATCGTCGCCGCCGGCGGCCGTTCCCGGGTGCTCGTCCTGACCACCTTCGACGTCGACGAGTACGTCTACGCGGCCCTGCGCGCCGGAGCCAGCGGCTTCCTCCTCAAAGACGCGCGCCCCGAGGAACTCCTCGCCGGCATCCGCGCCGTGGCCGTCGGCGACGCGGTGATCGCGCCCGCCCTCACCCGCCGCCTGCTGCACGAGTTCGCCCGTCTCGTGCCACCCGGCGGCACCGGCTCTGCCGAGGATCCGCGTCTCGGCGCCCTCACCGACCGCGAACGCGAGATCCTCGTCGCCATCGGCAAGGGCTGGTCCAACGGGGAGATCGCCACGCGTTTCGTGCTGTCGGAATCCACGGTGAAGACCCACGTCGGCCGCGTCCTGTCCAAGATCGGCGCCCGCGACCGCATCCAGGCGGTGATCTTCGCCTACGACCACGGCCTGGCCCGCCCTCGCGCGGGCTGAGCGGTGACCACCCCGAACCGCACGGGCCCATCGGCCGTCAGGGCGTGGGATCGGCCAAGGTCCTGAAGCAGGGGTCGAGCAGCTCGATGATCCGCTCCGGGCGGGTGTCGCGCAGCGGTTCCAGTGCGAGCAGGTGCTTGCCGACGACGACGCCCAGGTGGGCCATGATCAGCAGTGCCGCCCGCAGTTCGGCGTCCTCCCCCTCCATGACCGCGGAGACCTGCTTGATCTGGCGGTCGAACGTCTCGCGCATCTCCGCGGCCATGTCCGGGTGGGTGAGCATCGAGCGGAGCATGGCCAGCGAAGGCGCGGGCATGCCCGCGAGTTTCACGCCGAGGCCCGCCATGAGCTGCGCGATGACCGGGTCGGCGGTCTCCGCGGCGGACTCCGCGGCGTCGAGCCGGACCACCTGCCGGAAGAGGTTCTCCTTGTTGTCGAAGTACTGCATCACCAGGGCGGGGTCGACCTGGGCCGCTTTGGCGATGCTGCGGATCGTCGCACGGTCGTAACCGAGCTCACCGAACAGCTGACGCGCGACGTCCAGGATGCGCTTCTCGGTCGCGCGGCGTCGCTCGGCTCGCGAGAGCGGGGGCTCTTCGGTACTCACACATCCATTCTAACCGCTTCGCTCAACACACGTTGACCGTATGCGGCGCTTCGCTCTACGCTCGTTGAGTGAACGCGCGGCCGACGGTATCCCGTTCCGGCTCTCCCGCGTCGTCGACAGCGCGCGTCCCCCTCGCGCCGGTCCCCCGAGGAGCAGCATGTCCAGCCAGAACACCGTCGGCTCGCCACCCGCCGAGGACGAGCCGGACGCACCGGGGCAGCCGGCGACCGCGACCTCACGGCCGAACCGCTCCGCGCTCACCCTCACGGTCATCGTGACCTGCTACCTGATGGTGGCCATCGACTCCACGATCGTGAACATCGCACTGCCCAGCATCCAGAAGGCCCTGGGCTTCTCCCCCGTCGGCCTGTCGTGGGTGATCAACGCCTATCTGCTGGCCTTCGGCGGCCTGCTGCTGCTCGGCGGCCGCATGGGCGACCTGTACGGCCGCCGCCGGGTGCTGGTCGTGGGCACCGTGATCTTCACGGTCTCGTCGCTGCTCGGCGGCATCGCCGACACGCCGTGGCTGCTGGTCACGGCCCGGGCGCTGCAGGGAGTGGGCGCGGCGATGGCGGCACCGGGCACCCTCGCCCTGATCGCCGGCAACTTCGAGGAGGGCGCGCCCCGCAACCGGGCACTGAGCATCTACTCCGCCACCGCCGCCACCGGGACCTCGCTCGGTCTGATCCTGGGCGGCATCCTGACCTCCCTGGCGTCCTGGCGGTGGATCCAGTTCGTCAACGTACCCATCGGTCTGGCGGTGGCGGTGCTCGCCCCGATGTGCGTCCGGGAGACCCCGGCACACTCGGGCCGCTTCGACTTCGCCGGGACGATCAGCGGCACCGCCGGTGTCACGGCCCTGGTGTACGGGCTCATCCGGGTGCCCTCCGAGGGCTGGGGAAACGGGGTGTCACTGACCTGCTTCGCCGCCGCCGTGGTCCTGCTCGTCTCGTTCCTGATGGCCGAGCGGCGCGCCGCGCAGCCCGTCGTCCCGCTCCGGCTGTTCTCGGAGCGCACCCGCGCGGCGGCCTACGCCACCATGCTGATGTTCACGGCGACCATCCTCAGCCTGTTCTACTTCCTCAGCCAGTTCATCCAGAACGTCCTGGAGTTCTCCCCGATCCAGGCCGGCCTCGCCTTCCTGCCGATGACCCTCGGCATGTTCGTCGTGGCGCGGGCGGTGCCGAAGATGCTGCCCAGGCACGGCGCCAAGCGGTTCATGGTGGTCGGCGCGCTGCTGATGACCGTCACGGCGGTCTGGCTCAGCACCCTCTCGGTCTCCGACAGCTACCTCACGGGCGTGCTCGGTCCGATGCTGCTCTTCGGCGTCGGCGCGGGCTGCTGCCTGATGCCGACGAACGTGACGGTGCTCAGCGGTGTCCCCCAGCGGTTCGCCGGCGCGGCCTCGGGCGTGCTGCAGACGATGATGCAACTGGGCGGTGCCCTGGGGCTGGCCATCCTGGTCACCGTGTACGGCGCGTCCGCCGACGACGCCGCCGGGCACGCCGGCACGGGCGTCGACGCGGTGCACAAGGTGGTGACCGAAGGCGTCCGCAGCGCCTTCACCGGCAGCATCGTCTTCGTCGGCTGCGCCCTGGCCGTCGCCCTGCTGATGATCCGCGTCCCCAAGTCCTCCGCCAAGGCGTGAGCGCTCGACCCCGTGGCCGGGCACCGCCGGGGCGTCCCTGTGACAGGGGCGCCCCCGTCCGCGTCAGCGCCCGTGCCGAGCCGTCATGGCGGCTGCACGCACAGCGCGCGGAATCGCGCAAACCCCCCGACGGTGGCGGACCCGGCAACCAGACGGCGGCACCCCTGTGCGAACGTGCGGAGGCCGTCCGAGACCTCGAAGGCTGACGGCAAGCGCGACGCCACGACCACGGGCTGTCGGCCCCCGCGGGAAGGCCCCTCACCCATCGATGACGTGAGAGCGCGGGCCCGCCACACCTGACGTCCGCCCCGGCGGGGGCGTGCGCCAAGCCGCCGGCCGGAATGTCCCACAGGCCCGTTGCTCCGTCCCTCACCCGAATCCATGGGGCGATCCACCGCCGTCCGCCGGACGCGCGGTGGCCGACGCCGCCTGCTCGCGGCGCAACTGTGCCATGGCGCAAGAGCGACAAGTGCGGCCCCTTGATCGACGGCGGGGAAGGCCACAGCATCCAGTGATCTTCCGCTCTTCGCCGCGTCTCAGGAGTCCTCTTTGCCCAAGGTTCCCATCCCCCGGCCCGGGCCGATCGCCCTCGCCGTGGCGACCGCGCTCACGCTCGGCGTCATACCGGCGACTGCCGCCGTGTCCGCGTACTCCGCCGGTGAGGTGTCGCACAGCGACGCCGGACACCGGACACCCGGCGCTGCCGGCACGCACACCGTCACCCTGATCACAGGGGACAAGGTCACCATCGGGACCGCCGCCGACGGTACCGTCGTGCGCTCCTTCCAGGCCGCGAGCGGAGCCACCACCGGCTTCCACCGCGTTGTCGTGGACGGTGCCACCTATGTCTACCCCGACGCCGCCCTGCCGTACGTGAGCGCCGGCACACTCGACAAGCAGCTCTTCAACGTGACACGGCTGATCAACGAGGGCTATGACGACGCGCGCAGCTCCCGGCTGCCGCTGATCGTGCGCTACACCGGAGCCGCCGCCAAGGCCCGCACCCGGACGAAGATGGCCGGCTCGACCGACGTCCGCCGCCTGGACAGCATCCAGGGCGCGGCCCTCGCCCAGAACCACAAGCGGGCACGGGAGTTCTGGTCCTCGCTCACCGGGGGTTCCGGCGCGGCGGCCCGGTCCGCGAAGCCGTCCTTCGCGGGCGGCGTCGCCCACGTGTGGCTCGACGGCAAGGTGAAGGCCGACCTGGCCGACTCCACCGCCCAGATCGGCGCGCAGAAGGTATGGGCGGAGGGCGACACCGGCCAGGGCGTGAAGGTCGCGATGCTCGACAGCGGCGCGGACACCGAACACCCGGACCTGGTCGGGCAGGTGTCCGACAGCGCCAGCTTCGTCCCCGGCGAGGACGACATCGCCGACTACAACGGCCACGGCACGCACGTCGCCTCGACCATCGTCGGCACGGGCAGTGCCTCCGGCGGCAAGGAGCGGGGTGTCGCCTCCGGCGCCCGGCTGGCCGTCGGCAAGGTGCTCAACTCCGAGGGCAGCGGTCAGGAATCCTGGATCATCGCGGGCATGGAGTGGGCCGCCCGCGACCAGAAGGCCAGGATCATCAGCATGAGTCTGGGCGGCGGCGGTGACAAGACCGACCCGATGAGCCAGGCCGTCGACGAGCTCAGCCACGACACGGGCGCCTTGTTCGTGATCGCGGCGGGCAACGGCGGCCCGCACTCCATCAGCAGCCCCGGTGCCGCGGACTCCGCGCTGACCGTCGGCGCCGTCGACTCCACCGACACGCTCGCCGACTTCTCCAGCCAGGGCCCGCGTGACGGCGACGGCGGGCTGAAGCCGGAGATCACCGCGCCCGGCGTCGACATCGTCGCGGCGCGCTCGCACTACAAGCGCGGCTCTGGTTACTACACCACGATGAGCGGCACGTCGATGGCGACGCCGCACGTCGCCGGTGCCGCCGCGCTCCTCGCCTCCGAGCACCCCGACTGGACAGGAACCCAGCTCAAGGAGGCGCTGGTCAGTAGCGCCAAGGCAACCACGGCGTACACCCCGTACCAGGCGGGCGCCGGCCGGCTCGACGCGCTGGCGGCCGTGCACACCACGGTCTTCGCCACCACGACCGCCTACTCCGGCTTCCACACGTGGCCCCCGAAGCCGGGAGAGACCGACGTCCGGACGGTGACGTACACCAACGTCGGCGACGCCCCGGCCAGCCTCAGCCTGGCGGTCGACGGCACCGTCCCGGCCGGGTTGTTCAGCCTCTCCGAGGACCATGTCACCGTGCCCGCGCACGGCACCGCCGCGGTCACGCTGACCGCGGCTCTGGACAAGCTGGCGGGCGACCAGTCGGTCAGCGCCATGATCACCGGTACGGACGGCGCCGGGACGGTCCGCGCCCGGACCCTGATCGGCGCGGCCCGCGAGGGCCGGCGGCAGAATCTGACCGTGGTCGCCAAGGACCGTTCGGGCAAGCCGCTGGAGGGCCGGGTCGTCCTGACCGCGGAGCACCTCTTCACGGTGATGGACCTCGACGCGTCCGGCACCGGCACGGCGCGGCTGCCCGTCGGCAGCTACAGCGGCTGGCTCACCGGTGACGTGCGGGGCGCCGAAGGCCCGCACTCGCGCGGCATGGTGCTGCTCTCCTTCAACGACGTGAAGCTGGACCAGGACCGTACCGTCACCCTGGACGGCCGCAAGGCACGCCGGATCCTGGCGCGCGTGCCGCAGCAGACCACCGCCGTCGCGCCGCGCCTGGACGCCCACCGGTCCTTCACCGACAGCCTGGTGGAGACGTCGATGCTGCCGGACCCGTCCTACGACAGCATCTGGGCGCTCCCGACCGGCAAGAAGGTCACCGACGGCGAGTTCGAGACCGGCGCCCGCTTCCGCCTCGAACAGCCTGCGCTGACCGTGAGCACGAAGTCGACGACCTTCAACGACCCGCTGGTCAAGCGCGCTGCCACGCCGCTGCCCGCCGGTACCCGGAAGCTGACGGCGGTCTTCGCCGGCAACGGCACGGCCGAGGAGCTCGCGCGGCGGAACGTGCGCGGCAAGGCCGTCGTGGTGCGCGGCGCCGGCACGGCAGGGATCAAGGCCCAGGCGGAGGCCGCCGCGGCCGCCGGCGCCCGGCTGCTGCTGGTCGTCAACGACGGCGTCGGCCGCATGGAGCCCTGGGACGAGAACCCCTGGAGCCCGGAGAGCCCGGCCCCGGTGACGGTGGCGACGCTCAACGCCGACCAGGGCGCCGACCTGCTCGGCCGACTCCGGCACGGCACGGTCTCGCTGAAGGTCACCTCGCACCCCACGACCGACTACGTCTACGACGTCGTGCACCACTGGACGGGCGCCGTTCCGGCGGACCCGACCTGGCGTGAGGAGTCCAAGGACCTCGGCCGGGTGAACGTCTCCTTCCGGAACTACCGGCAGGGCAAGGCGATGGAGTTCCGCCCGGACGTCTGGCGCGGCTGGGCCGTCGGCAACCAGCTCACCGCGCCCGCCCAGGGCGAGCGCACCGACTGGGTCACCGCCGGCACCACATGGCTCGACGACGCCTTCATCCAGGGCGAGACCGGGCAGCACTCGATCGCCCCGCTGACCTACCCGGCGCGCAAGACCGGCAAGGTCAGCTGGTTCGGCCCGATCCAGCGGCCCCGCATGGGCCCGCTCAGCTACCAGCCCGTGCGGTACCTCGACACGATGTACATCACCGCGCCCGGCTGGGGTGACTCGGGGTCCGGCCACGTCGGCGAGGCCGGCGCGAACTTCGACGTCAAGGACTGGATGTCGCTCTACCAGGGCGACAAGCAGCTCGACTGGGGCAACGCCGAGTACCTCCAGGTTCCCGGCCTCGGCGCCGAGCGCCTGCCCTACCGGCTGGTCCTCGACAACGACCGCGGCACCTGGGCCAATCCGTACTCGACGCACACGCTGACCGAGTGGGACTTCACCTCCGCGGTCACCAGCAGCGACGCGGCGGTGTCCCTGCCGCTCATCCAGCTCGACTACGGCGTGGACACCGACAAGTCCGGCCGTGCCGACCGGCACGCCGGCCTGACGGTGACCGCCTCGCACCTGCCGGGCACCACCACCGCCATCGGGAAACCGACCGTCGAGGTGTCGTACGACGACGGTGCGACCTGGCAGCGGACCGACCTGAGCCGGTCCGACGACGGATGGCGGACGAACCTGCGCGCGCCGCGGTCCGCCGACTTCGTCACCCTCCGGGTCGGCGCCCGGGACAGCGCGGGCAACACCGTCTCGCAGACGATCACCCGGGCCTTCGGCCTGCGCTGACGTCACCCCCCGGGAGGTCACCCGGAACAGCACCGCGTGGGTGGGACCGCAGCCGGCGGCCCCGCCCACGCGGCGTTCCCGGGTGTCAGAGGATCTAGCCGGAAGCGCTGCGCGGCGCGGGTGGTCAGCACGGTGACGACGGACACGAGCGCGGGACCGGGGCCGGTGCAGGACCGGTGCGCAGCGCACTCTGGTGCCGGACCTCCTGACACCACCCCAGCACGTTCGACAGCAGCACGATCGAGAAGGCCACGCCGGACTCACAGACTGCGGGCCATGGGGTGGCAGGTTCGTACAGCGGCAGTTCGGCGCCACTGGGCAGACGCACCGCCGTCCGTCTCCCAGTATCACCCCGCATGGTTTGGATTCCAAATCACCTTGCGTTCGGCTCGCGCCATGCCCACGCTGCCAACACTCGAGCGCCCCCGGGGGCCACCGGATGCTGACGGCACCTCCCCGTCACGGAGAACCGGATCGCCGGGGACAACCGTCGTGGTCCCTGGTCGCAGGGGATGGGGGAATCAGCCGCCGGGACGACCGCGTTCCCCTCGCGGAAACCCGGGCGGAGGCGGCCCGGATACCGAGAAAGGTGGCGACATGCTGGAGACGGTGGGCCTGACGGCCGACGAGAGCGAGGTGTACCGCCTTCTGGTCGCCACCGGGACTGCGTCCGCTCAGGACATCTCCGGCCGCTCGCACCTCGACGTCGTGACCGCGCGGCTGCTGCTGCGCGCGCTGGAGCACAAGGGCCTGGCGTCGGCGGCCGAGGACAGTCCCGAATGGTTCACGGCCGTGCCGCCGCAGGTGGCCCTCATGCCCCGGCTCCAACGACACATCCACGCCCTGGAACAGACCCGGGCCGCCATCTACGAACTGGCGGAGACACACCGCCGCAGCGCATGGGCCCGGAGCACGGGCGAGGCCGTCGAGATCATCACCGGCGCGGCGGCACTGCGCCAGCATCTGCGCCAGCTCCAGCACGGCACCGACCGCGAGATGATGTGGTTCGTGAAGGCCCAGTACGTGGCCATGTCCCCGGAGAGCAACCAGGAGGAGTTCGACGCGCTGGACCGGGGCGTGCTCTACAGGGCCCTGTACGAGCAGGCGTACTTCGACTGCCCCGACGCGGTGGACTACGTCGTCAAGGGCGTGCGCGCCGGAGAGGTCGCCCGGGCGGTGCCTCTGCTGCCGCTGCGGATGGCGATCGCCGACCGCTCGGTGGCCATCCTGCCGCTGGCCGCCTCGGGCGCATCCCGCAACCCCCGGGAACTACGGGCCGCGGTGGTGCGGGAGAGCAGCCTGCTGGACGCGCTCATCGACCTGTTCGAACACCACTGGAAGATCGGTGCCCCGCTCCGGGTGACAGGGGAGGGCCAGATCGGCGGCGCCGGCACCACGGATGCCGCCTCGCCGGTCGGGGAGGACCGGCACCTGCTCTCCCTGATGGTCGCCGGCATGACGGACGAGGCGATAGCCGGACAGCTGCGGGTCAGCAAGCGCACCGTCCAGCGGCGCATCCAGGGCCTGATGAGCCTGGCGGGCGTCGCGACCCGTATGCAGCTGGGCTGGCACGCGGCCCGCCGCGACTGGCTCTGAGTACGGTAGGACGTCGCATCGCACACGAACAGGGCCCACCGGTGTGTGCGGCGGGCCCTGTCCGACCGTCCGGCCGCTGCGGCCGGGCTGCACTGCTCGCGGAAGCGGTTGCTCGAGGAAGTGGCTGCTCCGCGAAGGCGGCTACTTGAGCAGGTAACCCTTGATGACGGTCTCCTTGAAGGAGTTGCCCGCCGCGTCCTCGACGTGGACGCGCAGGCTGACCGATCCGCCCGCGGCGCTGCGCGGGTGCTCCACGGTCACGGTGCGCTCCATGCCGGAGCCCTCGATCCGCACCGACCGCCAGGTCTTCCCCTCGTCGAAGGAGACCTCGGCCGTGAAGACGCGGACGGGCGAAGCCGGGGCGGCGGCCGTCCGCTGGATCAGGACCGGGATGTCGAGCCTGCGGCCGGCCTCGGCCCGGTTCCACTCGTCCAGCTTCGGCGACATACGGACGGCGTACAGCGGCAGCGCCTGCCGGGTCGTCGTGGTCTGCGACCGGAACCGCCATTCCGCCCGCACACTCGTGGAGACGGAGCTGGGGGCCACGTCACGGTTCTGCTCGACCGTCAGACGGTAGTCGGCGGAGGTGGCATCGGCCGGGACGTCGCTCATGCTCCAGTCCTGGGAGACCAACTCGCCGTTGCGTCGCAGCTCCACCTTGGGCAGCCCGGCCGTGGTGTCGGCCACCAGATCGAGGTTGCCGTTGGCGGCCGACTGGAAGGGCCGGTACATCGTGTCGCCCTCGCGGTAGGCGGCCATCTGGTCCGAGAGGCCCACGGCCTGGATCCCGCCGTTCCACCGCTCCTCGACCTGGGAGCCTGCCTTGTAGCCGTGCAGGTCGCTCAGGTAGCCCTGCCCGTGCGCGTCCGGGTCGAGGAAGCTGTTCTGGTCGAAGGCCGTCTGCCAGCGCAGGCCGTCGGCCGCCGAGAAGTAGTCGACGCGTCGCGTCGGGACCGGGATCCCCTCCATCGCCCGTCCGCTGAAGCGGACGTCGTCGACGTACGTCCACACAAGGCGCATGGCCGTGGTGCCGGGCGTGGTCGCGGCGAACGTGGTGTTCACCCGGGCCAGCTCCGACTTGCGGGGGTGATAGGCGGGGTCCGCCGGGATCGCGCCGTGCACCGGTCGCGTGAGGTAGTAGACCGAGGAAGGATTCCCGTCGGGGCCGGCCGGGTCGCCCCAGACACTGGTGACGAGGTACGTGAACTTCGATTCCTTGTCCCGGGCCGTCGGCACCGCGTACACGCCGTCGATGTGGTCCGTGCCGATCGCGTTGTACATGGTGACCGAGAGAAGCTGGTCGGCCATGCTGATCGTGCCGATCTCGGCCGACATGATGCGCGCGGAGCGGCTCGGTGCCGACACCGTGACCGGCTTCGCCTTCCGGGCGTCGATGGTCACCTGCCGGTCGGCGCTCATCACGACCTTCGGCACACCGACGATGGTGCCCTCGGTGAAGGAGGCGTCGAAGTAGAAGCCGCTCACCGAGTAGGTGTCCTTCGGCAGTCGCACCACCGTGCTGCTCTTGCCGAGCGCCTCGACGTCGTACTCCTTGCCGTCGGCCGAGTTGACCAGCAGGTAGGCGTTGTCGGGGGCGGCGCCCGTGCGGCTCTTCATGTCGATGCGCAGGTCGTAGGACGGCTGCTCGACGTCCATGCCGAACGGGACGCGCACCGAGACCTGGCCGTCCGCCGAGGCCGCGCTGACCACGCCGCTGTAGGCGGCGTACGTGGTCGTGGCCTCCGGCGTCGCGGTGAGGGTGACGTCCGCCGTTCCGTGCGCGGGCACGGTGATCGAGCCGGCGCTGAGCCGGAACACGCCGGCCGGTGCGGGCACGTCCTTCTTGCCGCTGCTGGGGTTGTCCTTCAGCTGGAGAGTGACCGGCGCGGCGCCCGGGTTGCGATAGGTGATGGTCTTGGACACCGGAGGCCGCTTGCCGTCCGTCCAGCGGATGTGCCCGAAGTCCAGTGCGGTGGTGTCGGCGGTGACACCTTGGTCGACCGCCCGGGCGACGTCGACGCGTCCGGCGCCCTGGAAGTAGGCGCCGTGCTCCTTGGCGCCGGTCGCCGACTGCATCAGCTGACGCTTGACCTGCTCCGCCGTCCAGTCGGGGTGCTGCTGGAACAGGATGGCGGCGGCTCCGGTCACGTGGGGCGTGGCCATGGAGGTGCCGCTCATCGCGACATAGCCGTCGTCGGCGGTGGTGCCGCCTGCCTGTGCGGCGACGACGTTGACGCCGGGGGCGATGATGTCCGGCTTGAGGCCGGAGTCGCCCACCCGCGGGCCGACCGAGCTGAAGGCGGCGAGGTCGTCGTCCTCCTCGGCCGCGCCGACGGCCAGCGCCAGGTCGTCGGAGGCGGGTGAGGAGACCTTGTCGGGACCGCTGTTGCCGGCCGCGGCCACGACCAGGGTGCCGTAGTCGCGGGACACGGTGTCGACCATGGCCTCGAGGGCGTCGGTCTCCGGCGTGTCCGTGTCGCCCAGGCTGAGGTTGATCACCCTGGCGCCGTGCTGGGCGGCCCAGGCCAAGCCCTCGACGATGTTCGAGTTGTCGCAGTTGCCGTCCGCGGTACACACCTTGCCGGACAGGATCTGGACGCCGGGTGCCACACCCTTGTACTTGCCGTCCGAGGCCGCACCGGAACCGGCGACCGTGGAGGTCACGTGGGTGCCATGGCCGTTCAGGTCGTCGGTGTTCGGCTCGGTGGTGAAGTTCGCGGACTCGGTGACGAGGCCCTTGAGGTCCGGGTGATGCGGGTCGTAACCGGTGTCGAGCACGGCGACCTTGACGCCGGTGCCGGTGTAGCCCTTCTCCCAGGCGTGCTCGGCGCCGATGCGCGGCACCGTGCTGTCGAGCTGGATCCTGGAGTGGCCGTCCAGCCACACCCGGCGCACACCCGCTCCGAAGGACGTGGCGTCCGCCCGCCCGGGGGCAATGCGCTTCCAGAATCCGGCGGCGTCCGCGCGGTGTTCGCCGAGGGTCGCGAAGGGGGTCCCGCCGATGGGGCGGACGGCGTCGGCACCGGCGGCGGTCAGCTGTCGCCGGGCCGTGCCCGCGGTACCGGCGTACTCAACGATCAGCGGCAGGCTCGACCGCTGCGCGTACTTGCCCCGGACCAGGGCGGAGACGTTGAACAGCGCTTTGTCGAGGCGGCCCGTCGCGAGCAGCGGGAGCGTGTCGGCGGGTATGACCGTCCAGTCGCGACCGGCCTGACGCTTGATGAACGCGATTCGTTCGCGGCCCTCGGCGGGCTCGACCGACACACTCTGCTTGCCCGAGGTGTCCGTCTCCAGCGTGACGCGGTCACCGGTGATGAGCGTGAGCTGATGCCGGGAGATGATCGGCGACCGGGCCGCTCCGGTCTGCGCGGCGGCTTCCGTCCGCCCGGTGCCCGGGCCGAGGTCCTGAGCGGCGCCGGGGGCGGTGGTCAGTCCGGTCACGAGCGCCACGAGGGCGGCGGCTGCCACCGTATGCCGAGGCCGGGGAGGGCGGATCCCGCGGCGCCACCTGTTGTGCATGTCTCTCATGAGAGGACAGCGTGGTGCCGTCAAGTGCCGAGGTCAGCAGTCTGCCCTGTCCATCAGGTGTCAAGTCACCTTTATGCCAACCCTTATACTTCACAAAGAGGACAAAGGCGTCCAGGTTGACGGCTCCCCGGGTGCTGTAAGTGGCCCGCAGCAGTATCGGATGGGTGGCCAACGGGACGCCGCTCGTCAGCCTCCGAGCAGGAGCCCGCACCAGAACGTGTCACCGTCGTGCCGGCGACGGAAGGCATCCGACTCGGTCGCCTCCAGCGGACGCAGCAGGGGCTCATCGGAGTCCGCGCTCCCCACGACCGCCGTCTGAATCCGCCTCTTGTCACCGCGCACGCATCCCCACGCTTCATCCCGACTCATCGTGTCCCCAGCCCCGTTGGCCTCGCAGCCGGCCGGGGGTGCCTCCGGCCCCACGCGTCGATGTCTCCTCGGCTCTGCGCCTACAGAAACGTGCGGGATACACGAATGCGTCGTACGCCGTAACGGTCCATTGGCACGCTTCCCCCGTCGTTCAAGATCGGAAGGGGAGCCCCTCCATGGCAGAGCCTCAAGTCGGGACGGGAACAAGCCGACGCGCGTTCCTGCGCAGTGTGGGTGTGACCGGCGGTGCGGGCGCCATGTTCGCCACGATGGGGGCGCTCGGCCTCGCCCCCACCGCCGCCTACGCAGCGGAGAAGGAAGCACCGTTCCGCGCCCCGAGGCACGGCGACTTCACCCTCCAGGGCCGTAAGGGCAGGCCCCCCAAGGTCGTCGTCATCGGCGGCGGCATCGCCGGTCTCACCTCCGCCTACGAACTCGGCAAGGCCGGCTACGACTGTACGGTCCTCGAAGCACGCGATCGCGTCGGAGGCCGCAACCTCACCGTCCGCGGCGGCGACCGGCTGACCGACATCAACGGTGTCAGCCAGACCGCGGGATTCAGCAAGGGCCAGTACATGAACGCCGGCCCCGCACGCCTCGCCCAGTGGATGGTCACCCTCGACTACTGCCGCGAGCTCGGCGTGCCCATCGAGGTCTTCACCAACACCAATGCCGGCGCGCTCATCTACAACGAGACCACCGGCATGAAGGCCCCGGTCCAGTACCGCACCGCCAAGGCCGACGTCTACGGCTACGTCTCCGAATTGCTGTCCAAGGCCACCAACTCCGGTGCCCTGGATGCCGAGTTGACGGCGGACGACAAGGAACGGCTGCTCACCTTCCTCAAGAGCTACGGCTCGCTCGGGTCCGACTACACGTACACAGGAACCGAACACCGCGGCTTCAGCGTCGACCCGGGCGCCGCCGGCACCCCCGGCGAGAGACTCGGCGACGTACCCTCCCTCTCCGATGTGTTCGCCTCCAACGTGGGCCGCTACTTCTCCTTCGAGTTCGGCTACGACCAGGCGATGCTGATGTTCCAGCCCGTCGGCGGCATGGACCGGATACCGATGGCGTTCGCCCGCGCCATAGGCGAGGAGAAGATCCGCACCAGCGCACCCGTCACCGACATCAAGAACACCTCCGACGGCGTGCTGATCACCTACACCCAGAACGGCCGTACCCGCACCATCACGGCCGACTACTGCATCGCCACCCTCGCCCCGCACATCCTGGCCAAGACCTCGCACAACCTCGGCACCGCCGTGCAGACCGCCCTGCGGGCGGTGAAACCGTCCTACGCCTCCAAGATCGGCCTCGAGTACAAGAGCCGCTGGTGGGAGAGGGATTTCAGGATCTTCGGCGGCATCACCGAGACCGACCTGGACCTCGATCACATCTGGTACCCGTCCTACGGGCACCTTGGCGAGCGCGGCCTGGTCATCGGCTACTACAACACGGGCGTCCACTCCGACGTGTACTCGGCCCTCACCCCAGCCCAGCGCCTGGAACGCGCCCTTGACCAGGGCGTCAAGATCCACGGCGGCAAGTACCGCAGCGAACTCGCCGCGTCCTACTCCCACCAGTGGAAGCTCGTCCCCCACCTCGAAGGCGCCTGGCACTCCATGCCCGGCGGCCCCGACGCACCGGCGTACGCGCCGCTCAACACGGCCCAGGGGCACGTGTACTTCGCCGGTGACTACCTCAGCTATCTGGACGCCTGGCAGCACGGCGCGATCTCCTCTGCCCGCAAGGTCGTCACCGCGCTGCACCAGCGCGTGCTCGCCTCCTGACGCGGCCTCGCGGCCCGGTCGCCCGCGGGGCAGCGTCTTGCTGTACGGTTCGCCGCTCCCCACGGGGCACAGGTCGCGTCGTGGGGGAGCGGGCGTACATGATGATGGTCTCTCCATCGCTCCCCACGCGCAGGGGGACCAGCACGGAGTCAGCACAGACCATCAGATCACCCCGGAACTACGCGTCTCGGACGGCACTCGTTTCCAGCTCCGCCGAGCCGCTCCACCGCCCTTCCGTGAGCTGGCATGGTGGCGACACGCATAGCCGACCATCGAACTATGGTGCCCCGCCACATGTGCCCCTGATCTGCCTCTTCCTACGGTGTGCGACACGTACCCGTCCCCACCGCACACGAGGAAGTGGCGCACATGGCCTCCGGAACCACCACCGCTCCCCCACCCCCCGCCAGCCTCCCCCGCATCGTCGCCGCCAGCCTCATCGGGACCACGATCGAGTGGTACGACTTCTTCCTCTACGGCTCCGCCGCCGCGCTGGTGTTCAACAAGCTGTTCTTCCCGGGCTCCGACCCGCTCGTCGGCACCCTGCTGTCGTTCCTGACGTACGCCGTGGGCTTCGCCGCCCGCCCGCTGGGAGCGCTCGTCTTCGGGCACTACGGCGACCGGCTGGGGCGCAAGAAGCTGCTGGTGCTCAGTCTGCTGCTGATGGGCGGGGCCACGTTCGCCATCGGCCTGCTGCCCACGCACGCCACCGTCGGCACCGCCGCGCCCGTGCTGCTCACCCTGCTGCGCCTCGTGCAGGGCTTCGCGCTCGGCGGCGAGTGGGGCGGTGCCGTCCTGCTGGTGTCGGAGCACGGGGACGCGCGGCGGCGCGGCTTCTGGGCCTCGTGGCCGCAGACCGGCGCGCCGGCCGGACAGCTGCTGGCGACCGGCGTGCTCTCCCTGCTCACCGCCGTGCTGTCCGACGACGCCTTCGGCACGTGGGGGTGGCGGATCCCCTTCCTGCTCTCCGGGGTGCTCGTGCTCGTCGGTTTGTGGATTCGTCTGTCTGTCGACGAATCGCCCGTCTTCAAGGAGGCCCGGGAGCGGGCCGAGGCGCGGCGGGACGGTGCCCAGGAGAAGCTGCCGCTCGTCTCCGTGCTGCGGCACCACTGGCGGGACGTGCTCGTGGCGATGGGCGCCCGCATGGCCGAGAACATCAGCTACTACGTCATCACCGCCTTCATCCTCGTCTACGCCACCACCTCGGCCGGCGTCTCCAAGCAGACCGCCCTCAACGCCGTCCTCATCGGCTCGGCCGTGCACTTCGCCGTCATCCCGGCCTGGGGCGCGCTGTCCGACCGGGTCGGCCGGCGGCCCGTGTACCTGCTGGGCGCCGCCGGTGTCGGGCTGTGGATGTTCCCCTTCTTCGCGCTCGTGGACACCGGCTCGTTCGGGTACCTGATCCTCGCCGTCACCGTCGGACTCGTGCTGCACGGCGCCATGTACGCGCCCCAGGCCGCCTTCTTCGCCGAGATGTTCGCGACGCGGATGCGGTACTCGGGCGCGTCCATCGGCGCGCAGTTCGCCTCCGTGGCCGCCGGCGCGCCCGCCCCGCTCATCGCCACCGCGCTGCTCAAGGACTACGACGACTCCACCCCGATCGCGCTGTACGTGATCGCCGCCGCCGTGCTGACCCTGATCGCGGTGGGCCTCGGACGGGAGACGCGGCACCGCGATCTGGCCCGGGTCGACGGTGAGGACGGGCAGACCCCCGCGGCGAGCCCGGCCGCCGAGGCGCGCACCGTCTGAGCGCCGCCGCCCGGCCCGCGTCCCGGCCGAACCGGCCTTCGCTCCGGCACCGTACCGACGTTCTGACCGGCCCCCGCGGGGGCCGGTCAGTGGCGTCCGGGCACGGCCAGCCGGTGCAGTCGCAGGGCCAGTTGGATCTCCAAGGCCCGCGCGGGTGTCTGCCAGTCCTCGCCCAGCAGGCGGCCCACGCGCTCCAGCCGCTGCGCCACCGTGTTGACGTGGACGTGCAGCGCGTCCTTGGTGCGTGCCGGGCTCATCCCGCCCTCGAAGTAGGCGTCCAGGGTCCGCAGCAGCTCCGTGCCGCGCCGCTCGTCGTACGACACCACCGGGCCGATGGTCCGCTCGACGAACCCCGCGATGTCCCGTTCACCCGCGAGCAGCAGGCCGAGGAAGCCGAAGTCCTCGGCCGCCGCGCCGTCCCCGGCCCGGCCCAGCAGGCGCAGCGCGTCCAGGCAGCGGCGCCCCTCGGCATAGGCGGCGGTCACGGTCTCGGGGTGCCCGGCGAGATCGGTGACGGGCGCGGAGGCGCCGACCGTGACCGGCTGGTGGACGGCCGTGCCCAGATGGCGGGCGGTGCGGCGGGCCACGTCCGTCGCGGTGTCGCCGGGGCCGAGCGGCAGCAGCAGGACCGTGCCGCCGTCGCGCGCCGCGGCCAGGCCGTGCCGGGTGGCCGCGAGGTGGGAGGCGGCGGACCAGAGCCGGCGGCGGGCCGCGGCCTCCTCGTCGGCGTCGGCCGCCGGGCCGTCGAGGCGGGCGGCGAGGACGACATGGGTGGCGTCCAGGTCCGCCTGGAGGCGGCTGGCGCGCTCGCGCAGCAGCCGCGGGTCCCGGTCGCGCGCGTCCAGCAGGTCGTCCAGCAGCTCACCGCGCACGCGCTGTTCGGCCTCGGCGGCGGAGCGGCGGGCGAGCAGCAGCAGGGAGGTGACCATCGCCGCGCGCTCGAAGGTGCGCTGGTCGACGGGGTCGAGGCCGGGGTGGCCGCGCAGGACCAGCGCGCCGAGGAGTTCGCCGCCGGCGGCCACCGCGGCGATCCAGTCGCTGCCGTGGCGAACCGCGTGCCCCTCGGCGCGGGAGGCCTCCAGCGCCTCGGCGGGTGCCGCCGTGGCCTCGGTGAACTCGACGGTTCCGGCGAGGACCTGGGAGACGGCGGCGGCCACGTCGTGCACCCCGCCGCCGCGCAGGACGAGTTCGGCGAGCCGGTCGTGGACGTCGGACGCGCGCTCGATGACGGCGCTGCGGTCGCGGATGATCTCGTTGGCGTGCTCCAGGCCGGCCAGGGCTGCGCGGGTCTCGGTGAGGAGGTTGGCGGTGTCGATGGCCGCCGCGGCGAGCGCCGCGAAGGAGCCGAGCAGGGCGATCTGCCCGCGTTCGAAGACCCGCGCGCGCCGGTCCGCCGCGAACAGGACGCCGATCACGTGCGGGCCGAGCATCAGGGGGACGCCGAGGATGGCGACCAGCCCCTCGTCGCGGACGCCGGCGTCGATGGTGAGGGTGTGCTGGAAACGGCCGTCCTGGAAGTAGTCGTCGGTGACGTACGGCCGGGCGGTCTGGGCGACGAGTCCGCCGAGCCCCTCTCCCATGCCGAGGCGCAGCTGCTGGAAGCGGGCCGAGACGGAGCCCTCCGTGACCCGCATGTAGGTGTCGCCGCGCGCCGGGTCGTTGAGGCTCAGGTAGGCGACGTCCGTGCCGAGCAGGGAACGGGCACGCTGCACGATGGCCTGGAGGACGGCGTCCAGATCACGGAGTCCCGCCAGGTCGTGGGCGGTCTCGAAGAGCGCCGACAGCTCCGCCTCACGCCGTCGGCGGCCCTCCAGCTCCGCGCGGACGCGCAGGGCGAGCAGTCTGGCCTCTTCCAGTGCGGCGACGCGGTCCGCCGGCTCGCCCCCGGCTCGGGCGCGCAGCACGGGCTGCTCGTAGGCCTCGACGGAGGCGTCGCGGGCCAGCAGGTCGAGGTACGGGGCCTCGGCGCTGCCGCTGGGTGCCGACTGCAGGTGATCGCGGGACATGGTCACAGGATTCCGTATGGGCCACCCGGCCCGGCAGCCCTGTGGAAAACTCCCGGAGCCGGTGCCGCCGGGCCGGTCAGTGGGCCGTCCACCCGCCGTCCAGGACGAGCGAGGTGCCGGTGACGAAGGACGCCTGCGGGCCGCACAGGTAGGCCACGGCCTCGGCGACCTCCTCGGGTTCGATGAGCCGCCGCACGGCGCTGTCCTTCAGCAGGACCTCGGCGAGCACGCGGTCCTCGGGGATGCCGTGCGCCTCTGCCTGGTCGGCGATCTGCTTCTCGACCAGTGGGGTCCGCACATAGGCCGGGTTCACACAGTTCGAGGTCACTCCGTGGGCGGCGCCTTCCAGGGCTGCCGTCTTGGACAGCCCTTCGAGGCCGTGTTTGGCGGCCACATAGGCGGACTTGTAGGCCGAGGCACGCAGACCGTGGACGGAGGAGACGTTGACGATCCGGCCCCAGCCCTGTGCGTACATGTGCGGGAGGGCGCCGCGGATGAGGCGGAAGGGTGCTTCCAGCATCACGGTGAGGACCGTGTGGAACACCTCGGGCGGGAACTCCTCGATGGGCCGCACGAGTTGCAGGCCGGCGTTGTTGACCAGCACATCGGTGCCGGCGGCGGCGCGTTCGGCGGCGTCCAGGTCGGTGAGGTCCACGACCACGGGTACGACGGTGCCCGCGAGATCGCCGGTCCGCTCCGCCTGCTGGGCCAGTTCGGCCAGGCCGGCCGCGTCCCGGTCGACGGCGCGCACCTCGGCCCCGGCGGCGGCGAGCCGCAGCGCGCAGGCGCGGCCGATGCCGCTTGCGGCACCGGTGACGAGGGCGGTGCGGCCGGCGAGGTCGAGGCTGAGGGGCTGGGATCGGGGGCCGGGCCCCGGAAGGGGGGTGGGCGAGGTCATGTGCCGACCCTAAGCGGAGCCCAACGGTCACCACATGTGGCGACCACCCATACTTCAGCTGGCAGTCATAGGGGCGAACCATGTGGGTGCATCCGACATGGCTTGTTTGATCCGAAAGAGCGCGAACTCATGCAGGTCGGGCAGCGCGTCGACCATGAACCAGCCGACCTCCAGCGACTCGTCGTCGTTGACCCGGGCCTCGCCGCCCACCGCACGGCAGCGGAAGGTGATGTCCATGAACTGGCACGTGTCGCCGTTGGGGTACGTCACCGGCTCCAGCCCCTGGACCAGGACGACCCGCTCGGCGACGCAGTGCACCGCCGTCTCCTCGAAGACCTCCCGCACCGCACAGGCCGCGGGCTGCTCGCCCGGCTCCGGGATGCCGCCGATCACCGCCCACTCGCGGGTGTCGGACCGCCGCCCGAGCAGCACTCTGCCCTCGTCGTCGAAGACGATCGCGGTGACACCGGGGAGCCACAGCAGCTGTTGACCGGCGGTGGCCCTGAGCGTGCGGATGAAATCGGGAGTAGCCATGACCGCGACCCTAGCGGGCCGGTACGCCGCCGCGGGGCAGCCTCAGGAGTCGTATGACGGTCGTACGGCGGTCGCGCGCAGCGCGAACGGCACACGCACGGCTACGCGCCACCGGCGCGCCGGGCCCGCAGCCCGGAACCGATCGCCCAGCCGATCCCGCCCGCGGCGACCAGCACCAGGGCCGTCTCCGGAAGGATGCCCAGTTCGGTGGCGGGGGTCGTGGACGTGCGCAGCGGCACCTTCTGGACGAGGTAGGCGGGCACGAACATGCCGGTCCTCTGGGTGATCCGCCCGTCCGGCATGATGACCGCGCTGACCCCGCTGGTCACCGGCACGGTCACGGTGCGGCTGTGCTCGACGGCGCGGATACGGGACATGGCGAGCTGCTGGTAGGTCATCTCGCTGCGGTCGAAGGTGGCGTTGTTGCTCGGTACGGAGATCATCTCCGCGCCGTGCGTCACCGTGTCCCGCACGGCCCAGTCGAAGGCGGCCTCGTAGCAGGTGGCCAGGCCCACCTTGGCGCCGCGGATGTCGAACACGCCCGGCTTGGCACCCCGGCTGAAGTCCTGGCGGGCCATCTCGGTCCAGCTCTTGTTGATCGCGCCGACCAGCGAGCGCAGCGGGAGGTACTCGCCGAAGGGCTGGATCTGCCGCTTGTCGTAGGTCTGCGTCGGTCCCTTGACCGGGTCCCACAGGATCTGCTCGTTGAGCAGCTTCCCGTCCCGCTCGACCACGCTGCCGACGGAGATGGGCACGCCGATGTCCTTGGCCGCCTGCTCGATGACCGCGGCGGCGTCCGGGTACGCGAAGGGGTCGATGTCGGAGGAGTTCTCCGGCCACAGGACGTAGTCCGGCCTGGGAGCCTTGCCCGCCCTGACGTCGGCGGCGAGCTTGTGCGTCTCGCGCGCGTGGTAGTCGAGCACGGCCCGCCGCTGGGCGTTGAACTCCAGGCCGGCGCGCGGCACGTTGCCCTGGATGAGCGCCACGGTCGCGGTGCCGTGCTGCGCGGAGTCGCTCACCAGCGCGCGGGCGGCGACCGCGCCCGCCACCGGTACCGCCACGCCGAGCAGGGCGGCGGCCGCTGCGGCGCGCCGCACGACCCGGTCACGGCGCAGCCCGGCGATCAGCCGGCCGGCCTCGTACAGGCCGAAACCGCACAGGACGACCGCGAAGCCGAGCACGGGGGTGCCGCCCAGCGCGGCGAGCGGCAGGAAGACCCCGTCCGCCTGACCGAACGCCACCTTGCCCCACGGGAAGCCCTGGAACGGCACCCGCGCGCGGGCCGCCTCGCCCGCCGTCCACACGGCCGCCGCCCACATGGGCCAGGCGGGCAGCCGGGAGACCGCGGCGACACCCACGCCGACCAGCGCGATGAAGACCGCCTCGATGGCCACGAGCGCCAGCCAGGGCAGCGGGCCGACCTCCACGCTCGTCCACACCAGCAGCGGCAGCAGGAAACCCAGCCCGAAGAGGTAGCCGAGGCCCAGGGCGGCCTTCCAGCTCCGGCCGCGCAACACCCAGCCGAAACCGGCGAAGGCGGGCAGGGCCAGCCACCACAGGGTGCGCGGCGGGAAGCTGACGTAGAGCAGCACCCCGCAGAGCGCGGAGGCGGCGGCCGGGACCAGGCGGAGCAGCCGGCCGCGCGCACGGGAGGCCCGGCGCGGCTGGAGCTGGTCCGACTGGTCCACGGAAGTTGCGGTGACGGTCACCCGGGTGAGTGTACGGCGGGTGACGTCGCCGCCGACAGCGCGGCCGGGCCCCGTACACCGGCGTTCGCCGCTGGTGGGGGGCCGTTCGCGGCATGGTGGGGTCGGTCCTCGCGACGCCGTGGGATCACGGTGTTGCTCCGCGCACGTCCCCAAACCGGTCATGAGCCGTTACGGTGTGCCCAGCTTCGGCGGCGCGGCCGGGCCCGGTGCGCGGCCGTGTCCTGCCACAGGCCGGGGACCGGGTACGGGGGGCGACGGGTGGGGTCGACGGGGACGGGGTCCGCCATCGGCGCGTACGGTGCGGATGCCCACAGCGCGCGAAGAAACGTTTCCGACGGAATGGGCATGATCCTGTTGGGGGCCTGTGCGGGGTGGTCGCTGATCACCGCCGCGGCCCATGACGGACGGCCCGAGGGCATGCTGCTCGCGGTGCTCGCCGTGGCCGCCGGGTATGCGGCGGGCCGGGTCTCCGGTGCGCTGCTGCCGGTCGCCGCGCCCTGCGCCGGTGCCGTGGCGGGACTCGCCCTGGCCGTGACCCTGCCCGGGCTCTCCCCCGGTCCGCGGTACGCCGCCCCGCTCGGGCACGCCGGTGCCACGGCCGCCCTCCTGGCGCTGGCCACCGGGGCCGCCTGCTGTGCGGCCTGGGCGACGGCCGTACCGGCCCTCAGGTTCGGGCTGCGGGTGCTGGCCTGCGCCGTCGTGGCGGCCGGGGCGGTACTGGGGTCGGCCGCGGGCTGCGCGGCCAGCGCGGCGGTCCTGCTGTGTTCACTCGCCGCCGGCTTCGCGCGCGGCCGGGGTGCGTGGCTGGCGGGGACGGCCGTGGCGGCCGGCCTGGTGGCGGCGGCGCTCTGGGCGGTCGCCGGGAAGGTGCTGCCCGGCGGGCACACCGGGGCGGTCGGGGGGCGGTTCAGCGGGCACCGGGTCCGGCTGTGGCGGGACGCGTTGTGGGTGGCGGGCCGCAACAGCGGTCTCGGGATCGGCCCCGGCCGCTTCGGTGACCCGGCCCCGGGGGCACCGCGCGCCCTGGTGTCCGACGGCAGACCGCACTCGGCTCCCTTGCAGCAGGCGGCCGAGCAGGGGCTGGTCGGGATGTTCCTGCTGGTCGCCGTGTTCTGCTGGGTCCTCTACGCGCTGTGGCGCTCCCCGCGCCCCACCGCCGTCGCCCTCACCGCGGGCGCGGCCCTGACGGCCCTGGCCGGCCTCGCCTCCGTGAGCAACGCCCTCAGCTTCACGACGGTGACGTCCGGCGCGGCCCTCCTGGCCGGCTGGGCCACGGCCCGCCCGTGGGCGGGCGGCACGCCGGCACCGAGGCCCTGAGCCGGGGCCGGCGGGCGCCATGGGTGCCGGCGCGGGCCTCCCGGCGCGACGGGTCAGGCCGCCGTCCCCGGCTTGATCGTCCGCAGGCGGTCCCTGATGACCCGTACCGCCGTTTCCGCGTTGTCCACGGTGATCGTGAACGTGTGACCGTCCCACAGGCGCAGCACGATGCCCTCGCCACGGCGTACGACGACCGCGGTCCCCTTCTCGGGGCGCCAGCGGTAGCCCCAGCCGCCCCAGTGCCGTGGGGTGACGAGGGCGGTGAAGTCGGCACCGGCCACGTGGGAGAGCGGGATGCGGCGGCGCGGCAGGCCCATGTGCCCGCAGCGCACTTCGACGCACTCCTTGTCGAGCTTGAGGTCGACGTGCACGAAGGCGAGCGTGCCGAATATGACCAGCAGGCCGGCCGCGATGCAGCCCACGACGGACATCACGAGCGGGGCGGCGCCGGAGCCCCAGGCCGAGTCGACGGCCAGCTCGATGCCGAGCGCCATGCAGGCGGCACCGACCAGCGCGAGCAGCCACTGGACCCGGTTGGTGGCGCGTCCCGTCCAGACGTCCGGGCGCGGGGTGTCGTCGGCGTCGGGGTGGTCCCTCATGGGTACGAGGTTACTCAGGTTTCGCACCACGGGTAGGGCGTGGCACGGGGTGACTGGCCCGGCCGGGGCACGGCGGGCCGTGCGGCCGGGCCGGTTCCGCGCCGGTCAGCGGACGGGGCTGACGGCCTGGAGGAAGCGGCCCTCCTCGTAGGAGAGCGCCGTGTCCGGGAGGGTCGCCTCGCGGCCGCTGAGCAGCACGGTGAGCGTGGTGTCGGCGGCGGCGGCCGGGACCGACTCCGCTCCGATCCGGCGCAGGGCCTGGGCGGCCACCGCCCCGGCGGTGCCGTGCAGGATGAGCGGCGGACGGCCGGGCCGCTGGACGGCCGCCCGGATACGCTCGGCGACCAGCTCGTAGTTGGTGCAGCCGAGGACGAGCGTGGTGACGTCGTCGGGGGTACGGGCGGCGGCCGAGGCGATGGCCGCGTCGATCGCCGCGTCGTCCGCGTGGTGCACGGCGTCCGCGAGACCGGGGCAGGCCACCTCGGTCACGGCCACGCCCGCCGCGAACTCCTCGATCAGGCCGCGCTGGTAGGCGCTTCCCGTGGTGGCCGGGGTCGCCCAGATCGCGACGGGTCCGCCGCCCGCCGCGGCCGGCTTGATCGCCGGTACGGTGCCGATGAGCGGCAGGTCCGGCTCGAAGCGGGCCCGCATCGCCGGCAGGGCGTGCACCGACGCCGTGTTGCAGGCCACGATCAGGACGTCGGGGTCGTGTGCGGCGGCGGCCGCGGCGACCGCGATGGCCCGCTCGGTGATGTCCTCGGGGGTGCGCGGTCCCCAGGGCATGCCGTCCGGGTCCCACGACAGCACGAGATCCGCGTCGGGCCGCAGTCGACGTACCGCGGCGGCGGCGGGCAGCAGGCCGATTCCGGAGTCCATGAGCGCGATCTTCACCCGGCCACGATAGACGATGGGTCCTCGGAGGCCGGCCGGGTGGGGCAGACTGCGGCCGTGAGCGCCTTCCTGTGGATCACCGTCGTATCACTGGCCGCCTGGTGCTGGCTGCTGCTCGGCCAGGGCTTCTTCTGGCGCACGGACGTCCGGCTGCCGCGGCGCCGGGACCCGGACGTGTGGCCGTCGGTCTGTGTGGTCGTACCGGCCCGGGACGAGGCCGCCGTGCTGCCCGCCGGCCTGCCGTCGCTGCTGACGCAGGACTATCCGGGACGCGCGGAGGTCTTCCTGGTGGACGACGGCAGTACGGACGGCACCGGGGACCTGGCCCGCGAGCTGTCCCGGCGGCACGGCGGGCTCCCGCTCACGGTGGGAACGCCCGGGGAGCCGCCCGCGGGCTGGACGGGCAAGCTGTGGGCGGTGCGGTACGGCATCGGGCTGGCACGCGCGCGTGACCCCGAATACCTGCTGCTGACGGACGCCGACATCGCGCACGCCCCGGACAGCCTGCGCGAGCTGGTGGCGGCGGCCGGCACCGGTGGCTTCGACGTCGTGTCACAGATGGCGCGGCTGCGGGTGGCGAGCCTGTGGGAGCGGCTCGTGGTCCCGGCGTTCGTGTACTTCTTCGCGCAGCTGTATCCCTTCCGGTGGATCGGCAGGCCGGGCTCGCGCACCGCCGCGGCGGCGGGCGGCTGCGTCCTGCTGCGCGCGGACATGGCCGAGAAGGCGCGCATCCCGGAGGCCATCCGGCACGCCGTCATCGACGACGTCGCGCTCGCGCGCGCGGTGAAGGGCGCGGGCGGCCGGGTCTGGCTGGGGCTGGCCGACCGGGTGGACAGCGTGCGCCCCTATCCGCGGCTGCGCGACCTGTGGCGCATGGTCGCGCGCAGCGCCTACGCGCAGCTGCGGCACAGTCCCCCGCTGCTGCTGGGCACGGTCGCCGGGCTCGCGCTGGTGTACCTGGTCCCGCCGGCCGCCGTGGCCGTGGGCGCGGCCCGCGGCGCCGCGGCGGTCGCGCTCGCGGGGGCCGCGGCGTGGGCGGTGATGGCGGGGACGTACGCGCCGATGCTGCGTTACTACCGGCAGCCGCTGTGGCTCGCCCCGCTGCTGCCGTTCACCGCGTTCCTCTATCTGCTGATGACGGTCGACTCGGCCGTGCGGCACTACCGCGGGCGCGGGGCGGCGTGGAAGGGCCGCACCTACGCCCGTCCGGACGCCGTGGCCGACGAGGGCTGAGCCCGGTCACTTGCGGCCGGGCGTCCAGTTCATGCCCCAGCCGTAGGCGCGGTCCATGGTCCGCTGCGGACTCACCCCGCGTTCCGGCACCAGGTACCGCGCCTCGCGCTGGACGAGCAGGTCGCCGCCGGTGTTGGTGATCAGCGCGAGCGCGCACACCGGGGAGTCGACGGTGCACTCGTCCAGCGTGAACTCGATGGGCGCGCCGTGCTGCGGCTGGAGGGTGACGGTGGCGTGCAGGTCGGCGAAGGAACGGGCGCCCTCGTAGATAGTGACGAAGACCAGGATGCGCCGGAAGTCCCGCGTGTGGTCGAGATTGATGGTGAGGTTCTCGCCGGCCGCCAGGGCTCCGGTGCGGTCGTCGCCGTCGAGGTGGATGTAGGGCGGCCGGTGGAGCGAGCCGAAGGCGTTGCCGAGGGCCTGTACGACCCCCTTGCGGCCGTCGGTGAGTTCGTACAGCGCGCACAGGTCGAGGTCGATGTCGCCACCGCCGCCCCAGCGGCCCCAGCCCGTGGACTGCTTGCGCGTCTGCCAGTTGAGGTTCACCCGCATCGCGCCCGACGTGCCGCCCTGCTTGGCCAGCGAGACGGAGGGGGACGCCTTGGTGAGGGTGACCTTGGAGAGGCGGACGGGCTGGGCCGGGGGCGGCGGGGCGGGGGCCGGCGCGGCCGGCGGCGCGGTGTGCTGCGGTTCGTCCACGGTGATGCCGAAGTCCGTTGCCAGGCCTTCGAGTCCGCTGCTGTAGCCCTGGCCGACGGCACGGAACTTCCAGCCGCCCTGGCGGCGGTAGAACTCGCCGAGCACGAAGGCCGTCTCGACGGTCGCGCCGGTGCTGTCGAAGCGGGCGACGACCTGGCCGGAGGCGGCGTCGGTCACCTCGATGGAGAGGTCCGGGACCTGTCCGAAGGTGCCGCCGTCGGCGGAGGCGGCGAGGACGATCCGTTCGACGGCACCCTCCACGCGCGCGAGGTCGACCCAGAGGGTGTCGGTGACCCGTGCGCCGGTCGTCCGCTTGCCCTCGTGGCGTACCGCGCCGGAGGAGTGGGCGGGCTGGTTGTAGAAGACGAAGTCCCCGTCGGAGCGGACCTTTGCGCCGGCGAGCAGCAGCGCCGAGGCGTCGGCGTCCGGGACCCCCGGGCCGGAGCCCCGGCCCACTTCGACGCGCAGCGCCGTGGTGGGCACCGCTGTGTTGGCTCCTTTGGGCATTGACATGTCCGCCCCCTCACGTGTCGGCTTCCGGGTCCCGCCCCGCGTCCCGGTCATCCCTACCCGCACAACCTATGGCCGGGTGCGCCGCACGCCCATGAGCGGCACAGGAAGATCGCCGGTCAACCGCCGGTAACCCGGGAGGAACTCGGCCTTTACACGATCCAAACGTTGATCGGCGTCCCTTTTTGCCAAGTTCGCTCGTATTGAGGATCCCAGGCTCCTACCGACACGGAAAACAACCCTCTTATCGGTCTCCCCAACCAGCACATCGTGGGCTTAACTTATGTGCCATGACCTCCCCCCGCTCCACTTATGGTGGCGGCTACTACTCCGCCTCCTTCCCGGACACCCCGATCTACGACTCGCTCGTCGCCGAGCGGGGCACCCCGCAGATCGCCCCGATCCGGGTCCCCGCCGCCTACGACACGGGCAGCAGCCTGCCCGCCCTGCCGTCGGCCCTCCCCGCCCTCCCGGCGGCACCGGTCCAGCAGCAGCCCCCGGCCTACGGCTACCCGCAGCAGCAGCCCGCACCGCTGCAGCAGGCGCCCACGGCGTACATCCCGCAGCAGGCGAGCGCCCCGCGCGGCTATCCCGGCCCGCAGGCCCCGCAGCAGCAGCGGCCGATGGCGCCGGGCAACGGGTACGAGGCCATGCGCCCGGCCGCGCCGCGGCCCGCGCCGGCTCCCTACCAGGACCCGTACAGCAACCAGCAGCAGTACCGCGGGTACTGACCGCTCGCGTCCCGGCTGTCCGTGCCGCCTGGCACGATGGACGGCATGGGACACGTCGAAGTGGAGTCGATCCACGTCCACCCGGTCAAGGCGTTCCGGGGCCTCTCGCCCCGAAAGGCCGTCGTGGAGCCCTGGGGCCTGGCCGGTGACCGGCGCTGGGCGCTGATCGACCACGGGGGAAAGGTCGTCACGCAGCGCGACCAGCCGCGTCTCGCCCTGGCCGCCGCCGAGCCTCTGGCCGGCGGCGGCCTGCGTCTGTCCGCGCCCGGTCTGCCGCCGCTGACGGTCGCGGTGCCGGAGCCGTTGGCGACCGTGCCGATGGACGTGTTCGGCACGAAGGTGGAGGGGGTCCCGGCCGACCCGGCCGCGCATGACTGGTGCAGCGCCTTCCTGGGGCACGGGGTCCGTCTGGTGCACCTGGACGACCCGGCCACCCGCCGCCCGGTCGACCCCGTGTACGCGCTGCCCGGCGAGACGGTGAGCTTCGCCGACGGCTATCCCCTGCTGGTCACCACGGTGGCCTCGCTGGATGCCCTGAACTCCCTGATCGCGCAGGGGCCGGACGCGCACGAGGGCCCGCTGCCCATGAACCGGTTCCGGCCGAACGTCGTCGTGGCGGGCACCGAACCGTGGGCCGAGGACCACTGGACGCGGATCGCCGTCGGCGAGGTCGTCTTCCGGGCCCCCAAGCCGAGCGGACGGTGCGTGGTGACCACGACCGACCAGGCCACGGCCGTGCGCGGCCGGGAACCGCTGCGCACCCTCGCGCGTCACCGCAGGACCGGCGGAAGGCTGCTGTTCGGGCTGAACCTGGTGCCCCTCTCCCCCGGCACGATCAGGGTCGGCGACCCGGTGCGGGTGCTGGGCTAGGGACCGGCCCGCGCACGGCCGCCGGTGATGATCCGGCGGACCGGGAACCAGGGTGCGGGTGCCGGTCGTTGAGCCGGCGTGGGAAATTCGTGAGGAGCCGCGTGCGTCAGGTGCCGCGGCGGACGTGAGGCGCTCCCACCCGGTCCGGTCCGGGGGCGAGCGCGGATGCCGGGGATCGTGACGGACCGGAAGGGGGTGGGACATGCGAGCACTCAGTGGTCTGTGGCGCTGGCGGCACAACCCGCTGTGCCGCGCGACCGATCTGGCCGAGGCGTGGGTGGCCCTGGTGGCGCTGCTGCTCATCGCCGTGGCCGCGCCCGTGGCCGGCTGCCTGGTCGGTGCCGCCGCCCAGGACTCGCTCCAGCGGTCCGTGCTGCAGCAGCGGCACACCCGCCATCCGGTCACGGCCACCGTGGTGCGGGACATGGGCGGGGCCCTGCCGGAGACCGACCCCGACGCCGCTTCCACGCGCGAGACCGGCAGCCGTGTCCTCGCGGACTGGACCGCACCGGACGGCACCCCGCGGCACGGCCCGGTCCTCGCGGACCTCAAGTCCCCGCACCAGGGGGACCACTTCCGGCTCTGGACCGATCCGCACGGCCGAATAACGACCCGCCCGCTGGACTCCGCCACGGCGACGACGCACGCCGTGCTCGCGGGAGTCGGCGCGGCCCTGCTGACCGCCGCCCTGGTCGAGGGCGGCCGGCGCCTGACCGTCTGGCGCCTGGTCCGCCGGCGCTACGCGCGCTGGGACCAGGCCTGGGACCGGGCGGGCCCGGACTGGGGCAAGGCGGGCACCGGCAGCTGACGGCCTTCCGGCTCTGGTCAACCCGGCGTGCACGCACGCGCTACGGTGGACCGGCCGAAGCGCATTCGGCGACAACCCGCGGGTGCGTGAACCCCGGGGGCACAGGACTCCACGGGCGCCGACGCGCTGACGCCCAGGGGGACCGAGCACGGCCGCGGTCCGGGCACCGGCGGCAGCGCCCCGGCGGACAGCGAGCCATCAGTACGACGAGGTGGGGGCACAGCAACGCCATGGCACAGGGCACGGTCCAGGTGACGCACACCGGTACTTCGCGGTGGCGGCGCCGCACGGGTGAGTACGCATCGCTCGCCGCCGCCCTGGAGGCCGCCGCCGACGGCGACGTCCTCACCATCGCTCCCGGTACCTACCGGGAGAACCTCGTCGTCCAGCGGGCGGTGACCCTGCGTGGACCCGAGGGCTCGTCCGGCTCGGTGCGGATCGCGCCGGTGGACGGCGTCCCGCTCACCGTGCGGGCCTCGGCCGTCGTGCAGGACCTGCACGTGGAGGGGCAGGACGCGGCGGCACCCGCGCTGCTCGTCGAGGAGGGCACGCCCGAGCTGATGGACGTGCGGATCGTCACGCGCTCCGCCGCCGGCATCGAGGTGCGCGGGGGCGCCCGCCCGACCGTGCGCCGGTGCACCGTCGACAACCCGGCCGGCATCGGCATCGCCGTACTGGACGGCGGGGGCGGGGTGTTCGAGGAGTGCGAGATCGTCGCCGCCGGGCAGGCGGGCGTGGCGGTGCGCGGCGGGGCCCATCCCCGGCTGGAGCGGTGCCGGGTGCACCACGCCTCCGGTACCGGGCTGACCGCGACCGGCGAGAACTCCTCGCTGGAGGCGGTGGGCTGCGAGATCTACGAGGTGCGCGGCTCCGGGGTGCAGGTCACCCAGCGGGCCACCGCGCACCTGACCGACTGCGAGGTGCACCGCACCACCGCCGACGGCATCACCCTGGACACCGACGCGGTGCTCACGCTCGCCGACTGCCACCTCCACGACATCCCCGAGAACGCGGTCGACCTGCGCTCCCGTTCGGTACTCACGCTGACCCGGACGACGGTCCGCCGGTTCGGGCGCAACGGCCTGTCGGTGTGGGACCCGGGGACCCGGGTGGACGCCAACCAGTGCGAGATCTTCGACAGCACCGGCGACTACCCGGCGGTGTGGGTGAGCGACGGGGCCACCGCCGTACTGGAATCCTGCCGGGTGCACGACGTGCCGGACGCACTGTTCGTACTGGACCGCGGCTCCCGCGCGGACGTCGTCGACAGCGACCTGTCGCAGGTGCGCAACACGGCCGTGTCGGTGAGCGACGGGGCGACCGCGCAGCTGGCCGACTGCCGGATCAGGGAGGCGGCCACCGGTGCCTGGTTCCGCGACCACGGCAGCGGCGGCACGCTCGACAACTGCAGCCTGGACGGTACCCAGACGGGTGTGATCGTCACCAAGGGCGCCGACCCGACCATCGAGCGGTGCACGGTCGACTCCCCCGCGGAGGCCGGTTTCTACGTCTCCGCGGGCGGCCGGGGCAGCTTCCTGAACTGCCGGGTCACCGGCAGCGGCGGCTACGGCTTCCATGTGATCGACGGCTGCCGTACCACGCTGCGCAAGTGCCGTACGGAGCGGTGCGCGCGCGGCGGGTACGAGTTCGCCGACGCCGGCCCGGACGCGGGGCCCGGAACCGGACCCGTCGTGGAGGACTGCACCAGCGACGAGAGCGGCGGTGTCCGGCCGCCCGCGGCCCGGGAGGCGGCCGTGGAGACGGTGACGCAGCCCGCGGGCCTGCTCGGCGCGCTCCCCGGGCAGCGGGCGGCGGAGCAGGTGCCGCCCGTGCCCGTGGCGGAACCGGAGAAGCCCCAGCGCACCTCGAAGGACGTGCTCGGGGAACTCGACGCGCTGGTCGGCCTGGAGAGCGTCAAGCGCGAGGTACGGGCGCTGACCGACATGATCGAGGTGGGCCGGCGCCGGCAGCGGGCGGGACTGAAGGCGGCCTCCGTCAAGCGGCACCTGGTCTTCACCGGCTCCCCCGGCACCGGCAAGACCACCGTCGCCCGGCTCTACGGCGAGATCCTCGCCTCGCTGGACGTGCTGGAGAAGGGTCATCTCGTGGAGGTGTCCCGGGTCGACCTGGTCGGCGAGCACATCGGTTCCACGGCGATCCGCACCCAGGAGGCCTTCGAGCGGGCCCGCGGTGGCGTGCTGTTCATCGACGAGGCGTACGCGCTGTCCCCGGAGGACGCCGGGCGGGACTTCGGCAAGGAGGCCATCGACACGCTGGTGAAGCTGATGGAGGACCACCGGGACGCGGTGGTGGTGATCGTCGCCGGGTACACCGCGGAGATGGAACGCTTCCTGTCCGTCAACCCGGGCGTCGCCTCCCGCTTCTCCCGCACCATCACCTTCGGTGACTACGGCCCCGAGGAACTGCTGCGGATCGTGGAGCAGCAGGCCGACGAGCACGAGTACCGGCTGGCGCCGGGCGCGGCCGAGGCGCTGCTGAAGTACTTCACGGCGATCCCGAAGGGCCCGGCGTTCGGCAACGGCCGCACCGCCCGGCAGACCTTCGAGGCGATGGTGGAGCGCCACGCCAGCCGCGTCGCCCAGCTGCCCGACCCGACCACCGACGACCTGACCCTGCTCTACGCGGAGGACCTGCCGGACCTGCCCTGAGCCGTACCGCGGGCGGGTCACGCCGGGGGACCGGCGGCCTCGCCCGGCGGCCCCGGCTCGGTCTCCGGGCGCTGGCCCGGCAGCTCCGGGCGGAGGCGGGTGAGCAGGCGGGCCCGCTCTTGGGTGAAGGCGGGGTCCGACTGGTAGTCGGAGTGGCCGAGGATCGGGGCCGGGAGCGGGTGGTCCGGGGTGCGGCCGTAGACGAGGGGGTCCCGCAGGGGCTCGTGGTCCACGTCGGGGCAGGTGTCGTCGGGGCCGCGGACGGGGCCGCCGATGGGGTCGGTCCGCCGGTGGAGGTTGCGCCAGCAGTCGATGTCGTGGTGCAGGGCGGCCAGGGCCGGCGGGCCGAAGTGGGCCGGGAACCAGCGGCCGTACAGGCGTTCCAGCGGAGAGCCGTAGGTGAGCAGGGCGACCCGCCCGCGGACGGACGGCGGGAGCTGCCAGGCCGCCGCTGCGGCGAGGACGCTGCCCTGGGAGTGGCCGGACAGCACCAGCCGGCCCCCGGTGCGCCGGGTCCAGGTGGCCATGCGCCAGGTCAGGTCCGGTACCGCGCGCTCGGCGTAGCAGGGCGGTGCGAAGGGGTGGGCGGCGCGCGGCCAGAAGGTGCCGACGTCCCAGAGGATGCCGATGGTGCGCCGGGCCGAGGCGTCCTTGTAGGCGCGTCTGCCCCAGGTCACGAACAGCAGGAAGCCGAGGCCGACCAGCCAGGAGCCGAGCGCCTGCGAGGTCTCGGCCACGGCCCGCACGAGGTGGTGGGTGTGGTGCGCGGCCCCGTCGGGCGTCTTCCTCGTGACCAGGGCTCCGGCCAGCGCCACGGAGCCCAGGACCAGGGTGGCGGCGGTGAGCACGGCGACGACGAGCGGCGCCCGGTCGGTGAGGGTGGCCATGGCCCGCGCGTGGGCGATGGCGCGGGTGCGGGACGGGTCCTCGGGCTCACCGGGGTGCTCACGGCGGACCCGGTCGCGTTCGGCGCGGGCGAGCCGGGCGGTGTGCAGGGCGAGCCCGGCGGCCAGGAGCAGCAGGGTGGCGAGGAGCGGCGGGATGACGGACGCCTGCCAGGTCAGCAGCACCGGCGGACCGGTGAGCAGGGCGCGGGTGCCGTCCAGCCAGTCGGATACCCGCTGGGCGACCCCGCCGGAGATCACACCGCCCAGCGCACAGGCGAGCAGGGCGACGGCGGGACCGCCGAGGCCGCGCATCGCGGCGCGCGGGTCGGGACGGCGCCGGTGCAGGTATCCGGCCACGGCGGCGAGGGCGACGACGAGCACGCCCTGGGCGAGCATGAGGGCGCCGAAGGAGGGGTCGCCGGGCAGCCGGCCGGTGGACCGCCAGCCGGGCCGGGACCAGCCGGCGTACACCAGCGCGAGCAGCAGCAGGGCGAGCGCGGCGAGCGGCAGGCGGCGTACGAGGTGCCGGTCGAGCCGCTGGTCCGGCCGCCTCTCGCTGCGGCCCCGGCGGCAGACCACCGCGACCACCGCCGCTGCGCCGGCGAGCAGGGCCGCCGCCAGCAGCAGGCCGAGCACGTCCAGGACGGCGGGCCCGCCGGACCGGTGGTCGAAGCGGACCGCGGGGGTGGTGACCGCGCCGGTCACCGTGAGCAGGCCGGCCGCGGTGTGCGCGGCGCGCAGCCGGGCGACCAGGCGGCGCCCGTACCAGAACCCGGGCCGCACCAGCGCACTGCCGTGCACGGCGGACCCGGCGTCGTCACCGGGCGACTCCGCCCCACCCGAGCCGGCTCCGCCGCCGGCCGGCCCCGGTCCGCTGCCGACGGGCTCGTGGCCGTCACCGGCCGGGTCCGGGGCGGAGGGCAGCGGTCGGTGGGACTCGTAGGCGCGCCAGGTGCGGCGGGAGAGGTACCACAGCAGGCCGGTCAGCGTGACCGGCAGTGCCGCCGCGAGGGCCAGCCGGCGGCCGGGGGCGCTCCACCAGCCGCCGGCCGCGGGGGACAGGAAGCCCAGCCAGGAGTGGCGGCGGACGCAGTCCTGGACGCCCGCGCACTGCCAGGCGACCAGGTCGAGCGCCACCTCGCAGGCGGCGGCCACCAGCAGCACGGTCAGGGTGAGGGCGGACAGACGCACCAGGAGGCCGTAGAGCCGGACCACACGCGGCCGGCCGGGTGCGGCCGGCCGCATCCAGTGGGCGAGGTTCACCACCATGAACGGCAGCAGCAACAGCCACAGGGCACGGCTGCCGTCGCCGGAGGTGAGGTTGCACCAGACGTACGCCTCCCGGACCGGTCCGCTCCGCGGCTCCCGCCCCGCCTCTCCCCCGGCCCCGCTCCCGTCCAAGGCCGCCCCGGTGTCCACGGCGCGCCGGAAGACGGCGGCCGTGTCGTCGCCGGTGACCCGGACCGTGCGCGGATCGCCGAGCATCTTCTCCGGCGTGGTCCCGCCGACCCCGTGCACCAGCAGTTCCAGTTCGGTCTCCGGCGGCTCCCCGTACCGGGCCCCGTAGGGCCGCTCCACCGGACGTTCCCGCGCGCGCTCCACTGTTCTCGCACTTCCCCCATGACGCCCTGACGCCTGTGCCGTGCGCGCTCCAGGATCTCCGGTCCGGCGGCCGCGCACACCTCTCGTCACGGAATCTCCCCGAACCGAGTGCCGGCGGACGGGGCGCGACGCGGTGGCGCAACCGGCGCCGACCCGTGAAAAGATGGGACGCCCGCACACTGCCGGACAGATGGAAGTTCCTGGTCGGGGCCGGTGCGCCGGGCGTGGCGGACGGATGGCGGCGAAAGGACCGGAGCGTACGTGAGCGAGAATCAGAACCTCCTCGCGGAGCAGCGCCGCGCCCTGATCGTGGACGAGGTCCGGCGCCGGGGCGGGGTACGGGTCAACGAACTGACCCGCAAGCTCGGTGTCTCGGACATGACGGTGCGCCGCGATCTGGACGCGCTCGCCCGCCAGGGCGTGCTGGAGAAGGTGCACGGCGGCGCGGTGCCGGTGGTCGAGGCGAGCACGCACGAGCCGGGGTTCGAGGCGAAGTCGGGGCTGGAGCTGACCGCCAAGGAGGACATCGCGCGCGCCGCGGCCCGCCTGGTCGCCCCGGGGGCGGCGATCGCGCTGTCCGGGGGTACGACGACGTACGCGCTCGCGCAGCACCTGCTGGAGGTGCCCGACCTGACCGTGGTGACGAACTCGGTGCGGGTCGCGGACGTCTTCCACTCGGCACAGCGCACCGCGGGGCAGCGGCAGGGGTCGGCGACGGTGGTGCTGACCGGCGGGGTGCGCACCCCGTCGGACTCGCTGGTGGGGCCGGTGGCCGACCAGGCGATCGCCGCGCTCCACTTCGACCTGCTCTTCCTCGGGGTGCACGGGATATCGGTGGAGGCCGGCCTGTCCACGCCGAACCTCGCGGAGGCGGAGACCAACCGGCGTCTGGTGCATTCCGCGCGCCGGGTCGTGGTGGTCGCGGACCACACCAAGTGGGGCGTGGTGGGGCTGAGTTCGTTCGCCGCGCTGGAGCAGGTCGACACGCTGGTGACCGACGCCGGCCTGCCCGCCGAGGCGCGCGCGGAGATCTCCGAGCACCTGCGGGTGCTGGTGGCGGGCGAGCCCGGGGACGAGGACGGCACAGACATCTGAGAGCCCGTCAGTTAAGCTGACGGTGTCCGGTTGACGATGCCCGGTCAACCACCTGCTCCAGTGTGCACGAGGGGGTTTCGTCCATGGCTCGTCGTCTGCGCCCGGTGGATCCCGGCTTCATCGGGACCGCCCCCGTACGCATGGTCTTCGCGCGGAACATCTCCGCCCCGCCCGAGCGGGTCTTCCGTGCGCTCGCCGAGGACGTGCCCGGCTGGGCCGAGTGGTTCGCGGCGGTGACGCTCGCCCGGGCCATCGACGGCGGCTCCGGGCGGGAGATCCGGCTCAGGGGCGGAGGGCGGTTCATGGAGACGGTGCTCGTCGCGAAGGCGCCCGAGGTGTACGCCTACCGCGTCGACAGCACCAACGCGCCGGGCGCCCGTGCCCTGGCCGAGGAGTGGCGCCTGACGCCCCGGGACACCGGCACGCGGGTGCGGTGGACCTTCGCCGCCGACGGGACGGCGGCGTTCCGGCTCGTCCTGACGCTGGCCCGGGCGGGCCTGGGGCGCGCCTTCCGTGACGCGGTGACGTCCCTGGACGAGTACGTGTCCCGGCGGTGATCAGCCGCCGCGGGCGTGGTGCGCCTCGGACACGACCGCTGCCATCAGTTCGGCGTCCAGCGCCGAGACGTCGGCCAGCCGGGAGGCGGCCGAGAGGGAGTTCAGCAGGGTCTTGGTGACGCGCAGCGCCGCCGGGGGACGGCGGACGATGGGCCTGGCCCAGGCGTCGACGGCCGCGTCCAGCTGGTCAGCCGGCACGACCTTCTGCAGGATGGACAGGGAGTGGGCCTCCGCCGCGGTGAACGCCCGGCCGGTGAGGACGAGTTCGCGGACGCGGGCGGCGCCCACCTCGTTGATGAGCCGGGGCAGCAGGCCGCCCCAGGCGGTGGGGAGCCCGAGGGTGAGCTCGGGCAGCCGGAAGGTCGCGTCCTCGGAGCCGACCCGCAGGTCGCAGGCGAGTGCCAGGGCCATGCCCGCCCCGATGGCCTTGCCCTGGACGCGGGCGATGGTGACGGCCGGGTTCCCGGTCAGGGCGTCGCAGACGCGCCGCGCCTTGGTCCCCGAGGCGCGGATGCCGCTGCCGGTGGGGTCGGCGGCGAGGTGCCGGGCGAACTCGCCGCGGTCCCCGCCGAGGCTGAAGTCCTCGCCGCTCCCGGTGAGGACGAGAACCCGGACCGCAGGGTCCTGGTCCTGGAGGACGGCCAGGAGCTCGTCCAGCAGGGCGTCGGTGACGGTGTTGCCGTGCTCCGGGGTGTTCAGCTCGATGGTGAGGACCGGGCCCTCCCGGTGGGTCCGCAGGGTCTGCCGTACGGGGCCGGCCGGGAGAGCCGTGAGGGGGAGGGCGGTCATGTCGTCGCTTTCGGGGGAGTCATGTCGTCGTCGGTTCCGGGCGGGTCTGTCGTCGGGTGCGGGAAGTTCGCCTCCAGGAGGTCACGCGGTCACCATGAGGGAGGTGACGCGCCGGAAGACCATCCGGCTCGCATACGTCGGGGCCGCGGTCGGCCGCAGGGTGGGGAATCGTTCCAGCAGCTCGCTGAGGAGCAGGCGGGCCTCCAGCCGGGCCAGACCCATGCCCAGGCAGTAGTGGGCCCCGCCGCCGAAGGTGAGGTGGGCGCCCTTGCGGCCGATGTCGAACACATGCGGGTTCGCGTTGCGGCGCGGGTCGTGGTTGGCGGCGCCGTACAGGACGTGGACGGTGGTGTCCTTGGCGATGGGGACGCCGGCGAGGACGGTGTCGTCGGCGGCGTACCGGGAGTTGAGGTGGATGGGCGGGTCGTAGCGCAGCACCTCGTCGATCGCGGCGTCGATGTGTTCGGGGTGCGCGCGCAGCCAGTCGGCCAGGGCCGGGTCCCGGGTGAGGAACCACACGGCATTGGTCAGCAGGGTGGCGGTGGTCTCCAGGGACGCGATGGTGATGAACATCGTCAGGTCGTAGAGCGTCTGGTCCGCCGCCGCGCGGTCGTCGGGGTACTGGGCGTCCCAGTAGCGGATCCAGCCGGAGAGGACATCGTTGCCAAGGTGCCGGCGCCGGTGGGCGATCAGACGGGTGAAGTAGGCCCTCATCTCCAGCGTGGCCTGGGCGGATACGGCCAGTTCGCTCTTGGTGGGCAGGAGTTCCTGGGCGTGGACCTGGCGGTGGGTGAAGTCCAGGATCCGCGGGAAGTGCTCGGCCGGGATGGCGAGCCACTGCCCGACGGTGTGGATCGGGAGCCGGTCGCCGACCGTGCCGGCGAAGTCGGCCTCGCCGCGGGTGCGCAGCCGCGAGGCGAGGCGGTCCAGGAGCCGGGTGACATGGCCGGCGATGCCGGGCCGCATGGCCTCCAGGGTGCCGCGGTCGAAGAGGTTGCCCAGAGCGCGCCGCTGGAAGGTGTGCTCGGGCGGGTTGAGGCGGGAGAGGGTCCGCGTCATCTCCCGCGTCGCCGGCTCCCGCCAGCGCCTCGGGTCGGGCTGGCGCTCCTGCCAGTCGAAGTCGGGGACGAGCCAGTTCCTGCCGCGCAGCACCTGGCTGCACGCCTCGAATCCGGTCACGAAGTACCCGCCCCAGGGCGCGGGCACCACATCGCCCAGCGCGCGCAGTTCCTGCCAGACGGGGCGGGGGTCGGCCAGTCCCTCGCCGGACCTCAGGCGGCGAAGGAGGGGGATGACGACTCGGCGGTCGGGGGTAGTACCGCGTATGACGCCAACGGCGGTCACGCAAAGCTCCTCTGCTGGGCGCTACCGTTACCGCCGGAACCTACCCTTCCCCTCTCCCTCGTCATGCGCCTGACAGTGTTGCTCCTGTCACATGCCGCACATCAGACCCGGAAAATGTCCAGGAAACTGCTCCAGAATCCCTTCTTCCTGGCCGGCTCGTGGCGACCGGCGGAAGCGGCGGAGGCCGGGACCGCGGGCAACGGCTGCTCCGCCGCGGCGGAGCCGGTGCGGCTGCGGAGGGCGGAGACCATACGGGTGGCCGGGGTCGGGCTGAAGGCCACGGGCAGCGCGACCAGGGCGCGGTGGAACGGCCCGGGCCGCCATTCCAGCTCCTTCTCGGCGACGGCCAGGGTGAGGTCGGGCAGGGCGTTGAGGATCTTCTCGATCGCGGTGACGGCGATGACCTGCGCCGGGTCCTTGGCCGGGCACGCGTGCGGACCGGCTCCCCAGGCCAGGTGGGCGCCCTTGCCGCGCTTGCGGCGGGCCTCGGCCAGCGCCGGATCGCTGTTGGCCGCGGCGAAGCTGATGACGACCGGCGTGTTGGCCTCGGCCACCACTCCCCCGAGGTCCACGTCCTGCACCGGGTAGTGGGTGGCGTAGTTGGCGATGGGCGTCTGGTTCCACAGCACCTCGTCGATCGCCTCCTCGACCAGCAGCCCGGAGTCGCGCCCGCTCGTGTCGGGTGACAGCAGCAGGAGCAGGGCGTTGCCGATGAGATTGCGCTCGGGCTCCACGCCGGCGCCCATCAGCATGACCAGCTGGTCCTTGAGTTCCTCGTCGGTGAGCCCGGCGGGGTGCTGGATCAGCCAGGAGGTGACGTCGTCACCGGGCTGGCGGCGCTTGAGGGCGATCAGCTCCATCAGGCAGGCGGTGAGTTCCTCGTTGGCGCGCAGGGCGTCCTTGCCGTCGAAGATCGCCGACATGGCGCTGGTGAGGGTGTCGCCGATGTCCGCCGGGCAGCCGAAGAGCTTGTTGAACAGCAGCAGCGGCAGGAGCTTGGCGTAGTCGTTGAGCAGGTCGGCCCGGCCGCGCTCGCTGAACTGGTCGATGAGGTAGTCGGCGATGGGCTCGACGTCACGGCGGATGCGGGTGATGTTGAGCCGGGCCAGGCTGTCCGTGACGGCCTTGCGCAGCCGCAGGTGCACGGCGCCGTCGGTGAACAGGCAGTTGGGCCGGTAGGCCATCATCGGCAGCACCGGGCTGTCCAGCCCGACGCGCCCTTCGTTGAGCGCCTTCCACCGGCGGGCGTCCCGCGCGAAGAGCGTGGAGTTCTGCAGCACGCGCAGTGCCATCTCGTGGCCGACGACCAGGGTCGCGTCGACGCCGGGGGCGAGTTCGACCGGTCCGGCCGGGCCGTGGGCGCGCAACCGGTCGTAGACCTGCTGCGGATCGGCGGCGAACGCGGCGTCGTGCATGGGGCATCTGCTGGCGGGGGCTGACTGGCGGTCCATGGGGTTCCTTCTGCTGGCTCCGGGCCGAGGGGCCGGGCGGATGGTCCCGGCCGGGGCCGGGGGCCGTCCGGGCCGGGGGCCGGGGGGTGGTGCCGGGCCGGGGTCCCGGCAGAGGTCCCGGGCCCGGGCAAAGGGCCTGAGCCCGGGATCGGGGGGTGGGCGTGCGGGGCGGCCGCGGGCGGTCGTGTCAGGCGGCTCGGGTGAGCAGGTGCCGCACGAGCGCGATCAGCGCGTGGGCGGAGGACTGCCGGTCGCGGGCGTCGCAGTAGACGACGGGGGTGTCCGGGAGCAGGTCGAGGGCCTCGCGCACCTCCGCCTCCTCGTACACCGTCCCCGCCTCGAAGCTGTTGACCGCGATGGCGTACTCCAGGCCGTACCGCTCGACGAGGTCGATGACGGGGAACGTCTCCTCCAGCCGGGCGGGGTCGACCAGGAGCAGCGCTCCCAGCGCCCCGCGGGCCATGTCCTCCCACAGCTGCATGAAGCGCTGCTGTCCGGGGGTGCCGAACAGGTACAGCACGAGGTCGTCGCTGAGTGTGAGCCGGCCGAAGTCCAGGGCCACGGTGGTGGTGGTCTTGTCGGCCACGCCCCTGAGATCGTCCACGTGGAGCGACGCCTGCGTCATCTTCTCCTCGGTGCGCAGCGGGGTGATCTCCGACAGGGAGCCGATGAAGGTCGTCTTGCCCACGGCGAAATGCCCGACGACCAGGATCTTGGCAGCGTTGGTCACCGCGCTGGAGACGTAGATGGAGCCGGGGGCCGTCTCAGCCGATGAGGGATTGGAGTCCATTCAGAACCTTTTCCAGGGTCGCTCTGTCAACGTTCTGAGCCCGGGGCGGCTCGGCGCGGCGCAGGAGGTGTCCCTGCTCGAATAAATCGGTCAGCAGCAGCCGGGCCACCCCCACCGGCAGTCCCAGGTGGCCGGCCACTTCGGCGACCGACAGGTAGCCGCCCGCGCACAGCTTCCAGATCGCCATCACCTCGGGGCCGGCTCCCAGCGGGGGTGTCCGGTCGGGAGCGATGGTGACCAGGGTGTGCAGCGCCAGGTCGTCCGAGTCCGGCAGCGTCCGGCCGCCGGTGATGACGTAGGAGCGGACGAAGTCGCTGGTGACGGAGGCTTCCTCGCCGGGGGTCGTCATGCGCCGGCACCGTTGTCCGAGCGGGGCGCCACACTCATCGCCTTGCTCAGGCCCGTGACCGTCTTCTGCATGCGGAACGACATGGCCTCCATGTCGACGTCCAGCGCGGCGGAGACGGCGAGGTAGGAGCCCTGGCCGGCGGCGATCAGGAAGATCCAGCCGCCGTCGTACTCCAGCAGCGTCTGCTTCCAGATCCCGTGTCCCGCTCCCACGAACCCCGCGACGGCCCGGCTCAGCGACTGCATGGAGCTCATCGCGGCGGCGTTCGTCTCGGCGTCGTCCCGCCCGATGTCGTCCGAGCGCTGCAGCAGCAGGCCGTCGCCCGAGACGAGGATCGCGTGCCGGGCTCCGCGTACCTCGAGCACGTCGTTCAGCACCCAGGACAGGTCGATGTTCACTTGTTGTCAGGTCCTTCCGTGGTGTTCGTGGTACGCCCGAGCTGAGTTCCGCGCGCGAACGCGCCGAGCCGGGACGCCGTCACCTCGCTGGCGGGCTCGGGCGTGACCTCCGGACCGGCGGTGGCGTCGAGTGCCGGGACGACCGTGACGGGGCCGCTGCGTCGCCGGCGTTTGGGCAGACCTCCCGAGGTCGTGCCGACCACGTGGGTGGGGCCCACCACGGGGACCGGCGCCAGCCGCTGGGGGGCCGCCTCCGGGCCCGCGGCGTCCTGGGCGTCGGCCGCGGGGGCGGGCGCGTCGGGCGCGAGGAGGCTTTCGGGCACACGGATCACTGCACGCACTCCGCCGTAGGGGGACACGGAACCGACGGAGACGGCGAAGCCGTAGCGGGCGGCGAGCATGCCGCACACGGCGAAGCCGAACCGCGGCGGATCGCCGAGACCGGTGATGTCGACCGGACCGTCGACCGACAGCAGGGCCGCCGCCCGGTCCTTGGTCTCCTGGTCCATGCCGAGCCCGGCGTCGTCGACGATGAAGCACACGCCGGTCGGTACGGTCTGGATGTTGACCTCGACCGGGGTGCCGGGCGCGCTGTAGTTCGTCGCGTTGTCCAGCAGCTCGGCCAGCACGACGGCCACCGGCTCGACGGCCTTGCCGACGAGGGAGACGTTCACCTGCGAGTGGACGCTGACCCGGTTGAAGTCCTTGATCCGGCCCTGGGCGCTGCGCGCGACGTCGTAGACCGTGGCGGCGCCCTCCCGCCGGCCCAGCCAGCCGCCGCACAGCACGGAGATGCCCTTGGCCCGGCGGCCGAACTGGCTGCCGGTGTGGTCGACCGTCATCAGGTCGGCCAGCATCTCGGTGGTGTCGCCGTACTTCTTCAGCAGGCTGTCGAGGAGCACCTGCTGCTCCTCCGCGAGCGACTGGAGCGTTCCCATCGCGGACTTGAGCACCGCCTTGGTCGCCGCCTCGGCGTCCGCCCGGACGTCCGCGAGGTCGCGCTGGTGCTGGGCGGTCAGCGTGGCGATGTGCGCGTGGAGCTCTCCGACATCGCCGCGGGCCTCGCCGAGTCCTGCCTCCAGGTCCTTCTTCGTTCTTCGGAGCGCCATATTGGTTCTCCGGGCCCTCATCACCGCGACGACCGCAGCGACGAGCACCACCAACAAGACCCACAGCAGTGGATCCTGAGTCAATGACGTCATGAGACTCTCTTCAAGTCGCATCGCGCCGGGAACGTGAACAGCGCGACGGTGCCTTCGAGACTGTCCCCCAGACGCGTTCATGACACGCCGTCAGTCCACTGAAAAGTGGGATGATCTTATCAGCCGCTTAGATCCAACCGGCTTTCAGAGGGCCTCAATTGAGACGTCACCAAACCCTCACAACCCCGCAACCCGCCTGACGCGCGTCGGCTGCCCGAGGAGGAGCCGCCCGGGGAGGGGGACGACTCAGTCCGGCCACACGCCGGTGGCCAGGAACGTGTCCACCGCGGCGGTGTACGGCGCGATGTCCAGGCCCTGCGCCGCGAGCCACGCGTCCGAGTAGTACTTGTCCAGGTACCGGTCGCCCGGATCGCACAACAGCGTGACGACACTGCCCGTACGCCCTCCGGCCACCATCTCGGCGACGATCCTGAACGCGCTCCACAGGCCGGTCCCCGTCGAGCCGCCCGCCTTCCGGCCGATGGCCGCCTCCAGGGCCCGTACGGCGGCGACGCTGGCCGCGTCCGGGACCTTCATCATCCGGTCGATCGCGCCGGGCACGAAGCTCGGCTCCATGCGCGGCCGGCCGATGCCCTCGATCCGGGAGCCGCAGTCGCAGGTGACGTCCGGGTCAGCGGTCGTCCAGCCCTCGAAGAAGCAGGAGTTGTCCGGGTCGGCGACGCAGATGCGGGTGTCGTACTGCATGTAGTGGACATAGCGCGCGAGGGTCGCGGAGGTGCCGCCGGTGCCCGCCGTGGCGACGATCCAGGCCGGCTCCGGGAACCGCTCCAGCCGCAGCTGACGGAAGATCGACTCGGCGATGTTGTTGTTGCCGCGCCAGTCCGTCGCGCGTTCGGCGTAGGTGAACTGGTCCATGTAGTGACCACCGGTATCCACCGCGAGGCGTGCGGACTCCTCGTACATCTTCCGGGGGTCGTCCACGAAGTGACACCGCCCGCCGTGGAACTCGATCAGGCGGATCTTCTCCGCGCTCGTCGTGCGCGGCATGACCGCGATGAAGGGCACGCCGATCAGCTTGGCGAAGTAGGCCTCGGAGACCGCCGTCGAACCGCTGGAGGCCTCGATCACCGGGCGGTCGGGACGGATCCAGCCGTTGCAGAGGCCGTAGAGGAACAGGGAACGGGCGAGCCGGTGCTTGAGGCTGCCGGTGGGATGGGTGGATTCGTCCTTGAGGTAGAGGTCGATACCCCACCGCTCGGGCAGCGGGAAGCGCAACAGGTGCGTGTCCGCCGATCGGTTCGCGTCGGCCTGAACCTTGCGGACGGCCTCTTTCAGCCAGTCACGGTAGGCGGGATCGCTGCGGTCGACGTCGAGGGTGGCGCCGGTGCTGATCTGGGGAGTGGTGCTCACGGCGGGGCTCCTTACGCTGCTCGCCGACGGCGCCTCACGCGGGCCGGCAGGTCGAGCATAGGCAGCTTTCACACCGCTTCCCACCTGCATAAACGCATCTTTGAGCCACCCAAAGACGCGCTGGGGCACGGATGAGCGAGCCCGAGGGGGGCGCATGGGCGCGAGTGCTCCGGGCGGCTGCCGCGCGCGCCCCGCGCGCACTGGTGCTCCACGCCGAGCCGGGGCAGACTGCACGCGACGGGACCACCGTCCCGAACGGGGGCGCGACAGGGGACCACGGGTACACCGCGAGGGGGCGGCCAGACATGGCGGAACCGGAGTTCACGGCCACCGGCGTGCGCATCGGCAGACGCCTGCGATCGCTCACCCGGGCCGGACAGGTCCGGATCAGCGACGGCAGGCTGCAGTTGCTCACCAGCTACGGCAGCGAGATAGACAGCGCGCCGGTGCAGGCGGTACGCGCGTCCAAGCCGTGGTTCGTACCGGACGACCGGGCGCTCGCCGACGTCAACGGCACCCGGTACCTGCTGACGATGGGCGCGCGCGACCCCGCGCCGGGCCGGCCCGGGCCGCCCGCCGCACGGCGGTTCGTCGAGGCGGTCCGCCGGGCGGCGGGACGCGGCGGCTGAGGAGCGCGCCCGCCCACGACCGGCGACGGTCAGCCGCACACGCCGACCGGCGGCCGGTCGCACATGTGGAACGGCGGCCGGTCGCACGTGCTCGGCGGCGGCCGGTCGGCTACGCCGAGCAGCGGTCGGTCGCGGCGAGTTGCGGGAGCGCATCCGCTGCGCCACGCTGGTCTCACGTCACTCTGGGTTTACCGGCGATAACGCTGCGAACCAGCCCGCCGGCCACGACAGCAGGCGGACGTTTGGACGCAAGCACCCTGCTGGATCCGTTGTTCTCCGTGTTCTTCCGGTTCCTCCGGACCTCACATCGGGGAGTCGCAGCCGTGATCAGTCACCCAAGCAGGCACTGCACGGTGGAGCTCCAAGCCCTGCCGTCGCGGATCGGCCAGGTCCGCAGAATCGTATCTGCGCAGTTGCGCTACTGGCATATGGACCCGTTGATAGACCGGGCCGCGCTCGGTGTGACGGAGTTGCTCAGCAACGTCCACCGGCACGCCAGGCCCGACAAGTCGTGCACCGTCGAGCTGGAGCTGCTGCCGGACCGGCTCACGGTCTCGGTGCGCGACCACGATCCGCGTCTTCCGGTGCCGGCCGACGCCACGGAGGCGATGGCCGCCACGCCGCTGGCCACCTGTGGGCGGGGCCTGGCCATGGTGGCCGCGGTGAGCGAGAGCTGGGGCGCCCGCCCCGACGGCGAGAACGGCAAGGTCGTCTGGTTCACGCTCCCGGCCCCGGTGACGGCCCGCAGCCATCCGCCGGGATCGCCGCGCGGAGCGGTACGGGGCACTCCGGCGCCCGCCGCGGCGAGGGCGGCCGTACCCACGAGGGCAGCCGCCCCGGCGGAGGCGGCCGCCCCGGGGGCACCTGGTGCGGTGGGGTCCCGCGTGGCCCCGGCGGCCCCTGTACCGGCGAGTGCCGCGCCCCTCGCGAGTCCCGCACCCCCGCCTCTGCGCCGTACCGCACCCACCGTCGACACGGCGGCCGTCGCCGCCGCGGCCACGGCGCCGGTGGGGACGCCCGCACCCGCCGCGGGGCCCGCCCCCGTGCCGGCCGAGACACCGGCGCCCGCCCGGTCAGCCGTGCCGTCCTGACACGCGGAGACTGCCGGCCGGCCACGTGGGCGCCCCGCGCACGAGCGGTTCCCGGCCCACCACACCCCGGCCGGCCGGGAGCACCGGGCCCGCCACGCGTCCGCCGCGCCCCGCTCGAAGACAGGGCGCCGGCGCGGGCCGACCCCCAGGGGCGACCCGCTTCGGTGTCCCGGTGAGCGCGGTGCCCTCCCCCACGCCGCGGCGGCTGCCCGGCCGAGCCCCGGCCCGCGGAGCGTGCCCGGCCCGGGATCAGCCGGTCCCCGGGGTCATGCCGTGCCGCCCTTCCCGGCCCGGCCGAACTGCTCCTCCAGGACGGACAGCCGGCGCCAGTACTCGTCCTCGTCGATCTCCCCGGAGGCGAAGCGGCGGCCGAGGACCGCGAGCGGCGAGTCGCCCGCCGGGCGCCCCGCGCCCACCGGCCGCCAAGGGCCGCCGCCTCCGCGCCGGGCGGTGCGGCGCAGCACGGTCACGGCGCCGGTCACGACGGCCGCCCAGACCAGCGGGACGAACAGGATCCAGGGGCCGGGTCCGCCGCCGGCCCAGTGCGCCAGGTTCTGCATCTTGGGTCTCTCCCTCGTCGGTTCGGGTCATCGGGTGATGTCCCGAGGGTCCCTGCCACAGGGGGTCCGGGTCGTCGTGCGGCCGGCGGCAGCACGCGTACCTCGCGGGGAGTACGGCGGTGGCACCGGGCTGCTCCCCGAACAGGCGGCCGACTGTAACTACTAGTATGTACAGTGCCGCCATGAGCACCTCGGAACGACTGATCGAGTCCACCCGTGCCCTGCTGTGGGAGCACGGGTACGTGGGCACCAGCCCCAAGGCGATCCTGGAGCGCGCCGGGGCCGGCCAGGGCAGCATGTACCACCACTTCAAGGGCAAGCCGGACCTCGCCCTGGCGGCCATCCGGCGCACCGCCGACGAGCTGCGGGCCACCGCCGAGGCCGTGCTCGACGGTCCCGGCACGCCGTACGAGCGCATCGAGGCGTATCTGCTGCGCGAGCGTGACGTGCTGCGGGGCTGTCCGGTCGGGCGGCTGACCATGGACCCGGACGTGATCGCGAGCGACGAGCTGCGCGCGCCGGTCGACGCGACCATCGCCGCCATCCGCGGGCGGATCGCCGGGATCGTCGAAGAGGGCAAGCGACAGGGGCAGTTCGCACCCGGCCTGGACGGCGAGCAGATCGCCGCTGCCGTTGTCGCGACCGTGCAGGGCGGCTACGTCCTCGCCCGTGCGTCCGGGTCGCCGGCCGCCTTCGACGCGGGCGTACGCGGCCTGCTCTCCCTGCTGGCTCCCGCGCGACCCGGGCCGGAGGACCAGGTCGCGGACCTGTCCGACCACCCCGCCTGAGCAGTGGCCGGCTCCCCGGCCGGAGAAGGGAATCCCGATGCACGCCATGCAGTACGAGTTCACCCTGCCCGCGGACTACGACATGGGGGCCATCCGCTCCCGTGTCGCCCGTGTCGGGCACCTCCTGGACGACTGGGACGGCCTCGGCGTCAAGACCTACGTGATGCGCGAACGCGGTGTGAACGGCTCGCCGGTGAACCAGTACGGCCCGTTCTACCTCTGGAACACCCTGGAGGGCATGAACAGCTTCCTGTGGGGCGGAGCCTTCCAGGGGCCCGTCGACGACTTCGGGCGGCCCGCGGTCCGGCAGTGGACCGGCCTGGCCTTCGAGGAGGGCGCAGCCGCCGCCTGCGCACCGGCGTCCGCCCTGCGCCGGCGCCAACGGGTGCCGGACGGCGTGCGCTTGGCGTCCTTCATGGCGGACGCGGCGGCCGAAACCGAGCGGCTGGCGGCGCGGGACGGCGCGGTGCTCGCGGCGGCGGCCGTGGACACCCACGCCTGGGAGCTGGTGCACTTCTCCCTCTGGGAGCACGAGGCGCCCGAGGCCGATGGGGACGTCTTCGAGGTGCTGCACCTGTCCGCACCCGGCCGGGGCCGGCTCCCGCGCGGACGGCAGTGGTGACCCGCGTCCGTACGGTCCTCGGCGACATCCCGGCCGAGGAGCTCGGCGTGTGCGACGCGCACGACCACCTGTTCCTGCGCAGCCCGCGGCTGCCGGGCCAGGAGCTGGACGACGTCCGCGCCGCGCGGTCGGAGCTGGCGGCCTTCCGCGCGGCGGGCGGAGCGGCCGTCGCGCAGTGGACGCCGCACGGCATGGGACGGCGGGCGGCGGACCTGCCGGAGCTGTCCCGCGCGACCGGGGTGCGGATCGTCTGCGCCACCGGACTGCACCAGGCGGCGCACTACGACCCCGGGGCGCTCGACCGGCTGCGCGGCGTGCGGCTCGCCGACCTGTTCGTCTCCGAACTCACCGAGGGCATCGGCACGACCGGTGTGCGGGCCGGCCTCATCAAGGTGGCGGGCGGTTTCCACGGGCTCGACGCGCATGCCCGCCGGACCATGGCGGCGGCGGCCGAGGCGCACCACGCCACCGGCGCCCCCATCGCCGTGCACCTGGAGCTGGGCACCGGTGCCCTGGACGTCCTGGACCTGCTGTGCGGTGAGTGCGGCGTGCCGGCCGAGCGGGTGATCCTGGGGCACCTGAACCGCTCCCCCGACCCGGTGACGCACCGGCAGGCCGCCGCGTCGGGCTGCTGGCTGGCCTTCGACGGCCCGTCCCGCGCCCACCACGCCACCGACTGGCGGATGCCGGAGGCCGTACGGGACCTGGCGGAGGCCGGGTTCGGGGACCGGCTGCTGCTCGGCGGTGACACGGTGACCGCCGGGGCCCGCTCGGTCGACGGCGGGCCGGGGATGCCGTATCTGCTGCGCCGGGTTCGGCAGCGGCTGGCCGAGGCGGTGGGGGCGGAACTGGTGGACCGCGTCCTCACGGTGCACCCGGGGCGGGCGTTCGGGACCGACTGGAGCTGAGCGGGCAGCGGCCCGATCCGGTGGTTCCCCCGGACGCTTCCGCCGGCGGCCGTCTCGCGTCCGGGGGCGGGGCCCGTTGTCAGTGCCGTGTCCTACGGTGCCCGTGACCGGTGGACGTGGGGCGGGAGGTCTGTGATGGGTGGCAACGGATGGTGTCACGTGGGGCGGTACCAGCCGGATCTGGCAGCGGCGTTCCGCCACGAGCAGGAGGCGGAGCCGGCGCGGGACGACCACGGCTTCCCGGGCCGTACCGTCGAGGAGCTGTGGAGGGACGAGGAATGGATGGAGTACGTCTACACCGGCGGTACGGCCTCGGTCCTCGACCAGTCGGTCATGGTGGCGGCCACGGGCACCGGAGGCGGGCCGTACATGCGGCCGCTGACCGACGCCGAGGTCAGAGCCTGGGCGCCTGACGGCCGGCCGACGCACGCCGTGTGGCGGGCCGCGCTGGACGCGGACCGGCTGCCCTTTCCGGACCGCGCCTGCGGCAACTGCACGGTGCTGTACGACGGGAACGGCCCGGCGGGGATCGCGTACCGGGGCGTCACCGCCGACTAGGGTCTCTCGTTTGGATCATGCCGGGCTCGCGGGGTCCGGCACCGCGCCCCGATCCGGCCTGATCCGGACCGAAGACCCTATTCACTCCCGGCCAGCGCCTCCAGCGGGTCGTCCAGCACCGGCTGCCAGGCCAGTTCCGCCGCGCCGACCAGGCTGTTGTGGTCCAGGGTGCACGGCAGGATGGGGACACCACCGCTCTGGCCCCACAGGCTGCGGGCGGCGACCACCGCGCGCAGCCGGCCGGGGTCCGCGTCCAGCAGGGTGCGGTGCAGACCGCCGAGGATGATGCGGTCCGGGTTGAGGATGTTGACCAGGCCGGCCAGGCCGAGGCCGAGTCGGTCGATGAGGACCTCGGCGGCCCTGCGGACGGCCGGGTCGTCGTACTGAGTGCGCAGCAGGTCGCCTGCCTGCTGGACCAGCGACACCTCGGGGCCGGGCTCCCGGCCCGCCTCCATGAGCAGGGCGAGCGGGTCCGCCTCGACGTCCAGGCAGCCCCGGCTGCCGCAGTGGCAGGGGCGGCCCTCGGGGTTGACCGTGAGGTGGCCGACCTCCAGCGCGAGCCCCGAACTGCCCGTGTGCAGGCGGCCGTCCAGGACGAGCGCGCCGCCGACGCCCCGGTGCCCGGTGGCGACGCACAGCAGGTCCCGCGCGCCCCGGCCGGCGCCGTGCCGGTGCTCGGCCAGTGCGGCGAGGTTGACGTCGTTGCCCGCGAACGCTGGTCCGCCGATGCCCGCGGCGCGCACGCGTTCCGCGAAGATCTCCCGGACGGGGGCGCCCGCGGGCCAGGCCAGGTGCAGGGGGTTGAGGGCCAGGCCGGCGGGTTCGGCGACGGCGGACGGCACGGCGAGTCCGGCGCCGACACAGCGCCGGCCGGTGCTGCGCAGCAGTTCCGCGCCCGCCTCGACCACGGAGCCGAGCACCTTCGCCGGGTCTGCGTCGACGGTCTCGCAGCCGGGCGCGGTCGCCACGATCCGTCCGCCGAGGCCGACCAGCGCGGCCCGGAAGCCGTCGGCGTGGATCTGGGCCGCGAGTGCGACCGGACCGTCCTCGGCGACCTCCAGCCGGTGCGAGGGGCGTCCCTGGGAGCCGGCCGCGGAGCCGGGGCGGGCGTCCACGCGGATCAGGCCGAGCGCCTCCAGCTCGGCGGCGACCGCGCCGGCCGTCGCCCGGGTGACGCCGAGTTCGGCGGTGAGCACGGCGCGGGTGGGCGCCCGTCCGGTGTGCACCAGTTCCAGCGCCGGCCCGAGTGCCCCGCGCCCGCGGTCCAGCCGCGCCCTGGAGGTGGTCCTCTCCCCCGCTGCCCGGGGATCCGCCTTGCCGCTCATGAGGGCGAGTCTCCCATGATCCGCACTCCGGGCGGCCTGCGCCCGCCGGCTACAGGCCGCTGACCCGCAGGGTGATGTTCAGCCGTCCGTCGAGGCCCAGCCAGGACGGGGCCGTGCCGGGCCGGACGCGCGGCACGCCGTGGTAGGCGAACCGGGACGGGCCGCCGAAGACGAACAGGTCGCCGCTGCGCAGTTCGACGTCGGTGTACGGCTTCCCGCGCGTCCCGGTGTTGCCGAAGCGGAAGACGCAGGTGTCGCCGAGGCTCAGCGAGACCACGGGCGCGTCCGTCTTCTCGTCGCCGTCGCGGTGCATGCCCATGCGGGCGTCACCGTCGTAGAAGTTGATCAGCGCGATGTCGTACGGCGTGGCCGGCAGGGCGTCCGGGCCGAGCGCGTCGGCCACCGCGCGGCGGGCCAGCGCGTCGAGCCAGTCCGGGAACGGCTTGACGGGGCTGCCGTCGCCGTCGACGACGGTGCGGGCGTAGGCGTACGGGTACCAGTGCCAGCCCAGGCAGACCTGGCGCGCGGTCATCGTGCCGCCGCCCGGCGTGCGGACCGTGCGCAGTCCGGCGGGGGGCCGGGCCCAGTCCCGGCAGGCGGCGAGCAGGGCGCGCTGCCGTTCGCCGTCCAGCCAGTCCGGGACGTGCACGGCGCCCGGAGCGACCTCCGCGCGCTCCCGGCCGAACAGCTCGTCCTCCATGCCCCCATCCTGCCCCACGCCCTCTGATCTGCGGCTCCGCTAGCCTGGACGCACGATGAGCGACCGTATGACGACACCGTGGGGCGAGGTCGAGCTGACCCGCTTCCCCGAGGACCCCCGCGACCCGCTGCGCGCCTGGGACGCTTCCGACGCGTATCTGCTGCGCCACCTCGCGGAGGAGAAGGTACCGCTCACGGGCGCGGTCGTGGTGGTCGGGGACCGCTGGGGCGCACTGGTGACCGCGCTGGCGGGGCACCGGCCGACGCAGATCACCGACTCCTTCCTCGGCCAGGAGGCGACCCGGGCGAACCTGGCGCGGGCGGGCGTGGAACCCGGTGCCGTGCGGCTGCTCACCACCCAGGACCCGCCGCCGGAGCGGGTGGACGTGCTGCTGGTGCGGGTGCCGAAGAGCCTGGCGCTGCTGGAGGACCAGCTGCTGCGGCTGGCGCCCGCCGTGCACGCGGGCACGGTCGTGATCGGCACCGGGATGGTGAAGGAGATCCACACCTCGACGCTCCGGCTGTTCGAGCGGATCCTCGGCCCGACCCGGACCTCGCTGGCCCGGCAGAAGGCCCGGCTGATCTTCTGCACCCCGGACCCGGCGCTGGAGCGGCCCGCGAACCCGTGGCCGTACAGCTACGCCCTGCCGGACGGCGTCGGCGCGGTGTCGGGGCGCACGGTGGTCAACCACGCGGGCGTGTTCTGCGCCGAGCGGCTGGACATCGGCACCCGCTTCTTCCTCCGGCACCTGCCCGGCCCCGGCGCCGGGCGCGTGGTGGACCTCGGCTGCGGCAACGGCGTGGTCGGTACGGCGGTGGCGCTGGCCGATCCGGGGGCCGAGGTGCTGTTCGTGGACGAGTCGTACCAGGCGGTGGCCTCGGCGGAGGCGACGTACAAGGCGAACGGGGTGCCGGGGCACGCCGAGTTCCGGGTCGGGGACGGGCTGGCCGGGGTGGCGCCCGGCAGTGTGGACCTGGTCCTGAACAACCCGCCGTTCCACTCCCACCAGGCGACCACGGACGCGGTGGCGTGGCGGATGTTCACGGGGGCGCTGCGCGCGCTGCGGCCCGGGGGTGAGCTGTGGGTGATCGGGAACCGGCACCTGGGGTACCACGTGAAGCTGAGGCGGTTGTTCGGCAACAGTGAACTGGTGGCGTCCGACCCGAAGTTCGTGGTGCTGAGGGCGGTCAGGAGGGGTTAGGCCCGCTCGTTCGGATCATGCCGGGTACCGGACTGGTCAGCCGCCGGTCCGGGAGAGGACCCCGATGATCCGCCGTACCTCGCCGGCCATCGCCTCCCGGCCCGCGCCGAGGTAGGTGCGCGCGTCGACGGCCTCGGGACGGGCGGCGAGGAACTGTCTGACCGCCCCGGTCATGGCCGCGTTGAGCGCGGTTCCGACGTTGACCTTGGTGATGCCGCCGCCGACCGCGGCGACCAGACCGTCGTCTGGCACCCCGGAGGAGCCGTGCAGGACCAGCGGCACGGTCAGCGCGTCGGACAGCCGCGTCAGCAGGCCGAGGTCGAGGACGGCGGTGCGGGTGGTCATGGCGTGCCGGCTGCCGATGGCGACGGCCAGGGCGTCGACGCCGGTGCCGGCGACGAACTCCTGCGCCTGGTCGGGGTCGGTGCGGGCGCCGGGGGCGTGCGCGTCCAGCGGGGGCCGGCCGTCCTTGCCGCCGATCTGCCCCAGTTCGGCCTCGATCCACAGGCCCCGGGCGTGCGCCCAGTCGACGGCGGCCCGGGTGGCGGCCAGGTTGCCGGCGTACGGCAGGCGGGCCGCGTCGTACATGACCGAGCTGAACCCGGCGCCGGGCGCCTGGCGCAGCAGGTCGTCGCTCTGGACGTGGTCCAGGTGCAGGGCGACGGGCACGGCGGCCCGTTCGGCGGCGGCGACGGCGGCGCGGGCCAGCGGTCGCAGCCGTCCGTGGCGGAACCTGACGGCGTTCTCGCTGACCTGGAGGACCACGGGTGCGCCGGCCGACTCGGCGCCGGCGACGACGGCCTCGATGTGTTCCAGGGTGATGACGTTGAACGCGGCGACGGCACCGCGGGCGGCGGCGGCCCGGGTGATCAGCTCGCCGGTGGACGCGAGGGGCACGTGAGGTGTCCTTCCGGGAGGGCCGGCGGGTTCAGGGGGCGAGGATCACCGAGCGGGTGAGGTGCCGCGGCCGGTCGGGGTCGAGGCCCCGGGCGGCGGCGACGGCGACCGCGAGCCGCTGGACCCGGACGAGTTCGGCGAGGGGGTCGAGGCCGCCCTCGATCCACAGGCCGCCGGTGGCGCGGACCTGGCCGGCGAGACCGTCGGGCGCCGCGCCCAGCATCCAGGTGGCCGTTCCGCGGGTGGTGACGCTGATCGGGCCGTGCCGGTACTCCATCGCCGGGTAGGACTCGGTCCAGGAGAGGGAGGCCTCGCGCATCTTCAGCCCGGCCTCGTGGGCCAGCCCGACGGTCCAGCCGCGCCCGAGGAAGGTGAACTGCGCGCACTCCACGAGCCCTTCGGGCAGGGGCGCGGCGAGGGCGGTGCGCGCGTCGGCGACGACGGCGTCGGTGTGCAGGCCGAGGTGGGCGCGCAGGAGGGTGAGCGCGGTGGTCGCGAACCTGGTCTGGACGACGGAGCGTTCGTCGGCGAAGTCGAGCACGACCAGGTCGTCGGCGGCGGACACGACCGGGGTGTCCGGGTCGGCGGTCACGGCGGTGGTGTGGGTCCGCCCCGCCGACTCGCCCAGCAGTGCCAGTACTTCGGTGGTGGTGCCGGACCGGGTGAGGGCGAGGATCCGGTCGTAGGACCGCCCGTGCGGGAACTCGGAGGCGGGGAACGCGTCGGTCTCGCCCTGTCCGGCGCCCTCGCGCAGGGCGGCCACGGCCTGGGCCATGAAGTACGAGGTCCCGCATCCGACGACGGCGACCCGCTCCCCCGGTTCCGGCAGCGCGGCGCGGTGCCGCCCCGCCTGCTCGGCCGCCCGTGTCCAGCACTCGGGCTGGCTGTTCAGCTCGTCCTCGACATGTGTCATGCCCAGACCCTCCCCGGCTGATTGTTCCTGCAAGATAGAGCCACCTTTCGAGCATTAACAAGCATCCGGACGTCATGCCGGGTGCGCTAGGGTCTTTCGTTCGGATCCGGCCTGATTCCAGACGAGAGGCCCTGGGGTCGCCGGGAGATCGAACGGAAGGGAGCGCGGATGTCCCGGGACGCCCGCTGGCAGGCGCTGCTGGAACTGCTCGTCGAGCGCGGCCGGCTGGAGGTCGAGGAGGCGGCGGCCGAGCTGGCGGTGTCGGCGGCCACGATCCGCCGGGACTTCGACCAGCTCGCGGAACAGCAGATGCTGGTCCGCACCCGGGGCGGGGCCGTGGTGCACGGGGTGTCCTACGAACTCCCGCTGCGCTACAAGACGGCCCGGCGTGCCTCGGAGAAGCAGCGCATCGCCAAGGCGGTGGCCGAACTCCTCGCTCCGGGCGAGGCGGTGGGACTGACCGGCGGGACGACCACCACGGAGGTCGCCCGGGCGCTGGCCGTGCGCGGTGACCTGGCCGCCGGCTCACCCGCGCTCACCGTGGTCACCAACGCGCTCAACATCGCCAACGAGCTCGCCGTACGGCCCCAGTTCAAGATCGTGGTGACGGGCGGGGTGGCGCGTGCGCAGTCGTACGAACTCGTCGGCCCGCTCGCGGACGGGGTGTTGGGCCAGATCACGCTCGACGTGGCGGTGCTGGGTGTCGTCGGCCTGGACGTGACGCACGGGGCGGCGGCGCACGACGAGGCGGAGGCGGCGATCAACCGGCTGCTGTGCGAGCGCGCCGAGCGGGTGGTGGTCGCCGCCGACTCCAGCAAGCTGGGCCGCCGGGCGTTCGCCCGGATCTGCGGGGCCGAGCTGGTGGACACGCTGGTGACGGACGCGGCGGCGGAGCGGGAGACGGTGCGGCGGTTCGAGGAGGCGGGCGTCCGGGTGCTGACGGTCTGAGACGGTCCCGGCCGGACCGGCCTCCGGCTCCCGGCCCCGCCTCAGAGACCGCCGAGGTCGGCCTTCACGAAGCCCGCACCGCGCTGGTCGTTGCAGCCCACCACCGTTCGGTCCGCCGGATCGGGCCACGTCTGGGGGGCTTGAAGCGCCACGCTGACCAGCGTCAGCAGCAGGTCGACGTCGCTCGCGGCGTCCAGGCGCAGGGTCACCCACTGCGAGCCGGGTACGACCCTGATGGCGTCCGAGCCCCTGAGGTCCTTGGCGAACCGCCGGATGGCCCGGTCGGTGAGCCGCAGATCCACATCTCGTTCGGAGTGGAAGTGCGCGATCTCCCCCTGGGCCGACCGCACCGCCTGTCCCTGACCGCAGCTCGGGACGGCCTGTCTCAGGTCCGGCCAGGTCGCCAGTTGCGCGAGCGCGCGCGAGGCCAACGTCATGGGCCCATCATGACGCGCTCACCCGTCCGCAACCAGCGCGTGTGCATGCATTAACCGACCTGTTTCCGCCGTGCGTTCAGGAATGCGCACAGGAATCCACGTGTCGAACAGGCCGGCGCCGCCGATGGCGGGCGCCGCGCTTCGACACTCCGTTGACTACGGCCGAACCGCCGTGCGACGGTGAGGGCGCGCTCCTGTCACGAAACCCTGGGAACTGGAGGCGGACCGCTGTGACCTTCGGAGACGATGACTCCCGCCGGCCCATGGAGCGCGGCCTGACGCCGAACGAGCTGGAGCTGTTCGAGAAGGAGTTCGCCGCTCGCCCGGTGAACCGGCTGATGCAGAACGCGGTCACCCAGACACCCGTCGACGACGTCGCCCTCGACCGGCGGATACTCACCGGTATCGACCACTCGGTCTCCCACCACCTGGACGACTGGAAGGTCACCGACCAGAAGCAGAGCGGCCGTTGCTGGATGTTCGCGGGGCTCAACCTGCTCAGGGTCGGCGCCGCGCGGAAGCTGGGCGTGAAGGACTTCGAGTTCTCCCAGAACTACCTGCTGTGGTGGGACAAGTTCGAGCGGGCGAACCACTTCCTTGAGGCCGTCGTCGAGACCTCGGACCGGGACGTGGACGACCGCACGGTGGCGCACCTGCTGGCGGACCCGATCGGTGACGGCGGCCAGTGGAACATGTTCGTCGCCCTGGTCGCCAAGCACGGCCTGGTCCCCAAGTCGGCCATGCCGGAGACCGACAGCTCCTCCTCGACCCGGGCGATGAACCGGGCCCTGCAGACCCTGCTCCGCCAGGGCGCCCGCGATCTGCGCGCACTGGCCGCCGAAGGGGCGGAGGCCCAGCGGGGGCACAAGCGGGAGGTGCTGGCCGCCGTCCACCGGGTGCTCAGCATCCACCTCGGCACGCCTCCGCAGCGGTTCCTGTGGCAGTGGGAGGACAGGAACAGGGAGTTCCACCGCGACGGCTGGCTGACCCCGGCCGAGTTCGCCGCCGAGTACGTCGAGCTGCCGCTGGACGAGTACGTCTGCCTGGTGCACGATCCGCGGGAGTCGAGCCCGGTCGGCCGCACGTTCACCGTCGAGTACCTGGGCAACGTCGTGGACGCCCCGCCGGTGGTCTATCTCAACGCGCCGGTGGAGTTGCTGAAGCGGCTGGCCATGGAGGCGGTCGTCGGCGGCGAGCCGGTGTGGTTCGGCTGCGACGTGGCCAAGATGATGCGTGCGGACGCCGGCGTCTGGGACGCCGCGCTGTTCGACTACGCGGCCGTCTACGACGCCCCGTTCACCCTGGACAAGGCCGACCGGCTGCTGCACCACGACACGCAGATGACCCATGCGATGCTGTTCACCGGCGTCGACGTGGTGGACGGGAGTCCGCGGCGCTGGCGGGTGGAGAACAGCTGGGGTGAGGCGAAGGCCGACAAGGGCTTCTGGACCATGAACGACTCGTGGTTCGCCGAGCACGTCTTCGAGATCGCCGTACGCCGCTCCGCACTCCCGCCGGAGCTGGCCGCCGCCCTCGACCAGCCGCCGATCGTCCTTCCCGCCTGGGACCCCATGGGGGCCCTCGCGCACTGAGCGCCGCGGTGAGGCCGGCCGCCTGCCGGTGCCGGCGGCCGACCCGCCGGAGCGACGCGCGGCTCTCCTGCGGCACGGCCGCCGTGCCGCCGCCGTCCTCACGGCCGGCGATCCCCCGCACAGTGCCGCTCGGCCGCCTCCAGGCCGCACCACGGGCCGGTACTGCCGTCCGGGTGCCCCGGACACGCTCGCCCGGCGACGGGCCGCCGATGGCCGTAGGGGTTGGGGAGATCCCTGCCGGGGCCGGACTCCCCGCGCCTGCCGGCCGGTTGCACCTCGCGGCGGCGACCCCGACGGCACCGGCCGCCGCCGGGACCCGTCAGTCCGTCTCGGCCAGCATCCTCGCCAGCACCGCGCGCTGCACCGGGCGTACCTCGTCGTGCAGCGCGCGCCCCTTCGCCGTGAGGGCCACCCGCACCCCGCGCCGGTCCTCCGGACACATGGCCCGCTCGACCAGGCCGTCCTTCTCCAGCCGGCCGATCAGCCGGGACAGCGCGCTCTGGCTGAGGTGGACCCGGTCGGAGATCTCCTGCACCCGGCAGGCGGAGCCGCCGTCCGCCGCCGCGCCCTCGGCCAGCAGGTCGAGGACCTCGAAGTCGCTCGCGCACAGTCCGTGCCCGTGCAGCGCCCGGTCCACTTCGCACTGGGTGCGGGCGTGCAGGGCGAGGATGTCCCGCCACTGCTCCACGAGCGCCTGTTCGGGCTGCTTCTTCGCCGCCATGAGCGCACCGTAGCAGAGCGACGCGATTATTGCACCGTCATTAAATGCGCTTGCATCTCATGCACGTGCATGTAAGTCTACGCGGCATGACCTCTCCGCTCACCACCTCCGCGGCCCCGTCCCCGACGGTCCGCTGGACACCCAGACTGTGGGGCACCCTGCTGGTGCTGTGCGCCGCGATGTTCCTGGACGCCCTGGACGTGTCGATGGTCGGCGTCGCACTGCCGTCCATCGGCTCGGACCTCGGCCTCTCCACCTCGACCCTGCAGTGGGTCGTCAGCGGCTACATCCTCGGCTACGGCGGCCTGCTCCTCCTCGGCGGCCGGACCGCCGACCTGCTCGGCCGGCGTCAGGTGTTCCTGGTGGCGCTCGGCGTCTTCGCACTGGCCTCGCTGCTCGGCGGACTCGTGGACTCCGGGCCGCTGCTGATCGCCAGCCGCTTCATCAAGGGCCTGAGCGCGGCCTTCACGGCACCGGCGGGCCTGTCGATCATCACCACGACGTTCCCGGAGGGCCCGCTGCGCAACCGGGCCCTGTCGATCTACACCACCTGCGCCGCCGCCGGCTACTCCATGGGCCTCGTCTTCTCCGGGCTGCTCACCGAGGCCAGCTGGCGTTTCACCATGCTGCTGCCCGCCCCCGTCGCGCTCCTCGCCCTGCTCGTGGGCATGAGGCTGCTGCCGCGCAGCGAGCGCGAACGCGACCACGGCGGCTACGACGTCCCGGGTGCCGTCCTCGGCACCGCCTCGATGCTGCTGCTGGTGTTCACCGTCGTCGAGGCGCCCGGGGCCGGCTGGGCCTCGGCCCGGACGCTGCTGTCCTTCGTCGCCGTGGCCGTCATGCTGGTCGCCTTCGTGCTCGTCGAGCTGCGCAGCCCGAGCCCGCTGATCCGGCTCGGGGTGCTGCGCTCCGGGCCGCAGGTCCGGGCCCAGCTGGGCGCGTTGACGTTCGTGGGCAGCTACACGGGCTTCCAGTTCCTGGTCACGCTCTACATGCAGCAGGTGCTGGGCTGGTCGGCCCTGCACACGGCGCTGGCGTTCCTGCCGGCGGGCGCGCTGGTGGCGCTCTCCGCGACCAAGGTCGGGGCCGTCATCGACCGGTTCGGCACCGCGCGGCTGATCGTGCTCGGCTTCGTCCTGCTGGCGGTCGGATACGTGCTGTTCCTGCGCGTCGATCTGCACCCGGTCTACGCGGCCGTGATCCTGCCGACCATGCTGCTGGTCGGCTCGGGCTTCGCGCTGACCTTCCCGTCCCTCAACGTGCAGGCCACCAACGGCGTGGACGAGCACGAGCAGGGCATGGTCTCCGGTCTGCTGAACACCTCGGTGCAGGTGGGCGGCGCGCTCTTCCTGGCCGTCGTGACGGCGGTGGTGACCGCGCACGCTCCCGCGAAGGCCACCCCGCAGGCCGTCCTGGACAGCTACCGGCCCGGGCTGGTCGTGGTCGCGGCCATGGCCGTCGTGGGACTGCTGCTGTCGCTCACCGGGCTGCGCCGCACCCGCCGGGGACGGTCGGTCGTGGTCGCCAGGTCCACGGTGACCGAGACGGACGGCCTGACCGAGGCGGCCAGCCTGACCGAGGCGGACGCGGATCGCGTACCGGTCCGCGACTAGGCGGAACCGGGAAAGAGGGGACGCCTTCGCGCGTGCGCCCGGTGGGGACCGCTTGCCCCGCCGGGCGCACGCCTGTGAGACTGACGGGATGGATGCGGACGGGGGCCGCCGGAACAAGGCGGAGCGGGACGCGGCGACGGTGGAGACCGGGTACGCGCTCGTCAGCGCCGCGTTCGCGGCGGCGGTGCTGTTCGGCGCCGTGGCCGGGCCCGCGCTCCTCTTCGACCTGCCCGGCCTGCCGTCGAAGGTCCTGCTGCGGCTCGGCACGGCGGTCGCGGCGGTCGTGTTCGTCGCCCGGGTGGTCAGCGTGCTGGTGCGCTTCCGGCGGACGGCTCAGCCCAGCCAGCCGGGTCGTACCAGCCCCGACTCGTAGGCGAGGACGACGAGTTGGGCGCGGTCCCGGGCGCCCAGCTTCACCATGGTCCGGCTCACGTGCGTCTTGGCCGTGAGCGGGCTGACCACCAGCCGGCGGGCGATCTCCTCGTTGGACAGGCCGATGCCCACCAGCGCCATCACCTCCCGCTCCCGCTCGGTGAGCCGGGCGAGCGCGTCCGCGGCCGCGGGCTGCTTGGACCGCGCCGCGAACTCGGCGATCAGCCGGCGCGTGACACCCGGCGACAGCAGTGCGTCCCCCTCGACCACCGCCCGCACGGCGCGCAGGAGTTCGTCCGGCTCGGTGTCCTTCACCAGGAAGCCGGAGGCACCCGCGCGGATCGCCTCGAAGACGTACTCGTCCAGTTCGAAGGTGGTGAGCATGACCACCTTCACGTCCGCCGCCTCCCGTTCGGAGGTGATGCGCCGGGTCGCGGCCAGACCGTCCAGCAGTGGCATCCGGATGTCCATGAGCACGACGTCCGGCCGCAGCTCGCGCACCCGGCGCAGCGCCTCCTCGCCGTCGGCCGCCTCACCGGCCACCTCGATGTCCGGCTGGGCGTCGAGCAGCGCCCGGAAACCGGCGCGCACCAGCGACTGGTCGTCGGCGAGCAGTACCCGGATCACTGGTCCTCCCCGAGGTGCGACGGCAGGACGGCGAGCACCCGGAAGCCGCCGTCGGGGCGCGTGCCCGCCTCGATGGTGCCCCCCAGCGCGGCGGCCCGCTCCCGCATGCCGGCCAGCCCGTTGCCGCCGCCCCCGGCGTCCGCGCCGGTCGCCGGCCCGTCGTCGTCGATCCGCAGCCGCAGCACGCCGTCGGTGTACGCGAAGCACACGCGCGCGTGCCGTGATCCGGAGTGCCGTACGACGTTGGTGAGGGCCTCCTGCACGATGCGGAAGGCGGCCAGGCCGGCACCCGGCGGCAGCCGGGGCGGCTCGCCCTCGGTCTCGACGGTCAGGCCGGCCGCCGCGGCCTGCTCGACCAGTTCCGGCAGCCGGTCCAGGCCGGGCGCGGGAGCGCGCGGCGCGGCGCCCGGGGCATGCAGGGTGCCGAGAACCTGGCGCACCTCGCCGAGCGCCTCCTTGCTGGCGGCCTTGATGGTGGTGAGCGCGGCCCGCGCCTGCTCGGGGTCGCCGTCCAGCAGCGCGAGTCCCATGCTCGCCTGGACGTTGATGACGGAGATGCTGTGGGCGAGGACGTCGTGCAGCTCGCGGGCGATGCGCAGCCGCTCCTCGTCCGCGCGCCGCCGTGCCGCCTCCGCGCGGTCCGCGCGCTCCCGGGCCCACTGTTCGCGCCGCACCCGGGCGAGTTCGGCGAGGGCGACGACGGCCAGCACCCAGGTGGCGACGACGATCTCCTGGCCGATGCCCGCGCCACGGTCCCCGGCGGGCGGCAGCCATCGGTACAGCCAGAGCGCGACCAGGGCGTGTCCCGCCCACAACAGGGCCACGGCGGCCCAGGCCGCCCGACGGTGCCCGGCGACGACCGCGCCGAAGCAGCCGACCGCCACGGTGAGGAGAACCGGCCCGTAGGGGTAGCCGAGGGCCAGATAGGCCAGGGCCGCCGCGGCCGTCCCGTACACCACCGCCACCGGGTGGCGGTGCCGCCACAGCAGCGGGGCCGAGGCGGCGAGCAGCAGCAGGCGCGCGTAGCCGTCGAGCGGCACCCGGTCCGGCTGGCCGTGCGCGGCGAAGTTGCTGCCGGCCAGCACGAACGCGGTGATGAGCACGGTGGAACGCCACGGCAGCCGGGCGCGGTGCGCCTCGGCGCGGTCCGGGCGGTGCCACCCCGGCGGCCCGTACCGCCACCAGTGCGGGGGGCCGCCGCCCTGCTGCTCGTCCATGCGGGCCACGCTAGACGCCGGCGTGCCGGGACGGCGTCAGCCGGGCGAGGTGATCAGGGGTACTCCCCGGGGAGTACGCGGCTCAGGACGCCGGGGCGACGCGGGGCGCGGGACGTGGGTAGCGGAACGCGGGGCGCGGGGCTCGGGACGCCACCGGACGGGTGCCCGCGCCCCGGACGCCGGCGGGCAGCCGCACCGCCGCGCCGAGCGCCCGTACGGCGCCGGACCGGGGCGGTACGCGGCGGACGCGGCCCGGCACCGGGCAGCCACCCGCCGAGCACCTCGCCGGTCATACGAGCCGCGGCCGAGCCGCTCCCGCCCGGCAGGAGATCAAGCGACCTCGGTGCAGGCGACGCCCCAGTCATCCCCGCCCCAGTCCCACCCCCTCCGCCAGTCGGCCGGCCGCGTGGCGGAAGAACGTCTCCCGGTCCTCCACCACCCGGTTGAACTGGCCGAACAGCTCGAATCCGATCAGTCCGAACAGCTGGGCCCAGGCCGCCACCAGCGCCACCGCCGCCTCCGGTGGCACGTCGGGGGCGAAGTCGGCGGCCATGCGGGCGCCCTCGGGACGCAGGCCGGCCGGGAGGGAGAGCGGGGAGAGGCCCGGACCTTCGTGGGCGTCCCGCACGATGCCGATGAAGACCATGCCGACGCGGGCCGCGGCCGGGACGGTGGTCTCGGGCGCGGAGTAGCCCGGCACGGGCGAGCCGTAGATCAGCGCGTACTCGTGCGGATGGGCGAGCGCCCAGTCGCGTACCGCCTCGCACACGGCGATCCAGCGGTCCGGCGCCGGGGCGTCGGCCGCCGCGTCCCGGGCCCGCTCGGCCGCCTCGCCGACGGAGTCGTACGCGTCGATGATCAGGGCGGTCAGCAGCTCGTCCCGGCTGGGGAAGTAGCGGTACAGGGCCGACGAGACCATGCCCAGCTCGCGGGCCACGGCCCGCAGGGAGAGCTTGGCAGCGCCCTCCGCCGCCAGCTGTCTGCGTGCCGCGTCCTTGATGGCCGCGGTGACTTCCTGCCTGGCCCGCGCGCGGGCACCCTGTGCGGTGGTCATGCCAGCAGTGTGCCACGCCGAGAGAGCGGTGCACTCAGAAAAGAGCGGCGCCCAGAAAAGAGAGCACCGCTCTTGCTCTGGAGCACCCGTCTCCCCCACACTGAGGTCAACCGAGAGCACCGCTCTCTCAAACCGTGGGGGTCTCCATGTCGGCACATGCCGTCCAGCCGGGCTGGTTCACCGTCAACGTCTTCAACCGGGCCGTCTCCTGGCTCACCCGGCGCGGCATCAGCATCTGGGGCTCCCGGGTCCTCGCGGTGCGGGGGCGCAAGAGCGGGCAGTGGCGCACCACGCCGGTCAACCTGCTGACGGTGGACGGGCAGCAGTACCTGCTCGCCCCGCGCGGCCACGTCCAGTGGACCCGGAACATGCGCGCCGCCGGCGGCGGCGAACTGCGGCTCGGCAAGAACGTGGACGTCTTCACCGCGACCGAGGTCGCCGACGACGACAAGGTCCCGCTGCTGCGGGCCTACCTCAAGCGCTGGAAGGCGGAGGTCGGGGTCTTCTTCGACGGCGTCGGCCCCGACTCCCCGGACGCGGAGCTGCGCCGGATCGCCCCCGACCACCCGGTCTTCCACATCACCGTCACGAACTGACGGGCTCCTCCGCGGGGGCGGCCTGGCTCCGGTCGAACGCGGCCAGCGCGCGCTGGGCGATCGGGTGGGAGCGGACCAGCTCGCCCAGCGAGGTCGAGCCCTGGGTGATGTCCCGGAACGCCCGCCAGGCGGGGCGGAACCCGGTGAGGGCCGCGTGGAACAGACCGGGGCGCTTCTCGAACACCGCGAGCATCCGCTTGCCGACGCTCATCTCGACACCGAGCCCCGCCTTGATGGCGAACGCGTAGTTCAGGGCCTGGCGGCGGGCGTCGACGGCGTCGTGCGCCTCGGCGATCCGGACCGCCCACTCCCCCGCCAGCCGGCCCGAGCGCAGCGCGAAGGAGATGCCCTCACGGGTCCACGGCTCCAGCAGACCGGCCGCGTCCCCGCAGACCAGCACCCGGCCCCGGGACAGCGGGGAGTCGTCGGCGCGGCAGCGGGTCAGGTGCCCGGAGGAGATGGCGGGCTCGAAGCCGGCGAGGCCCAGCCGGGCGATGAAGTCCTCCAGGTACCGCTTGGTGGCGGCACCCTCACCGCGCGCGGAGATCACGCCGACCGTCAGGGTGTCGCCCTTCGGGAAGACCCAGCCGTAACTGCCCGGCATCGGGCCCCAGTCGATGAGGACCCGGCCCTTCCAGTCCTCGGCGACCGTCTGCGGCACCGGGATCTCCGCCTCCAGGCCGAGGTCGACCTGGTCGAGCTTCACACCGACGTGCGCTCCTATCCGGCTGGCGCTGCCGTCGGCGCCGACGACCGCCCGGGCCAGCACCGTCTCCCCGCCCTGGAGGACGACGGCGACCGTGCGCCGGTCCGGCACCGCCGAGCCGTGCTGCTCGACCCGCTGCACGGTGACGCCCGTACGCAGCTCGGCGCCCGCCTTCTGGGCGTGCTCGACCAGCTGCTGGTCGAACTCGGGGCGGTTGATCAGCCCGAACAGCATCTGCTTGGAGCGCCGGGTGCGGGTGAAGCGGCCGTTGTTGGAGAAGGTGACCGCGTGCACCCTGTCCTGGAAGGGCAGCTCGAAGCCGGGCGGCAGCGCGTCGCGCGAGGGGCCGATGATGCCGCCGCCGCACGTCTTGTAGCGGGGCAACTCGGCCTTCTCCAGCAACAGCACGCGCCGTCCCGCGACCGCCGCCGCGTAGGCGGCCGAGGCGCCCGCGGGGCCCGCGCCCACCACGACGACGTCCCAGACCCGCTGCACGTCGTCCGCCGAAGAGTTCTCGCCGCTCACGATGGTCTACCGCTCCGATCAAGCCGTTGCCGAGTGTCCTGTCGCATCCTACGGCGGCCGTCCGCGCAGGCCACTGTGGGAGGATCGGTCCACTCCCTACAACGTCGCACCTACGAGGAGCGTGCCCATGCCGTCGAATCCGGTCGCCGAGACCGTCGCCTCGCTGCTGCCCCGGGCGAAGGCGGAGCTGACCGAACTGGTCGCCTTCAAGTCGGTGGCGGACTTCACGCAGTTCCCGAAGAGCGAGAGCGACGCCGCCGCCGGCTGGATAGCCGACGCCTTGCGCGCCGAGGGTTTCACGGACGTGGCCCTGCTGGACACCCCGGACGGCACGCGGTCCGTCTACGGCCACCTCCCGGGCCCGGAGGGTGCGAAAACGGTTCTGCTGTACGCGCACTACGACGTGCAGCCCCCGCTGGACGAGGCCGGCTGGGCCACCCCGCCGTTCGAGCTGACCGAGCGGGACGGCCGCTGGTACGGCCGCGGGACCGCCGACTGCAAGGGCGGCTTCATCATGCACCTGCTCGCGCTGCGCGCCCTCAAGGCGAACGGCGGCGTCCCGGTGCACGTCAAGGTGATCGTGGAGGGCTCGGAGGAACAGGGCACGGGCGGCCTGGAGCGGTACGCCGAGCAGCACCCCGAGCTGCTGGAGGCGGACACGATCGTCATCGGCGACGCGGGCAACTTCCGGGTCGGCCTGCCGACCGTGACCACCACGCTGCGCGGTATGACCATGGTCCGGGTGCGGATCGACACCCTGGCCGGCAACCTGCACTCGGGCCAGTTCGGCGGCGCCGCTCCGGACGCGCTGGCCGCGCTGATCCGGGTGCTGGACTCGCTGCGCGCCGAGGACGGCTCCACCACGGTGGACGGCCTGGACGCCACGGCGGGGTGGGACGGCCTGGAGTACACCGAAGAGCAGTTCCGCACGGACGCCAAGGTGCTGGACGGGGTCGAGCTGATCGGTGACGGTTCGGTCGCCGACCGCATCTGGGCCCGCCCGGCGGTCACCGTCCTCGGCATCGACTGCCCGCCGGTCGTGGGCGCCACCCCGTCGGTGCAGTCGAGCGCCCGCGCCCTGGTCAGCCTGCGGGTGCCGCCGGGCGTGGACGCGGCGGAGGCCGGCAAGCTGCTCCAGGCGCACATCGAGGCCCACACCCCGTGGGGCGCCCGGGTCGGCATCGAGCAGATCGGTCAGGGCCAGCCGTTCCGCGCCGACACCTCCAGCCCCGCCTACCAGGCGATGGCCGACGCGATGGCGGTGGCCTACCCCGGCGAGACGATGAGTTACGCGGGCCAGGGCGGCTCCATCCCGCTGTGCAACACGCTCGCCGGTCTCTACCCGGAGGCGGAGATCCTGCTCATCGGGCTGAGCGAGCCGGAGGCGCAGATCCACGCGGTCAACGAGAGCGTGTCCCCCGAGGAGCTGGAGCGGCTGTCGGTCGCGGAGGCGCTGTTCCTGCGCAACTACGCGGCGAGCTGAACCGTTCTGCCCGTGGCAGAGGGCCCTCGCCACCCGGCGGGGCCCTCCCTACCGTCGGCGCATGGACGTCATCGAGCTGCTGCCCCGCCTGCACCTGTTGCGCTTCCCGGCCGGCCAGGCCTACCTCTGGCGCGACGGCGGTGAGCTGACCCTGATCGACGCGGGCCTGATCGGCTCCGGCCGGGCGATCGCCGGCGCGATCACCGCTCTGGGGCACGCCCCGGAGGACGTACGGCGCATCGTCCTGACCCACTTCCACGAGGACCACGTGGGCGGGGCGGGCGAGTTCGCCGCGCTGAGCGGGGCCGAGGTGCTGGCGCACCCCCTGGACGCCCCGTTCGTGCGGGGTGAGCGGCCCGGTCCGCCGCCGCGGTTCGAGGAGTGGGAGCTGCCGGTCCACGCGGAGGCGGCCCGGCACCTGCCCGAGGGCCCTGCGGTGCCCCCGGCCGCCCTCACCGAGGTGACGGACCAGGACGTCCTCGGCTTCGGCGGCGGGGCACGGGTGGTGCACGTCCCGGGGCACACCGACGGCAGCATCGCCCTGTTCCTGCCCGCGCACGGTGTGCTCTTCACCGGGGACACGGTGGCGGCGGCACCGGGCGACGGGACGCCGATGGCGGGGGTGTTCAACCTGGACCGGGCGCGACTGCTCGCCTCGATCGGGCGGTTGGCGGACCTCGGGGCGGAGGTGGCCTGTTTTGGCCACGGCGAACCGGTGCTGAGCGGCGCCACCGCCGCGCTCCGCTCGATCGTCGCGGCGCCGGGTCAGCCGACCGGTACGCCCGCCTCCAGATAGAGGGCGCTGCCCCGCTCCCGGGCGCGCAACGCCCAGCGCAGCCGCTCGTAACGGACGGGTGGCAGCATCGAGGCGGCCTCCTGTTCCGTGGCGAACCGCCAGGCGCGCAGTTCCGGGCCGGGCAGCAGCACCCGGGACGCCTCCCCGGACCCCAGCCGGCCCCCGTCGAACAGCAGCCGCAGCCCGCCGAACCCGGGCGGGACGGGCCGTTCCCAGTCCACGACGAGCAGCCGGGGCACCGCGCGCAGGTGTATCCCGGTCTCCTCGGCCACCTCGCGCATCCCGGCGCGGGCCGGGGCCTCGCCCCGCTCCACCACACCACCGGGGAACTCCCAGCCGGGCTTGTACGTGGGGTCGACCAGCAGTACCCGGTCGTGCTCGTCGAAGAGCAGCACACCGGCGGCGAGCGTCTCGGCGGTCGGTTCGGGGGTCTGGACGATGTCGCAGGCGGGTACGGCCCCGCTGCCGACGGCGTCGGCGATGCGGACGGCGGTCTGGTACGGGGTGAGGTCGCTGGTGTCGACCGGATGGGCGTCGGCGGTGAGCCAGGAGGCGAGGGCGGCGCGGTACGGCTCGATGTGGTCGTAGGACCACTGCCGTACGCGCATCTCGCCGTCGGGCAGGTCGGGCGGGATCTCCCGCCCGGCTATCCGCTCGCGCAGGATCGTTTCGGCCGGGGCCAGCAGCAGATGGCGCACCGTGATCCGGCGGGCGGCGAGACCCCCGAAGATCTCGTCCCGGTACTCCTGGCGGAGCAGGGTCATGGGCACGACGAGGGTGCCGCCCAGCTCGGCGAGCATCGCGGCGGCGGTGTCGACCACCAGCCGGCGCCAGATCGGCAGGTCCTGGAAGTCACCGACCTCGGCGAGGCGCTTGGGCGGCAGCAGGTGCGTGAGCGCCCCGCCGAGGACCTCGGGGTCGAAGAGCGCGCTGTTCGGGATCAGTTCGATCAGTTCGCGTGCCGTGGTGGTCTTCCCCGCACCGAACGCGCCGTTGATCCAGACGACGGTCACGGACTCCCCCTCCTGTGTCGGCCCCCTGAGGCTTGCCCGCTCCACCCTGCCACGGAAACCCCCTCGCGTTGAGGGCGCCTGTCCGCGCGCACACGGGAGTGCCGGCGCCCCCTGCGGCGGGGACGCCGGTACGCACGCCGTACGCCGTCGGGGGTTACTCGTGTCCGAGCGCGCCGTGGTCGACGTCCAGGCTGTCCCGGGCGACGAGGTGGCCGGCCGAGTCGAGGGTGTCCGAGACCTTGAGGTCGCCGACGGGTGCCTCGTCCGTCGCGTGGGACGGGGTGACGGCGGCCACGACGAATCCGGTGGCGAGGGTGGCGAGGGCGAGCATGCTGCGCTTCTTCATGCGCTGATCAACTGCGCGGAGGGGGCAGGAGTCACGCTGCGACTCGGCCCCACCGGGGCGGCGGACCCCCCAAGCAAACACAGCCGAACATTTGGCAGCCCTCTTCCAACACAGTCAGACACGTCCTACCGTAAACGCGCACTGATGACGCGTACATGCAGTCATCCCGGTTCCGCGAGTCGGAGGAACGTCAACGATGCGTCACCCTCACACCCGCACGACCCGCACCACACGCCTCAGAGTGGCCGGAGCGCTCACCGCCGGCCTGCTGTGCGCGGCGGGCCTCGCCGCCCCCGCCCTGGCGGCCCCCGCCAGGACCCCCGCCGCGCCCGCCCTCGCCGACGGGCTCGCCCTCACCCCGCCGATGGGCTTCAACAACTGGAACTCCACCCACTGCCGCGCCGACTTCAACGCGTCCATGGTCGAGGGCATCGCGGACCTCTTCGTGGAGAAGGGCCTGAAGGACGCGGGCTACCGGTACGTCAACCTGGACGACTGCTGGGCCCTGCCCGACCGTGACGCGAACGGCAAGCTGGTGCCCGACCCCGCCCGCTTCCCCGACGGGATCAAGGCGGTCGCGGACTACGTCCACGCCAAGGGCCTCAAGCTCGGCATCTACACCAGCGCCGGCACCAAGACCTGCGACAGCACCGGCTTCCCGGGCGCCCTGGGCCACGAGTACAGCGACGCGCGGCAGTTCGCCGACTGGGGCGTGGACTACCTCAAGTACGACAACTGCAACAACCAGGGCGTGGACGCCCAGCAGCGCTACCGGACCATGCGGGACGCGCTGAAGGCGACCGGACGGCCCATCGTCTACAGCATCTGCGAGTGGGGGCAGAACAAGCCCTGGGAGTGGGCCTCGGACGTCGGCCACCTGTGGCGGACCACCGGCGACATCAGCGACAACTGGGGCTCGATGCTGTCGATCCTGAAGCAGAACCTCCCGCTCGCCCCCTACGCCGGCCCCGGCCACTGGAACGACCCCGACATGCTGGAGGTCGGCAACGGCGGCATGACGGACACCGAGTACCGCTCGCACTTCTCGCTCTGGTCGGTGATGGCCGCGCCCCTGCTCATCGGCACCGACCTGCGCAAGGCGACCCCGGCCACCTACGACATCCTGGGCAACAAGGAGGTCATCGCCGTCGACCAGGACCCGCTCGGCAAGCAGGGCACCGTCGTCTCCTCCGCGGGCGGGCGCTGGGTCGTCGCCAAGGAGATGAAGGACGGCAGCCGCGCGGTGGCCCTCTTCAACGAGTCCGGCACCGCCCAGCGCATCGCCACCAGCGCGCGTGCCGTCGGCCTGCCGGACGCCGACGCCTACGCCCTGCGCGACCTGTGGCAGCACCGCACGTACAACACCGCGGGCACCATCGCCGCCACCGTCCCGGCCCACGGCACGGTCCTGCTGCGCGTCTCGGCCGACCCCCGCTGGGCCGCCCATCCGCCCGCCGTCGAGCTCGGTCTGGACGGCAGCACGCTGCTGGAGGCCGCCAACCCCGCCGCGTTCACCAGCACCGTCGCCGACCTCGGCCGGACACCCGCGCGGCAGGTCTCCGTGTCGCTGACCGGCCCCGAGGGCTGGACGGTACGGCCCACCTCGACGACCTCCGTCTCCGCGCTCGCCCCCGGTGGCACGCTGCGCACCGGCTGGCGGGTGACCGCGCCCTCCGGCACCCCGGCCGGTTCCTACGGCCTCACGCTCACGACGCGGTACCGCTCGCCGTCCGGCACACCGGTCACCAGCACCCTTGCGCTGACCGCGTCCGTCGTCGTACCGCCGCCCGCCGGGACGTCGTACCTCGGCGATCTGCCGTGGCTGTCGGCGACCAGCGGCTGGGGGCCGGTGGAGCGGAACACCAGCAACGGGGAGAGCGCCGCCGGGGACGGCAACCCGCTCACCATCGGCGGGACGGTGTACGCCAAGGGGCTCGGCGTCCACGCGCCCAGCGACATCTCCTTCTACACCGGCAAGGCCTGCGAGAAGGTCACGGCGGAGGTCGGCGTGGACGACGAGAAGGGCACGAAGGGCACCGTCGCCTTCGAGATCTGGGCGGACGGCACGAAGGCCGCGTCCACCGGCGTCCTCACCAACGCGATGCCCGCCCAGCCGCTCACCGCCGACGTCACCGGCGCCCAGGTGGTACGGCTGGTCGTCACGGACGGGGACGACGGCGTCGACTCGGACCACGCGGACTGGGCGAACGCGCGACTCACCTGCTGATCCCCGGAGCTCCAGGCTGGGCCGGGCCTCCGCCGAACGCTCGGAGGCCGGGCCCGGGCTTCGGCGGGAGCCGGCCCCGCCGAGTCCCCGCCCGGCGACCCGGATGCCTCGCTGCCTGGAGCGGCGGAGCCGAGGGCCTCTCGTTCGGGTCATGCCGGGCTCGCGGGCCCTGGCACCGCTCCCTGATCCGGCCTGACCGAACGAAAGACCCTAGCGGCTCGCCGGCGCCGGGTCCGGGGTGCGGGTCAGGGCCGCCGCGGCCGCGCCGACCAGGCCCGCGTCGGTGCCCATCTGCGCGGGGACGACGGTGAGGTGCCGGACGAAGGACAGGGTCGCGTAGTCGGTGAGGGCCTTGCGCAGGGGCGTGAACAGGACGTCGCCCGCCTTGCCGACGCCCCCGCCGATCACCGCGATGTCGATCTCGACCAGGGTCGCGGTGGCCGCGATGCCGGCGGCCAGTGCCTGCGCCGCCCGCTCGAAGGAGGCCACGGCCACCGGGTCGCCCGCACGGGCCGCGGCGGCCACCGCGGCGGCCGAGGTGTCACCGTCGGGCCCGGGGCGCCAGCCGTGCTCCAGGGCCCGGCGGGCGATGTTCGGGCCGCTGGCGATCCGCTCCACGCACCCGCGCGAGCCGCACGGGCAGAGGTCACCGTCGAGGTCCACGCTGATGTGGCCGATGTGACCGGCGTTGCCGGTCGGACCGGGATGCAGGCGTCCGCCCAGCACCAGCCCGCCGCCGACCCCCGTCGAGACCACCATGCACAGCGCGTTGTCGTGGCCGCGTGCGGCGCCCTGCCAGTGCTCGGCCGCGGTGATCGCCACACCGTCGCCGATCAGCTCCACCGGCAGGCCCCCGGTGACCGTACGCACCCGGTCCACCAGCGGGAAGTCGCGCCAGCCCGGCACGTTCACCGGGCTGACGGTGCCCGCGGAGGCGTCGACCGGACCGGCACTGCCGATGCCGACCGAGCCCGCCCGTTCCCACAGGGGCGACCCGGCGAGGTCGCCGAGCACCTCCGTCACGGCCCGCATGACCGTTTCGCCGTCCTGCTGGGCGGGCGTGGCGCGCTGGGTCCTGGCCAGGATGCGGCCGCCGCCGTCCACCAGCGCGCCGGCGATCTTGGTGCCGCCGATGTCCAGGGCCGCCACGAGGTCGGTGTGCATCAGAGTCAGATCTCCCCGTTCAAGCTTGAAAACCAAAGAGAGGCAGGCCGGTCGAGCGGTGGGGGCGCGGGCCGGAGACAGCGGTGGACAGTCTCTCGCGCATCTGACAACGTTGTCCAGGCTCTATGCTCGACGCCACATCCTCATACAAGCCCATGGATCGCGCACCACCCCGCGTGGACGAGTCGGACGAGAGACAGGACAGACGCATCGTGCCCGAGACCACCCGCCGAGCAGACCTTCCCGGTAACCGGTACGGCAACCGTCCGACGATGAAGGACGTGGCGGCGCGCGCCGGGGTCGGACTGAAGACGGTCTCCCGGGTGGTCAACGGCGAGCCCGGGGTCACCCCGGACACCGAGCGCCGGGTGCAGGAGGCGATCGAGGCGCTCGGCTTCCGCCGCAACGACAGTGCCCGGGTGCTGCGCAAGGGCCGGACGGCGAGCATCGGCCTGGTGCTGGAGGACCTCGCGGACCCGTTCTACGGCCCGCTCAGCCGCGCCGTCGAGGAGGTGGCCCGCGCGCACGGCGCGCTGCTGATCAACGGTTCCAGCGCCGAGGACCCCGAGCGCGAGCAGGAGCTGGCGCTGGCGCTGTGCGCGCGCCGGGTGGACGGTCTGGTGGTGATCCCGGCCGGGGACGACCACCGCTATCTGGAGCCGGAGATCAGGGCGGGCGTGGCGACCGTGTTCGTGGACCGCCCGGCCGGACGGATCGACGCGGACGTCGTGCTGTCCGACAACTACGGCGGCGCCCGCGACGGCGTGGCCCACCTCCTCGCGCACGGGCACCGCCGGATCGGGTTCATCGGCGACATGCCCCGCATCCACACCGCGGCGGAGCGGCTGCGCGGCTACCGGGCGGCCATGGAGGACGCGGGGATAACCGTCGAGGACCGCTGGATGTCCCTCGGCGCGACGGACCCGGAGCGGGTGCGCCGGGCGGCGGAGGAGATGCTGTCCGGCGCCGACCCGGTCACCGCGATCTTCGCCGGCAACAACCGGGTGACGGTCACCGTGATCCGGGTCCTCGCCGAGCACTCCCGCCCGGTCGCGCTCGTCGGCTTCGACGACATCGAGCTGGCCGATCTGCTCCAGCCCGGCGTCACCGTCGTCGCCCAGGACGCGGCTGCCCTCGGCCGCACCGCCGCCGAACGCCTCTTCCGCCAGCTCGACGGCACCCTGCTCGCCCCCGAACGCATCGAACTGCCGACCCGCCTGATCACCCGCGGTTCGGGCGAACTGCCGCCGGCGGTGTGAGGGGTCCGCGACGGCGGGCCTCGCGGCCGCAGGCCCGGGCCGGGCCCCGCACGCCGGCGAAGGAGACGACGTCGCCCTGGTCAGCCAGGAGGCGTCGGGCATGTGCCGCCGCCCGGCGCCGTGGCCCGGGGGCAGGGGCCCGGCCGACGGACGTGCGCCTTCCGCCGAGCGGCCCGCGTCCTCGTCACTGCCCGGACGCCGTCAGGTCGCCGCGGCGCGGGGACGCGAAGCCCTCCAGGCCGGTGCGGGTCAGGCCGGTGAGGCCGGTCACCTCGGGGAGGTCGAGAGCGCCGCAGTCGAGGCCGCGGAGCAGGTAGCCGCTGAGGGCCTTGGCGGTGGCGGGCTCGTCCATGACGTCGCCGCCGGCCCGCTCGGCGTACCGGGCGAGACGGGCCGCCGCCTGCTCGAACCCCTCGCGGTAGAAGGCGAAGACGGCCGCGTAGCGGGTGGGGAGGTGACCGGGGTGCATGTCCCAGCCCTGGTAGTAGGCGCGGGCGAGGGCGCGGCGGGTGAGGCCGTAGTGCAGGCGCCAGGCGTCGTGGACCTTGGCCGTCGGGCCGACGGGGAGGACGTTGGTGGAGCCGTCGGACACGCGGACGCCGGTGCCGGCCGCCGCCACCTGCATGACCGCCTTGGCGTGGTCGGCGGCCGGGTGGTCGCCGGCCTGGTAGGCGGCGGAGACGCCGAGGCAGGCGCTGTAGTCGAAGGTGCCGTAGTGCAGCCCGGTGGCACGGCCCTCGGCGGCCTGGATCATGCGGGCGACGGTGGCGGTGCCGTCGGTGGCGAGGATGGCCTGGCTGGTCTCGATCTGGATCTCGAAGCCCAGGCGGCCGGCGTCGAGGCCGTGCGCCTTCTCGAAGGCCTCCAGGAGCCGGACGAAGGCGCCGACCTGCTCGGGGTAGGTGACCTTGGGCAGGGTGAGGACCAGCCCGTCGGGCAGGCCCCCGGCCGCCATGAGGCCGGTGAGGAAGACGTCGAGGGTGCGGATGCCCCGGTCGCGCACGGCGGCCTCCATGCACTTCACGCGGATGCCCATGTAGGGCGCCGCCGTGCCGTTCGCGTGGGCCTCGGCGATCAGGCGGGCCGCGCGGGCGGCCGTCTCGTCCTCCTCGGCGTCGGGCCGCGGGCCGTAGCCGTCCTCGAAGTCGACGCGCAGGTCCTCGACGGGCTCGCGCTCCAGCTTGGCGCGGACGCGGGAGTGGACCGCCTCGGCCAGTTCGCCCGGCAGGCCGAGGACCGCCGCGAAGGAGGCGGCGTCCGGGGCGTGTTCGTCGAGCAGGGCGAGCGCCTGGTCCCCCCAGGAGCGCAGCGTGTCCGCGGTGAAGGCGTCCCCGGGGACGTACACGGTGTGGACGGGCTGCCGGGTGCCGGGGTCCCCGGGGTAGCGGCGCTCCAGCTCCGCGTCGACCGGTGCGAGGGAGGCGCTGATCTCCTCGCTGACGGCACCCGCGAGGCTCGTCGCCACCTTCTCCTGCTGACCCATCCCACACCCTCCAATTTTCCGCTGTACGGAATCAATAATCCGTAGAACGAAGTTATCCGGGTGATTCTCCCTGGTCAACACCCCGTCCGGACCCTGGCCGCGCCTCCGCCCGCCCTCACCAGGATGCGCCGAGGCCCCGGTGACCGTGTCGGTCACCGGGGCCTCGGCGTGCGCCCTGGGAGGACTCAGCCCTTGCGGGTCTTGATCTCCTCGGTCAGCTGCGGGACGACGTCGAACAGGTCGCCGACCACACCGAAGTCGACCAGCTCGAAGATCGGGGCCTCGGCGTCCTTGTTGACGGCCACGATCGTCTTCGAGGTCTGCATACCGGCGCGGTGCTGGATCGCGCCGGAGATGCCGTTGGCGATGTAGAGCTGCGGCGAGACCGACTTGCCGGTCTGGCCGACCTGGTTGGTGTGCGGGTACCAGCCGGCGTCCACGGCGGCACGCGAGGCGCCGACGGCCGCGCCGAGCTGGTCGGCGAGGGCCTCGATGATCGAGAAGTTCTCGGCGCCGTTGACACCGCGGCCACCGGAGACCACGATCGCGGCCTCGGTCAGCTCCGGGCGGCCCGTCGACTCACGCGGCGTACGGCCGGTGATCTTCGTGCCGGTCGCCTTGTCCGAGAAGGTCACGGACAGGGCCTCGACCGTGCCGGCGGCCGGGGCGGCCTCGACGGCGGCCGAGTTCGGCTTGACCGTGATGACCGGGGTGCCCTTGATGACGCGCGACGTGGTGGTGAAGGACGCGGCGAACACCGACTGGGTGGCCACCGGACCCTCGTCGCCGGCCTCCAGGTCGACGGCGTCGGTGATGATGCCGGAGCCGATGCGCAGCGCGAGGCGGGCGGCGATCTCCTTGCCCTCGGCGGAGGACGGGACCAGCACGGCGGCCGGGGAGACGGCCTCGTAGGCGGCCTGGAGGGCGTCCACCTTCGGCACGACCAGGTACTCGGCGTACTCGGACGCGTCGTGGGTGAGGACCTTCACCGCGCCGTGCTCGGCGAGCGTGGCGGCGGTGTCGGCGGCGCCGTTGCCCAGCGCGACGGCGACGGGCTCGCCGAGGCGGCGGGCCAGGGTCAGCAGCTCCAGGGTGGGCTTGCGGACGGCACCGTCCACGTGGTCGACGTAGACGAGGACTTCAGCCATGGGATTGCTCTCCTGCGAAACGAAGTTGAGGGGCGGTCAGCGGGGGCGAGCCTCAGATGAACTTCTGGCTCGCGAGGAACTCAGCGAGCTGCTTGCCGCCCTCGCCCTCGTCCTTGACGATGGTGCCGGCCGTGCGGGCCGGACGCTCGGTCGCGGCCTCGACCTTGGTGAACGCGCCGTCCAGGCCGACCTCCTCGGCCTCGATGTCGAGGTCCGACAGGTCCCAGGACTCCACCGGCTTCTTCTTGGCCGCCATGATGCCCTTGAAGGACGGGTAGCGGGCCTCGCCCGACTGGTCGGTGACGGAGACGACGGCCGGGAGCTGCGCCTCGAGCTGCTCCGAGGCGGCGTCGCCGTCGCGGCGGCCCTTGACCGTGCCGTCCTCGACGGAGACCTCGGACAGCAGGGTGACCTGCGGGACCCCGAGGCGCTCGGCGACCAGCGCCGGGACGACGCCCATGGTGCCGTCGGTGGAGGCCATGCCGGAGACGACCAGGTCGTAGCCGGCCTTCTCGATGGCCTTGGCCAGGACCAGGGAGGTGCCGATGGCGTCGGTGCCGTGCAGGTCGTCGTCCTCGACGTGGATGGCCTTGTCGGCACCCATCGAGAGCGCCTTGCGGAGCGCGTCCTTGGCGTCCTCGGGGCCGACCGTCAGGACGGTGACCTCGGCGTCGTCCGCGTTCTCCGCGATCTGGAGGGCCTGCTCGACCGCGTACTCGTCCAGCTCGGAGAGCAGACCGTCCACGTCGTCGCGGTCGACGGTCAGGTCATCGGCGAAGTGCCGGTCGCCAGTGGCGTCGGGCACGTACTTCACAGTGACAACGATCCTCAAGCTCACGCCGGCTCTCCTACTGCATCGTCATTTCGGGCTGCCTCTTGCAGGCAGCATAGGCGCCCCAAGCGGCCGATCCCGGTCGGGGCGTCCGAGCGCTCCGAACGAAATATTACTCGCCAGTACACCTAGTGAATGCCCGCTAAGCAAGCGCTTTGAACTGTGACCTTCGCAACGCAGCGTAACCGGAACCCGACGGCCCCGCAGGAGGGGGCGGTGCGACCGGGAAGTGATCAATCCCGCAGGCCGTTGAAGCGGCCCTGGTAGTAGAGGAGCGGGCGGCCGGCGCCCGAGGGGTCACCGAGGACCACCTCGGCGAGCACGATCCGGTGATCACCGGCCGGGACCCGTCCGACGATCCGGCACACCAGCCAGGCGAGCACGTCGTCCAGCACGGGGACGCCTTCGGGCCCCTCCTGCCAGACGGTGGGCGCGCCGAAACGGTCGGCGCCGCTGCGGGCGAAGGTGGCGGCCAGCTCGCTCTGGTGCTCGCCGAGTATGTGCACGCCCACGTGGTCGGCCTCGGCCACCGCGGGCCAGCTGGAGGCACCGGTGCCGATCCCGAAGGAGACCAGGGGCGGGTCGGCGGAGACGGAGGTCAGGGAGGTGGCGGTGAAGCCGACGGGACCGGAGGCGCCGCGCGCGGTGATCACCGCGACGCCGGCGGCGTGCCGGCGGAAGGTGGAGCGCAGCAGGTCGGAGGAGGCGAGCTGAGCGGTGCCGAGGTCGGGCGTGGCCGTCATGGAACTGTCCTTCTGCGGAAGTCGGGGCGTGGGTCCGTGGCAGCTCAACGGCCCGGACAGCGCGCGCTCGCGGTGCGGGCCAGGTCGACGTGGACCCGACCGTGGAGAAGGAGTTCGGTCGGCATACGGTCAGGCTGACGATGGATGGCGCGTGCAGTCAAGCCGGCTCCGGGATGTGGAAGATGCCTCACCGTTCCCTGACACCCGCTCACACCGCCTCCCCGAGCGCGGCGATGACGTCCGCTCTGCGCGGCTGTCCGGTGGCGCGCCGCACCACCCGCCCGCCGGCGTCGAGGACGAGGACGGTGGGCGTCTTGAGGATGTCCAGTTCGCGTACGAGGTCCAGGTGCGCCTCGGCGTCGACCTCGACGTGGGTGACGCCCGGGACCATTCCGGCGACCTCGGCGAGGACGCGCCGGGTGGCCCGGCAGGGTGCGCAGAAGGCGCTGGAGAACTGTACGAGCGTGGCCCGCTCCCCCAGTTCGCCGCCGAGTTCGGCCGCCCTGAGCCGCCTGCCGTCGTCGTGCCCGCGCACCCGCGTTCTTCCCTTCCGCCGTCCGTACGGTTCTTCCCGGGCGCCCGCCGCCGCGAGCACCGCCCGGCACACCACCGGTCATTTTCCATACAAGCGTTCCCGCGCCCGCGATGATTCCCGGGGGCCTGACGCGGCGGCAGCCGTCACGGTGGTCCGGCATGTTCCCCCCTTCACGGGGAACCACGACACGTGTGGAGTAAAGGAACATGAGGATCCACGGTGGGATGTAGGCCGACGTGACGAGGATCTCGCCGCCGCGGGGCACCAGGACTGGCTCCCCGTCCGTTCTTCGGGCACGATCTGCGAGACGCCGTAAACCTACGGCTGCGTAACTTTCCCGCCGGGAGCCCCTTTCCCGAGCAGAGCAGAAAGGGTCCACCCCGCCCATGGCAGAGCTGGTCTACCGTCCCGTCATCGGTTTCGCCAAGACGATGTTCAAGGTCTGGGACCTGAAGATCGACTGCCAGGGGTCGGAGAACATCCCGCGCACGGGCGGCGCGGTCCTGGTGAGCAATCACATCAGCTACCTGGACTTCATCTTCAACGGCCTGGCCGCGCTGCCGCAGAAGCGCCTGGTGCGGTTCATGGCGAAGGAGTCGGTGTTCCGGCACAAGGTCTCCGGGCCGCTGATGCGGAGCATGAAGCACATCCCGGTGGACCGCGCACAGGGCGAGGCGGCGTACGCGCACGCGCTGGACTCGCTGCGCTCCGGCGAGGTCATCGGGGTGTTCCCGGAGGCGACGATCTCGCAGTCGTTCACGCTGAAGAGCTTCAAGTCGGGCGCGGCCCGGCTCGCCCAGGAGGCGGGCGTCCCGCTGGTCCCGATGGCGGTGTGGGGCACGCAGCGGCTGTGGACGAAGGGCCACCCCCGCAACTTCAAGCGCGACCACCTGCCCGTCACCGTCCGCGTCGGCGAGCCGGTGGAGGCACCGCGCGACCAGTACGCCGGCGCGATCACCCGCCGCCTGCGCGAACGCGTCCAGGAACTCCTGGACGCCGCCCAGCGCGCGTACCCGGGCCGCCCCAAGGGCCCGGAGGACACCTGGTGGCTCCCCACCCACCTGGGCGGCAGCGCACCGACGACCGAGGAACTGCGCACAGCCGCCGCCCACTGAGCCCTGCGGCGCGGACCGGGGTCCCTCCCGGGGGCTCGGCCCGCACCACACCCCCGGCTCCGACCGGCCACCGGTTCACGTCCGGGGCCCGCCAGCGCGGACAGACGGCCACCACCAGCCCGACACTTTGTGGATCACCCGGTACAGGGTGGTCAGGTCCGAGGGCATCGCAGTCGAGTCGACCAGCGCGTCAGTCGCCTTGTGGCTCTCCTCCTTCGAGCCGCTCACCGGACACGTTCATCCTCCCGGCACGCCCCCGGCTCGGCAGTTCCGCTCACAGCCTGTCGGGAAGCGTCCGCCACAGGTGGGGCCGGTCCGGTGCGGCCCGCAGGGCGGCGAGGACGGCCGGGTGCGGTGCGGCGTACAGGAGCGGATAGTCCACCTCGTGGGACGCGGGGTCCGGGGTCCAGGCCAGCCGCTCGCCGTCCAGCGAGAACCGGGCGTCGACACCCGGCTTGTTGCCACGGGGGTCCTGCCGGTGCCAGGCGCCGCGGAAGCGGACGGCGACCAGTCCGTGGACCGCGTGCCCGCCCTCGTCGTCCCCCAACCGCTGGTAGCACAGGGCGGCCGGGATGTCCTCGGCCCGCAACAGGGCGGCCAGGGCATGGGACTTGGCGTAGCAGATGCCCGTACCGAGGGCCAGCACGTCGGAGGCGCGCCAGGTGACGCGGAGGTCGCCCGAGTCCTGGGAGTGCGGGATGGCGTCCCGGACGAACTCATAGGCGGCCCGCGCATAGTCATACGAGTCGGAGGCCTCCGCCGCCAGGCGGGCGGCGGTCTCCCGGACCACCGGGTGATGGTGGTCGATGACGTCATCGGCGGCCAGGTAGGCGGACAGATCGGCGGTGTCCTGGATGAGCTCCATGCCCGCAGAGCATAGGAACGCGATCACTCGGGAGTCAATCACTTTACGGGTGACCGCATATCTATGCGGGCTGGCAGGCGCTCGCTCTTGGCCAGGTCGTAGGCGGCGAACATCTGGCGGACGTCCGCCTGATACGGCACTAGCGCGCCATCTCCTCCTTCAGCGCCGCCACGAACGTGTCGACGTCGTCCTCCGTGGTGTCGAAGGAGCACATCCAGCGCACCACCCCGGCGCCCTCGTCCCAGAAGTAGAACCGGAACCGCTTCTGGAGCCGCTCGCTCACGTCGTGCGGCAGCTTGGCGAAGACACCGTTGGCCTGCACCGGGTAGAGGATCTCCACGCCGTGCACCGCGCGGACGCCCTCGGCGAGCCGCTGGGCCATCTCGTTGGCGTGCCGGGCGTTGCGCAGCCACAGGTCCTTGGCGAGGAGCGCCTCCAACTGCACGGAGACGAAACGCATCTTGGAGGCCAGCTGCATCGACATCTTCCGCAGGTGCTTCATCTGCCGCACCGCGTCCTGGTTGAGCACGACGACCGCCTCGCCGAACACGGCGCCGTTCTTCGTGCCGCCCAGGGAGAGGATGTCGACGCCGACCGCGTTGGTGAACGTCCGCATGGGCACGTCCAGGGAAGCGGCCGCGTTGGCTATCCGGGAGCCGTCCAGATGCACCCTCATGCCGCGCGCGTGGGCGTGCTCGCAGATCGCGCGGATCTCCTCGGGCGTGTAGAGGGTGCCCAGCTCGGTGCTCTGGGTGATCGACACCACCTGGGGCATCGCCCGGTGCTCGTCCTCCCAGCCCCAGGCCTGCCGGTCGATCAGCTCGGGCGTGAGCTTGCCGTCCGGTGTCGGCACGGTGAGCAGCTTGAGCCCGCCCATGCGCTCGGGCGCACCGCCCTCGTCCACGTTGATGTGCGCGCTCTCGGCGCAGATCACCGCGCCCCAGCGGTCCGTGACCGCCTGGAGCGCGACCACGTTCGCGCCGGTGCCGTTGAACACCGGGAAGGCCTGCGCGGTGGCCCCGAAGTGGCTCCGGATGATCCGCTGCAGGTTCTCGGTGTAGTCGTCCTCGCCGTACGCCACCTGGTGGCCGCCGTTCGCCAGGGCCAGGGCGGCCAGCACCTCCGGGTGCGCGCCGGCGTAGTTGTCACTGGCGAAACCGCGGACCTGCGGGTCGTGGTGGCGGCGCGCGTCGGTCTTCGGAGGGTTCACGGCTTCTCGGTCAGCCACAGACGGTTTCCGTTCACTTCCGCGGCGGGCTTGCTCCAGACGCCCTCGATGGCCTCGGCCAGGTCCTTGACGTCCGTGAAGCCCGCGAACTTCGCGTTGGGGCGTTCGGCACGCATCGCCTCGTGCACCAGCGCCTTCACCACCAGGATGGTAGCCGCGGACGTCGGCCCCTCGGCGCCGCCCGCCTTGCGGAAGTAGTCGGCCATGGCCAGCGTCCACGCCTCGGCGGCGGCCTTGGCCGCGGAGTACGCGGCGTTGCCGGCGGTCGGCTTCGACGCGCCGGCCGCGCTGATCAGCACGTACCGGCCGCGCTCGCTGCGCTGCAGCGCCTCGTGGAAGGCGAGGGAGGTGTGCTGCACGGTCTTGACGAGCAGCAGCTCCAGGAAGTCCCAGTCGTCCAGGCTGGTCTTGGTGAACGTCTCGCTGCCCCGCCAGCCGCCCACCAGGTGCACGAGCCCGTCGACCCGGCCGAAGTCCTTCTCGATGTGCGCGGCCCAGTCCCGGGTGGACTGCAGGTCGAGCAGGTCCACCGTGTCACCGGTGACGGTCGCGCCACCGGAGGCGTACCGGGCCGCGTCGACGGCCTCGGAGAGCCGCTGCGGGTCGTTGTCCGCCCCGACGACGGTCGCCCCGGCCTCGGCGAGCCGCATCAGCGCCGCGCGCCCGGCGGGTCCCCCCGCACCGGCCACCGCGATCACCGCGCCGCTGAGCGGTCCGTTCGTCGCGTTCCCCATGTTCTTCCCCTCTGAAGCAGTGTTCCGGACGACGCGGTCGCTCACGCGGCGATCCGCTCGGCGGTGTCCGCCGTGATGCCCTTGGTGGAGGCGATCACGTTCTTCAGCTTCTTGGACAGGGCCTCATAGAACATGCTCAGCGGAAACTCGTCCGGAAGCACGTCGTCCACGAGCTTGCGCGGGGGCTGGGTCAGGTCCAGGGCGTCGGGGCCCTTGGCCCACCTGGAGCCGGGGTGCGGGGCGAGGTAGGTGGAGACCAGCTGGTAGCCGGCGAACCAGTGCACCAGCTTCGGGCGGTCGATGCCGTCCCGGTAGAGCTTCTCTATCTCGGCGCACAGCTGGTTGGTGACCTGCGGGGCGCGCTCCCAGTCGATGGAGAGCTTGTTGTCGGTCCAGCGGACGACGTCGTGCTTGTGCAGGTAGGCGAAGAGCAGCTGACCGCCGAGGCCGTCGTAGTTGCGGTTGCGGTCGCCGGTGACCGGGAAGCGGAACATGCGGTCGAAGAGGACCGCGTACTGCACGTCACGGGCCTGCGGGACGCCGTCCGCCTGGAGCTTCACGGCCTCCCTGAAGGCGGTGAGGTCACAGCGCAGCTCCTCCAGGCCGTACATCCAGAACGGCTGGCGCTGCTTGATCATGAACGGGTCGAACGGCAGGTCGCCGTGGCTGTGGGTGCGGTCGTGGACCATGTCCCAGAGCACGAAGGCCTCTTCGCAGCGCTTCTGGTCGTGGACCATCGCGGCGATGTCCTCGGGCAGTTCGAGGCCCAGCAGGTCGACGGCGGCCTCGGTCACGCGGCGGAAGCGGGCGGCCTCGCGGTCGCAGAAGATGCCACCCCAGGAGAAACGTTCCGGCGCCTCACGCACGGCGATCGTCTCCGGGAAGAGCACGGCGGAGTTGGTGTCGTAGCCCGAGGTGAAGTCCTCGAAGGTGATGCCGCAGAAGAGCGGGTTGTCGTACCGGGTGCGCTCCAGCTCGGCCAGCCAGTCCGGCCAGACCATGCGCAGGACGACCGCCTCCAGGTTGCGGTCCGGGTTGCCGTTCTGCGTGTACATCGGGAAGACGACCAGGTGCTGCAGGCCGTCGGCGCGGTTCGCGGCCGGGTTGAAGGCCAGCAGGGAGTCCAGGAAGTCCGGGACCTGGAAGCCGCCCTCGGCCCAGCGGCGCAGGTCCCGCACCAGTGCCTCGTGGTAGGCGGCGTCGTGCGGGAGGAGCGGGGAGAGCCGCCCGACCGCGTCGGCGACACGCTCCACGGCCGCCATGGCGTCGGCCCGCCCGGGGGCGCCCTCGGCGTCGAAGTCGATCGATCCGTCCTTCGACTGCCATGGACGGATCCGCTCCACGGCATCCTTGAGCACGGGCCAGGCCGGGTGCTCCACCACCCTGGTCAGCGGAGAAACCTGATCCTCCACACCCGACTGCACAAGAATTTCCGTCATGTCCCATCCTCCACAGGAGAACCTCGCGTAGAGACACCGTATGCATACCCGGTTTCTCTCAGCAAGAGCAGAATCGGGAAATTGTTCTGTCGACCCCCTTGGTCACCGACATTTTTCCTGTGGTAAACCGTGACGGCGCTCACTTCAGCGACAACGTGCGAGCCGGGAGCGGCCATGGTCCGATGGGTACCGGCCGGCGGGCGGCCGTCCGGGCGCCGGAAGCCCCGGTGCAGCCACGGGTCCAACGCGCGGCCCGGCCACTAGGCTGCGAGCCTGCCGCGTGGACGACGACGTCCGGTACGGGGGCCGTCGGTCCGCGCGTCGCCGAGCCGCCGTCGACGGAAGCGAGTTGACCTTGAACTTCCTTACCATCGGACATCGCGGTGTCATGGGCGTCGAGCCCGAGAACACCCTCCGTTCCTTCGTCGCCGCGCAGCAGGCCGGCCTGGACCTGATCGCACTCGATCTGCACCTCAGCAAGGACGGCGCCCTGGTCGTCATGCACGACGCGGAGGTGGACCGTACGACCGACGGCTCCGGACCGGTCGCGGAGAAGACCCTCGCGGAGCTGCGCGCCCTGGACGCGGGCCGCGGGGAGCGGGTGCCGGTGTTCGAGGAGGTGCTGGAAGCGGTCGACACCCCGTTGCAGGCCCGGATCGAGGACGTGGCCGCGGCGCGGGCACTGGCCGAGGTGATGCGCGCGCGTGATCTGACGGCGCGGGTCGAGGTGTCGTCGTTCCAGGACGACGCGGTCGCCGAGATCGCGCGGCTGGTGCCGGGCGTGCGCACCGCGCTGGTCGCGAGCCGGTACGGCACCGACGTGGTGGACCGCGCCGTGGCCGCGGGCGCCGCCACGGTGAGTCTCGACATCCGCCGGCTCACCCTGGAGATCGTCGAGCACGCGCGCGCGTCCGGGCTGCGGATCATCGGCTGGGTCGTCAACACGCAGGACCAGCTGCGGCTGGTCCGCGCCCTGGAGCTGGACGGGGCGACGACCGACTATCCCGAGATCAAGCGCACGGGCCGGTTCACCGCCTGACCCAGGCGTCCGGGCCCGTGCCCGGACGCCTGGCGCGGCCTCACACCAGCGGCTTGACCAGCAGCTCGAACCGCAGGTCGGAGCGGAGCGGGACGCCGAAGCGCTCGTCGCCGTACGGGAACGGCTGCGTCCGGCCCGTACGGCGGTAACCGCGGCGCTCGTACCAGGCGATCAGGTCCTCCCGCTGGGAGATCACCGTCATCTGCATCTCGGTGACTCCCCAGGTCTCCCTGGCCAGGCGCTCCGCCTCCGCCATGACGACCTTGCCGAGGCCCGCGCCCTGCAGGGCGGGACTGACCGCGAACATGCCGAAGTAGGCGTGGTCACCGCGGTGTTCCAGCTGGCAGCACGCGACGACACGGCCGTCCCGCTCGGCGGTCAGCAGCCGGCTGCCGGGGGCCTTGATCACCTCCAGCACGCCCTGCGGATCGGTCCGCTGACCCTCCAGGAGGTCCGCCTCGGTCGTCCACCCGGCCCGGCTGTCGTCCCCCCGGTACGCCGACTCGATCAGTGCCACGAGGGCGTCGGCGTCGGCGTCGGTGGCGTCCCGGAAGGTGAGTCCGGTGGCGGTGGCGTCCATGGTTGCGGTCTCCGATCTCGGGCGTGGCTGAGCCAGGGACGAGGGTAACGCTGCCGCTAGGCTCCCCCCGCATGGTGCATGTACTCAGCAGCCGGATCCTGCTCCGGCCCACCGACCCCGAGCGCTCCCGCGCCTTCTACGGCGAGCAGCTGGGGCTGTCCGTCTACCGCGAGTTCGGTACCGGGCCCGAGCGCGGCACGGTCTACTTCCTCGGCGGCGGTTTCCTCGAGGTCTCCGGCCGGTCCGAGGGCCCGTCCTCGCCCGCGGCGCGGCTGTGGTTGCAGGTCGAGGACGTGAAGGCCGCGGGCGAGGAGCTGCGGGCGCGTGGCGTCGAGATCGTGCGGCCCCCGGTGCGGGAGCCGTGGGGCCTGGTCGAGATGTGGATCGCCGACCCGGACGGCACCCCGATCGTCCTGGTGGAGATCCCGCCGGACCACCCCCTGCGGTACCGGCCGGGGATCTAGGCTCCGCCCTGGTCGGTGCACGTGCCGTCCGGATATGACATATACGGCATGTGCTGGAAAGATGGCGATTGTGGCATCTGGCGCTGGTGGGTTCATCGGACTCCCCGGCTGGACGGGCTCAGACAGGCGAGAGGAGCGCATCATGATCGCCAAGCTGCTCGGCAAGCTGTCCTTCACCCGCCGCTACGGTGCGTACGGATCCCACGAGTGGGACGCGTACGCCGGCGACTGAGTCTGAGGGCACTCCCGGCGGGCGCCCCCGGGTGCCCGCCGGCCGTGAGCCACGCTGCCGAGGGCATCGCCCTGGACAGGTACGAGGGTCGGGGACGATCTCATGAGCCGGATGAATGAGCCCCCGCGGCTGCCCGGAGGCGGCTTCGCGGCCTGGAGCCGTGACCGGCTGGCGGAGGCACGCCGGGGCCTGGACGAGTGCGGGGACGTCTGGCAGCTGGAGCCGGGTGTCTACGTGGCCGCCGCGGCCGGGCCGTGCGAGGCGGTGCTGCGTCGCGCCGAGGACTTCCCCAAGGCGCCCTCGCCACTGTTCCCTCCGTCGTCGAACGGGGCGCCGACGGCTCAGGAGCGTCTGCACGCCCACGCCGCCCGCATGCGCGGACTGCGCGCGCAGGCGGTCGCGGCCCGGGTCGGCGAGATCGCGCCCGGAGCCGCTCTCTTCGCCGACCAGTGGCCCACGGGCCAGGACGTCGAGGTCCTGCCCGCGGCCCGGCACGCCCTCGCGGAGATCGGCGTCCGCTACCTGTTCTCCGAGGACGCTCCGGCCCTGCTGCCGTTCGCCGCACGGCTCTTCCTGGCCCGGGAAGTGCTCGTACGTCCCTCCCGCTGGGAATGGCCGCGGTGGGTCCCCACACCGGCACGGCGGTTCCGCACACGGCAGCAGGCCGCCTTCACCGACGCCCTGCGGCCCATCGTCCGCCGGCGCCTCGCGTCGGGCCGGCCCGGCGACGACGTGCTCGGGCAGATGCTCCAGCCGTCCTCGCGCTACGGCCCGCTGCCGGAGGAGGCCGTCCTCGACACCCTCCCCGGAATCACGGTCGCCACCTTCGAGGCACCCACCCGGGCAGCCGGATGGATCCTGCTCCACCTGGCCCGGCACCCGCGGGCGGCGGACCGCGTCGCGGGCGAAGCCGCCGTGCTGCCCGCCGACCCCGCAGCGACGACCAGCGCCCACCTGGACGAACTGCGCTACACCCAGGCACTGGTACGCGAGGTGCTCCGGCTCTACCCCCCGAGCTGGCTGCTGACCCGGCGGACCGCACGGCGCACCGAGCTCGCCGGCTACACCCTCGACGCCGGGTCCACCGTTCTCGTCTGCCCCTACACCGCGCACCGGGACGCACGGGAACACGCCGAGCCGGACCGGTTCCGGCCCGAGCGCTGGCTCGACGGTTCTAGCTCGCCGGCCGATCCCGGGCCCTTCCTCGCCTTCGGCACCGGGCCGCACGGCTGCGAGGGAGCAGCGCTGGCCATGGCGATGCTGACGCTCCTGACCGCGCACACGGCACGCCGTCACCGCTTGAGCGAGCCGACCGGACCGGAACCCGGCTTCCGGGTCACCACCTTCGAGGGTCTGGCGACCCCCGGCCTGCGCCTGCGCGCCACCGCGCGGGACCCGGTGCGGTCCCGCCCCGGGTGACCGGCTCGCCCGTCAGGGTCCGCTCATCGTGTGCCGCCGGGCGAACTCGTCGGCGAGCAGGCCCATCACGACGAGGTCGTGGTGCCGGCCGGCGAAGAAGACGTGCTCCCGCAACCGCCCCTCCTCGGTGAAGCCGAGCCGGCGTGTGAGCGCCAGCGACGCCTCGTTGCGGGCGTGGATCACCGCCACGCACTTGTGGTAGCGCCGCTCCTCGAACATGAAGCGCAGCAGCAGCGTCAGGGCCTCCGCGGCGTAGCCCCTGCGCCGGTGCTCGGCCCCGATCGCGACATCGAACTCGAACCAGCCCGAGTGACGGCCGGTGCGGTGCGAGGCGACCGTGCCGACCAGCTCCTGCCCGGCCGTCGACTCGACCGCCAGCCGGAAGCGGTCGCCGTCGCACCCGGCGACGGCCTGCTCCTTCGCCCACGCACGGTAACTCTCGGCGGACCGGGGCAGGTCCAGCCGGCCCACGCGCCGCCCGTCGTCGGCGAGGCGGGCGAACGCCGTCCAGTCGTCGGGCTCGATGGCACGCAGGCGTACCCGTTCACCAGTCCAGGACGATGCCATGCCCGATTGGAACACGCCGCGGTACGCCCGGGGCCGGGAGGCACGCCGGGACGGGAACGCGGCGGCAGGCCCCGCTACGCCCGAAGGCCCCCCGCCCGGCCCTCCAGGCGGCTGAGCAACTCGGCGAGGAGGCCGGCGAGTTCGCCCTGTCCGCCCGGGTCGAGGACGGACAGTACGGCCGTCTCGTAGGCGAGTTGCTCGGGGAGGATGCCGTCGACCAGGTCACGGCCGGTGTCGGTGAGGCGGACGTGGGCCACGCGGCGGTCGCGGGTGTCACCGCGCCGCTCGACCAGGCCGCGCTCGGTCAGCTGCTTGATCCGCTTGGTGACGGCGGCTCCGGAGGAGAAGGTCTCCCGGGCCAGTTCGCCCGGGGTCAGCTCGTGTCCGGTGCGGCGGAGCGCGCCGAGCAGGTCGAACTCGGCGCGGCTCAGGCCGGCCCGGCGCAGCGGGGCGTCCTCGGCCTGCTGGAGCAGGGCGGCGCAGCGGTTGATCCGGCCGATGATCTGCATCGGCCCGGTGTCCAGCTCGGGGTGGACGGCCCGCCACTGGCGGACGACGGCGGAGACGGTGTCGTCGCGCGCGGGGACGGTGCCGGGCCCGGGCCTGGTACCGGTCGCGTCGCTTCCGGGCGTCGGTCCGCCGTTCGTCGCCGTCATGGCCGTATGTCCTCCGTCGTCCAGCCCGGGTCCTGGACCCGGTCGCGGTCCTGGTCGAGGCCCGGGGCCTGGTGGCCGTCCGGGTCCTGCGGCACGAGGCCCTGCCGCCGTACCGTCGCCGCGAGCGTACGGTGTCCGGCCTGCTCGGTGAGCACGAGCCGTTCCTCGGGCAGGGCGCGCTGCCACCACTCGCCGGCGGCGGCGTCGGCCGTGGCGCGCAGATCGACGAGGGCGGCGGCGAGGGTTCGGCGGGCGGACTCCAGCGCACGGGGCTCGGCGGGCGGCCCGGCGAGCAGGCGGGCGGCGTGCTCGCGGGCCCGTTCCGCGGCGGTCAGGGCCTGCTCCAGGCGGTCGCCCGCGCGCCGGTTGGTGACGGCGACGGCGGCGAGGAAGCCGACCAGGGCGCCGATGAGGGTGTCCACGATCCGGTCGGTGATCAGCTCGGTCGCGTCCTGGGTGCGGGCGAACTCGGTGATGAGCAGGGCCATCGGGGTGACGCAGACGCTGCCCAGCCAGTAGTTCCGGCCGATCAGCGCCTCCGCGCCGAAGTTGAGGGCGACGCAGCACAGCACCAGGGCGGCGGGGTGCAGATGGGTGAGCGGGGCGAGCGCGGCGAAGAGGACGACGCCGAGGAGGTTGCCGACGACCCGCTGGACGCCCCGGCTCCAGGTGAGGGTGACGTTGGCCTGGTAGAGCGAGGCCGCGGTGACCAGCGCCCAGTAGGGGCGGCCGACACCCAGCGCGAGGGCGGCGTATCCGGCGAGGGCACAGCCGAGCGCGGTGCGCACGGCGAGCGGGGCGAGCGGGGCCAGGCGGTGCCACGGCGAGCGGGCCGGCAGGGCCTGTTCGGCGGCCAGACCGAGGAGTTCGTCGGCGGACTCGCGCGGCGTCTCGACGCGCGGGACGCGGCCGGTGCCGCGCAGGTCACGGGCCCAGGCCCGCAGCCGGACGGGGTCGGTGTCGGCGGGCGCGGCCAGGGCGACCTCGGCGCGCACGACGAGCTGCTCGAGGGCGCGCCGGGTGCGGTCGGGGCGGGCGCCGGCGGCGAGCAGCGACTGCCAGGCGGCGTGGATCGCGGCGGCGGTCGCGGCGCGGGCCCGGGCGTGGCCGTCGGCGGTGCCGCGCGTCTCGGCGTACGCGGCGGCGGCGTTCAGGGCCTGGGCGGTGGCGCGGCGCTCGGGGCCGTGCGGGCGGAGCAGCCCGGGGGCCATACCGACCAGCCAGGCCCAGGCGCCGGCGGCCAGGGCGAGGCCGACGTGGCCGGGGACCTGGCCGGGGGTCTGCGGTGCGAACAGCGAGGCGGAGCTGATGAAAGTGAGGACCACGTTGCCGGGCGGTCCGATCCGGGTGGCGTCGCACACGGTCTTCTGGACCGCCGCGAGGACGGCGCCGACGGTGACGAGGACGACGGCGTTCGTGGTGAGCGCGGCGGCGAGCAGGGAGACGGCGAGGCCGCCGACCATGCCGAGCACCACCCGGACGAGCGTGCGGGCCCGGGCGGCGTAGGGCCGGTTGTGGCCGTAGAGCGCGCACAGGGAGCCGGCCATCGTGTACATGGCGAGGTCGAGGCGGCCGAGGGCGAGCAGGGTGAGGTTGGGCGGGGCGACCGCGGCCACCACGCTCAGCGCGGGCTTGAACCAGATGTCCGAGGGGCGCCCGAGGCGGAGGGTCGTGGCGAGGGGAAGACGGTGGGGGGTCGCACTGCTCATACCCATTAACTTAGCATGTGTTTTACCAGTAAAACAGTTGCGGAGAACCTGGTCACCGACCGTGCTCCCCCCCATGCTCCCCGTGTACCCCCTTGCGCTCGCGTGCGCTGCGCCGGCGGTGGGCATCGCACCCTCGACCGACCGTCGAGCGTGGAGGTGCGCGTGCACGGACCGGTGTCGATCGCCTGGCTGCTGGTCGCGCTGTGCGCGCTGACCGGGGCCTACTGCCTGCTGCGGATGCGCAGCGGTGTCGAGGAACAGCGCCGGGCCGCGGGCGGCGAGGCGCTGATGGGCTTCGGCATGGCCGCGATGGCCGTCCCAACGGCGGTGTTCACACCGCCGAGATGGGCGTGGCCGGTGTACGCGGCCGTGTTCGGCGCGGCGGCCCTGCGCGCGCTGTGGGCCGCGCGCGGTGCTCCGCACCATCTGCACCATCTGGTGGGCAGCGCCGCGATGGTCTACATGGCGGTGGCGATGGCCGCGTCCCCGCCCGCCGCCCACCACGGGCACGGCGGCACCGGCGTGCCGCTGCTCACCGGCGCCCTGCTGCTGTACTTCGCGGCCTACGTGCTGCTCTCCGGCGCCCGGCTGGTCCCCGCGCCCGCCGCCCCGGCGGGCGCAACAGGCCCGGCGGGCGGGGGCGGCCCGGCGCACTGGGGCGACCGCCCCGAGCTGGCCCGGGCCTGCCGGCTGTCGATGGGGATCGGCATGGTGGCGATGCTGCTGGCGATGTGACGACGACCGGGCTCGGCGAGGCACACACCCGCGTCAGCGTCAGGAAGACGCACCCTCGCGGCACCGTCGGGAGGCCGGAACCCGGCCAGGACGGCTCCCGCCCCCGTGCTGTTCGACCCCGGCGGCCTGTGCGGTCCGGCCATGCGGCCGGGGGTCGTACGGACACGTCGCGCCGAACCGCTGGTGGGCACACCACTGCCGCCGGGCGGGGAAACGGACTCCGGCCGCCGGTGGTTGCCCGGCTGGGCGCCCCGGCCGCCCGGTCGGGAGCAGGGACACGCGCGGGCCCGGCACGTCCGGCTGCCGCACCGTCGGGTCGCCGCCAACGTCCCGGTTCCGCTCCACAGGCTCGTGTGCCGCCCCGCGTGCGCGGCCGGCCGCCTCGCGCCGACGTGCCTGAGGGCGGCGCCCCGTGCGGTGCCCGTGGGCCCGTTGCCGAGGGCGCCGGCGCCCGGGCCGCGGGCGGCTGGGCCGCGGGCGGCTGGGCCGATGCCGTCCGTCCTGCGGGTCCCACCCGACGGCGCCGTGGTCGCGGCGCCCCGCCCCGCGGGGACTTGGCCACGGCGCCTCGCTTGCACAAGGATCACGGCATGCGCCATCGTCCCTCCGCTCCCCCGTCGCCCCCCGTCGCCGAGCCGCCGACGGCGCTCCGCAGAGCCGCCCGTCTGGCCGCCGCGCTCGGCGCCTGCTTCCTGGTGCTGCTGGTGCTCGTCGCCCTGCGCTGGCACCCCCTGATCACCGTGGACGGCGACGTCTCCCGCACCACCCACCGCTGGGCGGTCGGCGACCACGAGGTGACGCGGGTCTTCCGGGTACTGACGGACTGGGTGTGGGACCCGACCACCATGCGTCTGGTCTGCGCGGCGGCGGCGGTGTGGCTCGTCTGGCGGCGCGCGGCCTGGTGGTCCGCGCTGTGGCTGGCGATCACCTGCGCGGTGGCCACGCTCGTGCAGCAGGCAGTGAAGTCCGCCGTCGGCCGGCCCCGCCCGGTCTGGCCCGACCCGGTCGACTCCGCGCACTACGCGGCCTTCCCGTCCGGTCACGCGATGACCGCCACCGTCGTCTGCGGCCTGCTGCTGTGGCTGCTGCACCGTCACGGCCCACGCCCCGCCGTGTGGCGCACCGCGGTGACGGCGGCAGTCGTCTCGGTGCTGGGTGTGGGCGTCACCCGGGTGTGGCTGGGCGTCCACTGGCCCTCGGACGTGCTCGGCGGGTGGCTGGCCGGCGCGGCGCTGGTCGCGGCGGCGGTGACCGTCCACGAGTGGCCGCGTGACGGCCGGGCGCGACCGTCGCGCGGCCGGTGGAGCGCGGGCGCATGACCGCCGTGCTGTTCGACTTCTCCGGGACGCTGTTCCGCACCGAGTCCGCCGAGTCATGGCTGCGCGCGGTGCTGGACGAGGCCGGTCACCGGCTGGCCGAGCCCGAACTGACCCGCACCGCGCGGGCTCTTGAGGCGGCCGGCGCACAGCCGGGCGGCGCGGAGCCGGTGGAGCTGCCGGCGGACCTCGCGGCGCTCTGGGCGGTGCGGGACGAGAGCGCGGAACTGCACCGGGCCGCCCACACGAGCCTGTCCCGGCGGGTGCCGCTGCCGGATCCAGGACTGCACGACGCCCTCTACGAACGTCACATGGCCCCCGCCGCCTGGACCCCCTACCCCGACGCCGAGGAGGTGCTGCGCACCCTGTGCGAACGCGGCATCGGCGTCGGGGTGGTCAGCAACATCGGCTGGGATCCGCGCCCGGTCTTCCGGGAGCACGGGCTGGACGCGTACGTGGACGCGTACGTGCTGTCGTGCGAACACGGGGTGCAGAAGCCGGATCCGCGGCTGTTCGCGGTCGCCTGCGAGGCGCTCGGCGCCGATCCGCGGCGGGTGCTGATGGTCGGCGACAACCGGACGGCGGACGGCGGCGCCGCCGCGCTCGGCTGCCGGGTGCACTTCGTGGACCACCTGCCGGCCCCCCAGCGCCCCGACGCGCTGCTGCCGGTGCTGGATCTCGTCGGCTGAGCACCGACCGCGAGCGGACACACCACACCGTCCGTCTGAGACGATCCCCCGCGTCGCCCCAGACGGACGGCTGTTCCGGGCAGGCCCCAGGCATGGGGGCACCCGCTGCGTTGAGTATAGTTGGCTGGCAGCCAGTCAACGCAGGAGTTACAGGATGTCCCCGCGCAGCGCCTCGGTCAATGAAGAATTGCGGCGGCGTTCCCGGGAACGGCTGCTGCAGGCCGCCGTGGAGCTGGTCGGCGAGCACGGGTTCGAGGCCACGACGCTGGGCGCCATCGCGGACCGGGCCGGTTCGGCGCGTGGCCTGGTGTCGTACTACTTCCCCGGCAAGCGCCAGTTGGTGCAGTCCGCCGTGCACCGGCTGATGCACCGGACGCTGGAGGAGGCGCTGGAACGGGAGCCGCGCACCGAGGACGGCCGGGAGCGGCTGGCCCGGGCCATCGACGCGATCCTGGGCCTCGCCCGGGACCGGCCCGTGCTGATGCGCCAGCACATGGCGGGCCTGCTCCAGGCCGAGGGCTTCGTGCAGTGCCCGGAGCAGCGCCGGCTGGCGGAGCTGCTCAGCGACACCGTCTCCCGGTACGGCGCGCAGAACGTCTCGGCCGACTACCCGATGCTGCGCGCCCTGTTGATGGGCGCGGTGTACGCGGCGCTGGTGCCCGGGGTGCCGATGCCCGTGCCGGTGCTGCGGTCGGAGCTGTTCCAGCGGTACGGGCTCGACTGGGAGATGGGTGTGCCCCCGGAGACCGAGGCGGAGCCCGGGGCGGGGCAGGGGGACGTCTCCCGGTTCTTCGCCACGGAGGAGCGGCCCGGCACTCCCTGACGCGGTCCGGCCGCTTCGTCAGCGCCGGGCGTGACGGGGTGCGAGGAGGCCCGCGTCCCGTGCCTGGGCGATCAGCCGCAGGGCGCGCCGGCGACCGCGTCCGGTCGCGTTCATCACGGCGAGCACCGGGTCGGCGCCCGCGTCCTGCGCCGCGCGGTACTCCCGCGCGACGAGCCGGCGGCCCTCGGTGCCACGCGGCCAGGGCGGCCGGGCACGGCCGGCGACGGGTGGGCCGGCGGCCGGCCGGAGTGCCCCGGCCGACGGGCCGCCGGCGTCCGGGTCCACGTCGTCACCCGCTCCGCCCGCGCCCACACCGCCTGCCGCACCGGAACCGGCCTCCCCCTCGCATGCCACGTCCGCTTCCGCGAGCACACCGCAGGCCGCGCCGGTACCGGCGCCCACTCCCGCCGCCAAGGCGTCATCGGCGTACACACCGCAGGCCACGCCCTCATCGACACGCACACCGGGCGCCAAGACGTCATGGGCGTCCCCTGCGCATGCCGTGCCCGCATCCGCGAGCACGCCGAGGGCGGCGCGTGCTTCGGGCTCCGGGCCGGACGCCCTGCCCGCACCGGCCTCCACGCCGCACGCCGCGAACAGCGGCCCCTCGATCCAGCCGGCGAGCGCCGCCAGGTCGGCGAGGGACAGGGCAGGCTCGGCCTGGACGTCCTCGATGGAGACGCGCCCCGCGCTCAGCACGGCAAGGGCGTCGACCCGGGCCCCGTCGGAGAAGGCCAGCCGGACCTGGAACCAGGAGGTGACGCCGTCGTGCTCCCGCACCTGCCACGCGGGCCACACGGAGACCGCGCCATCCTCCGCCTGCCGATCATGAAGATCAAGAAAGGATGCTTCTGGCACCCACGCAACGTAACGTCGTGACCACACCCGTACGCATGGACACGCACCCGGGTCACCCCACCGGCCCCTGCCCCCGGGGCCGCCGCGGTGCCATGCTGGAGCCGTCCGCACACCCTCCTTCGGGCGAGGAGTACCGCAGTGCTGCGTGTCGCCGTCGTCGGCTCCGGGCCGAGTGGGTGTTACACCGCCCAGAGCCTCGTTCAGCGTGATCCGGAGGTCCGGGTGGACGTCCTGGACCGGCTGCCGTGTCCGTACGGCCTGGTCCGCTACGGCGTCGCGCCGGACCACGAGAAGATCAAGTCGCTCCAGGGCAGCCTGCGGACGGTGCTGGAGCACGAGCGGGTGCGGTTCCTCGGCGGGGTCCGGGTGGGCGGCCCCGGCGGGCTGCCGGCTCAGCGGCTGAGGGAGCTCTACCACGCGGTGGTGTACTGCGTGGGCGCGGCCACCGACCGGCGGCTGGGGGTCCCCGGCGAGGATCTGGCGGGCAGCTGGTCGGCGACCGAGTTCGTGTCCTGGTACAGCGCGCACCCGGACGCGGCCGACGCGGGCTTCCTGCGCGGGGTGCGCTCGGCGGTCGTCATCGGGGTGGGCAACGTCGCGGTGGACGTCACCCGGATGCTGGTCCGGGGTGCGGCGGAGCTGCGGCCGACGGACATCCCGCAGGCCGCGCTGGACACGCTGGCGGCGAGCGGGCTCACCGAGGTGCAGATGGTGGGCCGGCGCGGCCCCGCACAGGCCCGTTTCACCACCAAGGAGCTGCGCGAGCTGGGCGGGCTGCCGGACACCGACGTGATCGTGGACAAGGCCGAGCTGGCGCTCGACCAGGCCGATCCCGGCGCGCTGCCGGCGGGACCGCGCCGCAATGCGGAGGTGCTGCGCGACTGGGCGGCACGGCCTCCCGCGGTGGCCGCCGCGCGGCGGATCCGGCTGCGGTTCTTCCTGCGGCCGGTGGAGCTGCTCGCCGACGGCGGCCGGGTGGGTGCCGTGCGCTTCGAGCGGACGGCACCGGACGGGACGGGCGGCGTGAGCGGCACGGGCCGGTACGAGGACGTGCCCGCCCAGTTGGTCCTGCGCTCGGTGGGCTACCGCGGGGTGCCGCTGGAGGGCCTGCCGTTCGACCCGGCGAGCGGCACCGTTCCGCACCAGGAGGGCCGGGTGCTGCGCGACGGCGTCCCCTCCCCCGGCGAGTACGTCGCCGGCTGGATCAAGCGCGGCCCGACCGGGGTCATCGGCACCAACCGGCCCTGCGCCAAGGAGACGGTGACCTCGCTGCTCGCGGACGCTCCCGCGCTCGGCCGCGCGGATGTGCCGGGGGAGCCCGTCACGGCCCTGCGTGCGGCGGGCGTCGAGCCCGTGCCCTGGGACGGCTGGCTGGCGATCGAGCGGGCGGAGGCCGAGCTCGGGGCGCGGCTGGGGCGGAGCGTGGTCAAGCTCTCCGACTGGGACGCGCTGCTGGGAGCGGCGCGGGTGCCCTCGTAGCGCGGCTGTCCCCGGGGGCGGACACACACCGGCAACGCACCGGAAATCAACAAACTGTTCAAGGCGCCTACGGTCTCGTCCTGTCCGCATGCCACTTCCCGCCCGCTGATGGAGCTCCCATGGCCACGACCGCAGACGTGCACCCCGTCGACGAGATACCCCCGGTACGACAGCTGGCCGCCTTCGGGCTGCAGCACGTGCTCGCGATGTACGCGGGCGCGGTCGCCGTGCCGTTGATCGTGGGCGGCGCGCTGAAGCTGTCGCCCGCAGACCTGGCGTATCTCATCACCGCGGACCTGCTGGTGTGCGGCGTCGCCACGCTGATCCAGTGCGTCGGCTTCTGGCGGTTCGGGGTCCGGCTTCCGGTCATGCAGGGGTGCACGTTCGCCGCGGTGTCACCGATGGTGCTCATCGGGACGACGGGGGGCGGGCTGCCCGTGATCTACGGCTCGGTGATCGTCGCCGGGCTGACCATCATGCTGCTCGCGCCGCTCTTCGGCCGGCTGCTGCGCTTCTTCCCGCCGCTGGTGACCGGCACGGTGATCCTGGTCATCGGCCTCTCGCTGCTGCCGGTCGCGGGCAACTGGGCGGCGGGCGGCGCCGGTGCGAAGGACTTCGGGGAGCCGAGGAATCTGGCGCTGGCGGGCTTCGTGCTGGCCGTGGTGCTCGGTGTGCAGCGCTTCGCGCCCGCCTTCCTCTCCCGGATCGCCGTGCTCCTCGGCATCGCGGCCGGCCTGGCGGTCGCCGTGCCGTTCGGGTTCACCGACTTCGGCGGGGTCGGGGACGCCGGCTGGGTGGGCGTCAGCACGCCGTTCCACTTCGGGGCGCCGGAGTTCCGCGTGTCCGCGATCGTGTCCATGCTGGTCGTCGCCCTGGTCACCATGACCGAGACGACGGGTGACCTGATCGCCGTCGGCGAGCTGACCGGCCGGAAGGCCGAGCCGCGCCCCCTCGCCGACGGGCTGCGCGCGGACGGCCTGTCGACCGTGCTGGGCGGGGTGTTCAACACCTTCCCGTACACGGCGTACGCGCAGAACGTGGGCCTGGTCGGCATGACCCGGGTGCGCAGCCGCTGGGTGGTGGCGGCGGCCGGCGGGATCCTGGTGCTGCTCGGGCTGCTGCCCAAGCTGGGCGCGGTGGTCGCGGCCATCCCGGCACCGGTGCTCGGCGGGGCCGGCCTGGTGATGTTCGGGACGGTCGCGGCGAGCGGGCTGCGGACGCTGGCCCGGGTCGACTTCAAGGGCAACGACAATCTGACCGTGGTGGCGGTCTCGGTGGCGATCGGCCTGCTGCCGGTGGGCGTTCCCACGGTGTACGCGAAGTTCCCGGACTGGTTCCAGACGGTGATGGACAGCGGCATCAGCGCGGGCTGCCTGTCCGCTATCGTGCTGAACCTGCTCTTCAACCACCTCGCGGTGAAGGGCGGTTCAGCCGCCGGCGCGGAGCCGGCCGGACTGCCGGTCGGCGGCGGTGAGAAGGCTGTCGAGCAGCCCCGGGAAGAGGCCGTCTAGATCGTCGCGGCGCAGGCCGTTCATCTTGGCCGTGCCCCGGTAGACCTGCCGGATGACCCCGCTCTCCCGCAGCACCCGGAAGTGGTGGGTACTGGTGGACTTGGTGACCGGCAGGTCGAACTGCGAACAGGTCAGCTCCGCGCCACTCGCCGCGAGGTCGCACACGATCCGGAGCCGCATCGGATCGGAGAGCGCGTGCAGCACGGACTCCAGCCGGATCTGCTCCCGTGCCGGATGCGGCAGCGCACGGCCGACGGTGGCGGTGTCGGTCACGGCGACCGCCCCCTTTCCTCACGACAAGTTCGACTGCCCGCATTGTACGAGAGTCATCGTAGTTTGACATCCATCATAGTACGAGGGGTACCGTACGAACCGATCAGCGGTCCGTGACGAATGGAGTCCGTCGTGAGTGCGCTCTTCGAGCCCATCACCCTGCGCGAAGTGACCATCCCGAACCGGGTGTGGATGCCCCCGATGTGCCAGTACTCTGCCGACCCGGTGGGGCCGCTCGCCGGCGCTCCGAACGACTGGCACTTCGCGCACTACGCGGCGCGGGCCGCCGGCGGCACCGGCCTGATCGTGGTGGAGGCCACCGCGGTCTCGCCCGAGGGCCGGATCTCCCCGTACGACCTCGGGCTGTGGAACGACACCCAGGTGGAGGCGTTCCGCCGGATCACCCGCTTCCTCACCGCGCAGGGCACCGTGCCGGCGGTCCAGATCGGCCACAGCGGCCGCAAGGCGTCCACCGACCGGCCGTGGAAGGGCGGTGCGCCCGTCGGACCCGAGGCGCACGGCTGGCAGCCGCTCGCCCCGAGCGCGCTGCCGTTCGACGAACGCCACCCGGTGCCCGCCGAGTTGACGGCGGACCAGATCGCCGAGATCGTCGGACAGTTCGCCGCCGCCGCGCGCCGGGCGCTCGCCGCGGGGTTCCAGGCCGTCGAGATCCACGGTGCCCACGGCTATCTGATCAACGAGTTCCTCTCCCCGCACTCCAACCACCGCACCGACGCCTACGGCGGCTCGTACGAGAACCGCACCCGGTTCGCCCTCCAGGTCGTGGACGCCGTGCGGGAGGTGTGGCCCGCGGACAAGCCGGTGTTCTTCCGCGTCTCGGCCACCGACTGGCTCCGGGACGGCGGCTGGACCCCCGAGGACACGGTCCGCCTCGCCCGCGACCTGCACACCCACGGTGTCGACCTGCTCGACGTCTCCACCGGCGGGAACGCCGCCGGCGTCACCATCCCGACCGGACCGGGCTACCAGGTCCCGTTCGCCGCCCGGGTGAAGGCCGAGACGCCGATGCCGGTCGCCGCGGTGGGCCTGATCACCGAGCCCGGACAGGCCGAGAAGATCGTGGCGAACGGCGAGGCGGACGCGGTCCTGCTGGGCCGGGAACTCCTGCGCAACCCGTCCTGGGCCCGTCAGGCGGCACGCGAGCTGGAAGCACAGGTCCGGGTCCCTGACCAGTACCACCGCTCGGTCTGAGCCGGTACCGCCGGGCCGGCTCCCCCGGCCCGGCGGTACGGCAGGCGGTGGGGGTCAGTCCGGCAGCAGGCGCCCGACGGCCCGCTCCAGCCCGGGCAGTGTGCGCTGGCCCGCCAGGGCGAGGGCGATCGCGGCCACGACACCCGCCCAGGCGACCGGGCCGAGCGGGGTGCAGCCGAAGACCCGGCTGATGCCCGGGGTCTGGACCACGGCCACCAGTGCGAGCGCGGAGCCCAGCGAGGTGATCTGCACCAGCCGGCTGTCACGCCGGTCGAGGAGCGTCTGCACGAGCTGGGTGCCCACCACCCCGCACAGCGCCATGGTGCCGGAGCGCCGGGCGGTGCCCGGCGTGAAGCGGCCGATCAGCCAGGCCGTGAGCGCGCCCAGGCAGGTGGTCAGAGCCCGGTGCCGGATCTGCCGCAGCAGGGGGTCGCCCAGCACTCCGGCGGCCTCCTCCACGTGCCCCAGGTCCGCCTCGCCCTCCTTCTCCGTCACCGCCACCGCCATCGACGGGAACAGGTCGGTGAAGAGGTTCACCATGAGCATCTGCCGGGTGGACAGCGGCGCCCGGCCGGACAGCAGCGTGCCGAGGATGCCGAACCCGACCTCGCCCGCGTTGCCGCCGATCAGGATGGCGATCGCGTCGGCCACGCTGTGCCACAGCGCGCGGCCCTCGCCGACCGCGTCGATCAGCACCGTCAGGTCGTCGTCCGTCAGCACGATGTCCGCGGCGTTGCGCGCGGCGGCCGATCCGCGTGCGTTGATGCCGACGCCGATGTCGGCGGCGCGGATGGCCGCGGCGTCGTTGGCGCCGTCGCCGACCATGCCGACCACCCGGCCCGCGTCCCGCAGCGCCTCCACCACCTGGAGTTTCTGCTCGGGCGCCACCCGGGCCACCACACCCGCGTCCCGCAGCATCCGGGCCCGGGACGCCCGGTCGGCCGCTGCCAGCTCGTCGCCGGTGACCACTACGGTGTCCTCCGGCCAGCCCAGGTCGGCGGCGATGGCCCGCGCGGTCTGCGGGTGGTCGCCGGTGAGCATGACCGGTCGTACCCCCGCTCCGTTCAGCCCGTTCACCAGCGCCGTGGAGGTCTCGCGGGGTACGTCGGACAGGGCCAGCAGACCGATGAACTCCAGGTCGTGGAGGGGCTGTTCGGGGACGTCCGACTCCTGCTCCGCCGGGTCGAGCCGCCGTTCGGCCACCGCCAGGACCCGCAGCCCGGCCCCGGCCAGCGTGTGCGCGGACTCGGAGGCGTGCGCCGGCAGCCCGGTGCAGGCGGGCAGCACCGTCTCCGGGGCGCCCTTGACCACCAGCACCACCGGGCCGTCCCCGCTCCGGCCGACGCCGGCGGCGTATCCGCGCGCCGCCTCGAACGGCAGGTCGGCGAGCTGGTTCCAGCCGGGGTCGGGCGGCGCCGCGGCCAGCACGGCCTCGTCGGTGGCGTGCACCGGCCGGTCGGAGCCGCCGTTCAGCCGCGGGCAGGCCCGCGCGGCGACCCGGATCGTCTCCTCGGAGCCGGGATCGTCCACCGCGTGGACCGTGCCGCCGGCGTCGGAGGTGCGCACCAGCCGCAGCCGGTTCTCGGTGAGCGTGCCGGTCTTGTCGAAGCAGATGGTGTCCATCCGGCCCAGCGCCTCCAGGGTGCGCGGGGTGCGCACCAGGACACCGCCCCGGCTCAGCCGCCGGGCGGCGGCGAGCTGCGCGACCGTCGCCACCAGCGGCAGCCCCTCCGGTACGGCCGCGACGGCCACCGCCACCCCGCCGCTGACCGCCTCGCGGATCGGGGTGCCGCGCAGCAGCGCAAGACCGGTCACCGCGGCGCCGCCCGCCAGGGTCAGCGGCAGCGCCTTGCGGGTGAGCTCCTGGAGCCTGGCCTGGACGCCGCCGGCCGGGGGCGTGCGGGCCGCGAGGTGGACGGCGCGGGCGGCCTCGGTGCGGTCGCCGGTGTCGACGACGATGGCCCGGGCCTCGCCCGCCACCACGGTCGTGCCCTCGAAGAGCATGCACCGCCGGTCGGCCACCGGGGCGTGCGGAGTGGGATCCGTCCGCTTCTCCACCGGCAGCGACTCCCCGGTCAGGGCGGACTCGTCCACCTCCAGGCCCTCCTGCCACAGCAGCCGGGCGTCGGCGGGGACCACGTCGTCCGTCTTGAGCTGGATCACGTCGCCCGGCCGGAGCTTGCCCGCCTCCACGGTGCGGGTGCCGCCGGCCGGGGCCTCGGCCTCCGGCGGCACCAGGCGCGCCCTCTGCTTCTGCTCCGCGACCAGCCCGGACAGGGCCCGCTCCGCCCGCAGCCGCTGGATGCCGCCGACCAGGGCGTTCAGGTCGAGGGCGCCGACGACGAGCAGCGCGTCCATGACGGAGCCGAGGATCGCCGACGCGGCCGAACCGACGGCCAGGACCGGGGTGAGCGGGTCCTGGAGTTCGCTGCGTACGGCGCGGCCGAGGCGGTAGGACCAGCGGGCGGGCGCAGCGGCCGGGTGCCGGCCCACGCCCTCGGCCGCCTTGCGCATCCGGGCGGTCAGCGTGCCGGACGGGCCGGGCTCGGCGGCCGGTTCGTGGGCCAGCCGGTCCCGGGCCTGGTCGGGGTCCAGCTCGTGCCAGTGCACCCGGGGGCGGGGGTGCGGAGGGCGGGCCGTCGCCACGCCCAGTGCGGAGCGCATCCCGGACAGCAGGGCCAGGGCGGCGCCGGCGTCGACGGGTGCGTGCCGGAGCCCCGGCAGCACGGACCGGCGGCCGCGTCCGCCGCCGGACTCGCCGACGGCGACGAGCAGCCCGGACAGCGCGGCACCGGAGCGGGCGAGGGTCTGGGCCCGGTGGCCGACCCGGCGGGCGGCCGGGACCGCGGTCAGCACCCGCCACACGTCGGGCAGGCCGTGCAGGGCGAGGAGGTCCGCGCCCCAGACCACCGCTGCGTCCCGGTCGGTCAGGGCGAGCGCGACATCGGCGGCCCGCAGGGCACCCAGGACGTCGTGCTCGTCGGCCGTGCGGACCCGGGCGGCCACCAGGACGACGCCCTCGTCACCGCGCGCCTCGTACACCACGTCGTCCAGTGGCCGGCGGGCGTCGACGACCTGGTCGGCGAGGCCGGTGAAGTCCTCCAGGGCCGGGTCGTCGACGAGGACCACCCGGAGTCCGGCCCGGCGGGCCGCGTCCAGCACCGGTTCGGCCCACGGATCGGCCTCACCCTCCGCGGTGCGCAGCGCGCTGGGGTGCAGGACGACGGTGCCGGCCATCTCCAGCTGGCGCAGCCGCTCGGGGGCGCGGACCAGCACGCCGGTGCGGGCCAGGGCGGCACTGAGCACGGCGTGGAAGGCGGCGGGACCGTAGCGGGCGGCCTTCGGGGAGCCGGCCAGCACCGCTTCGGCCGCCTCGGCGCCGTCGTGCTTGACCAGGAGGGTGGCCGCCGCGCCCAGGAGGCTGCCGGCGGAGGCGTGGGCCGCGTACTCCTGGGCCGGGGAGACGCGCAGCGGCGGGCGCGGCGGGCCCTGCGCGGCGAGGCTGACGCGGTCGGGGACGCACACCTGGTCGTGCACCGCGTCGAAGGCGGCCGAGCGGGCGACCGTCTCGGCCACCTGGCAGGCCCGCAGGGCGCCGTCGAGCACCAGGGAGGTGGGGGTCTGCCCGGCGGCGTGCACGGCGGCGTTGGCGCAGGTCAGCAGGAGGTCCATGCCGGTGTCGCCGAGCCGGGCGCGCAGCCACGCGCGGAAACGCGGGTTCTCCCGCAGGAGGGTCACGACCGCGGTCGCCACCCGGGGCGAGGGCGGCAGCCGCAGCGCGTACGCGGTCAGCGCCATCGCGATCCCGGCGCCGTCGACGGCGAGGGTGGCCACCGCGGCGCGCACCCCGGCCGGGTCGGCGGGATGCGTGGTCTCCTCCACGTCTCCTTCCGCCAGGACGAGCCCGTGCCGCTCGGCGAGGCGGGCCGCGTGGTCCAGGACGCGGTCGGCGGCCTCCTCCCCGGTCGCGGTCACCACCAGGCGGGCGAGTCCCTCGTCCCAGTAGGCGACGAGGACGTCGGGGTGGTCCGCCAGCGCCTCGGCCATCCGGCGCGCCAGGTGTCCCGTGCCGCCCGCGCACCGCGCCCGCCCCGGTTCCAGGGGCCGTATCGCCAGGTGGGTGCGGGCGCCGGACCTCCAGTGGTCACCGGAGCCGGGCAGCGCGTTGCGCGCCACCCGGCCCACACGCGCGGCGGCGTCCAGGCCGCGCACGCCGGCGCGCGCGGTTCCGGCCGCGGCACCGGCGGCCAGTCCGGCCGCCGGTGCCGCAGCCCGCGCGAGCAGGCGTGGCGCCGCCGACAGCCGGCGGACGGCGGACGACGGCGCTGTCAGCAGACCGGCCACATGCCCTCCTCAGAGCGTGGTGCGATCGGGGCGCGCGGTGGGTCCGAGCGGACCGGACGTCCTGCCCGCGGACGCCTGGGCTCCGTGGGAGGCCTCCGGCGGGCTCGGTGCCGCCGTGTGGCCGGGCTGCCTGACCGGCCCCGGCGTCGCGGTGCCGGCCGGTGCCCGGGTGTCCGCGGGGGTCCCGGTCCCGGCCGCCTGGCCGGGCTCGGGGCTCTCGCCGCCGGACCTGAGGGCCGCGGTGCCCAGGTCGTGCGCCGGTTCGGCGGCCGGGGCCGTCTCCCCGGTGCCCGCCGGCTGCGGGGGCCGGGGCTGGGTGAGCCAGGCCACCGCCGCGCCGGTGAGGGCCACGGGCCACTCCACCACGCCCGCGGCGCCGAGCACCCCCGCACCGGCGTAGACCGCCATGCGCCGACCGCGGGGCGAGACCGCGCCGACCTTGTCCAGTGTTCCCTCGGCGGCCCTGGTCACCGTTCCGGCGCCGGGCACCCTGCGCAGTACCGAGGCCGCGCCGCGCAGGGGCGCCGTGAGGGCCGACGACTTCTGCTCAGCCATGACTCTCCTCGGGTGAGATCGTCTTGCGTGCCCCACCGAGTGCCCGCGACCATGCAGGCCATCCCCTTATTTCGCAGGGAAACCACCTTTTCCTAGGAAATGCCACGAATCAGCTGAGCGCCACCCGCCCCACCCGTCAGGAGGCGCGCCGGAACAGCGCCGCCGGCCCGGCCACGGCGAGGACGCCGCACCCCTCGGGGTCGAGGTGACGAGGTCGGGCGCCCCGGGTCCCGTACCGCCCGGTCTAAGTCGGTCACCGCGTCGAAGTGGCCGCGGGTGCGGATCCGGGCGACCGACAGGCGCCCTCCTCAGCTGTCGGCGGTCATGCCCTCCCGCATGCGTTCCGTAGGGCGTACATCCTTCGCGTACACGAACCGGTGGCTCGCCCAGCGTGGCCGGCCGGACGCCCGCGCCGGCCGTGCCTCGCCGGCCGTCCTGCGTGGAGCCGCTGACCGTACGAGCCCCGCCCGAAGCGCCCCGGCAGGCCGATCCACCGCTAGGACCCCCGGCGGGGCCGTGCGGGTCAGCGTGTGTCGTCCGGTTCCGGTGTGCCCAGGGCCGTGGCCAGTTGCCGCCGGTAGTCGGCGTAGGCCGTGCGCAGGTCCTCCCCCGGCCAGTCGGGGGGCAGCAGCGCGGACGGCAGGACCGGGTCGGTCAGCAGGTGACGGACGGCCGCCGCGTAGGCGGTGAGCCGCACGGCCGGGTGGTCGGCTCCGGTCGCGCGGACGAGCAGGGAGCGCGCGGTGGCTGCCCAGTCGGCCAGCGGCCAGAGCCGGGCGGCGAGGTCGCGCGGGGGCTCGTCGGGGCGCGCGGCGCACGTCAGCGCCACCTGTCGCAGATCACCCGGCAGCGGGCGGTCGAGGTTGGCCGGGCGCAGCCAGACGCCCTCGCGGAGTTCGGCCAGGCGCAGGGCGGTCAGCCGGGCGCGCAGGTCGGCGCGTTCGGCGGGGCCGCGGCCCGTCGCCGTGACCACCACCATCTCCCAGTCGCCGTCCCACGCGCGCGTGCGGGGCCGCACGGCTTCGTCCTGGCGGCGCTGCCGGGCCAGCAGCCGGTCGCTGAGCCGGTAGACGGCGTCGCCGCGCCGCAGGTCGCCGGCGGCCACCATGCGGCTGAGCGCGGCCCGCAGCGTGGAGCCGCCGACCCCGAACGGCTCCACCAACCGGACCAGGTCCTTCACCGGCAGCTGGGGCGGATGCACGCCGAGGAGCAGGCTCAGCACGACCGACCGGGCGGACAGCGGCCGCAGGCCGGCGGCGTCCGCGTCCGGCTCCGCGGGGACGTTCATGCGCATGGCCCCGTACTGTACGTGCGTCCTCTTGTTGCATCATTGCTACAGTCGCAGGAAGAGTGCAACATGCTGTCATGGTCTCGATTTCCGAGCAGTCGCAGTCGCAGTCGCCGGCCCAGTCACCGTCGCCGGCCCAGCCGTCGTACGCCACGCACGACGTGACCAACCAGCCCCCGCCGCTCGCCCCCTACGACGCCTCCGACGACCCGGCCCTGCTGGAGGGGCTGCGCCGGGAGGGCGCGGGATGGGCCGAGGAGGGCGTCCGGAGGCTGGGGGCGCGCGCCGGCAGCGCGGAGGCGCAGGAGTGGGGCGAGCTGGCGAACCGGTACGAGCCGGTGCTGCGCACCCACGACCGCTACGGCCACCGCGTCGACGAGGTGGAGTTCCACCCCAGCTGGCACCACCTGATGCGGACGGCGGTCGCCGAGGGCCTGGCCGGTGCGCCGTGGGCCGACGAACGGCCGGGCGCGCACGTCGCCCGGACCGCGGGCGGCCTGGTGTGGGGGCACACGGAGGCGGGACACGGCTGCCCCACGTCGATGACGTACGCCGCCGTACCCGCCCTGCGCGCACAGCCGGATCTCGCCAAGGTGTACGAGCCGCTGCTCACCAGCCGCGAGTACGATCCCCGGCTGCGCGTTCCGGCGCAGAAGCCCGGACTGCTGGCCGGAATGGGCATGACCGAGAAGCAGGGCGGTTCCGACGTCCGGACGAACACCACCACGGCCACGCCCACCGCGGAGGCGGGCGTCTACACACTGCGCGGGCACAAGTGGTTCACGTCGGCGCCGATGTGCGACGTCTTCCTGGTGCTCGCGCAGGCCCCGGGCGGGCTGTCGTGCTTCCTGGTGCCGCGCGTCCTGCCGGACGGCAGCCGCAACACCTTCCGCATCCAGCGGCTGAAGGACAAGCTCGGCAACCGGTCCAACGCCTCCTCGGAACCGGAGTTCGACCGGACCGTCGCCTGGCTGGTGGGGCCGGAGGGGCGCGGTGTGAAGACCATCATCGAGATGGTCAACTGCACCCGTCTGGACTGTGTGATGTCCTCGGCGACCCTGATGCGCAAGACGCTGGTCGAGGCGGGGCACCACGCCCGGTACCGCAGCGCGTTCGGCGCCCGGCTGATCGACCAGCCGCTGATGCGCAACGTCCTGGCCGATCTGGCGCTGGAGTCGGAGGCGGCGACGACGCTCACACTGCGGCTGGCCGGCGCGGCCGACCGCGCGGTGCGCGGGGACGCCGGGGAGCGGGCCTTCCGGCGCATCGCCACCGCCGTCGGCAAGTACTGGGTCACCAAGCGGGGGCCGGCCTTCACCGCCGAGGCCCTGGAGTGCCTGGGCGGGAACGGGTACGTCGAGGACTCCGGCATGCCCCGGCACTACCGGGAGGCTCCGCTGCTGTCGATCTGGGAGGGTTCCGGCAACGTCAACGCGCTCGACGTGCTGCGCGCCCTCGGCCGCGAACCGGACACCGCCGAGGCGCTCTTCGCCGAACTCGCCCTCGCGCGCGGGGCGGACGCCCGGCTCGACGCGGCCGTGGCCGCGCTGCGGCACGACGTGGCCGGAACCGATCAGGCGGGCGCGCGCCGGCTGGTCGAGCGGATGGCGCTGGCGCTCCAGGCCTCCCTGCTCGTCCGGCACGCTCCGCACCCGGTCGCGGACGCCTTCTGCGCGAGCCGCCTGGGCGGCGACTGGGGCCACTCGTTCGGCACGCTGCCCGCGGGAACCGACCTCGACGCCGTCCTGGAGCGCGCCCTGCCCGGCCGGGACTGACCGCTTCACGCGCGCGTGCCGGGCGGTCGCGCCGGGTGGCCGGTCACCGACGGCGGATCGCACACAGTCAGCGCGCGGTTCCGGTGCGCTGTCGGTGCCGTGGTGCACACTCCCCGTCAGGCGGCACTCGTCCGGGGAGGACAGGGAGGACCACGTGTGCACGGGGATCGACGAGGTCGAGTGGGCCTCGCTGCGGCACGCGCACGGCAGCGCGGAGGACGTGCCCGGGTGGTTACGGGCCCTGGCGTCCCCGGACACCGTCGAGCGGGCGACCGCGCTCGACGGGCTGTACGACGCGTTGCACCACGAGGGGAGGGTGTACGAGGCGGCGCCGGCCTGCGTGCCCTTCCTGTTCGCGCTGGCGGCCCGCGAGGAGGTACCGGACCGGGGCTGCATCGTGGAGCTGCTGGTCGGTATCGGCGGGGAGGGCGGCGGGAGCGCGGGCGCGACGGCTGCGGCGGACGCGGCCCGCAGGGCGGTGTGCGCCGGCGCCGAGGCCTTCGTCCCGCTCGCCGGGGACCCGGACCCGGCGGTGCGCCGGGCGGCGGCCGGGGCCCTGGTGCGCTTCCTGGACGCCCCCGCGCGGGTCCTGGGGCTGCTGCGGCGGCGGCTCGCGGCCGAGCGGGACGACCACGTCCTGCCGGCCCTGACGGAGGCGCTCGCCCTGTTCGCGCACCGGCATCCGGCCCTCGCCGACGGCGCGCTTGACCTCCTGGCCGAACAGAGCGCACCGCCCTACGCGCCGGGCCCGCGGCTCGCGGCACTCGGCCAGCTGGCGCTCCACGCGCCCGTCCGGCTCCCCGCCGACCTGGTGCCCACGGCGGTCCGGCTGCTGCACGAGCGGTCCGCGCGGCACCGGCCGGCCGCGGAAGGCTCCGGCACGGACACCCTGGTGCGCCGGATACGGCGGCTGCGCCCCTCGGACGAACAGGGCGCCGTCCTGCTGCGCACCCTGCACAGCGCGCTCGGAGACCGGGTGGACGACCGGATCGCCCTGCTCACCGGTCAGCTGACCAGTCCGGACCCGGTGGACCGGTGCAACGCCGTCTGGATGTCGGCGGGCCTGTTCCGGGGCTGGCGCGGCGACTTCGGCGCGCCCGTCCGGCTGCTGGGCGCGCAACTGAGCACCGATCAGGACCGCTTGCGGGACGCGGCGGTCTCGGTCCTGGCGGAGCTGTACGCGCTGGCCGCGCCCGCCGCGGACGACCTGCACGCGCTGGTGAGCACCCGGCCCGACCTGTGGACGCACCGCTGGGAGCGCGGCTCCCCCACGCTGGGCGGCCCGCTGAAGGCGCTGGCCAGGACGGGCGACCGGCGGGCCGTCCCGGCCCTGGCCCAGCTGCTGGCCGGTCCGGCGGCGCCCGTCGCACTGGGCTGCGAAGCGGCGCACCTGGGCCGGGCCGCGGCTCCGCTGGCCCCCGCGTTGAGGCTCCGCCTGCGCGGTGTCCCGCTCGCCTCGCCCGCCGCCGCCCGGCTCGCCGCCCCGCTGCTGACGGCGATCAGGGCCATCGGCGACCAGGAGGCCGTCCCCGAACTGGTACGGCTGCTCTCGGGCGCCCCCGACCACCTGGGAGCGCGGGACGCGGTCGTCGAGCAGGTGATCGAGACGCTGGCGGAACTGGGCGCCGCCGGGCAGACGGCACCGCTCCTGCGCCGACTGCTCCACACCCGGCACGCGGCCATCGCGGCGGGCGCGCTGTGGTCGGCTGACGGGGACGCCACCGCCGTACTCCCGGTCCTGCTGCGGGAGTCGGCCCGGGACGATCCGGCCGCCCGGCGCGCCGCCGTCCGGCAGCTCGGCAGGCTGGGGCCGGCCGCGCGCGCGGCGCTGCCCGTGCTGCGCCGCCTCGCCCGGTCCGGACCGGTGCGGGAACGGATACCGGCCGCGTGCGCGCTGTGGCGTATCGCCGGGGACCCCGAACCGGTTCGCCCGGTCTTCCGGCCGGCCTGGACGGCGGACCCCCGCACCCGGGGCCCGATCGCCCGGTGCCTGACCACGATGGGCCCGGCCGCCGCGCCGCTGCGCGACCTGATCACCGCGGAACTGACCCATCCACGCCGGCACACGGCCGTCGAGGGCGCGTACGGCGGCCGTGACATCCCGGACGACGAGGAACTGCTGCGGAGGTGCCGGCAGGTGCTGGCGGGGCTGTAGGGGCCGCCGGACGGGGTCCGGTCCGTCATGCGGGTCAACGAGTCCTGTGACGACGGCCGACGAGCCCCGCGACACGCTACGGCCCGGCCCGCTTCCCCCGGGCGTGGAGCGGGCCGTCGGCGGCGGCAGGAACCCCGCCCGGGCCGGCGGGGTCAGACCATCCGGCCCCACTGCGGGCCCAGCCGGGCCCATTCGGTGTCCCAGGCCTCCATGCGCCGGTGTTCCAGACGACTGCGCAGGGCCAGGCCGGCGACGCAGGGCACGGCGGCGGTGCTCGCGCCGACCAGCAGGCCTGTCAGGGTGGACCGGAACGCGGCCTCGGAGGCCGTGGTGGGCCGGGAGACCAGGCGGCCCCGCGGGTCGGTCCAGACGGTGACGGGCGTACCGGACTTGCTGCCGGGCTCCACCCGGATCCGGCCGGTGTGGGCGGAGCCGTCGGCGGCCGTCCAGCGGACCTCGGCCCAGACCCGGTCTCCGGCGGCGGCATGGCTGCCGTGCGCCGGGGTCTTCCCCGGGACCCGCGCGGCGACCCGGGCCACGGTGGGCCGCCAGGTGGCCCGTTCCCGGGCGAGTCCGCGCTCCACCGTGCCGGCCGCGGCGAGTCCGGCGAGCACGCCTGCCAGGACGGTCAGCAGACAGGTGCCGAGCACCACCCAGGCCTCCACGACGTCGGCCCGGCGTCTGAGCGGGTTGCGCCGCCAGCGCCACAGCCACACCTTCGGACCACGGAACGCCTTCAAGGGCATCCTCCTCACGAGCGCACCGACCGGCCGGACCGCCCTCCCATACGCGGGAGATCGCTCCGCTGCTCACGACGAGCCGTCTCCCCGACGGTCGCACGAGACACCCCTTCGGCGCAGGCGCATGCCGCAACGGGGCGGGCCGGTCTTCGCCGCACCCCGGCGACACAGGCGGTGACCTGCGCCGACACGCGTTCCGGAGGGAGTGTCAGTGGTGGGGTGCACACTGGCCGGTATCTATCGGCTATCGGGACAACGGCGTCCCGGAGGTGATCGGCATGACCGAGGTACTGCTCGCGGTGGGCACCCGCAAAGGCCTGTTCATCGCGCGGCGGAGGGGTGACGGCCCCTGGGAGTTCGACGCGAGCCCGTATTTCAACGCGCAGGCGGTCTATTCGGTGGCGATCGACACCCGGGGTGCCCGGCCCCGGCTGCTGGCGGGCGGTGACAGCGCGCACTGGGGTCCGTCCGTGTTCCACTCCGACGACCTCGGCCGCACCTGGACCGAACCGGCCCGGCCCGCGGTGAAGTTCCCGCAGGAGACCGGCGCTTCCCTGGAGCGCGTCTGGCAGCTGCACCCGTCCGCCGCCGAACCCGATGTGGTGTACGCGGGCGCGGAACCGGCCGCGCTGTACCGCTCGGAGGACCGCGGTGAGACGTTCGAGCTGGTCCGGCCGCTGTGGGAGCACCCCTCGCGCCCGCAGTGGGTGCCGGGCGCGGGCGGTCAGTGCCTGCACACGGTGCTCACCGACGCGCGCGACCCCCGGGTCGTGACGGTGGCCGTCTCCGCGGCGGGCGTGTTCCGCACGACGGACGGCGGCGCCAGCTGGTCGCCGTCCAACTCCGGTGTGTCGGCGGTGTTCCTGCCGGATCCGAACCCGGAGTTCGGCCAGTGCGTGCACAAGATCACCAGGGACCCGGCCGCCCCGGACCGGCTGTATCTGCAGAACCACTGGGGGGTGTACCGCAGCGACGACGCGGGCGCGCACTGGACCGACATCGGCGAGGGCCTGCCGTCGACGTTCGGCTTCGCGGCGGCGGCGCATCCGCGCCGGGGCGACACGGCGTACGTCTTCCCGATCACCGCGGACGCGGACCGGGTGCCCGCCGGGCGCCGCTGCCGCGTCTTCCGGACGACCGACGCGGGGAGCAGCTGGGAACCGCTGTCCAAGGGGCTGCCGGAGGAGGACCATTACGGCACGGTCCTGCGGGACGCCCTGTGCACGGACGACCGCGACCCCGCCGGGGTGTACTTCGGCAACCGCAACGGCGAGGTGTACGCCTCGGACGACGACGGTGACAGCTGGCAGCTGCTGGCCGCGCACCTGCCGGACGTGCTGTGCGTACGGGCGGCGGTGATCGGCTGACCCCCCGTCGGCCCCTGTCCCCCGGGCGCACAGGAGCGGGGCGCCGTCCGCTGCCGTGATCCGGCCATCAATTGATCGCCGACGGGTCCACGGCAGTAGGGTGACGCCCGTGGCACCACGACCCTTGCATGAAATCGTCGAACCGGGCTGGGCGAAGGCCCTGGAACCCGTCGCCGGACGGATCGCCGAGATGGGCGACTTCCTGCGTGCGGAGATCGCCGCGGGGCGCACCTACCTCCCGGCCGGACCGAACGTCCTGCGGGCCTTCCAGCAACCCTTCGACGAGGTACGGGTCCTGATCGTGGGTCAGGACCCGTATCCCACACCGGGGCACGCGGTGGGTCTGTCGTTCTCCGTGGCGCCCGACGTGCGCCCGCTGCCGCCCAGCCTGATCAACATCTTCCGTGAACTGACCGGCGACCTGGGGCTGCCCCAGCCGTCCACCGGGGATCTCACCCCGTGGACCGAGCAGGGCGTGCTGCTGCTGAACAGGGCGCTCACCACCGCGCCGCGCAGCCCGGGCGCGCATCGCGGCAAGGGCTGGGAAGAGGTCACCGAGCAGGCGATCCGGGCGCTCGCGGCACGCGGCAAGCCGCTGGTGTCCATCCTGTGGGGCCGTGACGCCCGCAATCTGCGTCCGCTGCTGGGCCGTCTGCCGGCGGTGGAGTCCGCGCACCCCTCGCCCATGTCGGCCGACCGCGGCTTCTTCGGCTCGCGCCCGTTCAGCCGGGCCAACGACCTGCTGATCCAGCAGGGCGGCCAACCGGTGGACTGGCGCCTGCCGTAACGGCCGGGCGGTGCCTGCGACCAGCGGCTCCGTGCCGGTTCCACCGGCGACGTCCGGCACCTGCGCCGGGCACGTGCCCCCTACACGCGTCTTCCGGGCGTAACTCATCAGACAAAACAGGACGGATACCGCTCACCTGCACCCTCCCCGAACGACGGAGGCCGGTAAGCCAGTAACATGCGGCGCCATGAGCTCCCCCACTGGACCCGCGTCCGGCCTGCCCGTACGAATGCCGCGACCCCGCCAGCCCGGACGGCACCGCCGTCCGGAACCGCTGGTGGCTCCCGAGGGCGCGCCCGCGCTCGTCCTCGCGGTGCCCGGTGTGCCCAGCACCACCACGCGCAGCCTCGCCGAGGAGGTCGTGAGCATCGCCCGCTCCGAGCTGCCCGGCCTCGACGCCCGGATCGGGTACCTGGACGGGGACGACACCGAGTTCCCCTCGCTGCGTTCCGTGCTGGCACGCGCCGCCGAGGAGCGCACCGCACGGTACGAGCAGGCCGTCGCCGCCGGGGCCGAGGGGATCAAGGAGCCCGACGGCCCGGTCGCCGTCGTCGTCCCGCTGCTGGCCGGCCCGGACAGCGCACTGCTGCGTCAGATCCGTCAGGCGGTGATGGACAGCCGGGTCGCCGCCGAGCTGACCGATGTCCTCGGCCCGCACCCGCTGCTCGCGGAGGCGCTGCACGTGCGGCTGTCGGAGGCGGGCCTGGCCCGCGCCGACCGCGCCCGGCTGTTCACCGTGGCCACCGCGGCGGACGGCATCATCCTGGCCTCCGTGGGCGGCGAGGAGGCCGTCCAGGCGGCCGGGATCACGGGCATGCTGCTCGCCGCGCGGCTGGCCGTGCCGGTGATGGCGGCGGCCCTGGACCAGGAGGGCTCCATCGCCTCCGTGGCAGAGCAGCTGCGGTCCGCCGGCTCGCAGCAGCTGGCCCTGGCCCCGTACCTGATCGGCCCGGAGATCGACCCGGCGCTGCTGGCCGGGGCCGCCGAGGAGGTGGGCTGCGCCACGGCCGAGGCGCTCGGTGCCTACCCGGCGATCGGCAAGCTCGCGCTCGCCAAGTACACGACGGCGCTGGGCATCTCCCCGCAGCAGCCGCAGAGCGCACCGGCCCGCTGACGCCCCCGGCGTCCGGAGCGGTCGACGCCCGTACGACACAGGGCCCGCTCCCCTCCAGGAGCGGGCCCTTCGCCTCGACCGGGGCTGCCCGCGCGTCCGGGGACGCCGCCTCACCGAGCCGGGCGACGGCACCACCTCCCGCGGCGCACACTCAGCCGAAGACCACGCACGAGGCCGCCGGGACCCGTACGGAGCCGTCGTAGCGGGGGACGCCCGTCATCCTGTCCACGGCGAACCAGGTCACGTCGCCGGAGCGCTCGTTCGCGGCGTAGAGGAAGCCGTCGTGTTCGGCCAGCGCGCGCGGCCAGCGCCCGCCGCAGGGCACCGTACGGATCAGCCGGAGCCCGTCCGTCTCCACGGCGAGGACGGACAGGACGTCCTCGCCGCGGGTCGCGACCCACACGAAGCGCCCGTCGGGCGAGACGACGATTCCCGACGGGTAGGCGTCGCCGGCGGGTGCGCCGGGCAGCACGGGCACCTCCGTCAGCGGCTTCAGGGAGCCGCCCGGGGCGTCCCAGCGGCACACCGTGACCGTGGGGGTCAGCTCGTTGACCACGTAGGCGTGCTCGCCGTCGGGGTGGAAGGCGAGGTGGCGCGGCCCGGAGCCGGGGCGCAGGGCGATCTCGCGGTGCACGGCGGGGCTGCCGTCCACGAGGGTGCACACGCGCACCGAGTCGGTTCCGAGGTCGACGCTGACCGCCCACCGTCCGCTGGGGTCGGGCTGCACCTGGTGGGCGTGCGGGCCGCGCTGGCGGCGGTCGTGCGGTCCCGAGCCGGTGTGCTGGAGCCGTCCGGAGGGCGCGCCGGCGAGCGTGCCGTCCGCGCGCAGCGGGACGGCGGTGACGCTGCCGCACCCGTAGTTGGCGGTCAGCACGTGTCCGTCGTACACGCTGAGGTGGGTGGGGCCGCTGCCCGCCACCGGTACCGGAGGACCGGCGGGTTCCGGCCGCCCCCCGGTGACGCGGTAGGCGGCGACGGCGCCCTCGGCCGTCTCGCTGACCGCGTAGAGCGTGTGCCCGTCCGGTGACAGGGCCAGGTAGGAGGGGTCCGGTACGTCCTGCACCGCGGAGAGGAGGGTGAGTGCCCCGGTGTCCGGTGCGACCTCGGCGGTCACCAGCCCGGGGCCGCCCGCCGCCGTGAACGATCCGATGAACGCCCGGCGCCTGCCCGCCCTGCCGTCCTGTGCCACCGCTGTCCCCTCTCGGTCGAGCCGTCGAGCCGGTCCGGGGCCGACGGTAGCAGTCGATCACGCGAGGTCTAGACCAAGAAGCGGGAGTCGCCGCGTGGTTCTTCGGGGAGTCGGCGCACTTCCCTGCGGAGCGGGGGCGCGCTCAGTCCTCGTGCGCCCCCACCCGCTCACGCCCCGACCAGCCGGGAGCCCGACGGCGTGCGCAGCGGCTCCGCCAGTTCGGCGAGGGCGCGTTCCAGGCCGTGCAGATGCGCCAGGGCGGGTTCGGCGGGCGGCTCGGCGGGGCGGTGCGGGGGCTCGGCACGGCCTGCGGTGAGGGCCTCCACCGCGGCCTCCACACGCCAGCAGGCGGCGGCGAGGCGGGCGTCGTGGGAGGCCTCGGGGTCGGCGGCGACGGCGACCAGGCCCCGGATCTCGCGGGCGCAGTCGTCGAGCAGCGCCAGGACCCGGCGGGCCCGCGCCTTGCGTGCCGGCATCGGGTTCAGCGGGTGCACCAGCGGCGCCACCGAGAGCCGGACCCGGCCGAGGAGCTGCTCCAGTTCGGCCACACGGGGCGCGGGGTCGGCGGTGGCGGAGCCGGCGAGGCGGGCGGCGGCCTCGGCCGTGCAGGCGTGCACGCAGCGCAGGGCCCGCTGAATCCAGGCGTCAGTGGTGGCGTGCGTGGTGACCGGCAGCACGAACAGGACGGCGAGCGCGGCGCCGAGCGCCCCGACACCGGTCTCCACGAGCCGCAGCGCGAGCAGTCCGGGGCTGAGGACGCCGAGGAGGCCGTACAGGGACTCGGCGAGCAGGGTCACCCAGAGCATCATCCAGGTGTAGGAGACGGCGGCCGTGTAGAAGATGCCGAACACGGCGACCGCGACCAGGACGACCGTCGGCAGCGGTGCGCCGTGCACCGGGACGGCGACCAGGAAGCCCAGGCAGATGCCGATGACCGTGCCGAGCACCCGGCGGAAGCCGCGGACCAGCGTCTCGCCGCGCGAGGCGGTGTTGACGAAGATCCACCACGTGGCGCCGACGGCCCAGTACCAGCGCTGCCCGGACACCAGCTGGCCCACGACGAGCGCGAACCCGGCGCCGGCGGTGGCCTGGACGGCCTGCCGGGTGGTCACCCGGGCCAGCCCGGTCCCGGCGGGCGGGGCCGGTACGGCGGCCGGCGGCAGCCGGCGTTCGTAGCACCAGACGCCGAAGCGCACGACGGCCGCGCTGAGCACGGAGAGCAGGACGGCGGCGTACAGCTCGGGCAGCTGTCCCGGGGCGGCGTGCAGGAACTGGGCCACGAAGAACGTCATGAAGGCGAACACGCCGAGGCTGTGCCCGCGCGGTCCCCACCGGCGGGCGTGGACGCCGGCGCCGACGACGGCCAGGAAGGTGAGATCGCGGGCGACGGGGTGGTCGTGCAGCCCGGCCGCGGCGGCGAGCACCGGCACGCCGACGACGGGCAGCAGCGCGGTGGTGACCGCCTGCCCGCGCACGGTCGGGTCGGTGACGGTGAACAGCGCGAGCAGCGCGGCCAGGCCGCCGGTGACCGCGCCGGCGAGCGAGTGTCCGGCGAGTGCGCAGACCACCACCGCCAGTCCGATGCCGAGGACGGCCCGCGCGGCGAAGCGCAACCGCGCCCGTCCCGGGTCCGGAGCCACGAACATCCTCTTCAGCACTGCTGCCCTCCCCTGGGTGCATGGGTGCACCGGCACAGAAAAGGCGCCGCGGGGTTCCGCAGCGCCATCGACACGTCCATAAGAGCATCACCGACCTCACTGGCTCAAGTGTGAGACGAATCGCTGAGCCGATGGTCCAGTGTCAGGTCGGCACGCACGCGCTCCGGAATGCCAATGTGCCAGGTGGGACGGCACACGCGTCGGTGGATCGCCTGGACCATTGGTACAGTCGTCCATCATGGCCGTGGACGCACTCGACACCCGCATCCTGCGGCTGCTCCTGGAGCAGCCGCGCACCAGCGTGCGCGAGTACGCCCGCATCCTCGGCGTGGCCCGCGGCACGCTCCAGGCCCGGCTGGACCGGATGGAACGGGACGGCGTGATCACCGGCACGGTCCCCTCCCTGTCCCCCGCCGCGCTCGGCCACCCGGTGCTGGCCTTCGTGCACATCGAGGTCACCCAGGGCCACCTGGACGACGTGGGGGACGCGCTGGCCGCCGTACCGGAGATCGTGGAGGCCTTCTCGATCACCGGTGGCGGAGACCTGCTCGCGCGCGTGGTGGGCCGGGACAACGCCCACCTGGAGGACGTGATCCAGAAGCTGATCAGCCTCCCCGGCGTGGTGCGCACCCGCACCGAGGTGGCACTGCGCGAGCGCGTCCCGTACCGGCTGCTGCCCCTGGTGGAGTCGGTGGGCCGGGCGGCCCGCGCCTGACGCTTGGCATCCTGGACGCCATGAACGATCTCGGCGCCCTCTCGGTCATCTTCGATCTCGACGGAACGCTGGTGGACAGCGAGCCGAACTACTACGAGGCGAGCCGGCAGGTCCTGGCCGAGCACGGCGTCCCGGACTTCACCTGGGCGGACCACGAGGGCTACGTCGGCATCAGCACCCGCGAGACGGTGACCATCTGGCGGGACCGCTACGGCCTGCACGCCTCGGCGGCGGAGCTGCTGGCCGCGACGAACGGCCGCTACCTGGAGCTGGCGCGCACCCGCACGCGCGCGTACCCGGAGATGCGCGCGTTCGTGGAGTTGCTGGCCGCGCGGAACGTCCCGATGGCGGTGGCGTCGGGCTCCTCCCCGGAGGCCATCGGGGCGATCCTGGCGGGCACCGGACTGGGCGCCTTCCTGCGCACGGTGGTCTCGGCCGACGAGGTCCCGCACGGGAAACCGGCGCCCGACGTCTTCCTGGAGGCGGCCCGCCGGCTCGGCGCGGACCCGGCCGACTGCGTGGTCCTGGAGGACGCGGCCCCCGGGGCCGCCGCCGCCCACGCGGCCGGCATGCGCTGCCTGGCCGTCCCGTACGTCCCGGCCCAGGCCGACGCGCCGGAATTCGGCACCGCGACCCTGCTGCTGCGGGGCGGCCAGGCGGAGTTCACGGCACGGTCGGCGTACGCGTGGCTGCGGGAGACGGCCCGCTGAACCGCCCGCGCACCCGCCGGGTACGGGAGGGGCGGACGCGGGTGGGCGCCGGGCCCTCGGTCTCTTCACGCCAGGGCGTCAAGCCTCCCGGGAGGGCGTGCACCCGGTCGGTTCCCGGTCGACGCCGTGCGGGCAGGGGTGCCCGTTCGGAGCAAGGGCACGCTGCTCGTCCCCGGGGCGACCGCGGGCGTCCGGCTCGCCCGGGGACGGCTGGACGGCGAGGCGCGGTGAGGCAGCCGGCGGCCGGGAAGGCGCCGGCCGGCGGGTGCGCGCGGCCGGTCCCGGCGTGCGCGAGCGGCCATGACTGCATAGCGTGACCTCATGACCACAGAACAGGCCCGGACCGCCCCCGACGAGCGGCGGTGGAAGGCGCTCGGGGTCTGTCTGGCAGCGGGTTTCATCTCGCTCCTCGACACCTCGATCGTGAACGTGGCGCTGCCCTCGCTGGAGCGCGGACTCGGGGCCTCGGAGGCCACCCAGGCATGGGTGGTCTCCGGGTACGCCCTCACCTTCGGACTGGCGCTGGTCCCGGCCGGCCGGCTGGGCGACATGCGTGGCCGGCGCGAGGCCTTCCTCTTCGGGCTCGCTCTGTTCACGGTGGCCTCGGCGGCGTGCGGGTTCGCGCCCAGCACCGGCTGGCTGGTGGTGTTCCGGCTGATCCAGGGCACCGCGGCGGGCATCGTCGCGCCGCAGACCTCGGGGCTGATCCAGCAGATGTTCCAGAGCTCCGAGCGGGCCAAGGCCTTCGGTGTGCTCGGGACCGTCATCGGGGTGTCCACGGCGGCGGGTCCGCTGGCGGGCGGTCTGCTCATCGACGCCGCCGGCACCGACGACGGCTGGCGCTGGGTGTTCTTCGTCAATCTGCCGATCGGGGTGGCCGCCTTCGCCGCGGGCCTGCGGCTGCTGCCGCGTCTGCCGGCGACGGGCAAGCACGAGGAGTTCGACCTGTTCGGGGTGTTCCTCCTCGGCTCGGGCGTCCTCGCGCTCATGCTGCCCCTGGTCCAGGAGCAGCAGTGGACCGGCCGGGAGAAGTGGGCGCTGATGCCGCTCGCCCCCGTGCTGCTGGGCGCGTTCTGGGCGTGGGAGCGACGGCAGGGACGGCTGGGCCGGGCCCCGCTGGTCGACCTGGCGCTGTTCTCCCTGCGCTCCTTCACGCTCGGCGCCCTGATCAGCCTCAGCTACTTCGCGGGCTTCACGACCGTCTTCTTCCTCTACGCCCTGTACCTGCAGAACGGCGTGGGTTACAGCGCGCTGGCCTCCGGGCTCACGGTCCTGCCCTTCGCGGCGGCCTCGGCGGTCGGCGCGGCCATCGGCGGCCGGCTGGTGGTGCGCTTCGGCCGCAAGCTGGTCGTCATGGGGCTGGCCGGAGTGGCCCTGGGCGTGCTCGGGGTCGTCGTGGCGGTGGAGCTGGTGCCCGGACGGAATGTGGGGTGGGCGTCGGCGCTGCCCCTGCTCGTCGGCGGCATCGGGTCCGGTCTGACGGTCTCCCCGAACACCACCCTCACCCTCACCCGCGTCCCCGTGCACCGGGCGGGCGCGGCCGGTGGCGTCCTCCAGACGGGCCAGCGTGTCGGCTCGGCGGCCGGGATCGCGGTGGTGGGCGCGGTGTACTTCGCCCACCTCGCCAATCACGGCCGCGCGGACACGGCACTCCAGCTGGGGCTGCTCACCGTCGCGGGGATCATCCTGGTCGCACTCGTGCTCGCGATCGCCGATCTGCGTGAACGCCACGTACGTCCGGAACCCGGGAAGGCCGGGGAGCCCGTCGGGCGGAGCTGGGAGGACGGGAGCGCCGTCGAGGGGCTGCGCCCGGGCCCGTAAGGGCCTCACGACCTGCGGCGCGGCTTCCCCCGCTTGGCCGGCTTGCCCCCGCCGCCCGTACGGGCGTGTGCCGCACGGCCGCCCGGCTTGCCCGAGGACTTCGCGGACGGCTTCCCGGACGACCTGGCCTGCGACTTCGCCCCCTGTGTCTGGCGGGTGCCGCCCTGGTCGGAGCGCTTGCGCTGCTCGTCGGCCGAGGCCCGCACCGCCGTACGGCCCCTGGTGCTGTTGACCGTGCGTCCGCGCACGATGCCGATGAACTCCTGCACCAGGTCGGTGGTCGCTTCCTCCGGCCAGGACAGGGCGACGCCGGACTGCGGGGCGTCGACGACCGGGCGGTAGGTGAGGTCCCGGCGGTGGTGGAGCCGGGCCAGGGACTGCGGGACGACCAGGAGGCCGACGTTCGCCGCCACCAGCTCGATAGCGTCCGCGGTGGTGGCGGGCCGCTCGAAGGCCGGTTCACCGGGCGGGGCGTCCCAGTCGAAGACGTCGTCCAGGGGGTGGAAGAGCACCTCGTCGGCGAGGTCGGCCAGGGTCACCTCGTCCGCCGCCGTGATCAGGTGGTCCTTGGGGACGACGACCACCGTGGTCTCGGTGTAGAGCGGGATCGCGCTGAAGAACGTACGGTCGACCGGCAGCCGGACGAGGCCCGCGTCGGCCTCCCCCGCGCGCAGCACCTCGGGCGCCTCGGCGGCCGGGACCTGGACCAGGGTGAGCGGGACGCCGGGCAGGCGCTCGTTCCAGATCCTCACCCACTTGGCGGGCGTCACTCCGGGAACGTACGCGAGCCGGAACGACGGTGAATCCTCCGAGCCTGTCATCAGGCCAGGTTACCGGCCCGCCCGAACCCCCTCGGCCACGGACCGCCGGCACGGCTCTCCCCCACGTCGCGGGCAAGCGCCCGCCCCCTCGGCGCCGGGCCCTCCGGCAGGCGCCACCTCCGCTCCGGCACCATGCCTCGTCAGCAGGCGCCACCTCGGCTTCCGCACAGCGTCCCGGCCAGGCGTTCGTCACCGGCCGTGGTCGGCCCTCCCCCGCGCGGCCGATACCCTGGACGGCATGAAGTCGCAGCAGAGCACCCAGACGATGAAGCCCGCGACCGCGGCGAAGAAGCTGGGTGTGTACCTCCCCGCCACCCCCGCCTCCTTCCAGGAGGGTGTGGTCACGCGCGCCGAGCTGAACGAGTTGCAGGCCAACCCGCCGGAGTGGCTGCGCGAGCTGCGGACCAACGGTCCCCACCCGCGTCCCGTCGTCGCCGCCAGGCTGGGCGTGTCCATCGCGGGTCTCGCCCGGGCCGGGGTCACCGAGCCGCTGACCACCGAGCAGATCGAGGCGCTCAGGCAGGAGCGGCCCGACTGGCTGGAGAAGGAGCGCGCCACCCAGGCGGAGGTCCGCAAGGAGGCCGCGCGCCTCAAGGACCTGAAGCAGGCAAAGGCGGAGAAGAGGGAAGGCGGCGCCGAGCGCGGCTGATCCCGACGCCCGTCCCGACGCCCTCCGGCTCCGCCGGGGGGCGTTGCCCGTTGCCGGCCGGGGAGCCGGCCAGGCGCGGAGGAGGCACGTGGAGGGCGACACCGGACGGGCCGCCGTTCCCCCGTGCCGGCGGCCCCTCGGACACGCCGTGTCCGAGCAGGCCGGTGTCGCCGGGTTGAAGTGTGCGACAGCCGGGGACCGCAGCGATATGCGTAGAACTACGTACGCCGACGGGAGGGCGGGTACGCGAGGCGACCGGAGAGGAACCGTGCGACTGGAGAAGGCCTACGAGCGCATGACGGCCGTCGCCGTCGCGGCACTGCACGAACGGGAACCCGAGCGGCTGTGGCCGATGCTGGCCGGCACGCTGGCGGACGTGTGCGGCGGCGAGGCGGTCATCCACAAACTGGACGAGTGGAGCGAGAGCGAGGGCACGCTCGGCACGGTGCCCGACGCCGCCGCCGCTGAGCTGGCCCGGCTCGGGGAGGCCGACCTCGGCCTGCTGCGGGCCGGCTATCCCTTCGCCGGTCACTACGCGCCCGGAACCGACCGGACGCCGGTCAGCGCGTACCGGGCGGCGGGCCGTGCGTGGCGCTCCAGTCCGACGGCCCGCATGCTCCGCGAGGCACTGGACGTCGACCACGTGCTGGGCGTGCCGCTCCCGGGAAGCGCCGCCCCGATCACCGGGTGCCTGGTGTACCGCGCCGGTACGGATTTCGGCGACGACCACCTGGCCGTCGCCGAGCGCGCCCAGCCGCTGCTGGCGGCGGTCGAGCGGCAGCGGCAGCTGCTCGTGGAGTGGCGGCGGGCGCTCGGCCCGGCCGGTGCGCCGGACCAGCGTGCGGCGGACTGCGCGCTGACCCCCCGCGAGACCGCCGTCCTGCTGCTGCTCACGGACGCGCTCACCGCCGACGCGATCGGCCGCCGTCTCGGCATCTCGGTCCGCACGGTGCACAAGCACGTGGAGAACATCTACCGCAAGCTGGGCACCCGCGACCGCGTCGGCACGGTGCTGCGGGCGCAGCGGCTCGGCCTGGTGCCGGCGCCGGGCCGGGCCGAGGCCACCCGGGCTCGCCCCTCCTGACCCGGCACCGGGCCTTCCGGTGGGCCGGCGACGCTCAGTCCGGTGAGCCGGCGAGGCCGATGGGCCCGGCGGAGCTCAGCCGAGGAAGCTCAGCCGCACCTTGCGGTCGGGATTGTCCTTGTTGGTGTCCACCAGACACACCGACTGCCAGGTGCCGAGCTCCAGGCGTCCGCCGATCACCGGGAGGGTCGCGTGCGGCGGAACGATGGCGGGCAGGACGTGGTCACGGCCGTGGCCGGGGCTGCCGTGCCGGTGCTGCCAGCGGTCGTCGGCGGGGAGCAGGGTGTGCAGGGCGGCGAGGAGGTCGTCGTCGCTCCCGGCGCCCGTCTCGATCACGGCGATTCCGGCGGTGGCGTGCGGGACGAAGATGTTGAGCAGACCGTCGCGGCCGGCCGCCGCCTCCCGCAGGAACTCCTCGCAGTCGGCGGTGAGGTCGACGACGCGTTCCCGGCTGCCGGTGGAGACGTTCAGCACGCGTGTGGTGAAGGCATCGGACATGCCCTCATCCTGACCCGTACGCCGGTTCCCACACCCCAGGCACTCCGCGTTCCGCGTCGCGGATCCTCGGCGCCACCGGAGTGCCGGCAGCCGATGTGCTCGCCTCCCCCGGCCGCATCGCGCCGGATCGGGATCACCTTCACCGAGTCCGAGCTGCTCCCGGAGAAGGCCGGCTCGGCCGTGCGGCGGGGAAGATCCGTGCGCGGGTCGCTGTTGCCCAGGCGTGAACGAAGTGCGTGAGATCGAGGTCGTCGTCATCGGTGCCGGTCAGGCGGGTCTGGCCGCCGCGTATCACCTGCGGCGCACCGGATTCGAGCCGGACCGCGACTTCACCGTCCTCGACCACTCCCCCGGCCCGGGCGGCGCCTGGCAGTTCCGGTGGCCCTCGCTGACCTTCGGCAAGGTGCACGGCATGCACGCGCTGCCCGGCATGGAACTGACCGACGCCGACCCGGCGCGGCCGTCGGCCGAGGTCGTCCGGGAGTACTTCGACCGGTACGAGCGCACTTTCGACCTGCGGGTGCGCCGGCCCGTGGACGTGCGCGCGGTACGCGAGGGCCCCGGCGGGCGGCTGCTCGTGGAGACGTCCGGCGGCACCTGGTCGACACGGGCGCTGATCAATGCGACCGGCACCTGGGACCACCCGTTCTGGCCGCGCTACCCCGGGCAGGAGACCTTCCGCGGCCGGCAGTTGCACACCGCGCAGTACGCCGGTCCGGAGGAGTTCGCCGGGCAGCGGGTCGTGGTGGTCGGCGGGGGCGCCTCGGGCACCCAGCATCTGCTGGAACTCGCCCCGTACGCCGCCGCGACCACCTGGGTCACCCGGCGGCCCCCGGTCTTCCGTGAGGGCCCGTTCGACGAGGAGGCCGGGCGTGCGGCCGTCGCGCTGGTGGAGGAGCGGGTACGTCAGGGGCTGCCGCCGCGCAGCGTGGTCTCGGTCACCGGGCTGCCGCTGAACGACGCCGTCCGGCAGGGCCTGGCGAACGGCGTCCTGGACCGGCAGCCGATGTTCGACCGGATCACACCGGACGGTGTGGCCTGGCGGGACGGCCGGCAGGTGTCCGCCGATGTGATCCTGTGGGCGACCGGGTTCCGGGCCGCGCTCGACCATCTCGCTCCGCTGAGGCTGCGCGAGCCGGGCGGCGGTATCCAGGTGGCGGGCACGCGCGTGGTCGCCGACCCGCGGATCCACCTCGTCGGCTACGGCCCCTCCGCCAGCACCATCGGGGCCAACCGGGCCGGGCGCGCGGCCGTCCGGGACATCAGGCGGCTGCTCGCCGGGGAACCCGTCGCCGCGTGACGTCCCGCCGGCTCAGCGGAGCGCGGGCTGCGATCCGTCGGGCTCGGACGGAGGCGCCGGCGGGCCGCCACCGGTCGGCTGCGCCGTCCCCCCGTTCTGGTGGAGGGCGTTGTACTCGGCCACGTTCCGCAGGTGCGTGTTGTAGTCCGCGGTGAAGCGGGTGTCCCCGGGGGTGATGGTGACGAAGTACAGCCAGTCGCCCGGCGTCGGGTTGAGCGCGGCGCGCATCGCGTCCTCGCCGGGGTTGTCGATCGGCGTGGGCGGCAGGCCCGTGCGCTGGTGGGAGTTGTACGGGCTCTCCTCCTGGGTGTCGCTCTGGCCGGCGGCGGTGCCGCGGTTCAGCGCGTAGTGCAGGGTCGAGTCCATCTGCAGCGGCATCCCGCTGTTCAGCCGGTTGAAGATGACCCGGGCGACCTTGCCCATGTCCGCCTTCGTCGAGGCCTCGGCCTGGACGATGCTCGCGATGGTGACCGTCTGGTAGACGTTCACGGCGTTGCGCTGGGCCCCGGCCGCGACCGGCGCGCCGTTGAACTTGCGGTCGGCCGTGTCGATCATCAGCTGCAGCATGGACTCGGGCGTCGCTCCCTTGCGGACGGGGTACGTCGCCGGGAAGAGGTAGCCCTCCGGGTTGCCCCCGGCCTCGTTGGGCAGCTTCAGGGCGGCCTTGCCGAGGGCGGCGCGGGTGCTGCCCAGGGGCAGGCTGAGGGCCTTGTCGATCGCGTCGTAGACCTGGTTCGCTCGCCAGCCCGGTGGGATGACCAGCGCGGCGGGCTTCGCCTGGTCACCGTCGGCCGCCAGTGTCAGCAGCGGCACCGCCACGGCGGTGCCGGCCATGACGGCGCCGGCCACCAGGACGGCGAGTCTGCCGCGGCGTGTCAGTCGGGTCCTGCTCCGTGACGGAGTGTTCGTCTGCATGCGGGCACGGTAATACGCATATCCTCACAAACCCGGCATATATTCAGCTTGTCGGTCACGGTCGCCTGTTCAGTTCGCGGGTTGCAGCCGCGCGTCCCGGCGCACGAGGGCCGCGTACCGGCCGTCGCGCTCCAGCAGGTCGTCGTGGGTGCCCCGTTCGGCGACCCGGCCGGCGTCCAGCACCACGATCTGGTCGGCGTCGCGGATCGTGGACAGGCGGTGCGCGATGGTGATCGTGGTGCGGTCGGCCGACAGCGCGTCGATGGCCTCCTGCACGGCGGCTTCCGTGCGGGTGTCGAGCGCGCTCGTCGCCTCGTCCAGGATGAGGACCGGCGGGTCGCGCAGGATGGTGCGGGCTATCGCGAGGCGCTGCTTCTCGCCGCCGGAGAAGCGGTGACCGCGTTCGCCGACGACGGTGTCGTAACCGTCGGGAAGCGCCGCTATGTGGTCGTGGATCTGGGCCGCCCTCGCCGCCGCGTGCAGTTCCTCGTCGCTGGCGTCGGGCTTGGCGAAGCGCAGGTTGTCGGCGACCGAGGCGTGGAAGAGGTACGTCTCCTGCGAGACGACGCCGACCGCGCGGGCGAGGGTGTCGAAGTCGAGGTCGCGGACGTCGACGCCGTCCAGGGTCACGCGGCCACCGGTGACGTCGTACAGGCGCGGCACCAGATAGCCGAGCGTGGACTTGCCGGCGCCGGTCGGGCCGACGACGGCGAGGCTGCTGCCGGCCGGCACGGTGACGTCGATGCCGTCGAGGACGGGGCCGCCCTTGTCGTCGTAGCGGAACTCGACGTCCTCGAAGCGGACCTCGCCCTTGATCTGTTCGAGGTGGACCGGCCGCTCGCGCTCGGTGATGTCGACGGGCAGGTCGAGGTACTCGAAGATGCGCTGGAAGAGCGCGAGCGAGGTCTGGATCTGCACACCGGTCGCGAGCAGGCTCACAGCCGGGCGGAACAGGCCCTGCTGGAGCGAGACGAAGGCGACGATGGTGCCGAGGGAGACCTCGGGGCCGCCGAACCGGAGGGCGAGGCCGGCGGTCCAGTAGATGACGGCGGGCATCGCGGCCATGACGATCGAGATCACGGCCATGCGCCAGCGCCCGGCCATGTTCGACCGCACTTCCAGGTCGACCAGGCCCTCGGACTCCTGCGCGAAGGAGGCCGTCAGCGAGTCGGAGCGGCCCATGGTGCGGCCGAGCAGGATGCCGCTGACCGAGAGCGACTCGGTGACCGTGGCCGCCATCGCGGCCATCTGCTTCTGCCGCTGGGTGGTGATCTTCTTGCGTTCGTTGCCGACGCGGCGGCTGATCCACACGAACACCGGCAGCAGGAGCAGGGAGACGATGGTCAGCCGCCAGTCCAGGGCGACCATCGCGACGATCGTGGCGACCACGCTGGTGGCGTTGGACACCAGGGAGGTGGCGGTGGAGGTGACGGTGGCCTGCATGCCGCCGATGTCGTTGGCGATGCGGGACTGCACCTCGCCGGTGCGGGTGCGGGTGAAGAAGGCCAGGGACATGCGCTGCAGGCGGCCGTAGACCGCGGTGCGCAGGTCGTGCATGACCCGCTGGCCGACGGTGGTGGAGATCAGGGTCTGCAGCACGCCGAAGACGCCGCCCAGGACGGCGCTGAGGATCATGCCGAGCGCGAGCAGGCTCAGCAGGCCGGTGCGGCCCTGCGGGATGGCGACGTCGAGCGTCTCCTTCAGCAGGAACGGTGTGGCCACCGAGACCAGCGACGAGGCGCCGACGAGCAGGCCGACGACGGCCAGCCGCCCGCGGTAGGGACGGAAGAGCCGCAGAATGCGGCGCACCTGCCGGGGCTGTTCGCCGGCGTCGGCAGGTGGGGTCCAGGAGGGTTCACGGTCGGGGTGCATGGGCTCCTACGGAGTGGGCGGGGCGCCGGCCGGAGGACGGCCGACGACGACGGAACGGATCATAGCTCATTGTTACCTATACTCACAATGAACGGCATCCTGATATTGTTCCCGCATGACCACCCCCGATCCCGACGGCCTGCTCGCCGAGCAGTTGCTGCGGCTCACCCGCCGGGTGCACCGCATCCAGAAGCGCCATCTTGAACAGCGTGACCTGGGCGTCACCCCGGCGCAGTCCAGGCTGCTGCGCACCCTCGCGCACTACGACTCCCCGCCGCGCATGGCCGACCTCGCCGAGCGCCTGGAGGTCGTGCCCCGTGCGGTGACGACGCTGGTCGACGGGCTCGAGGCGAGCGGCAAGGTGCGGCGGGTGGCGGATCCGGCGAACCGCCGCGTGACCCGGATCGAGCTGACGGACGAGGGGCGCGCGACCCTGCGCGAACTGCGCGGCGCCCGCCGCTCGGCGGCCGAGGAGATACTGGCGCCGCTGACCGAGAAGGAGCGCCAGGTGCTCGGCGTCCTGCTGGACAGCCTGATCGACGGGGACGCCGCCCAGCGCTGCTGAACGGCGACGCCCCCCGCCCGCCTCGGGCGGGACGGCGATCCCCCGTCCGGCCCGGCCCCGCGGCCCGGCCCACGGGGGACGCGCCCCGCACCACGCCTCTCAGCAGCGGCTGCGGTCCTCCGTCAGCACCCCCTGGACCGTGGTCAGCGAGCGGTCGTGGCAGCCGGCGGAGCCGAGGAGCCGGTAGCGCTCGGCCGACGTACCGACCGCGTGCCGCTGGTCGCGCGGGACGCCGACCGTGTACGTGGCGTCGCCGCTGTAGGTGTCGTCCAGTCGTGACCACGCGGTGCGCCGGCCGCCTTCGCGTGTCACCGCCGTCGCCCGGTCACCGAGGGTCAGCACCGTGCGCAGCCGGTCGTCCGCGCCCAGGGTCGTGGCGCCGTTCATGGTGTACGTCCGGTGCGTGCGGGTCGTCCGCCCGGGGCCGCGGCCGGCGGCACCGACCGTCTCGTCGTCGGTCCAGGTCGCGTCGAGACCGTCCACCGCCTCGGCGTCGGTCCACCGGTGGACGGAGGTGTGGGCGAGCGTCCGGGTGACCGTGGTGGTCACGCGGCCGTGCGAGGTGTCCAGGTATCCGGAGACGGTGAGGCGGTGCCCTGCCTCGGTGCGTACGCGGTTCTCCGCTCCGGGGGTGAACGCGGAGGAGTCGGCGAGGTCGCTCGCCTCGGCCCGGGTGACCGCGCCCGGCACGTGGGCGCGGTGCGCGTCCTGCCAGACCAGCACGTTCACCGGCGTGCTCCAGCCCGGCGTGCCCGCGGGCACGCCGGCGACGGACACCTCGACGCGGTGCGGGCGGCCGTCGTTGAGGAGGCCGGCGAAGGGCGTGAGGTCGTACTCGATCGGCCGCACGTCGAAGGCGCGCGGGGCCGGGAGGACGTACCAGAGGAAGGGGTTGGACCAGCCGCCCGTCCAGACGTTCGGGAACGGCGCCGCGATACCGGCGAGCCGGCCGTCGACGCTGATCTGCACCTCGCGGTACGGGCCGCGGCCCGCCTTGCACGAGTACGGCGCCGGGTCGGCGACGGTCAGGTACCAGAACTCCTCGCAGCCGCCGCCCGAGCCGGTCGCGTACACCTCCGCGACGACGCGTTCGCTGTTGCGCGGGGTGGTGAGGGTCGTACCGGCGGGAGTGTCGGCGAGGGTGAGGACGCGGTCGGGGGCGGGTGCCGCGGGGCGTCCCGCGTAGAAGGTCAGTGTGACGTGGACGTCGATGACACCGGTGTACGTGTCGTCCACGACGTTGCCGATCAGCATCTCGACGTCCTGGGCGGTCCGGAACGTGTCGCTGTACCGGGTGACGTCCTTCTCGACGTGCCACGCGATGCCGTCGGGCGAGGGCTCCGGCGTGGAGGTGCGCAGGATCTCGACGCCGCCGACGTGCAGATAGCCCAGCCGGTCGTACTGACGGCCCTTCACCTCGCCTTCGAGGCGCAGGACCACCTTGCTCCAGCGGTCGCCGCAGCCCTCGGGCGGCGTGTACGCGCCCCGGTACGGCGTGAAGTCGCGGAACCGGGCGTCGGCGAGGGTGACCTGGCAGGACTTGGTGTGCGGCCGCTCGACGGGCGGTGCCGCGGTCACGGGGTCGTGCCAGTCGGTGCCGAACTCGGCGGGTACGTCGGCCGCGTGGGCCGTCGTGGTTCCCGTGCCGAAGAGAGCGCTCACCACGAGGGTCGCCCCGGCAAGCATGGACATGACGATCCGTCTTCTCATGGCCGGTGTTCTACGGGCAGGCGGGCCGCGCCGCAATGACGCCTCGGACGGATCGGCGCGATGAGGCCGGTCACCCCACGCCCCCGGGCTGGCATCCGATGTAGGAACATATGGTGATGTAAGCGGATCTTACGGGCATAGTGCGGGCATGGAGATCACCAAGGGGCCGGGCGAGGAGTCCGCACACCAGGAATCCCGCCCGGAACGCCCCCGTCATGCCCTCCGCACCCGTCGCGCGATCCTGGTCCTCGCCCTCGCCGGAGCGGGTGCGCTGACCGGTACCGTCGTCTTCACCGGCGCGCTCCCGCACGGAGCCGACGGTTCACCGGCCCCCGGCCCGGCCGCCTCCTCGGGCCCGCCCCCGGCCCCCGGCGCACCGGGTATCGGCGACCCGCTCATGCCGCTCGCCGGCAACGGCGGCTACACCGTCCGCCGTTACACCCTCGACTTCGACTGGCGGGCACCCCGCACCCCCTTCGAGGCCGGCGCCACCATCAGCGCCACCGCGACACAGTCACTCTCCCGCTTCGACCTGGACTTCGCGGGCAACGCGCTGCACCGCGTCACCGTCGACGGCGCGCCCGCCGCCACGCGACGCGACGGTGACGAACTCGTCGTCACTCCCGCACGGCCGATCCCGCGCGGCGGCACGTTCACCGTCCGCGTCGCCTACACCGCCGACCCGACGCAGGCGCGGCACCGCGACGACGCGATCCAGGACTACGGCTGGGTGCCCACCTCCGACGGCACCGTGGTCTGCGCGCAGCCGGACGGCGCCCGCATGATCTTCCCGGCGAACGACCACCCGAGCCTGCGGGCACCGGTCACGTTCCACATCACCACCCCGCCGGGGCTCGGCGCGGTGGCCAACGGACGGCTCGTCAACACCGTCCGGCGGCCCGACGGCCGGACCCGGTGGACGTACGACTCCGAGCATCCCCTCGCGGCACAACTGGTCCAGCTGGCGATCGGGAGGTTCACCTTCGTCGACAGCAGCGGCCCGCGCGGCCTGCCCGTCCGGGACGTGGTCCCGGACGATCTGGTCGCCGACACCGCGGAGTACCGCTCGCTCACCCCGGACCACCTCGCCTGGCTGGAACGACGGCTCGGCCCCTACCCGTTCCGCCGCTACGGCGTGCTGGTCGGGGACACCGACCTGCCGGTGGCGCTGGAGACCCAGTCGCTGTCCGTCCTGCCGCGGGAGGACCTGCTGGGCGACCGGGTCGACGCCGAACGCAACCTCGTCCACGAGCTGACCCACCATTGGACGGGCGACAGCGTCGCCATCCGGCGCTGGTCGGACCTGTGGCTGAGCGAGGGTCACGCGCGCTTCTACGAACGCCTGTACTCCGACGAGCACGGCGGCGTGAGCCTGGAGTCGGTGATGCGGTCGGCGTACGAGCAGCACGACCAGTGGCGGCACGACGAAGGGGCGCCCGCCGAGCCCGGCGAGGCGACGCTGTTCAAGGTGATGCGGTACGACGGCTCCGCGCTCGTGCTGTTCGCCCTGCGGGAGAAGGTCGGCGCGGAGACCTTCGAGCGGATCGAGCGGGCCTGGGTGAGCGAGTACCGGGGCCGTACGGCCGGCACCCGGGACTTCGTCGCGCTCGCCTCCCGGGTCGCCGGCGAGGACCTGACGGCGTTTCTGAATCCGTGGCTGTACGGTCCGCACACCCCGCCCATGCCGGGCCACCCCGACTGGCAGGTGGACCCGGTCGAGGACTGAGCCGCACCCGGTCGCCCGTGGTTGCCCCAGGCAGCCGAGTCGCTGCCGCCGACCGGGTGGCCTCGGCCGGACCGCTGGTCCACCCCGGTGACGTTCGCCACGACACGGCGCCCGTGGCACGGAAACGTACAAGGGGTGGCGCTACGGGCAACTCCTCTGTCCTGGTGCGATCGAGCGTGGTTGGGAGAGCCTCTGCGATGAGAAGAATTGTTTCTGCACATGTCCCCGGTGCCATCAGGAGGTGCCGCCTCACGGCTTGTGTGATCGCGGGGGCGGCTCTGCTGCCGCCGCTGCTGATCCTCCCGATGTCCGGCGCCGACGACGCGGACGACCGGCGTCTGCAGGACGCCTTCACGAACGCCGCGCGCGAGTTCCACGTGCCGCGCAGTGTGCTCATGAGTGTGTCCTACATGCAGTCCCGCTGGGACTCCCACCCGGGCGCGCCCAGCGTCGCCGGCGGTTTCGGGCCCATGCACCTGGTGGACAGCGACCGCGTCCAGGCCTCGGCGGCACCGTCCGCACCGCAGGCGCCGCCCGTCGGCCAGACCCCGCCCCGCACGGGTGCGGCGGGGACACCCGCCACGGGGCGACGCGCCGTGCAGCCGGCGGACCTGCGGAACGCGGCCCGCCTGATCCATGTCCCGGCCGAACGCCTGCGCACGGACGACGTCACCAACGTCCGCGGCGGAGCGGCACTCCTCGCGGCCACGCAGCGCCAGCTCGGCAAGCCCCTGAGCGCCAACCCGGCGGACTGGTGGGAGACGGTCGCGCGCTTCCCGGGCACCCCTGACGTCGCGTCGGCCGCGGCCTACGCCGACGACGTCTTCGCCCTGATCCGGCGGGGAGCGCACCGCACCACCGCCGAAGGACAGGACGTGGCGCTCCCCGCCACCCCCGGCCTGCAACCGCACCCCCGCACTCCCCGGGCGCAGGGCCCGCAGCAGCCGAAGCAGGTCGAGTGCCCCGCCGAACTGGCCTGTGACTGGCTCGGCGCGCCGTACGAGGAGATCGACGACGGCGACTACGGCAACCACGACCTGGCCGACCGGCCCAGGGACCAGCCGATCGAGTACATCGTCATCCACGACACCGAGGCCGTGCTGCCGAGCATGCTCCAGACGGTGCAGGACCCGACGGAGTCGTCGTGGCACTACTCGATCCGCTCCAGCGACGGCCATGTCACCCAGCACGTCCGGACCAAGGACGAGGCCTGGCACTCCGGCAGCCAGTTCGTCAACGCCCGCTCGATCGGCATCGAGCACGAGGGGTTCCTCACGCAGCCCGGGACCTGGTACACGGAGCGGATGTACCAGTCCTCGGCACGCCTGGTGCGGTACCTGGCGCAGAAGTACAGCATCCCGCTCGACCGCCAGCACATCTTCGGCCACGACAACGTGCCCGCCCCGACCGCCGACACCATCCCCGACATGCACGACGATCCCGGTCCCTTCTGGGACTGGCGGCACTACTTCGACCTCCTCGGAGCGCCGCTGAAGGCCACGGCGGGCCCGGACAGCGACATGGTGACGATCCTGCCGGACTTCGCGCAGCACAAGCCCGACTACACGGGATGCGGCGGCAGCGGCAAACCCTGCCCGCCGCACGGCTCCAGCGCCGTCCGCCTGCACACCGAACCGGACGCGAAGGCCCCGCTGATCCAGGACCCGGGCCGCAAGCCCGACGGTGACGATTCCACCAAGGACGTCAACGACCTGGGGTCCCGCGTCTCCACCGGCCAGACCTTCGCCGTCGCCGACCGCAGGGGCGACTGGACGGCCATCTGGTTCCAGGGCCACAAGGCGTGGTTCGAGAACCCCAAGAAGCACCCGACCGCCGTCGGTGCCAGCGGGCGCATGATCACACCGAAGGAGGGTCTGGACGAGATCCCGGCGTACGGCCGCGCCCTCCCCGAGGAGGACGCGTACCCGGAGGACATCGACGGGCCGGCCGAATCGCCGCTGCCGTACCCGATCCTGGCGGGGCAGCGGTACGTGACCCAGGCCGGCGTCGGCAGCTCCTACACCGCCAAGTCCTTCAGCGACACGCCCAACCCGGTGGTGTGGGGCCGGGAGCGGTACTACGAGATCCAGCTCGGCCACCGGCTCGCGTACGTCCGGGCCAGCGACGTGGACGTGGTGAACTCGTCCGGCGCGGCGGGTCCGAAGGGGCAGAAGGCTGCCGGCCCGGGCGGGCGCTGACAGCAGGCGAGCCGGCACCGGTCCGGCTCGAACTCCGAAGGAGCCGCGGCGCGGCGCCTTCACCCGGCCGTGGGGTGCGCAGGCACTTCACGGCCTTCTCGCAGGCACCGCGGACCGGGAGCACCGCTGCCGTGATCCCGGTGCATCCGGGGTCGTTCCAGGGCGGTGGCGGTCGATGGCGACGACGTGGCCGAGGCCGTACTGGTGCGTGGTGCCGGACAGACGGGGCGCCCGGCCTGACCGCAACTGTCGCCATGGCCGGAAACAGGCGATTTGCACGCGCCCCGGAGAAAACCGTTTGAAATTCACCACTCTGCGACGCGAACCTTTCACGGCTTGTCGTCGCTCCTCGCGGCGTTCCGCTCCTTCCCTGCCCTTGACACGAGCCACTGGGACGTCATGCAGATTCAAGACCTTCCGTATCCCGATCCGGGCGTGCCCGACGCGCGTTCGGGTCCTCGATTCCTGTGGTGGCTCTGGCGCAACCAGCTGGGCGGGCAGCTGAAGTCGCTCGCCTGGGGCCTGCTGCACTTCGTCTCCGTCTCCGCCCTCCCCTTCTGCGTCGGCCTCGCCGTCCAGGCGGCCGTCGACCGTTCCGGCACCCGGCTGGCCCTGACGGGTGCTCTGATGCTGCTGTGCGGGACGGGCATCGCCGTCGGCGACACCTTCCTGCACCGGGCCGCCGTCACCAACTGGATCACCGCGGCCGCCCGCGTCCAGCAGTTGCTCGCACGCAAGGCCGCCCAGCTGGGCTCGGCCCTGACCCGGCGGGTGGCCGCCGGCGAGGTGGTGGCCGTCTCCACGGGCGACGTGGAGAAGATCGGCTGGTTCGTCGAGGCCGTCTCCCGGTTCACCGCCGCCGCGCTCACGGTCCTGGTCGTCTGCGTCAGCCTGCTCCTGTACCAGCCCGCGCTCGGCGTGGTCGTCGCCGTGGGTCTGCCCGTCGTGGCCCTCGCGGTACTGCCGCTGCTGCCCCGGGCGACGCGCCGCGCCGACGTGCAGCGCGAGAAGGCGGGGCGGGCCACCGAACTGGCCTCCGACACCGTCGCCGGCCTGCGGGTGCTGCGCGGCATCGGCGGCGAGGAGCTGTTCCTCGACCGCTACCGCCGGGCCTCGCAGGAGGTGCGGCACGCCGCCGTGCGCAGCGCCCGGATGTGGTCGCTGATCTCCGCCGTCCAGGTGCTGCTGCCCGGCCTGCTGCTGATCGCGGTCGTCTGGCACGGCATCGGCCTCGCCCGCGAGGGCCGGATCACGGTCGGTGAACTCGTCACGGTCTACAGCGCCGTCATGATCCTGAACTATCCGCTGCGGCACTTCGAGGAGATCGCCATGGCGTACTCCTTCTCCCGCCCCTCGGCCAAGCGGGCCGCGCGCGTGCTGTCGCTGGAGCGGTCCACGGCCACCGACGGCACCCGGGCGGCCGAGGTGCCGGGCGGCGACCTGTACGACCCCGCGACCGGTCTGCTCGCTCCCGCCGGCCGGTTCACCGCCGTCGTCTGCGGTGACCCGGACGCGGCCGGCAGGCTCGCCGAACGGCTGGGCGGCCACCCCACCGAACCGGGCCGGTCGGTGCTGCTGGGCGGGGTCCCGCTGGACGAGCTTCCCCTCGACAGCGCCCGGACCGCCGTCCTCGTCCAGGACAAGGACCCGGTACTGCTCTCCGGCACGCTGCGTGATCTGCTCGACGTGCCCGCCTCCGGTGCCGTGCGGGCCGAGGACGCGCTGGCGGCAGCACAGTGCGAGGACGTGCTGGACGCTCTCGTGCAGGGGTCACTGGACGCGTCCGACCCGATGGACGCCCGGATCACCGAGCGCGGACGCTCCCTGTCCGGCGGCCAGCGCCAGCGGCTCGCCCTCGCCCGGTCGCTCCTCACCGATCCGGAGGTGCTGGTGCTGGACGAACCGACCTCCGCGGTCGACTCGCACACCGAGGCCCGGATCGCGGACGGGCTGCGCCGGCTGCGGTCGGGACGGACGACGGTGGTGTTCACCTCCTCGCCGCTGCTGCTCGACCACGCGGACCGGGTCGCCCTGGTGCACGAGGGGCAGGTCGTGGCGGTCGGCGTGCACCGCGAACTCGTGGACGGCGAGCCGCGTTACCGGGCCGTGGTGACCCGGGAGACCGACGAGGAACTGACCGCGACCGACGAGGGCATCCTCCTGGAAGCGCTCCAGGAGCTGGAAGAGATCGAGGAGAGCGCATGATCGGCGTCGCGCCACCGGCGTACGACCCGGCGGCCCCGACGACCGCCACCACCCTGCCCGTCGGTGCCGCCGCGACCGTGCGCGCCTACGTCACCGAGCTGTTCCGCCGGCACCGGCGCGCCTTCCTGCTGCTCATCTCCGTCAACACGGTGGCCGTGGTCGCCTCCATGGTGGGCCCGTACCTGCTCGGCGGTCTGGTCGAGCGGGTGACGGACGGAGCCCGCGACCTCCATCTGGGCCTGACCGCCGGGCTGTTCGTGCTCGCGCTGGCCGTGCAGGCCGGGTTCGTCCGGCAGGTGCGGCTGCGCGGCGCGATGCTGGGCGAGCGGATGCTGGCCGACCTGCGCGAGGACTTCCTCGTACGGTCCGTCGGACTGCCCCCGGGTGTGCTGGAGCGGGCGGGCACCGGCGACCTGCTCTCCCGCATCACGACCGACATCGACCGCCTGGCCAACGCCATGCGCGAGGCCGTGCCACAGCTGGCCATCGGTTTCGTGTGGGCACTGCTGCTGCTCGGCGGACTGGTCGTGACGGCCCCGCCGCTGGCCGCCGCCGTGCTGCTCGCCGTCCCGGTCCTGGTGGTCGGCTGCCGCTGGTACTTCAGGCGGGCACCGTCGGGCTACCGCTCGGAAGCCGCCGGGTACGCCGCCGTCGCCGCCGCTCTCGCCGAGACCGTGGACGCGGGCCACACCATCGAGGCACACCGCCTCGGCGCCCGCCGCGTGGCCCTGTCGGAGCAGAGGATCTCGCAGTGGGTCGCGTGGGAGCGCTACACCCTCTGGCTCCGCTCCGTGCTCTTCCCGGTCATCAACACCGTCCACCTGCTCGTGCTCGGCTCGGTCCTGATGGTCGGCGGCGTCTTCGTCCTGCACGGCTGGATCGGCGTGGGCCAGCTGACCACGGGCGCGCTCATCGCCCAGATGCTGGTCGATCCGGTGAACCTGATCCTGCGCTGGTACGACGAGGTGCAGATCGCCCAGGTGTCGCTGGCCCGGCTGGTCGGCGTGCGGGACATCGAGCCCGAGGCCGGGGAGGCCACGCTCGCCCCCGACGGGCGGGACGTGCGCGCCGACCGGGTGCACTTCGGCTACCGCGAGGGCGTCGACGTGCTGCGGAAGGTCTCCCTGGAGGTCGCTCCGGGCACCCGGCTCGCCCTGGTCGGGCCGTCCGGCGCGGGCAAGTCCACGCTGGGCCGGCTGCTCGCCGGGATCTACGCGCCCCGGGACGGCCGGGTCACCCTGGGCGGTGCGGAGCTGTCCCGGATGCCCGCGGAACGCGTCCGCTCCCACGTGGCCCTCGTCAACCAGGAGCACCACGTCTTCGTGGGCTCCCTGCGCGACAACCTGCTGCTCGCCCGCGGCGGCGCGACGGACGCCGAGCTGTGGGCGGCCCTGGGCGCGGTCGACGCCGACGGATGGGCGCGGGCGCTGGACGACGGCCTGGACACCGAGGTGGGCTCCGGCGGCTCGGCGCTGACCCCGGCGCAGGCCCAGCAGATCGCGCTGGCCCGGCTGGTGCTGGCCGACCCGCACACGCTGGTCCTGGACGAGGCCACCTCGCTGCTCGACCCGCGCGCGGCCCGCCACCTGGAACGCTCCCTGGCGCGTGTCCTCAACGGCCGCACCGTGGTGGCCATCGCCCACCGTCTGCACACGGCCCACGACGCCGACGTGATCGCCGTCGTCGAGAACGGCCGCATCAGCGAGCTGGGCAGCCACGAGGAGCTGGTCGCGGCGGAGGGCGCCTACGCGGCGCTGTGGCGGTCCTGGCACGGGTGAGATGCCCGGCGTGCCGGGGGTCGGCTCGGTGGGCTCGGCCGGTTCGGCAGACGTGATCGATCGGGCTGACTCGGCGCGCTCGGTCCGCACGGTGCGATCGATCGGCTGCGGCCAGTGGCCGGCCTCGGTCGGATCGGACGGTGGCGGAGCCCGCGTCGCCGGCGTGGACCCCGTACCCGGCCCGGGGCCCCGGGCCGGGTCCCGCAGCCGTCGGTTGCCGTGGCCGGGTCCCGGTGGGTCCGGCCGGGCCCCGGGGCGCGGGCGCGGCCCCGCCGGGACCCGTGGCGTTGCGCGGTGCCGAGCAGGGGTGGAAGGCTGGAAAGCGGCACCGGCTCGGGGTGCCTCCGGGAATCCGGCGGTTCCCGGTGCGGCCCCGCGCCCGGCGTGCCGGCGGTCCGCCGCCCACTGGGACGGCACCGGACCGTGCTCACCACCTGGAGGTAGTCGTGGACACGGACGGCTGGGGGGACGACGTCTACCAGCCCGATCCCTCGGAGATCCCGGAGGACTCGGGGGTGCTCGACGTCGAGGACACCCTGGATTTCGACGGCGTCGCCGAACCACTCGACCGCGGCTGGTCCCCTCCAGAGCGCCCGTGGGCGGTCGAACACATCGGCGTGACGGCGGCCGAGCGCCAGGCGGGCGAGACGCTCGACCAGCGGCTCGCCGAGGAGCAGCCGGACCTCGCCGCTCCGGACGGCGACGGCATCGGTGACGTCGACGGCACGGACGGCGAGCTGCTGGACAACGAGGTCGGCAACTTCCGCTCCGGCCGGCTCGTGGCCCCCGACGAGGGTGCACACGAGGACGACGAGGCCGCCCTCGTCGCGACCGACGTCGGCATCGACGGTGCCGCCGCCTCCGCCGAGGAAGCCGCGATGCACATCGTCGACGAGGACTCCCTGCCCGGCTGAGCGCGGCCTTCCGGCCGTCCCCGCCCCGAGCGCCCCGCACAAGGAGCCGCCATGCAGCAGGACAAGCACCCCGACTACCACCCCGTGGTCTTCCGGGACCGCGCCGCCGGCTACGCCTTCCTCACCCGGTCCACCGCGCGGAGCGAGCAGACCATCGAGTGGGACGACGGCCAGACGTACCCGGTGATCGACGTGGAGATCTCCTCGGAGAGCCACCCCTTCTACACGGGCAAGGCCCGCACGGTCGACACCGAGGGCCGCATCGCCCGCTTCGAGCGCCGGTACGGTGCGGCGGACGCGGGCGAGGCGACCTGACCAGGTGGGCCTGCCCACCCCCCGGGCCAGGTCAGATCAGGTTGAGGGCGGCGGCGCAGCCCGCTCCCCCGAGCAGCATGAACGCCGGCATCAGGACCTTCAGCTCCACCCAGCTGCCCGCCCGGAACCGCATCGCCTTGGGCGGCCCCAGCGGGTACCAGCGCTTGCGGCCGACCGGGATCGGCCACAGGATCGGGCAGCCGGACACGGTCAGCGCGTCCCCGATGTCGTGCACCAGCGCGCCCAGCACGATCGGCAGCCCCAGCCAGAGGTACTCCTGTCCGGGATCGGTGAACAGCCAGTCCGAGCCGTTGCCCGGCTTGTCGAGCACGCCCGCCAGGATCCACGCGCTGGTCGCCGCCAGCAGCCAGACCAGGACATCGCTGCTGGAGCCCCGCGCCGCCCGCCACAGCAGACCTTCGATGGCGAGCACCATGTGCGCGAACAGGATCGCCAGGACCGCCCAGCGACCCCCGGTGATCGCGGCGGCCGAGCAGCCGGCGCCGATCAGGACGGCCCACAGCCAGGTGTGCGTCAGTGTGCGGTGCCCGCCGGAGCGACGCGGGTCGCCCTGCTTCCTGGTCGCCTTGTAGACGGCGTACGACAGCTTGTCCACGATCTCGCAGAGCCAGCGGGAGAGCGGGCCGAAAGCCCGGGAGATGGTGGCGGCCTTGTGGTCGAGGTCCGGGGCGAGCGCGGCACCGGCGCAGATGAGGGCACCGGAGAGGAGGACCGGCCAGGGCATCGGGTGTCCCGCCGCCGCGGTGGCGGCTCCGACGCCGAGCCAGGCCGCGGCCCCCGACAGTGAGTGTGCTGGTCCCATCATGGCCGCTTCCCGCCCCATTCCTCGTGTGCCGCTGACCAGTTGACCTGGTGCGCTGACGCCGCGTCGGCGACACAGCGTAGCGGTCGTGATCTTCGCATCCCCAGCCGATTCCCCGCTCGGGCTCTGGGCCAGGCAAGATGGGGGCGTGACCCTCATCGATCAGCTGCCGCCGACCGCCGACCCCGACGCCCTGTACGAAGCCTTCGAGTCGTGGGCGCAGGAGCGCGGCCTCACCCTCTACCCCCACCAGGAAGAGGCGCTGATCGAGGTGGTCTCCGGGGCGAACGTGATCGTCTCGACGCCCACCGGTTCCGGCAAGAGCATGATCGCCGCGGGTGCGCACTTCGCCACGCTGGCCCGGGACGAGGTCACCTTCTACACGGCACCGATCAAGGCGCTGGTGTCGGAGAAGTTCTTCGAGCTGTGCAAGCTCTTCGGCACCGAGAACGTCGGCATGCTCACGGGCGACGCCTCCGTGAACGCCGACGCGCCCGTCATCTGCTGCACCGCCGAGGTGCTGGCGTCGATCGCGCTGCGCGACGGCAAGGACGCCGACGTCGGCCAGGTCGTCATGGACGAGTTCCACTTCTACGCCGAGGGCGATCGCGGCTGGGCCTGGCAGATCCCGCTGCTGGAACTGCCGCAGGCGCAGTTCATCCTGATGTCGGCCACCCTGGGCGACGTGTCCTTCTTCGAGAAGGATCTCACCCGCCGCACCGGCCGCCCCACCTCGGTGGTCCGTTCGGCGACCCGCCCGGTGCCCCTCTCCTACGAGTACAAGCTGACCCCGCTCACCGAGACGCTCACCGACCTGCTGGAGACCAAGCAGGCGCCGGTGTACATCGTGCACTTCACCCAGGCGCAGGCCGTGGAGCGGGCGCAGGCGCTCATGAGCATCAACATGTGCTCCCGCGAGGAGAAGGACCAGATCGCCGAGTTGATCGGCAACTTCCGCTTCACGACCAAGTTCGGCCGTAACCTCTCCCGTTACGTCCGGCACGGCATCGGCGTGCACCACGCCGGCATGCTGCCCAAGTACCGGCGCCTGGTGGAGAAACTCGCCCAGGCCGGTCTGCTCAAGGTCATCTGCGGCACGGACACGCTCGGTGTGGGCGTCAACGTGCCGATCCGCACGGTGCTCTTCACCGCGCTGACCAAGTACGACGGCAGCCGGGTGCGCACGCTGCGGGCCCGTGAGTTCCACCAGATCGCGGGCCGGGCCGGCCGGGCCGGCTTCGACACGGCGGGGCTCGTGGTCGCGCAGGCGCCGGAGCACGTCATCGAGAACGAGAAGGCGCTGGCGAAGGCGGGCGACGATCCGAAGAAGCGGCGCAAGGTGGTCCGCAAGAAGGCGCCGGAGGGCTTCGTCGGCTGGACGGAAAACACCTTCCAGAAGCTGATCGAGTCGGAGCCCGAGCCGCTGACCTCGCGATTCCGGGTGACGCACACGATGTTGCTCTCCGTGATCGCCCGGCCGGGCAACGCCTTCGAGGCGATGCGCCATCTGCTGGAGGACAACCACGAGCCGCGTCGGCAGCAGCTGCGGCACATCCGCCGGGCGATCGCGATCTACCGCTCCCTGCTGGACGGCGGAATCGTGGAGAAGCTGGACAAGCCGGACGCCGAAGGCCGCATCGTGCGGCTCACCGTCGACCTTCAGCAGGACTTCGCGCTGAACCAGCCGCTGTCCACGTTCGCCCTGGCCGCGTTCGAACTCCTCGATCCGGAGTCGCCGTCCTACGCGCTGGACATGGTCTCCGTCGTGGAGTCCACCCTGGACGACCCCCGGCAGATCCTCGTCGCCCAGCAGAACAAGGCGCGCGGCGAGGCGGTGGCGGCGATGAAGGCGGACGGCGTCGAGTACGAGGAGCGCATGGAGCGCCTCCAGGACGTCACCTACCCGAAGCCGCTGGAAGAGCTGCTCTTCCACGCGTACAACACCTACCGCAAGAGCCACCCGTGGGTCGGTGACCACCCGCTGTCGCCCAAGTCGGTGGTCCGGGACATGTACGAGCGGGCACTGTCCTTCACCGAGCTGGTGTCCTTCTACGAGCTGGCCCGCACCGAGGGCATCGTGCTGCGCTACCTCGCCAGCGCCTACAAGACCCTGGACCACACCATCCCGGACGACCTGAAGTCCGAGGATCTTCAGGATCTGATCGAGTGGCTGGGCGAGATGGTGCGCCAGGTGGACTCCAGCCTGCTGGACGAGTGGGAGCAGCTCGCCAACCCGGAGGAGATGACCGCCGAGGAGGCCCAGGAAAAGGCGGACGAGGTCAAGCCGGTCACCACCAACGCCCGCGCCTTCCGCGTCCTGGTCCGCAACGCCATGTTCCGCCGCGTGGAACTGGCCGCCCTGGACCAGGTCGAGGAACTGGGCGAGCTGGACGCCGAGTCCGGATGGGACGCCGAGGCGTGGGGCGAGGCGATGGACAAGTACTGGGACGAGTACGACGACCTCGGCACCGGGCCCGACGCCCGGGGGCCCAAGCTGCTCGTCATCAAGGAGGAGCCGGAGCACGGCCTCTGGCGGGTCCGCCAGATCTTCGACGACCCGAACGGCGACCACGACTGGGGCATCAGCGCCGAGGTCGACCTCGCGGCCTCCGACGCCGAGGGGCGTGCGGTCGTCCGCGTCACCGATGTCGGCCAGCTGTGAGCGGTCCCCGGCCCGTGGCAAGCCAAGGAGAATCCCACCGATGACGAATCCGGCCGAGAGACTGGTCGACCTCCTCGACCTGGAGCAGATAGAGGTCAACATCTTCCGTGGCCGCAGCCCGCAGGAGTCCCTGCAACGGGTCTTCGGCGGCCAGGTGGCCGGCCAGGCGCTGGTCGCCGCCGGCCGCACCACGGACGGCGAGCGCCCGGTGCACTCGCTGCACGCGTACTTCCTGCGTCCGGGCCGGCCGGGCGTGCCGATCGTGTACCAGGTGGAGCGGGTCCGCGACGGACGCTCCTTCACGACGCGCCGGGTCACGGCCGTGCAGCAGGGCCGCACGATCTTCAATCTGACCGCCTCCTTTCACAAGCCTGAGGAAGGACCGTTCGAGCACCAGCTGCCGCCGGCCCGCGAGGTGCCGGACCCCGAGTCGCTGCCGACGGTGTCCGAGGAGATCCGCAAACACCTGGGGGCCTTGCCGGAGCAGCTGGAGCGGATGGCGCGCCGCCAGCCGTTCGACATCCGGTACGTCGACCGGCTGCGCTGGAACGCCGAGGAGATCGAGGGCGCCGAGCCGCGCAGCGCCGTGTGGATGCGCGCGGTCGGCCCGCTCGGCGACGACCCGCTGGTCCACACGTGCGCGCTGACCTACGCGAGCGACATGACCCTCCTGGACGCCGTGCGCCTCCCGGTGGAGCCCCTGTGGGGGCCGCGGAACTTCGACATGGCCTCGCTGGACCACGCCATGTGGTTCCACCGGCCGTTCCGCGCGGACGAGTGGTTCCTGTACGACCAGGAGTCGCCGATCGCCACCGGCGGCCGTGGGCTGGCCCGCGGGCGCATCTACGACCTGGAGGGACGGCTGCTCGTCTCGGTCGTGCAGGAGGGCCTGTTCAGGGCCCTGTAGCAGCTGGCGACGACAGCCGGGTCCGGCTGTTCAGACCCGCGCGGGTGGTGCCGGCCGTGCGCTTCTGCGCCGTAGCCAGGCCCGCAGACCGCGGGACGAGGGCGGCGGAAGGGTATGCGCCGGCTCGTGCTCGCGAGGGGCCGGTGGCACCGCCGGCCGCGCGGCCGGCTCCCGCGGCACGACACACGACCGGCGGGGCCGCACCCGCGGCTCGGGGTGCCGCGCGGCCGGCTCCGCGGGTGCAGTCGCCGCCTCCGTGAGCTGTGCCGCCACCGACCCGGGAAGCCGCGTCCGCATCCGCAGCACGCGGGGTCCCGACTCCGCGGGGCGCCCCGTCGGCTGCGGATGCCGTACCACCGGCTCCGGGAACGGTGACGCCGTCTCCTGGGGCGCCGGAGCCTCACGCACCGAGTCCGGGGACTGTGCGGCGGGCTTCGCAGATGGCGCCGCCAACTCCGCGGGTCGCACCGCCGGCTTGGGAGGTGGCGCCGCTGACCCCGTCGGGCGCGCGGCCGGCTCCCACGACCTCGTCGCCTCCTCCGTGGGCCGGGTGACCGTCCGTGCCATCGGCGGGATGGGCCGTGCCACCGCTCGCATCGCCGGCGGAACCCGGTGGACGGCCGGGCGGGGGGCCGGCGAGATGTCGCGGGCCTCCTCGACCGAGCGCGCCAACTCGCTGCACAGCCAGCCGACCTCGTCCGCGTCCTGCGCCGTCATGATCCGCTCGGCAAGACGAGCGGAAGGAGACCCCGGCACACCGGGCCCCGGTGACACGGGCCGGAGCCGGTCGAGGTGGGCACGCTCGTGGGGACGTTCGACGACGTCGGCGACCTGGACGGGCGCGAGGAACGCGGCCACGGCTGCGGCGCGGGCCCACGGGTTCTCGGCCTGCCGCAGCAGGAAACCGACCTGGCGGGCGCGCCAGTTGCGTGCCCGCAGGTCCACCCCCGCCGCCAGCTGCCCGCGGAGGGTCTCGGGCGTACGTCCCGTGAGCAGGTGCGCGTGCTCCGGGCTGGCCGCGAACTGGCGCAGTTCCTCCGCGAGATAGAGCCAGACCACGGCGCGGTAACGGTTGAGGTAGTACTTCACGGGCACGAGCAGGCCCAGGCGGGCGAGCCGGGTGAACCGGCCGGCCGGGATCTCCATGAGGGCGGCGCCCTCCGCCGTACCCACGATCCGCACCCGCTCGCGAAGGGACTCGGGGAAGCCGTCCTGCGCCCGGAGGCGCTCGATCTCCGCCTGCTCCACACGCCGGCCTCCCCCACCGCCCTCGTCGGGCACGGTGCGGATGCGGCCGAGTTGGACAGCGAGGTCGAGCTCGACTCGCTTGAGACCCAGTTCACGAGCGGCACGGCTCGTCGTGCGGGTACTGGGGCGGGTGGGGCCGAAGGTGCTTGCCGACATGGTCGTACTCCCCCGTGGAGTCGGTGGCTCACGCCCTGCGCGTTCGCCGTGCACTCACCGTAACCGCTCCGGCGCGTTTCGTGGCGAGCCTGTGGATAACTCCATGGGGCAAGGAAAGCAGCAGGTCAGAGGTCTGTGGTGGGGGACCTCTCAGGCTTCCTGGCGTCGACGCCGAGGTGTTCGCCGACCCGGTTGACGAGCAGGGTCATCTCGTAGGCGATCTGGCCGATGTCGACCTGGGCCCCACTGAGTACGCACAGACAGCTCCCGGCGCCGGCCGCGGTCACGAACAGCACGGCGTCGTCGTACTCGATCATCGTCTGGCGCACCCTGCCCGCGCCGAAGTGGCGTCCCGAGCCCTTGGCCAGGCTGTGCAGCCCGGATGCCACGGCCGCGAGATGTTCCGCGTCCTCGCGGCGTAATCCCGTACTCGCCGCGGTGACCAGTCCGTCGTTCGACAGGACGAGCCCGTGACGTACGTGGTCCACCCGCTCGGTCAGATCGTCCAGGAGCCAACCGAGACCCTGGTTCTGCGCCATGTCCGTCTCCCCGTGTGATGTCTCCCCCTGGCTGGAGGAACTCCCCGCCAGCCTTCCCCACGACCGGCGCGCGGGCAAGGAGGATGGGCCCATGGCAGAGAAGATGACCGATGAGGAATGGCGGGCGTTCGTCCTGGACGGCACTCGCACCGCCAAGCTCTCCACCGTCCGCGCCGACGGAAGCCCGCACGTGGCTCCGATCTGGTTCCTGCTGGACGGGGACGAGTTGGTGTTCAACACCGGCAAGAACACGGCGAAGGGGCGCAATCTGGCCCGTGACGGCAGGGTCGCCCTGTGCGTGGACGACGCCCGTCCACCGTTCCACTTCGTGGTGCTGAACGGCCGCGCCCGGTTGTCGGAGGATCTGGCCGAGGTGCGTCTGTGGGCGACCCGGATCGCCGCCCGGTACATGGGCGAGGACCGCGCCGAGGAGTACGGCGCCCGCAACGGTGTACCGGGGGAACTGCTCGTCCGCGTGACCATCGACAAGGTACTGGCCATGCGGGACGTCGCGGGTTGAGCGGCGGGCTCAGCCGACCGAGTCCAGGAGCCGGGCGGTGTGCATCCGCCCGGCGTACTCGACGAGCCTGATCAGCACCTCCTTGCCGGAGTCGCGGTCGCGCGCGTCGCACAGCACCACGGGTGTGCCGCGGTCGAGATCCAGTGCCCGGCAGACGTCGGGGGCACCGTAGGAGCGGGCTCCCGTGAAGCAGTTGACGGCCACCACGAACGGGATGCGCCGGTGCTCGAAGTAGTCGACGGCCGGGAAGCAGTCCTCCAGTCGCCGGGTGTCCGCGAGGACCACGGCGCCGAGGGCGCCCTGGGCCAGTTCGTCCCACAGGAACCAGAAGCGGTCCTGTCCCGGTGTGCCGAACAGGTAGAGCGAGAGGCCGGAGCGGATGGTGATGCGGCCGAAGTCCATGGCCACGGTGGTGGTGACCTTGTGGTCCACGCCGTCGGTGTCGTCGACCAGTTGGCCCGCTTCGCTGAGCAGTTCCTCGGTGCGCAGCGGCCGGATCTCGCTGACGGCTCCCACCAGGGTCGTCTTGCCGACGCCGAAGCCACCGGCGACCAGTATCTTCAGTGCCAGGGCGGAGGTGTCGCCGACGGTGTCGGTGTGCTCGGAGACCATGATCACTTCTCTCGGGAGGGCCGGCCGCGGCCGGTGTCCGCGTGGTCCGGGGGTGCAGGCAGCATCATGACAACGGGGACGCGGGGCGGGGCGATGGGACCGAAGTACACCTGATATGAGCGGCTCGCGTCCGATCGTTGACGTAATGCGCTCGGATCGGACGGACCGGGACGCGGCCGGCCGTACGGGTGCCGGCGCGGCGAGGCCGACGGCGGTGTCCGGACGTTCCTCCGCGGTGCGCGCGGTTCCTCGGTCACAGCGCTCGCAATCCCTCGATGACCTCGCGCAGGATCCGCTCGTCGGGCAGGTGCGCGGGCGGCACGGGGCGGCTGACGGTCACGCAGCCGAGTTCCAGGAGGTCACCGAGCAGCACCCTGACCACGCCGACCGGAAGGTCCGCGTCCGCGGCGAGTTCGGCCACGGACTGGGTCTCCGGACGGCACAGGTCGATCAGGGTCCGGTGCTCGGGGCCGAGCGCTGTGTCGCCGTCGAGCGCCGGTGCGGCGGGGTCGAGGGTGACGAGTGCGATCAGGTCGAAGCGCACTCCGGTCGGCCCCGGCTGGGTGCGGCCACCCGTCATGGCGTACGGGCGGACCAGGGGCCCGGCCTCGCCGTCGTACCACTGGCTGCCCGGCTCCCGGGGCTCGCCGGTCGGGTTCTCGGTCATCGGTGCCGCCTCCCGGCTCAACCGGCGGCGGGGGGTTGCGCCGCGACGCGCGGCGCCGTGTGGAGATGCTCGCCGACCTGTTTGACCAGGCGGGCCATCTCGTAGGCGACCAGCCCGATGTCGGCCGTGACCGCGGTGAGCAGGGCGAGGCAGGAACCGTCGCCGGCCGCGGCCACGAAGAGGAACGCGTCGTCCATCTCCACCATGGTCTGGCGCACTCCCCCCGCTCCGAAGTGCCGCCCCGCACCCTTGGCGAGGCTGTTGAAGCCGGAGGCCACGGCGGCGAGGTGTTCGGCGTCCTCCCGCGCGAGGTCGGTGGAGGCGCCGACCGCCAGGCCGTCGTTGGAGAGCACGACGGCGTGCCGTACCTCCCGCACGCGTGTCACCAGGTCGTCGAGCAGCCAGTCCAGTTCGCCGGAGCGCCGGCCGGTCGTCGGTGTCGGGTCCTGGATCATGCCGGGTCTCCTTCGCTGCTGTGACTGCCCGTTTGCGGTTCCGGTGCGGTGCCACGGCCGGGCTGCCTGCCACCGCCTCGCGTCCAGCCGTCGCGGTACGCCGCCATGCGGTCCCGTACGAGTTCGGGGGTGCGCCGGTCGTCGCCGTGCCGGGTCGGCTGCTGGGACGGCTCCTCGCGGCGCTGGTGGCGTAGTTGCGGGGCGAGGCTCGCCTGGCGCACACGGCGCGGGAGGTCGTCGGAGGGCTCGCCGTCGTCCGGCGAGCGGTGCAGCCTCAGGGCGGTGACGCCGGGGGGCGGGGGTTCATGGGCGGCGTCGCGGGAGGGGACCGTCGCGCCGGTGCCGTCCGGGCGTGGTTCCTGCCGGGTGCCGTGAGGGTCCGCCGCCTTCCCGGTGCCGAGGGATCCCGGTGTCGGGGTGACGCCGTGCGGACCGGGTCCGGTGGCCGCCAGGGCGGGACGGTCCGGCCACTGGGTGACGGCGGCCTCCTGGGGCGTGGTCGCGCCGGGTACGCGCGCGTAGGCGTGTTCCTCGCCGGGTCGGGCCTGCACGCCCTGGTTGGCGGACGACTGTGCCGAGCCGCTGTGCAGCAGGGCCTTCGGCAGCAGGACGACGGCGGTGGTGCCTCCGTACGGGGAGGTCCGCAGGTGCACCTTGATGTCGTGCCGGGAGGCGAGCCTGCTGACCACGAAGAGTCCGAGACGGTCGCTGTCGAAGAGGTCCAGGGCCTCCGACTGTTCGATGCGGCGGTTGGCCTCGGCCAGGGTCTCGGCGCCCATGCCGAGCCCGCGGTCCTCGATCTCCAGGGCGTAGCCGTTGCCGACCGGTTCGCCGGTGACCCGCACGCGCGTGTGGGGTGGTGAGAACTGGGCCGCGTTCTCGACGACTTCGGCGAGCAGGTGGGTGAGGTCGGCGACCGCCGCGCCGGTGACGTACGCCTCGGGGAACTGGCGTACCTCCACGCGCGCGTAGTCCTCGATCTCCGAGACGGCGGCGCGTACGACGTTGGTCAGGGACACCGGCATCCGCCAGGCGCGGCCGGGCGCGGCGCCGGACAGGATGATCAGGCTCTCGGCGTGGCGCCGCATCCGGGTCGTGAGGTGGTCCAGGCGGAACAGGTCACTGAGTTCGTCCGGGTCGTCGGAACGCCGCTCCATGCTGTCCAGGAGGCTGAGCTGGCGGTGGACCAGGACCTGGCTCCTGCGGGCCAGGTTGACGAAGACTCCGGAGATGCCGCTGGCGAGTTCGGCGCGCTCCACGGCGGCGCGCAGAGCGGCGCGGTGCACGGTGGTCAGGGCTTCCGCCACCTGACCGGTCTCGTCCTCGGCCGGCGGCCCGGAGGGTGCCTCGGCCTGGATGTCGATCTCCTCGCCCGCGCGCAGCTTCCGCATCGCTTCCGGGAGTTTGCGGCGGGCGATCTCCAGCGCGTCGTTGCGCAGGCTCACGAGTTCGACCACGAGGGCCCGTCCGATGCGGACGGAGATGACGAGGGAGGCGGCGACGGCGGCGAGTCCCAGGAGTACGGCGGCTCCGGCGGGGCTGAGCAGGCCGCGGGTGACCGGGTCGGCGCGGCCGGCGACGGCCCGGCCCGCGGCTGCCGCGATGGTCCGCATGCCGTCCTGTACGCGCGCGTGGGCGGCGTTCCACGCGGCTTGCGGTGCCTCGTCGGCGACCTGGGCGTCCGGTCCTGCGGCGAGCAGGTCGTTCTCGGCGGTGCGGAGGGTGGTGTAGGGACCGCTCGCGGTCAGATCGCGCCAGGCGGCGCGCTGGGCGGTGGGCAGATCGGTGACGGCGGTCTCGGTGAGGGCTCGGCGCGTGGCGACGGCGGCGCCGAAGAGCCGCAGTCTTTCTCCCCGCAGGCTTGCGGCGGTCCTCGCGCTGCCCAGCAGGGCGTCCTCCTGGGCCAGGGCTTCGGCGGCGCGGGAGAATTCGAGCAGCACGCGCGCGTCGGAGGCGACGTCGGCCTGCTGGATGCCGGTGAGGGCTCCGTCGACCGCGAAGGCGGCGCCGATGGTCTTCGTGTACTGCGTGTACGTGTCGTCCCAGCCCGTCCTGTGGCCGCGTACGGCCGTTCTCAGTGTGGGGAGGTGCTCGGCGCCGGTGACGAAGGCTGCGAGGCGCCTGGAGACGTCGGCGGGCAGTTCCTGGCTGTCGGCGACGGTGCTGTCCCGGCCGAGCCGCAGCCGGTCCACGGCACGGTCGGTGCGGGCCGCGAGGTCTTGGAGATCACCGCCGTCGCCGGCACGCGGGTCCGTGGCGTAGCGGACGGCCGCGGTCCGCTCGGCCTGCAACGCGGTGACGGCCGCGGCGAGCGGACTGCGCAGTTCGGCGTCCACCCGTTGCGACTGGCGCAGCCGGGCGACGTCCTGAGCGGTGCTGACGGTGGCGTACGCCCAGAGGGCGAGCAGGGAGACGACGGGCACCATCAGGAGGCTGACCACCTTGGCGCGAACGGTGCGGGGGCGCAGGTGCCGGCGGCTCCCACGCGCGCGTGCGGCGGTGGGCGGCGGGCCGGACGTGCGGCGGCCCTCGTCGGCGGGCGGTCCGGCGTGTGCGCGGCGTCCGCGCGGACGGTGCGCTGCGGCGGCGTTCTCGGGTGTACGGGGTGGGCGCATGGCCTCCTCGCTCGGGACGTGGTCGGTGCTATCGGGCCGGGGTCCCGCTAGCGGGCGACGCTTTCGACGGGCCGCTGGGCGGAGGCGGACGCCTGGCGCTCGTCGGCCGTGGGCGAGAGGGCCACGAAGGCCGAGGTGATGAACAGGTAGGACCCGAGGCCGACGGCGAGGGGGAAGATGAACTGCATCGCCGTGGCCCCGGGCAGGGCGTCACCGGACGGATCCACCCGTACACTCACCGCGAACATCCCGGTGTAGTGCATGCTGCTGACGGCCGCTCCCATGACGAGGGAGGCGACGGTGACCGCGAGGGGCGACTTGATGTTGAGTCCGGCCCACAGGGCCGCGGTCGCCGCCACCACGGCGATCAGTACCGACAGCCCCACGAGGACCGGGTCGTAGGTGACGTCGCCGTGCAAGCGGACGGCCGCCATGCCCAGGTAGTGCATGCTGGCGACGCCCAGTCCGGTGGTGAGACCGCCGAGGAGGAGCGCGCGGTTGCGGTCGCGGCTGTAGCCGACGGCGAAGACGCCGGCGCAGACGACGACCATGGCGACGAGGAGGCTGAGGATGGTCAGCGGCACGTCGTAGCGGATGTCGCTGCCGCTGACGCGGAAGCCGAGCATGGCCACGAAGTGCATGGTCCAGATGCCCGTCCCGATGGAAGAGGCGGCGGTGACGAGCCAGTTGCGGCGCGCGCGGCCGGTGGTGCCGAGCGCGCGGACGGTGCAGCGGAGTCCGAGTGCGGCGCCTATGCAGGCCATCGCGTACGACAGCACGGGGGTCAGCCAGCCGAAGGCGGCGTGGTCCAGGTGTCCCATGGCCCCGGGACGCTAGCCGGGGCAGGGGCGCACAAAGGGGGCGCATTTCGAAAGGTGCCGGAATATGACGCACAGTTGTGCCGGAACGATCGCGTCCCGTTCGAACATGCGCACAACGACTTCCCTCGTGACGGTGAGGAATCATGCGGAACATGAACGACGACCACACACACGTCCAGGACTTCTTCACCGCACGGGCCGCCGACTGGGACAGCCGGTTCCCGGACGACGGCCCGGCCTACGCGGCGGCCGTGGCCGGCCTCGGGCTGCGGGAGGGGGACCGCGTGCTGGACGCGGGCTGCGGCACCGGGCGGGCCCTGCCGCCCCTGCGGGCCGCCGTGGGCCCCTCCGGGGTGGTGCTGGGCGTGGATCTGACCCCGGCCATGCTCCAGGCCGCCGTACGAGCGGGCAGGCATCGCGACGGACGGCTGGTGCTCGCCGACGTCGCCGCGCTCCCGCTGCGCTCGGGATGCCTGGACGCCGTGTTCGCCGCGGGCCTGATCGCCCACCTGCCGCGTCCGGTGGACAATCTCCGGGAGCTGGCCCGCGGCGTACGCCCCGGTGGCACGCTCGCCCTCTTCCATCCCATCGGCCGCGCGGCGCTGGCGGCGCGGCAGGGACGCCGGCTCACCCCCGACGACCTGCGCGCCGAGACCAACCTCCGGCCGCTCCTCGCGCGCTCGGGCTGGCGGATGACGTCGTACACCGACGAGGACGCCCGCTTCCTGGCGCTCGCGGTGCGCGAGGGCTGAGGGACGGACCGGGTCAGCCCGTTCCGGTGACGGCTGCCACGAAGGCGTCGGGGTTGTCGAACATGACGTTGTGCCCGGCGCCCGGCACCGTCGCCACGCGCACCCCGGCGGCTTCCAGGCCCTCCCGGCCCGCGAGTTCGCCGCTGTGCTCGCCCTGGAGGAAGACGCGGTCGACCGGCAGCCGTTCCAGGAGCGTCCGCATCACGGGGTCGGAGCCTTTGCGCAGGCCGACGGCACTGCGGTGCAACGCGCGCGGGTCGGCCAGCCGCATGGTCGCCGCCCACAGCGGGCCGACCGTCTCCAGCACGCGCGCGTGCCCTCCTTCGACGAACTCGTCCTCCCCGTAGGCGGCGATCCCGCTGCTGCCGGCGGTCGGCGGCGGAAAGGCGTCCAGGTTGGCCTCCGTCAGCACCAGCCGGGAGACCAGGTCGGGCCGCCGGTGGGCGAGGACGACGGCTACGGCACCGCCCATGCTGTGCGCGATCAGTTCGGCGCCGGCGGCCCCGGCCGCGTCGAGCGCGGCGGCCACCGCGTCGGCGTGGTCCTCCAGCGTGTACCCGAAGTCCTGGGGGCGGTCGCTCGTGCCGTGTCCCGGCAGGTCCACGAACAGGCTGCGCCGCCCCGCGAGTGCGGGTCGCGCCGCGATGTGCGCGTGGTAGACGGCGGACATCGCTCCGAGTCCGTGCAGATACACCCGGGCGGGCTCCGCCCCGGGGACCTCGGTCCACCGGATCCGGCTTCCCCTGCTGTCGAACGTGGCCTGCTGCACCGTGCCCCTCCCTGTGGTCCGTGACACCCGGACAATACCTCGGCAGCGATGTATCCCGCCAAGGCGGTATTGGCGCAGCGATGTATCCCTGCGGGAGAATGCGGCCATGCTCGAACTCGCCATCCTCGGATTCCTGTACGGCGCCCCCCTGCACGGATACGTTCTGCGCCGCCACATCGCGGCGCTCACCGGCCATGTGCGGCCCGTCGCCGAGAGCACGCTGTACCCGGCGATCAAGCGCCTGGAGAAGGCCGGTCTGCTGGTGCGGGCCACCGAACCCGGCGCCGTCGCCGCGCCACGCCATGTACTGAGACTGACCGAGGAAGGCGGGTGCGAGCTGAAGCGCCGGCTCGCCGAGCCCGCCCAGCGCGAGATCACCGACGAGAACCACTGGTTCACGCTGCTCGCGTTCCTGCGGCACCTGGAGGACCCCGCCGCCCAGGCGGCCGTGCTGCGGCGCCGGCTGTCCTTCCTGGAGGAGCCGGCGAGCTTCTTCTACGACGGCGACCGGCCGCTGCGCGCCGAGGAACTGGACGATCCCTTCCGGCGCGGCGTCCTCACCATCGCGCGTGCCACGAGCCGGGCCGAACTGGCCTGGTTGCGTGACACCCTGGCCTCACTCGACGGGGCCGCCCGCTGAGCTGTCCTGGCGCCGCACCGGGCAACCACGCAGACCGGGGACCGGGCGCGTGCCCAGGTCCGCGATGCGATAGCCGTTCGGGTAGCCCTTGACCTCCCGGTTCCGGCGCGCGAAGTGGGGGCTGCGGCGCGGCGGCAGCAGCCGGACCACCCGGCCGCGCGTCCGTACGGCGCGGCGCACCAGCGCGGAGGTGGCCGCGCCGGGTCGCGGGTAGCGGAACGCGCGCAACAGGGGCTCGTCGAGCAGCGCGAGCGTGGCCGTGCGCAGCAGCGGTGCCAGGGGGCGCGGATACCAGGACGCCATCAGGCCGAGGGTGGCGTCGGAGACCCGGCGGGCCTCTTCGTCCCAGCCGAAGTGGGCCTCCTCGTACGAGTCGAGGAGAGCCTCGAACTGCTCGTAGGTCCGCGGGATGTCAGGGATGCCCATGTGCCGGCCGAGGGTGCGGTAGTACTCGGTGGTGGCGACGATCTCGTGCCGGGACAGCCGCCGCCAGCCGTAGGCGTCGATCCAGCGCCGGGGCACCACCACGAAGGTGCTCAGCACGTACCGCATGTCGTCGTCGCTGATGTCGTAGCTGCGGTGCATCTGGTTGATGCGGCGGATCGCCGTGCGCCCCTCCTCCGCCGCGAAGCCGTGTTCCACGATGGTGTCCAGGAGCAGCACGGTGTCGTCGTACCGCTTCTGCGTGCGCTCGGTCAGCTCCGCCGTCCGCGCGAGCAGCCGCCCGATGCCGGGCACCGCGTAGGTGCGGTACAGAGCCAGTTCGAGAGCGCGGGTGTAGTCCCAGGGGAACTCGTACGCGACGCTGATCCGGTAGATCTCCAGCGCGTCCGCCACCGGGTCCAGCCGGCGGATCTCCGCGAGCCGCTCGAACCGCTTCACCGCGTCGTCCCCCTTCTGCCGCCGAACCTCCAACTCTACGTTGAGGAGCAGCAGATGGGCGATCGTACTGACCCCGTTCAGGGAAGGGTGGTCCGCGTGTTCGACAGGATCCGCAGGTACGCCGGCCGGCTCGGCACCTTCACGCAGGAGCGGCCGGAGGGTGCCCGGGCACAGCGCGCGCACAACTTGTTCGAAGCGGCGGCCGTCTATGTCGCGGCCCGCGCCGAGGACGACCAGGACCGGATCGAGGAGGCGGCGGCATGGGTGTCCCCGGAGGCCCTGTCCTTCGGGGTGAGCGAACTGGCCTGCCGGGCCGTCGTCGCGCTGGCCCGGGAACGGGACGAGACACCCGCGGCGGTGGCCCGCGACCTCCTCGGGCTGCCCGCGGCCTGATCGGAACTTCCTTCTCCACATGTGGCCGTTTCGCCCCTGTCCAGGCGGAAACCTGCAGCTCCGCGTGGTGCGCCGAGTCGTGACAAGCGGCTTCCGATCGCACTAGGGTGCGCGCCGATGGACGAACCACTGGGGAGGCAGGGATGGCCGGGACGGACGCTGAGCCCGTCGCCGCCGCGGACGATGCGCTGTACGTGCTGACGGCGGTACTGCTCACGCCGGCACAGTTTCCGAGCGTGCTGGGCGACGACTACCCGGAGGCGTGTGCGGCGCTGGACCTCGCGCCGCGCGCCGACGGGTACGGCCTGGTGCTGGGCCAGGACGGGTACGGCGCCCGCTGGACGGTCGTCATCGACGACGTCTCGCTGGTCGCCGTGGCGATCGCGTCCTGGGACTGCGGCATGGAGTACGAGCTGTCGCCGGACGAGCGCGCGGTCGTGACCGCCCTGCCGGGATGGCCCCTGGCCGTCGCCGTCGCGGCACCCGGCGTGCCCGCTCCCCACGACCCGCCCGCCGAGGAGGCGGGACGGGCGGCGCTGTGCCCGCCGGACACCGGCTCCTGGGGGCCCGCGCAGCGCCGACTGGGTGCCGACGAGATAGCGCTGCAGTGGGCCGCCTGGCGGGAGCAGATCAACGACGCCGACTTCCCCGTCCCCGGCGAGCGCACGCCGGACGCGCAGTCGGCGCGGGAGGGCGAGGGCGCCAGGGCCGGCGGTCACGCCGGTGTCCGCCGGGTGCTCGCCGAAGCGCGCGCCTACGTCGACTCGCCACCGCCGCTCGGCCGCGTGCGTTCCTCCTTCGCTCCCGGCGACGCCCGTACGCTCCGCGCCGACGGCCCCGGCTGGTCGATCGTGGCCCGCACCGACGACATCGCGTTCGTCCTGCTGGACGACGAGCCGGGCGAGGTGCTGCCGGTGGGCCGGGGGCCCGAGCTGCCCGGTCTGCTGGAGGCGCTCGACAAGATGGCCGTACGGCCGCTGTGAGCCGGGCCACAGGCCGAGACCTCCCGGTCGCTCCCCCGGCAGCCGCGTCGTCCCTGGGCGACGCGGCTGCCCCTGGCCCGGCCGGCCCGTCCGGGCGGTTCGCCGAGTGAGGCCTTGCCGCGCACCGGTGCCTCAGCGGCCGAGCTCCTTGCGGGTGACCCTGCGCAGCCTGCGCCGCTGTGAGGGGTCCAGGGCGAGGTAGGCGGCCGCCGGAACTCCCACGACGATCAGGAACGCCACCCACCAGGGCAGCCATATGAGCAGGATCAGCCCGACCGCCACGCCCCCTGCGGCGATCTTCGCGTTCATGGACATGAGCGTCGCCTCCTTCGCGGCCACTGCCGCTCTCTGATCTGAGAACGGCCCCCCGCCGCCCGCGGTTCCACGACCCGACCCTGAGACATCCCCGAGTCACCCCCCTAGTGGTCCGCGACGGGGCGGAAGCCCGTTGACAGTGGCCGGGATACGGCGGGCCGTTGGCGGCGGGCCGGGCGCGGTGAGGCCGGCGGCAGCCGACGGGACACGGCGAGGACGCCGGGGACCGGCAGGACGCGGCGACGCCCCGGGGCGCCCGGCGCGACGCGGCGAGGACGCCGGCACCCCGCCTCAAGCCCGCCGGATCGGCGCCTCATAGCACTCGACGTCCCAGCGGGCCTGATGCGGCTGCCTTCCCCGCGGCAGGGTGCGGGTGCCCGCCGCGACCGTCACATGACGTTCCGCGGACAGGCAGAACACCACGAAGACCTTCCGGTGCGTGAGTTCGAGGGTTTCCTCGTAGTACCAGTCCGCGACGAGCCCGTGGTCGTCCGGCAGGAACGGGCGCTGGACGAACTCCTGCACCTCGGGGGGAAAGTTCCCGAGGACGCCGGCGGCCGCAGGGGCCAGGTCCAGCGGGCGCACGGCCGCGGCCGGCGGCTGGGCGGCACGGGTGGCCGCGGCCCGGCCCCGCGGCCCGGTTGCCGTCGTGGGTGCCGTCCCGGCACCGGTCACCGCGAACGACCGCCGCCGCACCGACCCGGGCTCCACTCTCAGGCGCTCGCCCTGGAAGACGGCCCGGCCGTCGCGGACGACGCAGCCGACCTGACACAGCCCGCGGGGACCGAACACGAACGCCTTGGGATGGCCCTCGTGGTCCAATCGCGCCCACCACTCCCAGACACCACCGGCCTTGTGCGCCAGTTTCTCCCGCACGCCCGGTTCCAGCATGTCCCAGCACTGCTGCCGGCTCGGGATCGAGGCGTCGACCTCGAAGCCTCCGGGCCGATGGATCCGCGGAACCACCCCGGCGGATTCCTTGTGCGCCTGTTCGGCACGGCGCAGTTCCATGGCCGCGTGCTCCCCGTGCAGAGGCGACGGCACGCGGTCCCGTCCGCCCGGCCCCGATCCCCCTCCCCGCTCCGGGGTCTCCGCAGGCCCCGCGTCCCTCGGGCTCTCCCCCATGCCGTCCCCCTCACTCGACCACAGCACTCGACAGCGGTAGCGGACATTGTCCCCGCCGGCGCCCGCTTGCCGCCCGTACTCCCGACGAACCCCAGCACCTTCGAACAATGTGTGGAGTGACCCGCGTCACAGCACGGGCAGCGCAGGAACGCCCCGGCCGTCCTGTACCCTCGGCGACTCCGGTCAAGTAGTCAAATTTGAGGAGTACACCAGAGCTGTGCAGACCATCCCTGCGGCGCCGCCCCCCGAACTGACCGAACTGACCGAATGCTGCGTCGTGTTCCTGCCGTCCGATCCCCCGCGCGCGGGCCGCATCGGCTTCTGGCGACCGGACGGCGGGGTTCCGCCCGGACACGCGCAGGGCTCGCCGGCAGAACTGGACCTCCTGCTCCCCTCGGCCGACGGCGGCGTCGAACGTGTGCCGCTGCCCGTGCTCCTGCTCCCCGTCGGCGCCGCCCTTCCGGTGCTCGCACGCGCGCGTGCGCTGCCGCGGGAGCACCGGGCCGCCGCGTTCTGGCGGACCGCCTACGAACTGGCCCTCGGCTTCCTGGCACGCGGTCTGCTCCTGCCGGGCCTGACCGCCGGCGATCACGACGCCTGGCGCGTGGGACCGCTGTCCGCGCGCGACGCGGAACTGCTCCGCGAACTCGCCGCCTCCATGCCCCCGCAGGCGCACGCCGTGCCGCTCACGGACGACGGGCCTGCGCTGTTGCCCGACCCGGAACGGCTGCTGCGCGCCTTCCTCGACGCGGTCGCCGACGTGCTGCCGCGTTCCCCCGCCGCACCGCTGGTGACCGGCGGCCCCGCGTACACGGCGCCGGAGCCGCGACGTCTGCCCGCGCTGCGGGAGTGGGCGGACGACATCGCCGCCGGCCATGACGCGGGGGTGCGGCTGTCGCTGCGCGTGGAGGCGTCCGGTCTCGACCAGGCCGCCTCCCAGGACGGTGCTCCGGTCCGCTTCCGTGCGGTCCTCCAGGTGCACGGCCGGGGCGGACCGGCGGACGTCATGGATGCCGCCGGACTGTGGGCCGGTGCGGACGCCGGGCGCCCGGAGTTCGCCCTCCGCGCGCGTACGGGCGCGTTGCTGGCGCTTCGCCGGGCGGCCCGGGCCTGGCCGCCGCTGGCGCCGCTGCTCTCCGCCGCCGTGCCGGACACCGTCGACCTCGCCGACGACGAGATCGCCGAGCTGCTGGGTGAGGGGGCGCGGGCGCTGGCCGCCGTAGGAGTCGACGTGCACTGGCCCCGGCACCTGGCACGCGGCCTCACCACGCACGCGGTGATCGGCCCGCCGGACGACGGCACCGCATCGTCCGCGACCGCCACCGTCGCGTCGTTCCTCGGCGCGGACGAGAGGGTCATGCTCGGCTGGTGGTTCGACCTGGGCGGGCGGGAGCTGTCCCGGGAGGAGCTGGACCGGCTGGCGGAGGCGAAGCGTCCCCTGGTGCGGCTGCGCGACGGCTGGGTCCTGGTCGACCCGCGGGAGGCGGAGCGGGCCCGGACCGAGCGGGACCGTTCCGTCGCTCCCGTCGAGGCGCTGGCCGCGGCTCTGACGGGCTCGGCGGAGGTCGACGGCCGGCAGGTCGACGTACGGCCCACGGGATGGCTGGAAGGGCTCCGGGAGCGGCTGACGGCCCAGGACCCGGCCCTCACCGTCGGACAGCCGCCGGGCCTGGCCGCAGCCCTGCGGGACTATCAGCTGCGCGGCCTCGACTGGCTGGCCCGTACGACGTCGCTCGGTCTGGGCTGCTGTCTGGCCGACGACATGGGGCTCGGCAAGACGATCACACTGATCGCCCTGCACCTGCACCGGCAGACGGATCCGGCGGCGGCCGGCCCCACGCTCGTGGTCTGCCCGGCCTCCCTGCTGGGCAACTGGCAGCGGGAGGTCGAACGGTTCGCTCCCGGGGTGCGGGTGCGCCGGTTCCACGGACCCGGACGCGATCTGGCGTCCGTGGCGGACGGCGAGTTCGTGCTGACCACGTACGGCACGCTGCGCCTGGACGCCGTCCGGCTCGCCGGGGTTGCGTGGGGCATGGTGGTGGCCGACGAGGCGCAGCATGTGAAGAACCCTTACTCCGCGACCGCGCGTGCGCTGCGCACGGTCGGCGCACGCGCGCGCGTGGCGCTCACCGGTACTCCGGTGGAGAACAACCTGACGGAACTGTGGGCGATCCTCGACTGGACGACACCCGGCCTGCTCGGCGGCCTCGGCGGCTTCCGCGCGCGCTACGCGCAGCCCGTCGAGGGCGGCCGGGACCCCGCCGCCGCACAACGGCTCGCCCGGCTCGTCGGACCGTTCCTGCTGCGGCGGCGCAAATCCGATCCCGGCGTCGCCCCCGAACTCCCGCCGAAGACCGAGACGGATCACCCGGTGCCGCTCACGGCTGAACAGGCGGGGCTGTACGAGGCGTTGGTGCGCGAGACCCTGGACCGCATCGCGGCCGCCGACGACATGACCCGCCGGGGCCTGATCATGCGGCTGCTGACCGGCCTGAAGCAGATCTGCAATCATCCGGCGCAGTTCCTCAAGGAGGACGAGCAGCGGCTCGCGGGGCGCTCGGGGAAGCTGGAGCTGCTGGACGAACTGCTCGGCACCGTCCTCGCCGCGGACTCGGGTGTGCTGGTCTTCACGCAGTACGTGCGCATGGCCCGGCTGCTCGAACGGCACCTGGCGGTCCGCGGGGTGTCCTCGCTGCTGCTGCACGGCGGGACGCCCGTCGCCGCGCGTGAGGAGCTGGTACGGCGCTTCCAGGCGGGTGAGGCCCCGGTGTTCCTGCTGTCCCTCAAGGCCGCCGGGACGGGGCTGAACCTCACCCGGGCCGAGCACGTCGTGCACTACGACCGCTGGTGGAACCCGGCGGTGGAGGCACAGGCCACGGACCGGGCGTACCGCATCGGGCAGACCCGTCCGGTGCAGGTGCACCGGCTGATCGCCGAGGGGACCCTGGAGGACCGCATCGCGGAGATGCTGGGCCGCAAACGGGAGCTGGCCGACGCCGTGCTCGGTTCCGGTGAGGCGGCCCTGACGGAACTGTCGGACGAGGAACTGGCCGCACTGGTGGAACTGCGCGGGGAGGCGCGATGAGCCGCTACGACGACGAACACGGACGGGACGCGGGGCGCACGTTCGCCGCGCTGCCGCCGGCGCGCGGGCGTGCCTTCGCCCGAAGCTGGTGGGGGCGGGCCTGGCTGCGGGCCCTGGAGGACGCCGCGCTGGAGGCCGCGGCGGTCAGGTCCGGGCGCCGGCTCGCGCGTGCGGGCGGCGTGGGAGCGGTGACCGTACGGCCGGGCCGGGTCACCGCAGTGGTCCGTGACCCCGAAGGTGCGGCGCACCGGGCCGACGTCCTGCTGCCGCGGCTGTCCGACGAGGAGTGGGCACGGTTCGCGGATCTCGCCGTGCGGCAGGCCGGCCACATGGCAGCGCTCCTCGAACAGGAGCTTCCGCCGCACCTGCTCGAGGACGCGGCGGTGGCGGGGATCGACCTCCTGCCGGGTCTCGGCGATCTGGATCCCGCGTGCGACTGCGGCGCCTGGGACCACTGCGGGCACACCGCCGCCCTGTGTCACCAGGTGGCCCGGCTGCTGGACGAGGATCCGTTTCTGCTCCTGCTGGTGCGCGGGCGCGACAAGGACGCCTTCCTGGCGGAGCTGCACGTCCGCGGCACGGCGGAACCGTCCGGTGTGACGCCCCCGGCGGCGGGCGTGGACGCGGCCGAGGCATGGGCGGCTGCCGGCATCCTGCCGCCGCCGCCCGAGTTGCCCGGACTCCCTGTGGCACCCGGCGCACCACCGTCCTTCGCCACCGGGGTGCCGGCCGCGCCGGGGGTGGACCCGGCCGCGCTGGAGCACCTGGCCGGCCGCACCGCCGTGGAGGCGTACCGGCTGCTGGCGGCGGCGCTGCGTGGTGAGACGCGGGCCGGCGCGGACCTGACGGCCGCCCAGGACGCCGTACGCCTGGCGTGCGGGCCGGCCCCCGCCGCCGTCACCGAGCGGCTCGCCATGGGGTCGGGGCGTGGACACGACGGGCTCGTGACAGCGGTCCGCGCCTGGCGGACCGGTGGAGCGGCGGCCCTGGCGGTGCTCGACGAGGACCGGGAGGTCGAGGGTGTGGCACTGGCACGCGCGCGTGCGGCACTGGAGGCGGCCTGGGAGGCGGACGAGCGGCCGGTGTTCCACCGGAGCGGCAACCGGTGGACCGTCCCGGAGGAAGGCGTTCAGCTGCGGCTCGGGCGCGAGGGCCGCTGGTGGCCGTACCGCGACGAGGGGGGACGCTGGGTCCCGGCGGGCGGGGGCGATCCCGACCCCGCGACGGCACTGGCCTCCGCACGGCTGGAAGGGGAGGTTCCAGCTCCGCAGGCTCCCTGACAGGCGGTCAGACGCGTTGCCGGCGTGATCCGATGAGCGGTGGACGCCGGCCGTTCACCGCACGGTCGTGCCGCGTTCCCCCGGGAGCCCAAGGGTGTCGGCAGTCCATGACCTTGCTCCAGGAGGCCCGATGTCCCCGCACGCCGCCGGCCTGCGCCGCGTCCACCGTTCCCTCGCCACGGGTCTGCCCCTGGCCCTGGCCGCCGTCCTCGTCGCGGCGGGGACGGCCACCGCGGCGCCGTCCGGGGACGCCCGTGTGATCCGCACGGCGACCCTCGGCGAGATCCCGCTCGGCGCGTTCGGCAACGCGCTGCTGCCCGGCAGCGTGGCCGACGACCACGGGATCAAGCTCGGCGGCATCGGCAGCGACATCTACCCGGCCGGCCGCAAGGGTGAGTACTGGACGGTGACCGACCGCGGCCCCAACGGCCAGATCAAGGTGGACGGCAAGAAGCGCCGCACCTTCCCGGTGCCGGGATTCGATCCCGCCATCGTGAAGATCCGGGTCGCCGGGGACACCGTCACGGTCATCGGCGCGATACCGCTGACCACCTCGTCCGGGAAGGCCGTCACCGGACTGCCCGATCAGAAGAGCCGGGACGAGGCGCCGTACACCTACGACGCGCGGACGCCGCTGTCCTACGACCCGAACGGCCTCGACACCGAGGGCATCGTCCGGGCCGGGGACGGCAGCTTCTGGCTCGTGGACGAGTACGGCCCTTCCCTCGTGCACGTCTCCGCGCGCGGGCGGGTCCTCGCGCGCTACGTTCCCGAGGGGCTCGGTCTGACGGGCGCGGACTACCCGGTGGTGGAGGCGCTCCCGGCGGTCCTGCTGCACCGCAAGACCAACCGCGGGTTCGAGGGACTGGCGCAGCTTCCCGGCGGCGACCTGGTGATGGCCCTGCAGAGCCCGCTGTCGCTGCCGGACGCGGACGCCGGGGACGCCTCCCGCACCACCCGCCTGCTGCGCTTCTCACCCCGCGAGAAGGCCGTCACGGCCGAGTACGCCTACCGCTTCGACCCGGTGGACGTGGTGGACCCGGGCGAGGACGACACCTCCGAGCTGAAGATCTCCTCGGTGGTCGCGGCCGGCGGTGACCGGCTGCTGGTCGAGGAGCGCACCGACAGGGCCGCCCGGCTCCAGATGGTCAGCCTCCGGCGCACGTCGGACATCCTCGGCGGTCCCTGGGACGACGACACCACGGCTCCGTCGCTGGAGCAGCTGGACGACCCCGCGGCGCAGGGCGTGCCAGTGCTGGCCAAGCGCCTGGTGGCCGACCTGGGCAAGGTCGCGGGGGTGCCGGGGAAGATCGAGGGCGTCGCGCGCGTGGATCACGACACGCTCGCGCTCGTCAACGACAACGACTTCGGGATGACGGACGGGGCGGGCGCGTTCGACGCCCAGGGCCGCCTGGTCGACAGCGGGATCAGGACGACCGTGACGTACGTCCGGCTGCCGAAGGGCCGCTGACACCGGCCTCACGGCCGGGGGCCGGGGTGAGCGGCTGGCGCTCGCCCCGGCCCTCCTCCGTTCAGCCCCGGGCTCCCAGCAGGTGGTCCATCGCCAGCTGGTCGAGGCGTTCGAAGGCCATGCCGCGCGCGGCGGCCGCCTCCACGTCGAACTCCTCGAAGGCCGCGCGGTCGGCGAGCAGGGCCTCCAGGCCGTCGGCCGCGGTCGGCTGGGCCAGCTCGTCCAGGCGCGAGGCGCGCAGGGCCTCCTGCACCTCGGGGTCGGCGCGGAAGGCGGCCGCGCGCTCCTTCAGGATGAGGTAGTTGCGCATGCAGCCCGCCGCCGAGGCCCACACGCCGTCGAGGTCCTCGGTCCGCGGCGGCTTGAAGTCGAAGTGGCGGGGCCCTTCGTAACCGGCGCTCTCCAGGAGGTCGACCAGCCAGAAGGCGGACCGCAGGTCGCCCGCGCCGAACCGCAGGTCCTGGTCGTACTTGATGCCGGACTGGCCGTTGAGGTCGATGTGGAAGAGCTTCCCGGCCCACAGGGCCTGCGCGATGCCGTGCGGGAAGTTCAGGCCGGCCATCTGCTCGTGGCCGACCTCGGGGTTGACGCCGTAGAGCTCGGGCCGCTCCAGGCGCTCGATGAAGGCCAGCGCGTGTCCGACGGTGGGCAGCAGGATGTCGCCGCGGGGCTCGTTCGGCTTGGGCTCGATGGCGAAGCGGAGGTCGTAGCCCTGCGAGGTGACGTACTCGCCGAGGAGGTCGAAGGCCTCCTTCATGCGGTCCAGGGCGGACCGTACGTCCTTGGCGGCGCCGGACTCGGCGCCCTCGCGGCCGCCCCAGGCGACGTACGTCTTCGCGCCCAGCTCGGCCGCCAGGTCGATGTTGCGGATCGTCTTGCGCAGGGCGTAGCGGCGGACGTCGCGGTCGTTCGCGGTGAAGGCGCCGTCCTTGAAGACGGGGTGCGTGAAGAGGTTCGTGGTGGCCATCGGGACGGTCATGCCGGTGGCGTCCAGGGCCTGGCGGAACCGCTTGATGTGGGACTCGCGCTCGGTGTCCGAGGAACCGAAGGGGATCAGGTCGTCGTCGTGGAAGGTCACTCCGGCGGCGCCCAGTTCCGCCAGGCGCTGCACCGTCTCGACCGGGTCGAGGGCGCGGCGGGTGGCGTCGCCGAACGGGTCCCTCCCCTGCCAGCCGACGGTCCAGAGTCCGAACGTGAACCTGTCCTCGGGGGTGGGCTGGTAGCTCATGCCGCGGCTCCTTGCTCTGTTGCGACTATTTCGTCATGCCGGTTTACAAATTAGTATGCCGACGCACCTCTGGGAAGAGACAAGATGTCTTCGACAGCAAGGTGTCTTCGAAACCACACACCCGCACGTCCCGCGGAGCCGCGGAAGAGGGAGAGCCCGATGTCAGCAGCCGAGGGTCCGCTCGTCGTCGGGGTGGACACGTCCACCCAGTCCACGAAGGCACTGGTCGTCGACGCGGCCACCGGACAGGTGGTGGCGAGCGGCCAGGCGCCGCACACGGTGTCGTCCGGCGCCGGCCGGGAGAGCGACCCGCGCCAGTGGTGGGACGCGCTGTGCGAGGCGCTGCGCCAGTGCGGTGACGCGGCGCACGAGGCGGCCGCGGTGTCGATCGGCGGCCAGCAGCACGGCCTGGTCACCCTCGACGAGCGCGGTGAGCCGGTGCGTCCCGCGCTGCTGTGGAACGACGTCCGCTCGGCGCCGCAGGCCGTGCGTCTGGTGGAGGAGCTGGGCGGCCCGAAGGCATGGGCGGAACGCACCGGCAGCGTGCCCGGCGCGTCCTTCACGGTCACCAAGTGGGCGTGGCTCGCCGAGCACGAGCCGGAGGCGGTCCGCGCGACCCGGGCGGTACGCCTCCCCCACGACTACCTCACCGAGCGCCTGACCGGGCAGGGCACGACCGACCGCGGCGACGCCTCCGGCACCGGCTGGTGGGCGTCCGGGACGGAGGCGTACGACGAGGAGACCCTCGCGCACGTCGGCCTGGACCCGGCGCTGCTGCCCCGGGTGGTACGACCCGGCGAGGTGGCAGGCACCGTGCGCGACAGCCACGATCTGCCGTTCTCGAAGGGCACGCTGGTGGCCCCGGGCACCGGCGACAACGCTGCGGCGGCCCTGGGCCTCGGGCTGCGTCCCGGCACGCCGGTGCTGAGCCTCGGGACGTCCGGCACGGTGTACGCCGTCTCCCGGCGCCGTCCCACCGATCCGACCGGGACGGTGGCGGGCTTCGCCGACGCGCGCGGGGACTGGCTCCCGCTGGCCTGCACCCTGAACTGCACCCTCGCGGTGGACCGCGTCGCGGCCCTGCTGGGCCTGGACCGCGAAGCGGTGGAACCCGGCGGCTCCGCGACCCTGCTGCCGTACCTGGACGGCGAGCGCACGCCGAACCTGCCGCACGCCTCCGGAGTGCTGCACGGTCTGCGGCACGACACCACCGCGGGACAGCTGCTGCAGGCCGCGTACGACGGCGCGGTGCACGCGCTGCTCGGGGCGCTCGACCTCGTCCTCGACGAGGACGCGGACCGCGACACCCCCCTGCTCCTGATCGGCGGCGGGGCCCGCGGGACGGCCTGGCAGCAGACCGTGCGCCGGCTCTCGGGGCGGCCCGTCCAGATCCCGGAGGCCAGGGAACTGGTCGCCCTGGGTGCGGCGGCCCAGGCGGCCGGACTGCTGACCGGCGAGGATGCGGCGGCGGTCGCGCGCCGCTGGAACACGGCCGCGGGCCCCGTCCTGGAGGCCGTGGAACGGGACCGGGCGACGCTGGACCGGATCACCGGGGTACTCTCCGACGCGGCCCCGCTGCTGGAGCGGGGGACGGACACCGAGTGACGATCCGCCCGCGACCAGCCGGGCGGCAGACACCGAGGATCGACGGAGGCATGACCGCACCGCTGCACGAGGCGCGCCCATCGGGCGCCGGGCGCGCCCTGCCGGACACCCAGCAGGGCATGCGCCGGCGCAACCTTGCCCGGGTACTGCACGCCGTGAGCGCCGAGGGTTCGCTGTCCCGGGCGGCGGTCGCCTCCCGGATCGGACTGACACGGGCCGCGGTGTCGACCCTCGTGGACGAGTTGATCCGCTGGGGCCTGCTGGAGGAACTGGGTCCCGAGCGTCCGGGGCGGGTGGGGCGGCCCGGGTCGGCGCTCGCGGTGAGCGGGCGGGGGCCCGCGGGGATAGGGGCCGAGATCGGCGTCGACCACCTCGCGGTGTGCGCGGTCGACCTGCGCGGCGAGGTCCGCGCGCGGGCGGTGCGGCGCGGTGTCAACCGGGGCCGGGCGCCGGAACCGGTGATCGAGGAGCTGACGGCGCTGATCCAGCAGGTCGTCGCGGAGGCGGAACGCGCGGAACTCTGGCCCGCCGGGCTCGCGGTCGCCGTGCCCGGCCTGGTGGCGAGGGACGGACGGACGGTCGTACGGGCCCCCAACCTCGACTGGCACGACACCGACCTCGGTCCCCTGCTGCCGGCGCACGGGCCGCTGACCGTGGACAACGAGGCGAACTTCGGCGCGCTGGCCGAGCTGTGGCTCGGTGCCGGCACGCCGGGCGACTTCCTGCACGTGTCGGCCGAGATCGGCATCGGAGCGGCCATCGTCGTGGACGGCGGGCTGCTGCGCGGCACCCGGGGCTTCGCGGGCGAGCTCGGCCACGTGCCGGTACGGCCGGACGGTCCCCCCTGCCCGTGCGGCAGCCGGGGGTGCCTGGAGCAGTACGCGGGTGAGGAAGCGGTCCTGCGGGCGGCCGGGCTGGAGCCACGGGACGACCGGGTGGGCCTGCTCGCGGAACGCGCCGAGGCGGGCGACGAGAAGGTGCGGTCCGCGCTCCGGGACGCCGGTACGGCCCTCGGTATCGCCCTGACCGGAGCGGTGAACCTGCTCGACCCCGAGACGGTGGTCCTGGGCGGTGCCCTGGCCGATCTGTCCCCGTGGCTGCTGCCGTCGCTGGACACGGAGCTGACGGGCCGCACGGCCGGCCCGGCCTGCCCGGTGACGGTCTCCCCACTGGGCCCGCAGGGCCCCCTGCTGGGCGCCGCGCACTCGGTCGTCCGGGCGGTACTGGACGATCCGGCGATGGTGGCGGAACGCTCCTGACGCGGCTCGGCGCGCGCCGGGGAACCCGACCGGTGCGGGTCGGGTGACGGACCGAGCCCCCCGTGGATCACATCTCAGCCGCGGGGCGCTGCCCGCCCCGCCGGTGGTGCCCGGCGGGACGCCGGACACGGGAAGGATCCCCGGTCGGCTGCGGGCGGGGGGCCTCCGCGGTGCGCGGGGTGTCCGGCACCTCGCGGCCGACGCCTCGCCAGACCTCACCCGATCGAGTGAGCACGTTGTCCACAAGCCGTGACTCGTCCACGGAACGGTGGCACCCCCTTCTGCCCAACCCGCCCGAGTCGTACCGTGATTCACGCGGGGCGCAGCCGACGGATCGTCACCGAGCGGCGGGCGCGAGCGGAACCAGGAACGTGCGGGCGGCGATGGCAGCGGACTGAGACGTATCGGGGGACACATGCGCGGGGAGACGAAGGGGACGCTGCGGCGCGACGCCATCGGACTGCGCGAGGTCCTGTTCCAGAGCATCACGGCGATGGCGCCGGCCGCCGCGGTGGCGGCTTCGATTCCGTCGGGCGCCGCTTTCGCGGGCGGCAGCCTCCCGCTCGCGGTGCTCGTGGCCCTGGTGGCCTGTCTGTTCACCGCCTCCTGCGTGGCCGAGCTCGCGCGGGAGCTGCCCGCGGCCGGCTCGGTGGCGACGTACGCGGCGAAGGGTCTGCACCCGGCCGTCGGCTTCCTCGTCGGCTGGGCCTACGTCTTCGTGGAGATGCTGGTGCCACCCCTGCTCCTCCTCCAGCTGGGCTTCACGGCGGCGGGCACGCTGCACGAGGAATGGCCGGCGTACCCGGCGGACCTGTGGTGGCCGTGGGCGCTGGCGGGTGCCGCGGTGATCGCCGTCTCCGGCTATCTGGGCGTCCGCGCCTCCGCCCGCTTCGGCACCGTCCTCGGCGTCTTCGAGATCCTCGTCCTCCTCGTGTTCGCCGTGCTGCTCATCAGCAAGGCGGGCAGCGCCAACACCCTGTCGGTGTTCGGTACGTCCCACACCGCCGACGGGTACACGGGAGCCGCCGGGGTGTTCGCCGGGTCCGTGTACACGGTGCTGGCCTTCGCCGGGTTCGAGGCGGCGGCGCCGCTCGCCGAGGAGACCCGTGACCCGCGGCGGACCATGCACCGCGCGGTCCTCGGAGCGGCCGTGGGCATCGGCCTGTTCTACGTCCTCACGACGTACGCGATGACCGTCTACTTCGGCCCCGACCGCTTCGCGAGGTTCGGCGCCTCGGGCGAGGCGTCCTGGGAGGGCGTCGCCCGTGCCTCGTTCGGTCTCTTCTGGGTTCTGGTGTTCCTCGCCGTGGTCAACTCGGCCATCGCGAACGCCAACGCGAGCGCGAACGTCTCGACCCGCACGGCCTTCGCCCTCGCCCGTGTCCGCGTCCTGCCCGGCCTGCTCGCCACGCTCCATCCCCGGCACCGCTCTCCCGTGGCCGGCATCGCCCTGCAGACCGCCGTCGCGGTCGCAGCGGTGCTGGGGCTCGGCTTCGCCTACGACCCGGTGACCGCGTTCCTGCTGCTCGCGACGGTGATCGTCACGGTCGTCGTCGGCGTCTACATCGTCGTGAACCTCTCCTGCGCCGGCCATTTCCTGCGCTCCGGCCGGGCTGCCTTCGCACCGGTACGGCACCTGTTGTTCCCGGTGCTGGGCATCGCCGCGTTCGTGCCCGCCCTGCTGACGGCGGCCGGACTGCCGGTGTTCGACTTCGTGACGGAACTGGCGGCACCGGTGTCCTACGCCGGTCCGGTCGTCGGCGCGTGGATGGCCGTCGGTGTGGTCGTGCTGGTCGTGCTCATACGGCGGCACCCCGAGCGGATAGCGGAGACCGCGCGGGTGCACCTCGACGCGTACGACCCCGGCGCGGGCCGCATGGACCGATCCGTGCCGAGCTGACCACCGCTCACGTGGGGCCCCACCCACGCCCGAGTCCCCGCCCCGGGGACCACCCCCAGAAGGGAGTCACGCCACGATGACCGACCCCCGGATCCTCACCGTGCGCCCTGAACCGGACCAGTACGCGTGGACGTTCGGCGGAGCGGCGCCCCTGGCGCGGATCGCGCCCGGTACGGTCCTCGACCTGTACACGGAGGACTGCTTCGCGGGCCGGGTCCGCTCCGAGAAGGACCTGGTGTCCGAGGTCTGCGAGTTCCCCTTCCTCAATCCGCAGACCGGACCCTTCCACATCGAGGGCGCCGAGCCCGGTGACACCGTGGCCGTGCACTTCGTGTCGATCGAACCGGCCCGCGACTGGGCGGCGTCCACGACGGTCCCTCTCTTCGGCGCGCTGACCTCGACGCACACGACGGCCACCCTTCAGCCGCCGCTGCCGGAGCGGGTGTGGATCTGGCAGCTGGACCGGGCCCGCCGGACGGCCCTGTTCCAGGCGCGGGACAGCGACCTCCAGGTGGAGCTGCCCCTGGACCCGATGCACGGCACCGTGGGCGTGGCACCCGCCAACCTGGAGGTGCGCTCGGCCCTGGTGCCCGACGCCCACGGCGGCAACATGGACACGCCGGAGATGCGGGCCGGCGTCACCTGCTACCTGGGTGTCAACGTCGAGGGTGCCCTGCTCAGCCTCGGCGACGGGCATGCCCGGCAGGGCGAGGGCGAGACCTGCGGCGTGGCCGTGGAGTGCGCGATGAACACGGTGGTGGTCGTCGACCTCCTCAAGGACGTCGCCACACCGTGGCCCCGCCTGGAGTCGGACACGCACATCATTTCGACCGGTTCCGCCCGGCCGTTGGAGGACGCGTTCCGGATATCCCAGCTCGACCTGGTGCAGTGGCTGGTGCGCGACTACGGGTTCAGTGAGCTGGACGCGTACCAGTTCGCAACCCAGGCGGTCGAGTCACCGTTGGCCAACGTGTGCGACACGAACTACACGTGCGTGGCCAAGCTCCGCAAGCAGTGGCTGCCCGCGCGGGAGACGTACCGGGGCGTGCACGCCCGGCTGCGGGAGACCGCGCGGGTCCTGCGCCGCTGACGTCCCCGTCGTGCCCCCGACTCCCGAAAGCCCGCCGAACGGCATTCCCCGAGGCATCCCGAAAGGCATCCCGCCATGGACATGGACCGAGCCAGACCCCGGCTCAGCCGGCGCCGGCTGCTCAAGGGCGCGGCACTCGCCGCCGTCCCCTACGCGCTGCTTCCCGACCCGCGGGCCGGCGCCGAGGGCGCGGCTGTCGACTATCCGCCCGCGGAGTGGCAGGCGGCCAGCAGCTCCAACTACACGGTGTCCGTCCGCCCCGGCGACTACACCATCGACCGAGTGATCATCCATGTCACACAGGAGACGTACACCGACACGTTGGCCATCTTCAAAAACGCGCAGAAGAAGGTCTCCGCGCACTATGTGGTCCGCTCGGCGGACGGGCACGTCGCCCAGTGCGTCCACGAGACCGACATCGCCTGGCACGCGGGCAACTGGAGCTACAACACGCGCAGCATCGGCATCGAGCACGAGGGCTGGACCGACCAGCCCGCCTACTTCACCGACGCCCTGTACGAGGAGTCGGCGAAGCTCACGGCGGCGGTCTGCGCCAAGTACCGCATCCCCCGGGACAGGGAGCACATCATCGGCCACTACCAGGTGCCCGGAACGGACCACACCGACCCGGGGCCGAACTGGGACTGGGTGCGGTACATCAGAATGGTCAACTTCGCCTAGCCGGAGGCGGAGCCGCCGTCGCACCGGTTGTCCGCGCGAACGTCCGGCGCGACGATGGTCCCAGCCGCCGTGGCAGCCGTTGTGCCACCTCTGAGCCCGCCGCACCACCGCCCGGAGCCGCCGTACGCCGTGTCACCGTCCCGTACCCCACCGCACCACCACCGTTCCACTGTCCGGGGAGGCCGAGTTGAGCGATCCGTGGGTTGCCCTGGAGCCCGGGGCCGACCCCACCGAGCGGGTCCGGTTGCTGCGCCGGGCGCACGAGACGTTCACCACGGCGGGCACGGTGCCGCGTCCGGTGCGCTCGGTGGTGGCGGAGTCGTGGCGGCGCAGCGCGCGGGCCGGGGTCGGGCCGGACGGCGCCGCCAGCGTGGAGCTGACCGACGACGACCTCGGCGCCTACCGCGCGGAGCATCCGCTGTCCCGGGTGATGCCCCTGTTCCGGGAGTTGATGGGCACCTTCGCGGCCGACGGCGAGCATCTGCTGGCGGTGTGCGACGCGCACGGCAGGCTGCTGTGGGTGGAGGGCCACGCGGCGACCCGGCGCCGCGCGGACCGGATGAACTTCGTGCCCGGCGCCCGGTGGTCGGAGAGCGCGGTCGGCACCAACGCACCCGGCACCGCGGTCGCCGTGGACCGGCCCGTGCAGGTGTTCGCCGCGGAGCACTTCATACGGCAGGTGCAGCCGTGGACCTGCGCCGCCGCTCCGGTGCACGATCCCCGCACCGGCCGGGTCCTGGGGGCCGTGGACATCACCGGCGGGGACGGGCTCGCCCATCCGCACAGCCTCGGCTTCGTGCAGGCGGTGGCGCGGGCGGCCGAGGCGCAGCTCGCCCTGCTCGCCCCGCCGCGCGCCGCCGGGGAGGGTCCGCTGCTGAGCGCCCTGGGCCGGGACGAGGCCGAACTCGCCGTGGAAGGGCGGCGGATCAGGCTCAGCCGTCGGCACAGCGAGCTCCTCGTGCTGCTGTCACGGCATCCCGAGGGCCTGAGCGGCGACGAGCTGCTGTGCGCGCTGTACGCGGACGAGTCGGTGACGCCGGTGACGCTGCGGGCCGAGCTGGCACGCCTGCGCAGGCTCCTCGGTCCGGGGCTGCTCGCCTCGCGGCCGTACCGGTTGACGGCGGCGGTGGAGTCGGACGCCACCGTGGTCGAGCGGCGGCTGGAGACAGGGGCGCTGACCGCGGCGGCGAAGGCGTACACCGGCCCGCTGCTGCCCGGTTCCCAGGCCCCGGCGATCGTCCGGCTGCGGGAGCGGCTCGCCGGGGGGCTGCGCTCCGCGCTGATCGCGCACGGCGACCCCGATCTGCTGGCCGACTGGGCGCGGGCACCGTGGGGTGAGGACGACCTGGAGGTGTGGCGGGCACTCGCCGCGGTACGCCCGACGGCACCGGTCCGGGCCCGGCTCGCCACGCTGGAGGCGGAACTGGCGGCGCCGGCCGACCGGGCGCGGGCACGCGGCCGCGACGCAACGTACTTGCAACGTCCGCGTCCCTAACCTCGCGCCGAGAGCTGTCCAACGGCGGGCAGCGCTGCACCGGGAGGCAACCAGGATGACTCGTTACGCGGCGCCGGGCACCGAAGGCGCGATCGTCTCCTACCAGTCGCGCTACGACCACTACATCGGTGGCGCCTATGTGCCGCCGGCGCGCGGGCAGTACTTCGAGAACCCGTCACCGGTCAACGGTCAGCCGTTCACGGAGATCGCGCGCGGTACCGCGGAGGACGTCGAGCGGGCGCTGGACGCGGCCCACGAGGCCGCGCCCGGGTGGGGTCGTACCCCGGTCGCCGAGCGCTCCGACATCCTGCTCAAGATCGCCGACCGGATGGAGGCCCACCTGGAGCCGCTGGCGGTGGCCGAGAGCTGGGAGAACGGCAAGCCGGTCCGGGAGACGCTGGCCGCCGACATCCCTCTCGCGATCGACCACTTCCGCTACTTCGCCGGGGCGATCCGGGCGCAGGAGGGGTCGCTGGGCGAGCTGGACGACGACACGGTGGCGTACCACTTCCACGAGCCGCTCGGTGTCGTCGCGCAGATCATCCCGTGGAACTTCCCGATCCTGATGGCGGCCTGGAAGCTGGCGCCGGCGCTCGCCGCGGGCAACGCGGTCGTCCTCAAGCCGGCCGAGCAGACACCGGCCTCCATCCACTACTGGCTGAGCCTGGTCGCGGACCTGCTGCCGCCGGGTGTGCTGAACATCGTCAACGGGTTCGGTGCGGAGGCGGGCAAGCCGCTGGCGTCGAGCCCGCGGGTGGCTAAGGTCGCGTTCACCGGGGAGACCACGACGGGGCGGCTGATCATGCAGTACGCCTCGGAGAACATCAAGCCGGTCACCCTGGAACTCGGCGGGAAGTCGCCGAACATCTTCTTCGACGACGTGTGGGCGCACGACGACGACTTCCGCGACAAGGCGCTCGAGGGCTTCACGATGTTCGCGCTCAACCAGGGCGAGGTCTGCACGTGCCCGTCCCGGGCGCTGATCCAGCGCGGGCACTACGCGGAGTTCCTGGAGGCGGCCGTCGAACGCACCCGGCGCATCAAGCCGGGCCACCCGCTGGACACCGAGACCATGATCGGCGCGCAGGCCTCCAACGACCAGCTGGAGAAGATCCTCTCCTACCTGGACATCGGCCGCCAGGAGGGCGCGAAGATCCTCACGGGTGGCGAACGGGTCGATGCCGAGGGCGAGTTGAAGGGCGGGTACTACGTCCAGCCGACCATCTTCGAGGGCGACAACCGCATGCGGATCTTCCAGGAGGAGATCTTCGGCCCCGTCGTCTCGGTGGCTTCCTTCGACGACTTCGACGACGCTGTCAAGATCGCCAACGACACGCTGTACGGCCTGGGCGCGGGTGTGTGGACCCGGGACATCAACACCGCCTACCGCGCGGGGCGCGCGATCCAGGCGGGCCGTGTGTGGACCAACTGCTACCACGCCTATCCCGCGCACGCTGCGTTCGGCGGCTACAAGCAGTCGGGAATCGGCCGTGAGACGCACAAGATGATGCTGGAGCACTACCAGCAGACGAAGAATCTTCTGGTGTCGTACTCGCCGAAGAGGCTGGGCTTCTTCTAAGCACGAAAGGGCGCCCGACCGGCGAAGATGCCCGTCAGGCGCCCTTTTCCGGACGTGTCCTCGGCGCCGCCGTGCCGGAGCGGACGGCCACGCTCCCGGCCGCGCCGCCCGCAAGGAACCCGCATCGAGGAGGGCGCACGGGACGCCGGCCGCCTCAGCCCGCGACCTTCTCCCACACGGACACGTGCTGCCGGCTCTCGCTGGTGAACGGCTCGCGCGTCCACCCGTCCCACCGTTCCCGCGGCCGCATCCCGGCCAGCCGGGCCATGAGGTCCAGCTCGGCGGGCCAGACGTAGCGGAACGGAACGGCCAGGTGACTGCCGCGACCGTCCTGGACGGAGACGTGGTGCGAGCTGACGGACTGGCTGGCCACGTCGTAGAGGTCAAACCCGATCCGCCCTTCATCCACCCGGAACGGCACGGCGTTCTGCCCGGGCGGCAGCCGCCGCAGATCGGGCACGGCGACCTCGATGACGAAACAACCGCCGGGCTCCAGATGGGCTGCGGCGTTGCGGAAGCAGTCCACCTGGGCGTCCTGCGAGGTCAGGTTCATGATCGTGTTGTAGACGAGGTAGGCGACCGAGAAGGTGCCCTCGACCTTGGCGGTCGCGAAGTCCCCGATCGTGACGCCGATCCCGTCGCCGCCGGGCTTGGCCCGCAGCCGCTCGACCATCGCCCGGGACATGTCGATGCCGTGCACCTGGACACCACGCGCCGCGAGCGGCAGGGCGACCCGCCCGGTCCCGATCCCGAACTCCAGCGCCCGCCCTCCGTCCCCGGCCAGCTCCGCCAGCAGATCCACGGCAGGCTCCACGACCCGCTGGTCGAACATCTCCGCCGACGACTCGTCGTACGACGCGGCGACGGACTCCCCGAAGTAACCGTCTTCATCGAGCATGCCGCTACGGTACGGCGGTCGTCCGAGCGGAGCTCGGCATTTTCGGGCGGGGCGGACACCGGTCCCGGGCGAACTGATGGCTCGTCACGTCTGGGTGGCGCCCACAGGCGGATCAGGCGGGTGTCGCCGACCTCGGTGGCGGCCTCGCGGAGGAGGCGGTGAGGTGGTGCAGGCCGGGTAGCCGGCCGGGGCGAGGGCGTCGAAGCGGCCGGTGAAGCGGTCGGGCAGGGCGTCCGGGCGGTGGCGGGGCCGCCCGTGGCGATGGCGGGCAGGGTGACGACGTCGCGTACGGAGGCGATCAGGCCGGGCAGCCCAACCGGCGTGAGGGGCCGGACGCCGGGGTGAGGGTGGCGGAGTGGCCACCGGAGCCTGCGCGATGAGCGCCTCGACGCCGGACGCGCCCGGTGAGCGGGCCGTCCGGACGACGAGGCGCTGCTGACCGCACGGTTTCGATCACCTTCCTGCGGGCGGTCGGGGGCCCGTATGTGTCGCCAGGCAGCGCGCGTCCGCCTGTGAAGCGCCGGTTACGCTGGGGCTATGCACGGCAGGCATGGGTGCCGGGAAGGGACGCGGTGAGCATGGACGTCGAGTTGCGTCACCTGCGGGCCTTCGCGTCGGTGGCCCACCACCGCTCGTTCTCCCGGGCCGCCGAGGAACTGCTGATCACGCAGCCGGCGCTCAGCCGCACGATCGCGCAGCTGGAGGGCATCCTGAGCGTCCGCCTGCTCGACCGTTCCTCTCGGCACGTCGAACCGACGGAGACCGGCGCGGAGTTCCTCGTACACGTCGAGCGGGTCCTCGCCACGCTGGACCAGGCCCTCGCCGTCGCCCGGCACCGCGTGACCCTGCGGCTCGGCTTCAGCTGGCTGCTGCCCGATCCGTGGGCGCAGCGGACCGTGAGCCGGTTCGAGGAGGACACCGGAGCGACGGTCGCGCTGATCCGGACCGACGATCCCCTCCAGGCGTTGCGCCGGCGCACCGTCGACATCGCGGTGGTCCGCGGCGAGCACACCGTCCACCTGTTCGACGAGCCGCGCGTCGCCGTGTGCTCCGAGCACAACGAGCTGACCCGCCTCGGTCATCTGGACTGGGCGGACGTCCGGTTCTGGCCACTGGTGGTCAACACGGTCAGCGGTACGACCGGTCCCTGGTCGTGGCCCGCGGACCGGCGCCCGGCCCGGATCATCGAAACGGCGAACTACGACGAGTGGCTGGAGTCGGTGGCGGCCGACCGGGGCATCGGCATCGTCCCGGAGGTCGCGCGGCGCCGTACCCAGCATCCCGCGGTCAGTTTCGTCCCCCTCACGGGGGCACCGCCCAGCCCGGTGCGCCTCGTGTACTTCCCCGACTCGCAGCGGACACTGGTCCGCCGGTTCCTGGACGCGTCCCTCCGGACGGGCGCGGGGGTGACGCCGTCGTGACCGGGTGACGCGGATTCCATGCCGGTGACGCATGGATGTGTCCGCCCGGGCATTTCACGGGCCGCCGGGGCATCGTTAGCGTGGGCGCCGTGAAGCGAACCATCCCGATGACGCTGCGAGGACCACGATGAGCACAGGGCTGTCCCGGCAGGAATGCGCGGTCACCGTGCTGGGCGGTCCGACGGCCGTCATCGACATCGGTGGCCTGCGGATCGTCAGCGATCCGACCTTCGACGACGCGGGTCCCCAGGGGTACCTCACCAAGACCGCCGGGCCCGCCGCCGGCGAGGACGCGGTGGGACCGGTCGACCTCGTCCTGGTCAGTCACGAAGCCCACCCGGACAACCTCGACGGGCGGGGCCGCGCGTTCGCGAAGACCGCCCCGCTGGTGCTCACCGGGCCGCGCGCGGCGGAACGGCTCGGCTCACCCGCCGTCGGCCTCTCCCCGTGGACCGGCCACCGCCTGCCCCGGCCGGACGGCGGCGGCGATCTGACCGTACTGGCCGTTCCGGCCGTCCACGGTCCCGAGGACGGCGAACGCGATGCGGACGGCAACGTCAACTGCGAGGTCATCGGGTTCGTGCTGTCCGGGCAGGGGCTCCCGACCGTGTACGTCAGCGGTGACAACGCCTCGATCCGTACGGTCGCGGAGATCTCCCGCCGGGTGCCCGGCATCGACGCGGCCGTCCTGCACGCGGGAGCGGCACGCGTGCCGGCGAAGTTCGACGGGCGGCCCCTGTCGCTGGACAGCCGCCGGGCCGCCGCCGCTGCCGCCGTCCTGGGCGTGCGGACCGTCGTACCGGCGCACTACGACGGCTGGGCCCACTTCTCCGAAGGGCTGCCCGAGATCGAACTGGCCTTCCACGAGGCCGGCCTCTCCTCCCTGCTGCGGGTCGCACCCCACGGCACGTGGGTGCCGCTGGCCCGCTGAGCCCCTCGCCCGGCCGCACGACGTCCCCCGAGCGGGATCGCCTGCCCTCAGGGCCGGTGCGCGGCAGCTGCCGCGGGGAGTTCCACGGTGACGCGGAGACCGCCGGCGGCGCGCGGGGTGAGGGTGAGCGTCCCGTCGTGTGCGTGCGTGATGGTCCGGGCGATCGCCAGGCCGAGGCCGACGCCCGCGTGGTCGGTGCGGACGCGTTCGGTGCCCCGCTGGAACGGTTCGGTGAGCGTGGCGACCAGCTGCGGGGTGAGTTTCTCGCCCGTGTTCTCCACGGTGAGCACCACGGTCCGGGGGCGGACGCCGGTGCCGACCCGGACGGCGCCCTGGTCCGGCAGGTTGTGGACGATCGCGTTGTGCACCAGGTTCACGGCCAGCTGGAGCAGGAGCGCCTGCGACCCGCTCGTGGGGGCGATGTCGCCGCCGGTCTCGATGGTGACGCCGTGCTTCTCGGCGAGGGGGAGGAGCGTCTCGGTCGCCTCTTCCGCCACCAGGGACAGGTCGACGGGTTCCCGCGTGAAGGACCGTTGTTCAGCGCGGCTGAGCAGGAGCAGCGCCTCGGTGAGGTCGATCGCCCGGGTGTTGACGGCGTGGAGGCGGTCGACGAGTTCGCCGGTGTCGCGGCCCGGATCGGTGCGGGCCACGTCGAGAAGCGCCCTGGAGATGGCCAGCGGGGTGCGCAACTCGTGAGAGGCGTTGGCCACGAACCTCTGCTGTTCGGCGACGTGCGTCTCGATCCGGGCGAGCATCGTGTCGAAGGCGTCGGCGAGTTCGCGGAACTCGTCCTCGCGGCCCGGCAGCCGGATGCGGTGGGAGAGTGATCCGTCCGTGGCCCTGCGGGTGGCGTCGGTGATCCGGCTCAGGGGGGCGAGCATGCGGCCGGCGAGGATCCATCCTCCCAGCAGACCGAAGACCAGCAGGAAGACCAGTACCGCGGCAGCCGACGGCGCGAAGGCGCGCAGGAGGCCGGACCGGACGGGGAAGACACCGTGGGTGGGGGTGTCGCTGCTGACGAGAAGCGCGCGCTCGGGGACGTACCGCAGCAGGAACAGCCACACGGCGGCGAGCAGCAGGGCACCCGCGACCATGAGGAATCCCGCGTAGCTGAGGGCGAGTCGGAGGCGGACGCTCATCCCGGGCGCCCTATCCACGGTCCGGCCCTTCGGCCGCGGTCTGCGGTGGCGTGCCGATGCGGTAGCCGGCGCCTGGCACGGTGGCGATGACCCACGGTTCGCCGAGGCGCTTGCGCAGGGCCGACACGGTGATGCGCACGGCGTTGGTGAAGGGGTCGGCGTTCTCGTCCCACGCGCGTTCCAGGAGTTCCTCGGCGCTGACGACACCGCCTTCGGCCGCGACGAGGACCTCCAGCACCGCGAACTGCTTCCGGGTCAGCGCGACGTACCGGCCGTCCCGGTGGACCTCGCGGCGGAACGGGTCCAGCCGCAGCCCCGCGATCTCCCGCACGGGTGGCCTGTTGTGGGCGCGTCTGCGGTCGAGTGCCCTGAGCCGCAGCACGAGTTCGCGGAGGTCGAAGGGTTTGGTGAGGTAGTCGTCGGCGCCGAGTCCGAACCCCGAGGCCTTGTCGTCGAGACGGTCGGCGGCGGTGAGCATGAGGATCGGCATGCCGCTGCCCGAGGCGACGATGCGCCGGGCGATCTCGTCACCGGAAGGGCCGGGGATGTCGCGGTCGAGTACGGCGATGTCGTAGGTGTGGGTGCCCAGCATGTCCAGCGCGGTGTCGCCGTCACCCGCGAGGTCGGCCGCGATCGCCGCCAGGCGCAGGCCGTCGCGGATGGCTTCCGCCATGAACGGTTCGTCCTCGACGATCAGCACACGCATGCGGGTGATGCTACGAGCCGGTCCCTATCGTCGGCGTATGGAAAAACGCATACGTGCCGGCAACACCGCGTCGCCTTGACTCGTGGCATGCGCCGAACCCCACCATCAGCAGGAACGACGGAACAGACGAGGTCCTTCGCCGGGCCCGCCCGCCGCGGGGAGCCGGCAGTGAGCGTGGGCGGGCGATGACGCGGGCGGACACGGTGCAGGCCGGGCAGGGCGGTGCCGGCCACGAGGACCCGGGCGCCCGGACCTGGCGCGCGCGCACGCTCCGGGCGGTGCGTGCCGCCTCCCGGCCGGGGCCCTGGAAGCGCGGGCCGGTGCTCGCGGTGTCGGCGGTGCTGCTCGGCCTGGTCCTGCTGCTGCACGCGCGGATCACCGGCCGTGGGGGCCTCGGCAGCCTGGTGGAGACCTTCCTGCCGTGGTTCGGCCTGTTCGTCCCCGCCGTGCTGGCCGGCGCGCTGTGGCGACGCTCCGCCTCCGCGGTGATCGCGCTGCTGCTGCCGGTCGTGGTGTGGCTGAACCTCTTCGGCGGGCTGCTCGGCGACAAGTCCCACCCGGGCGGCGACCTCACCGTCGCCGAGCACAACGTCGGCGACGCCAACCCCGACCCGGCCGGCACCGCCCGCCATCTGGTCGCCTCCGGTGCGGACGTGCTGGCCCTGGTGGAGCTGACCGAGCGGGCCCGGGGCACGTACGAGAAGGACCTGGCGCGGGCGTACCCGTACCACGCGGTGCGGGGCACGGTCGGACTGTGGAGCAAGCTGCCGCTGTCGGACACCCGGCCGGTCGACGTCAAGATGGACTACGGGCCACTGGGGGACACCAAACCGGCCGACGTCAAGATGACCTACAACCGGGCGCTGCGCACCACAGTGGCCACGGACCGGGGCCCGCTGGCGGTGTACGTGGCCCACCTGGGTTCCGTACGCGTCCTTCCCGGGAAGGGCTTCTGGACGGACAGGCGGGACCGCGGCGCGAAGGCGCTCGCCGAGGCCCTCGCCGCCGAGCGGAACAAGCGGGTGGTGCTGCTCGGCGACCTGAACGGCACCGTGGACGACCGCGCGCTCGCCGGCGTCGCCTCGCGGATGCGCTCGGCCCAGGCGGAGGCCGGGAACGGCTTCGGCTTCACCTGGCCGGCGAGGTTCCCCGTGGCGCGGATCGACCAGATCCTGGTCCGCGGCGTGCGGCCGGACAGTGCCTGGGTCCTGCCGGCCACGGGCAGCGACCACCTGCCGGTGGCCGCCAGGATCAGTTGGTGAAGACGCGGCGGGGCCGGTGAGCCGAGGTGCGGCGGCGCGGCGCCGACGCCCCGGGTCCCCCGGCCGCCGGCCCTTGCGCATCGGCGCCGGCGGGTCCCGCCGCTCTGCGCGACCGGCGCGCACAGGCGGGCCGGGCACGCCATGCTGGGGAGCGGACAGGGTCCCCGAGGAGCCCGGGAGGCGTGGCCGTTGATCGCCGTCAACCCGATGGACAGCGCCTCGGTGCTGGCCGCCTTCGGCGCGCTGGGTGTCCTGGCCGTGCTCTTCGCCGAGTCGGGTCTGCTGGTCGTCGGGTTCTTCCTGCCCGGGGACACGCTGCTGTTCCCGGCCGGCGTCCTGTGCGCGGGCAGCGCGCAGCAGCCGCCGCGGCTGTCACTGTGGCAGGTGCTGGTGTGCGCGGCGATCGGAGCGGTGGCGGGTGGCCAGGTGGGGTACCTGATCGGACGGCACGGCGGCCGGGCGCTGCTCGCGCGCACGAGCAGCGGGCGGGTGAAGGGCGCGGCGGCGCGGGCGGAACGGCTGCTGGCGCGCTACGGCTACGGCAAGGCGCTGGTGATCGGCCGGTTCGTGCCGTTGCTGCGGACGGTCCTGCACCCGGTGGCCGGGGCCCTGGGCGTGCCGGCGCGGACCTTCACCCTCTGGCAGACGGTGGGCGGTGTGCTGTGGTCGCAGGCGCTGGTGCTCGCCGGGTACACCCTGGGTGCGTCCGTCCCGCACATCGACGACTACCTGCTGCCGCTGGTCGCCGTGGTCGTCGTCCTGTCGCTGCTGCCGCTGCTGCCGGAGGCGCTCCGCGCCCGCCGGGACCGGCGCGACTCCGCTCGCTGAACGCGTCACGGCGTACCCGCCGGAGGTCCGCACCCCGGCCGCCGTCCGGACGGCACGAGCCCGCCCCGCGGGGCCGAGTTGCCGGGCGAAGTCGGCTGACACGCCCGCGACTCCGCGGAGCGGCACGGCCCGTCTGGGCCTCCTCGGACCACAGGAACGGGACGACGCTGATGCGCGGGGACGGTTCCGGTGCCGCCGCCTGCTCCCGCCCGGCCCGCGCAGCCCCGCACAGAACCCCTCTTCGGCTCGCCGTCCGGCAGCCGGCCGAGCCACACCGAGTGACCCGTGCCGAGCGCCTCCCACTCCAGGGTGCCGGGCGCGAAACAGGTCGTCCGCCCCCGGCGGAAGACACCGCCGGGCACGTCATGGCCGACGACGAGCCCGGCCGCCGGATGCCAGTGGGGTCCGGTGTCCCGGCGAGGCCGTTGCCCCGGCCGAGGCTCGCGAGCCCGCTGCCGGCCAACGCCTGCTGGGGCTCCGGCCGGCCCGGACCGGACGCGTCGGACAGCTCGTCGACCTCTCGCATCGGCAAGTGATCGCGGCAGCGTCCGGCCGCTCCCCGGCCGACCCGGTGCGCCGTGTCGCCCCGCCGCCCTCATGCCCCTGCCTCTTGCCGCCCTAACGCGCCTTGCCGTCCTTGCGGCGCTTCCGGTTCGGCCGGTGCGGCCGGTGCACCGTGTCCAGCTCCCCCACCGCCGCGCGTACGTGGGCCGGATCGTCCGGCCGGCCGCCGCCCGCGCAGCTCCAGACCGGGCGGCCGGACTCCTGCGCCAGGTGCGTCCCGAGGCCGTGGAGCGTGCAGACCGGCCACACCTGCCACAGGCACCCCGTGATCGTGTCCTGGGCGGCCTCGGCGATGTCCCACAGCGCCCAGTCGGCGGAGCCGGCCGGTTGCAGGGCGTTGCCGTGCGCGTTGCCGTCGGCCAGGGCGACGTAGACCTGTTCGTCCTCGCCCGGGTCCGCCGGGTACGCGATGAGGCACAGCGGGCGCTGCCCGGGCAGGGTGGCCGCGAGGTCCCGGTTGACCGTCGCCAGTGCCTCGTCCCACAGCGGGTGTTCACCGGCGGGGACGAAGCGCGGCTCGGGCGGACGCGGGAAGGAAGGGCGCATGCGCCCCATCGTCCCAGGTGGCCCTTTGAGCGGACGCGGCGGGACCACGAGGCGTTCTGGACGGGTTCGTGACCATCCGTGAGACTGGAGCCGACGATCCGACGCCCCCGCTGTCCAGGACGGTGACATGGAAGAGGAGATCCCGCGCGTCGCGCTGACCCCGCAGGCCGCGGAGCTGGTGCGTCGGCTGCGCGCCGAGCACGGTCCGTTGATGTTCCACCAGTCCGGTGGCTGCTGTGACGGCAGCGCCCCGATGTGCTACCCGGACGGTGAGTTCCGTACCGGCGGCTCGGACGTGCTGCTGGCCGAGCTGGCGGTGGACGGCGTACCGGAACCCGTCACGTTCTGGATGTCGCGGAGCCAGTACGAGGCGTGGAGCCACACCCGGCTGATCGTGGACGTCGTGCCGGGACGAGGCAGCGGTTTCTCCCTGGAAGCACCCGAGGGGGTACGTTTCCTCACCCGTTCTCGCGTCGTCGACGCCTAGTCGGCCCGCCGGACCACCCGAGTCTGGTCCACTGCCCCTGCACCGCAGGACAGTTGACGAGACATCAGGGGGCACGGTGAGGGGACCTCGCAGGCGTTCGGCAGCGGGCAGAGCGGTTCTCACGGTTGTCACGGCGTTCGGGGTGCTGGCCGGGGCCGCCCTTGCGGGTGCGGCACCGGCCGGTGCCGCACCGGCGGGCAGGCGGCTCGCGCCGGGCGTCACCTACCGGCAGTTCGACATCGACGGGGCGGCGGGGAAGGCCCGCGCGCATCTGCTCACGGTGGACCTGGCCGACCCGCACGTCCACGTCGACCTGTTGTACCCGGGTGCGGTGGCGGCGCGGGCGACCGTGTCCCGGATGGCGGACTCGGCCGGTGCGGTCGCCGGGGTGAACGGCGACTTCTTCAACATCACCGAGACGCAGCACCCGGGCGTGCCGGCCACGGGCGCGGCCGTCGGGCCGGCCGTGGCCGGCGGACAGGTGCTCAAGGCCGCGGTGCCCGAGGGCCAGCGGTTCGGACCCGCGCTGCCCCCGGGCACGACCACCCGGGACGTGTTCGGCGTGGGCACCGACCGGCGGGCCCGCCTGGACCGCCTCTCCCTCTCCGGTTCGGTCGGCACACCGGACGGGCAGGTGCCGCTGAAGGGCCTCAACCAGTACGCGCTGCCGGTGGATTCGGTGGGCGCCTTCACCGCGCGCTGGGGCAGCGTCTCCCGGCTGCGGGCCGTGTGCGGCACGGACACCCGGCGCGCGGCACCGTGCAGCGACGACACGTACGAGGTGAAGGTGCGCGGGGGCCGGGTGGTCTCCGCGAACGACGACCCGGGAAGCGGCTCGATCCCGGCGGACACCACGGTCCTGCTCGGGCGCGAGGAGGGCGCGCGGCGGCTGCGCAGGCTGTCGGTCGGCGACCCGGTGGACGTGACGCACACGTTGGCGGCGGCCTCGTCCGGGGTGCCGTACGCGTTCGCGATCGGCGGCTTCCCGGTCCTGCGCGACGGCAGTCCGCTGTCCGGCCTGGACGACAGCACCTCGGCGGTGCGGACAGTCGTCGGGTACAAGGGCGGCGGACGGCAGATGCTGCTGCTGGCGCTGGACGGCTCGGCGAGCTACCGCGGCGGGCTGACCGTCGCCGAGGAGGCGGAGACCATGCGTTCGCTCGGGGCCACCGCCGCGTTCAACCTCGACGGCGGCGGCTCGACGGAGCTGGTCGCCCGCGACACCGACGCCGCCGCCGTGACGGTGCGCAACCACCCGAGCGGCGGCGCCGAACGCCCGGTTCCCGACGGCATCGGCGTCTTCTCCGACTGAGGCCGGTACACCACCGGCCGGTGCCGGTACTCCTCCGGCTGCGGCCGGGCGGCTCAGGGCCGCAGGCTGCCCACCAGTTCGGCGGTCGCGGTGAGCCCGCTCTGGATGGTGGGCGCCATGCTGGTGCAGGCCAGGTAGAAGCCGAGCAGCAGGCAGACCAGGGCGTGGGAGATCTTCAGCGAGCAATTTCGGATGAAGATCACGGCCAGGACCAGAAGCAGCAGCACCACAGAGATGGAAATGACCACCGGGAACCCTCCTCCGCCACGCCCCATGTGCGGCGTTCGGCCGCAAGTGTGGCGTAGCGGAGGGTTCGTCCGGGCTGCTGACGTGTCCTCCGATCGTGTGGTCTTACGCGGAGGGGTGGGCGTCGAGGAAGGCTTCCAGGCCGACGAGGTCGTCGGTGTTGAGGTAGTCGACCCCGGCCGCGAGCAGTTCCGTCCACAGCGCGTCCCGGGCGGGTCCCGCGGTGTCCGGGGTGGCCCAGAACCGGACCTGCTGCCCGCGCGCGTGGGCGGCGCCGGTGATGCTCCGCAGCTTCCGCCGCTCGGCGTCCGGGAACGTCCCGGCGCCCGTCCAGGTGAAGTTCTGCGTCCAGTTGTCGCTGATCAGCGAGATGAAGGAGGCCGGGGCGGGGCCGCCGAGGTCGGCCAGGCGGCCGTCGTAGAAGGCGCGGCGCTCGGTCTGCGTCTCCATCGGGGTACGGGCCGCCCGGTCGCCGGAGACGACGGCGGTGACCGCGCCGGGGTGGACGCGGCCGTGCGCGTAGCGGGTGAACAGGTGCGGGTAGCGGCGCAGGTGGCGGTCGAGTTCGAGGTACGTGGCGGAGCCCTCGGTCTTGATGTCGATGAGGAGCTGGAGCGGCCGGCGTGAACCCGGGTAGACGTGGCCGTGGCCGGCCTCGACCAGGGCGGCGAGCGGTTCCAGGTAGAGGGATTCCAGGGTGCGGGACGGGTCGAGGTCGGATGCCTCGTGACCGACGAGGAGCTGGTCGCCGACGAGGAAGATGTCGGCTTCGACGCTGCCGAAGCGGTGGTCGAGGGCGTCGGACAGGGGCCGCGGGTGCTCGTAGTCGTTGTGCGCGTGGGCGTGCCACAGCGGGCGCGGATGACGCGTCCGTTCACCGGCCAGCGCGGGGCCGGCGGGCAGGGCGAGCGCGCCCGCGAGGGCGGCGCCGAGGGTGGTGAGGGCTCTGCGACGGGTGGTGAGGGCCATGCACTGCCTCCCTGGGGGTGATGGGGACCGGGGAGAGTATGCGTGCGTCTGTCGCCGAAGGGGCCCCCTCGCACGGGGAGTTGGCGCTCTGTTCACTTCGCCGGTGTGCGCGCACGGAAAAGCCCGCCCCGGGTGGGGCGGGCTTCACCGGTGGGTGTGTCAGGGTGCCTGGAGGGGTGCCCGGACGGGTGCCTGGAGGTCGACCAGCGCGGCCAGCGCCTCGCGGTGGGCGCCCGCGGTGCCGTAGGCGATCGAGTCGGCCTTGGCCCGCTTGAGATACAGGTGGACCGGGTGCTCCCAGGTCATCCCGATCCCGCCGTGGAGCTGCAACGCCTCCTCGGTGACACGGACGGCGGCGGGCGCCGCGTACGCCTGCGCGACGGCGACCCTGACCTCCACGTCCTCGCCGGTGGCGAGCGCGTCGGCGGCGGCGCGGGCCGCGGCCCGCAGGTGCACGACCTCCAGCCACAGCTGGGCGAGCCGGTGCTTGAGCGCCTGGAACCCGCCGACCGGCCGGTTGAACTGCCTGCGCTCCTTCAGGTACCCGACGGTCTGTGTCAACGCCCAGTCGGCGACGCCGAGTTGCTCGGAGGCGAGCAGTCCGGCGGCGGCCCGCAGGGCACGGCGTACGGCGGGTTCGGCGGCACCGACCCGGCGGCCGGGAGCACCCTCCAGCCGTACGCTCGCGAGGGGGCGGGTCAGGTCCAGGGAGACCTGCGGGGTGATGGTGACGGCGTCTGCGGCGACCGCGTACAGGCCGCCGTCGTCGGCCGGGACGAGCAGGACGTCGGCTGCGGCCGCGTCCGCGATCCCCGTCAGCTCGCCGTGCAGGGTGCCGCCCTCCACGCGTACGGCCGTGACCCCGGCGCCCGGGGCCGTGTGCAGACCGACCGCGAGGGCGCCGACGGTGCGCCCCGAGGCCAGCTGAGCCAGCAGCTCGGCGTCGTCGCAGGCGAGCAGGGCCTCGGTGGCCACGACCGCGCTGGTGAGGTACGGCACGGGAGCCACCGCCCGGCCCAGCTCCTCCAGCACGACGGCGACCTCGCGCGCGGAGGCGCCCTGGCCGCCCCGTTCCTCGGGCACCAGGAGGCCGGCCAGACCCATGCCGTCGGCGAGCAGCTTCCACAGGGCGCGGTCGTGCGGGGCGTCCGACTCGGCGCGGGTGATCACGTCGGCCGGTGCGCAGTGGTCCGTGAGCAGGTCGCGGACGGCGGCCCGCAGCGCCTCTTCCTCCTCGGAGTACAGCAGGTCGGTCATCGGGCGAGGTCCTTCCAGGCGACGTCCTTGTCGGTGCGCGGCTCGGCGGGCAGGCCCAGGACGCGCTCGGCGACGATGTTCAGCAGGACCTCGCTGGTCCCGCCCTCGATGCTGTTGCCCTTGGAGCGCAGGTAGCGGTAGCCGGCGTCCCGGCCGGTGAAGTCGACCAGTTCGGGCCGGCGCATGGTCCAGTCGTCATACAGCAGGCCCTCGGCGCCGCGGAGTTCGACCTCCAGGCCGCTGATCTCCTGGTTGAGGCGGGCGAAGGCGAGCTTCATGCCGGCGCCCTCGGGGCCGGGCTGGCCGGCGACGAGCTGCTGGCGCAGGCGCTCGCCGGTGAACCGGGCGACCTCGGCCTCGACCCACAGCTTCAGCAGGCGCTGGTGCAGGTCGTGGGTGCGCAGTTCGGGGCGTTCCCGCCAGGTCTTGGCGACCGGGCCGATCATGCCGCCCTCGCGGGGCAGGGCCATGCCGCCGATGGCGACGCGTTCGTTGTTCAGCGTGGTCTGGGCGACCCGCCAGCCGTCGCCGGCCTCGCCCAGGCGGCGGTCGTCGGGGATGCGGACGTCGGTGAGGAAGACCTCGTTGAACTCGGCCTCGCCGGTGATCTGGCGCAGCGGCCGGACCTCGACGCCCGGGTCGTTCATGTCGCAGACGAAGTAGGTGATGCCCTGGTGCTTGGGCACGTCCGGGTCGGTGCGGGCGATGAGGATGGCCCAGCGGGCGAGGTGCGCGCTGGACGTCCACACCTTCTGCCCGTTGACCACCCAGCCATCGTCTTCACGGACCGCCCGGGTGCCGAGCGCGGCGAGGTCCGAGCCGGCGCCGGGCTCGCTGAACAGCTGGCACCAGACCTCCTCGCCGGTCCACAGGGGGCGCAAGTAGCGCCGCTTCTGCTCCTCCGTGCCGTACTTCAGGATCGTCGGCGCGGCCATGCCGAGGCCGATGCCGATGCGCCGGGGATCGTTGTCGGGGGCGCCGGCAGCCGCCAGTTCGGCGTCCACGACGCCCTGCAGACTGCGCGGGGCGCCCAGTCCGCCGAGGCCCTGCGGGTAGTGCACCCAGGCGAGGCCGGCGTCGAAGCGGGCCCGCAGGAAGTCCAGGCGGTCGGTGCTCGCGGGCGGGTGCTGCGCGAGCAGCTCCCGGGTACGGCGGCGCAGTTCATCGGCGTCGGTCATGCGACGGCTCCGTTCTCCGGTACGACGGCGATCCGGCCCGTGGTCACCCCGTCGGCGACCCGCTGCACGGCACCGGACGCCTCGGCGAGCGGCACGCGCTCGCTGACCAGCGGCCTGATCGCACCCCGGGCGGCCAGCTCGGTCAGTTCCTCGTGGCAGCGCCGGACCAGCTTCGGGTTCTTGGTGTTGTACAGGCCCCAGTGCAGGCCGACGATCGAGTAGTTCTTCACCAGGGCGTGGTTGAGGGCGGGGCTCGGGATGGTGCCGCTCGCGAAACCGACGACGACGATCCGGCCCTCGAAGGCGACCAGCTTGGCGGACTGGGCGTAGGCCTCGCCGCCGACGGGGTCGTAGACCACGTCGGCGCCCCGGCCGCCGGTGGCCTCCTTCACGGCGGCGACGACGTCCTCGGAACGCCGGTCGACCACCACGTCACAGCCGAGCCGACGGGCGACGGCGGCCTTGTCCGCGCCGCCCACGACACCGATCACCGTGGCGCCGGCCGCCTTGCCCAGCTGGACGGCGGCGCTGCCCACGCCCCCGGCGGCGGCGTGCACGAGCAGGGTCTCCCCGGCTTCCAGCCGGGCGCGGCGGTGCAGGCCGAACCAGCCGGTCTGGTACCCGATGTGCAGGGCGGCCGCCTCGGCGTCGTCGAGCGACTCGGGCGCGGGGAGCAGGGCGCGGGCGTCGGCGAGGGCGTACTCGGCGAAGCCGCCGTGGGGCAGCGCGGGATTGGCGATCACCCGGCGGCCGTCCTCGGTCTCGCCGCAGATCTCCACGCCGGGCGTGAAGGGCAGCGGCGGACGCACCTGGTACTGGCCGCGGCACAGCAGCGCGTCGGGGAAGTTGACGTTGGCGGCGCGCACCCGCAGCAGCACCTGGCCCTCGCCGGGCGTGGGCGGTTCGACGTCGTGGAGGCGCATCACCTCGCTCGGCTCGCCGTTCTCGTGCACTTGCCATGCCTGCATGCGGGGCCTCCACGGGACTGCTTCGTCTGACCGGGTCCGACGGCATACTAAGCGGTCGCTTGCCGATCAGGGAACAGTCGCGTGGGTCACGTGCGCGCTGGCCGCGCCCGTACGTGCATCCGCTCCCCCTGCGGTCCGAACAGACTCAGGAACTCCACCGGCCCCTCCCCCGTCGACCCGAACCAGTGCGGCACCCGTGTGTCGAACTCGGCCGCCTCGCCCGCGGACAGGACGACGTCGTGCTCGCCGAGGACCAGGCGGAGCCGGCCCGAGAGCACGTAGAGCCACTCGTAGCCCTCGTGGGTCCGCGGGTCGGGCTCCTGGGAGCGCCGGGGTTCGAGGACCTTGAAGGCCTGGAGGCCGCCGGGCTGACGGGTCAGCGGCCAGTGCGTGCGCCCGCCCCGGACGATCGGCTTGGACCGCACCCGCGGGTCCCCCACCGGCGGCGCTCCGACCAGCTCGTCCAGCGGCACCTGGTGGGCCTGGGCGATCGGCAGCAGCAGTTCGAGGCTGGGCTTGCGCAGGCCGGACTCCAGCCGGGAGAGGGTGCTCACGGAGATGCCGGTGGCCTCGGACAGCGCGGCCAGGGTCACCTCGCGCTCCTTGCGGATGCGGCGCAGCCGGGGGCCCACGTCCGCCAGTACGTCGTCTGTGCTCATGGCCCCTATTGCAGAAACGGCAAACCTGTTTGTCAATCCCGCGGCCGCGGGGCGACCGTCGCCTCATGAGCGAGAACAACGCGTACGAGGCCGTCGTCGTCGGCGGCGGGGCCGCCGGCCTGTCCGCCGCGCTGGTACTGGGCCGGTCCCGGCGCCGCACTCTGGTCGTCGACGCGGGCGAGCCGCGCAACGCGCCCTCCGCGCACATGCAGGGGTACCTGTCCCGGGACGGCACGTCACCGGCCGGGTTCCTGGCCGCCGGGCGCGAGGAGATCGCCCGGTACGGGGTGGAACTGGTCCGGGACCGGGTCGTGGACGTGTCCCGGGAGGGGGACTTCACCGCCGTGCTCGCGAGCGGCCGGACCGTGCGGGCCCGGCGACTGGTGATCGCGACCGGTCTCACCGACGAGCTGCCGCCGGTCCCGGGGCTCGCCGAGCGGTTCGGCCGGGACGTGGTCCACTGCCCGTACTGCCACGGCTGGGAGGTGCGCGACCTGCCGACCGGCGTCCTCGCCACCTCGGCGCTCAGTGTGCACCAGGCGCTCATGGTCACCCAGTGGACCGAGGACGTACGGCTCTTCCTGCACGAGGTGGACCAGGCCGAGCTGACGGACCAGGACCTGCGCCGGCTGGCCGCCGCCGGGGTCACGGTCGTACCCGGCGAGGTGGCGGAGCTGGTGGTCACCGGCGACCGCCTCACCGGCGTCCGCCTCGGGGACGGCACGGTCCACGACCTGGAGGTCCTGTACGCCGCCCCGCGCGCCGTGCCCCGCAACGACCTGTTGGCCAGGCTGGGCGCCGAGCTGCGGGAGACCCCGTTCGGCAGCTATCCGGTGATCGACGAGCGCGGCCTGACCACCGTGCCCGGCCTGTGGGCGGCGGGCAACGCGAGCGGTTTCGCGGAGCAGGTGATCAACGCGGCGAGCAGGGGTTACCGGGCGGGGGCGGCGATCAACGGGGAACTCCTGATGGCCGACCTGGACGCAGCCCTCTGAAGGGGCGCGGGGCCGTGTCCGCCGTGCGGCGACCGCCGTGCGGGGCCGATCAGCCCCGCACGCACCCGCGCGGAACGCAACCGCGCACCCGGCGATGCGCTGAGGCACGATGACTGCATGCTGCTGACCCGGTTGGCCCAGGTGTCCCGGGAGGTCGCCGCGACAGCGGCGCGGTCCCGGAAGATCGCGCTGCTCGCGGAGTTGTTCCGGGACGCGGAGGCGGACGACGTGCCGGTCGTCATCCCGTACCTGGCGGGACGCCTGCCGCAGGGGCGCCTCGGGGTCGGCTGGAAGGTGCTGGGCCGCGCGGTCCCGCCGGCCGCCGAGCCCTCCCTCACCGTCCGGGAGGTCGACGCCCTGCTCACCGGACTGGGCAAGGTGTCCGGGCCCGGCTCCCTGGCCGAGCGGACGCGGATCGTCGGGGAGCTGATGGGCGCGGCCACCGAGGAGGAGCAGCGGTTCCTGCGCGGCCTGCTCACCGGCGAGGTGCGGCAGGGCGCGCTGGACGCGGTCGCCGTGGAGGGGCTGGCCCGGGCGACCGCCGCGGACCCGGCGGACGTGCGGCGGGCCGTGATGCTGGCGGGGTCGTTGCAGACGGTGGCGCAGGCCCTGCTCGGCGAGGGGCCCGGATCGCTCGACCGCTTCCGGCTCACGGTCGGCCGGCCCGTGCTGCCGATGCTGGCGCACAGCGCGTCCTCGGTCGCGGAGGCGGTGGAGAAGCTGGGCGCGTGCGCGGTGGAGGAGAAACTGGACGGCATCCGGGTCCAGGTCCACCGGGACGGCGACGCGGTCCGGGTCCACACCCGCACCCTGGACGACATCACCGACCGGCTGCCCGAAGTGACGGCCGCCGCGCTGGGGTTGCCGGGCGAGCGGTTCATCCTGGACGGCGAGGTGATCTCCTTCGACGCGGCGGGCCGTCCCCGGTCCTTCCAGGAGACGGCGGGCCGGGTCGGCTCGCGCACGGACGTGGCGAGGGCGGCCGGGGAGACCCCGGTCTCCCCCGTCTTCTTCGACGCCCTCGCGGTCGACGGCCGGGACCTGCTCGACCTGCCCTTCGCCGAGCGGCACGCGGAGCTGGCCCGGCTGGTGCCGGAGCCGATGCGGGTCCGGCGCGCAGTGGTCTCGGGCCCCCGGGACATCCCGGAGGCGGAACGGTTCCTCGCCGACACCCTGGCCCGCGGCCACGAGGGCGTGGTGGTCAAGGCGCTCGACGCGCCCTACAGCGCGGGCCGGCGCGGCGCCGCCTGGCTGAAGGTCAAGCCCGTGCACACCCTCGACCTGGTGGTGCTGGCCGCGGAGTGGGGTCACGGCCGGCGCACCGGCAGGCTCTCCAACCTCCACCTCGGCGCCCGCACCCCGGACGGCGGCTTCGCCATGCTCGGCAAGACCTTCAAGGGCATGACCGACGCGATGCTCGCCTGGCAGACCGAGCGGCTGCGGGAACTGGCGGTCGAGGACGACGGCTGGGTGGTCCGGGTCCGCCCCGAACTCGTCGTGGAGATCGCCTACGACGGCCTCCAGCGCTCCACCCGCTACCCGGCCGGCGTCACCCTCCGCTTCGCCCGCGTGGTCCGCTACCGCGAGGACAAGCGCCCCGAGGAGGCCGATACCGTGGAGGCCCTGCTGGCAGCCCACCCGGAGGTCTCGCCGTGACGGTACGGACGACGAAGCGCAGCGCGGGACTGCTGTTGTTCCGGCATACCGACCAGGGGCTGGAGGTATTGCTCGGCCATATGGGCGGACCCCTCTGGGCGAAGAAGGACGCGGGCGCCTGGACCGTGCCGAAGGGCGAGTACGACCCGGCGGAGCCGGCCTGGGAGGCGGCCCGGCGGGAGTTCCGGGAGGAGCTGGGGGTGGCGCCGCCCGACGGGGAGGCCGTACCGCTGGGCGAGGTGGTGCAGCGCAACGGGAAGATCGTCACGGCGTGGGCGGTAGCGGCGGACCTGGACCCGGAGACGATCACCCCGGGGACCTTCACGATGGAGTGGCCGCCGCGGTCGGGGCGCAGGCAGGAGTTCCCGGAGCTGGACCGGGTGGCGTGGTTCGGTGTGGACCGGGCGCGTGAGGTGATCGTCACGGCGCAGGCCGCGTTTCTCGACCGGCTGACGGAGCACTCGCACTAGCGGAAACCCCGTGCGGCGACCGGGGGAGGAACGCCGAGGGGCCTGTCGCGTTGCGACTTGCGGGACCGCGCGCGAAGGTCGAGACAAGCCCGCTCCCAGGGAGGTCAGCCATGCCCATCGCGACGGTGAACCCGGCGAACGGCGAGACGCTCAAGACGTACGAGCCCATGGACGAGGACGAGCTGGAGCGCCGGCTCGAACTCGCCGAGGCCACCTTCCGCACGTACCGGACGACCTCCTTCGCCGATCGCGCCCGACTGCTGAACAAGGCCGCCGACCTGCTGGACGAGGACCAGCGGGAGATCGGCCGGATCATGACCACCGAGATGGGCAAGCCGGTCAGGCAGGCCCGCGCGGAGGCCGCGAAGTGCGCCAAGGCGATGCGCTGGTACGCGGAGCGCGCCGAGGGCCTGCTGGCGGACGAGGAACCGGCCGAGTCGGACGTGACGGACTCCGGCGCCTCCCGGGTCCGGGTCCGCTACCGGCCGCTCGGCCCGGTGCTCGCGGTGATGCCCTGGAACTTCCCCCTGTGGCAGGTCGTCCGGTTCGCGGCGCCCGCGCTCATGGCGGGCAACGTGGGCCTGCTCAAGCACGCCTCCAACGTCCCGCAGACGGCGCTGTACCTGGAGGACCTGTTCCACCGGGCGGGCTTCCCCGCGGGCTGCTTCCAGACGCTGCTGATCGGCTCGGCGGCGGTGGACGACATCCTGCGCGACGAGCGCGTGAAGGCGGCGACCCTGACCGGCAGCGAACCCGCCGGCCGGGCGGTCGCCTCCACCGCCGGGGAGATGATCAAGAAGACGGTGCTGGAGCTGGGCGGCAGCGACCCCTACATCGTGATGCCCTCCGCCGACCTGGACCGCGCCGCCGAGGTCGCGGTGACCGCCCGCGTGCAGAACAACGGGCAGTCCTGCATCGCCGCCAAGCGGTTCATCGTGCACAGCGACGTCTACGACGCGTTCGCCGAGAAGTTCGTCGCGGGCATGAAGGCCCTCACGATCGGCGATCCGCTGGCGGAGGACACCGAGATCGGGCCGCTCGCCAGCGAGCAGGGCAGGAAGGACCTGGAGGAGCTCGTCGACGACGCGCGGCGGAGCGGGGCCGAGGTGCTGTGCGGCGGGCAGCGGCCGGACGGGCCCGGCTGGTACTACCCGCCGACCGTCCTCACCGGCATCACCCGGGAGATGCGCATCCACCGCGAGGAGGCGTTCGGGCCGGTGGCCACGCTGTACCGTGCGGACGATCTGGACGAGGCGGTGCTGATCGCCAACGACTCGGCGTTCGGCCTGAGTTCGAACGTGTGGACGCGGGACGAGAACGAGGTGGAGCGGTTCGCACGCGACCTGGAGGCCGGCTCCGTCTACGTCAACGGGATGACGGCCTCGCACCCGGCGTTCCCGTTCGGCGGAGTGAAGCGCTCGGGGTACGGGCGTGAGCTGTCCGGGCACGGAATCCGGGAGTTCTGCAACATCACCACGGTTTGGCAGGGTGCGTGAGCGCCGCGCGGCTACCATCCCGTTTGTGAACCGCGAAGTGACCCTGCCTCTGATCGTCGACGACCGCGGGACCTTGCAGGTGGCCGCGGTGGACGTGAGTAAGTTGTTGCGGACCGTGGGCGCGCGGTGGCTGCATCTTGTCGAGGCCGGGGAGCAGGGGCTGGACGAGGACACGGTCGCCGCGCTGACCATCGAACTGGCGAAGCTGGCGGACCGTATCGACGTGGCGTGCATCGCCCACAGCAGCGGGGCGCCCTGACGGCCGTACACGCGCCCGCACGCGCCTGTCGTCACAGCCGCAACCGTACCCGCACCGGTCCCCCCAGCCTCGCCGTCGCGCCACGCCCGTCGCCTCGGCCACGCCCGCTTCCACGGCCGTGCCCCGGTCTCGGCCGCCCCGGCAGCCGTCCCTGCGCCGCCCTCCCGTCGTAACGGCCGTACCCGCGTTTTCCCTCGTCCGGCGGCATGAATGGCCCTTCGGGCCTGACCCCCGGGTCCCCGATTCGGAGTAACCCAGCGCGAGATCGTCGTCCTCCCGGGTGACGGTGGGTGGAGCACCCACAGAGGTGAACCCACCTTCTGGCCGGCGGGCGAAGGCCCCCGGAGAGCGGAAAGCAGGGACGGTTCATGGCGACTTTGTGCAAGCCCTCGGTGTCGGTCCCGGAGCACGTGATCACGATGGAGGAGACGCTCGAGCTGGCGCGTTCGCGCCACGCGGACCACCCCCAACTGCCACTGGCCCTGAGGCTGATCGAGAACACCGGCGTCAAGACACGGCACATCGTGCAGCCCATCGAGGAGACCCTGAAGCACCCGGGCTTCGAGGAGCGCAACAAGCTCTACGAGGCCGAGGCCAAGGCCCGCGTCCCCGCCGTGATCCAGCAGGCGCTGGACGCCGCGGAGCTGCTCACCAGCGACATCGACGTGATCATCTACGTCTCGTGCACGGGCTTCATGATGCCCTCGCTCACGGCCTGGCTGATCAACGAGATGGACTTCGACAGCACCACCCGCCAGCTCCCCATCGCCCAGCTGGGCTGCGCGGCCGGCGGAGCGGCCATCAACCGGGCGCACGACTTCTGCTCGGCCTACCCGAACGCCAACGCGCTCATCGTGGCCTGCGAGTTCTGCTCGCTGTGCTACCAGCCCACCGACCTCGGCGTCGGCTCGCTGCTCTCCAACGGGCTGTTCGGCGACGGCATCGCCGCCGCCGTGGTGCGCGGGCAGGGCGGCACGGGCGTCCGTCTGGAGCGCAACGGCTCCTACCTGATCCCGAAGACCGAGGACTGGATCGCCTACGACGTCCGGGCCACCGGCTTCCACTTCCTGCTGGACAAGCGGGTGCCGGCGACCATGGAGCCGCTCGCCCCGGCGCTCAAGGACCTGGCCGGCGACCACGGCTGGGACGCGTCCGACCTGGACTTCTACATCATCCACGCGGGTGGTCCCCGAATACTCGACGACCTGAGCAAGTTCCTCCAGGTCGATCCGCACGCCTTCCGGTTCAGCCGGTCCACGCTCACCGAGTACGGCAACATCGCGAGCGCCGTCGTCCTGGACGCGCTGCGCCGGCTCTTCGACGAGGGCGGCGCCCAGGACCGGGCACGCGGCCTGCTCGCCGGCTTCGGTCCCGGCATCACCGCCGAGATGTCCGTGGGCCGCTGGGTCACCGGGGACGGCGACGCCCGATGATCGAGGAGGCGACGCGCACCGGCGTCGAGGTCATGCCCCCGATCCGGCACTGGCCGGCGCTCGACCTCACGGGCACGGACTTCGACCCGGTGCTGGCGGAGCTGATGGCCGAGGGCCCGGTCACCCGCGTCCAGCTGCCCAACGGCGAGGGCTGGGCCTGGCTGGTCACCCGGTACGACGACGTACGCATGGTGGCCAACGACCCCCGCTTCAGCCGGGAGGCGGTCGTCGACAAGCCGGTCACCCGGCTCGCCCCGCACTTCATCCCCGACCCGGGCGCGGTCGGCTTCCGCGACCCGCCGGACCACACCCGGCTGCGCCGCTCGGTCGCCGCCGCCTTCACGGCCAGGGGCGTGGAGCGGGTCCGCGAGCGGGCGCGCGGCATGCTGGACGAGCTGGTCGACGACCTGCTCGGGGCCGGCCCGCCCGCGGACCTCACGGCGGCGGTCCTCGGCCCGTTCCCGATCGCGGTGATCTGCGAGCTGATGGGCGTGCCGGCCGGCGACCGGCACGACATGCACACCTGGACGCAGCTGATCCTGTCCGCCGCGCACGGCAAGGAGGTCAGCGAGCGGGCCAAGCGGGAGATGAGCGCCTACTTCGCCGACCTGATCGGGTTGCGCGAGAACAGCGCGGGCGAGGACGTCACCTCGCTGCTCGGCGCCGCCGTGGGCCGCGGCGAGATCACCCTGGACGAGGCCGTGGGCCTCGCCGTGCTCCTCCAGATCGGCGGCGAGGCGGTCACCGCCAACAGCGGGCAGATGTTCTACCTGCTGCTGACCCGCCCCGGTCTGACGGCGCGGCTGCGCGCGGACCCGGCGATCCGCCCCCGGGCGATCGACGAACTGCTGCGCTACATCCCGCACCGCAACGCGGTCGGCCTGTCCCGGATCGCCCTGGAGGACGTGGAGATCGCGGGCGTCCGCATCCGCGCGGGTGATCCGGTGTACGTCTCCTACCTGGCCGCCAACCGGGACCCGGACGTCTTCCCCGCGCCGGACACCGTCGACTTCTCCCGCCGTCCGAACCCGCATGTGGCGTTCGGTTTCGGCCCGCACTACTGCCCGGGCGGCATGCTCGCCCGGCTGGAGGAGGAACTGCTGATGAACGCCCTGCTGGACCGGGTGCCGGGCCTCAGGCTGGCCGTGGCGCCGGATCAGGTGCCCTTCCTGAAGGGCGCCCTGATCCGGGGGCCCGAGTGCCTGCCGGTGACCTGGTGAGGTCCCCATGACAGAGACCGAGGGACTGTACGTGCCACCGGGCCACGGCCGGGTCGTCGAGACACCGGCCCAGCGGGTGACCTTCAAGGTCACCGGCCTGCACTCGCGCATGGCCTCCACCTTCGAGGTGGAGGTCCCGCCCGGCTTCGACGTGGGCGCCCATGTGCACACGCGCAGCGAGGAGTTGTTCTACATCCTCGAGGGCGAACTGGACGTACTCGCCTTCGAACCCCGCGTGCGCACCCCCGACAACTGGCGGAAGTGGGAGTCGTCCTCGGGCAGCCGGGTGGTCCGGGCGACACCGGGCACGGTCATCGTCGTACCGCCCGGCTGCCCGCACGCGTTCGCGAATCCGACGGAGGCGCCGGCGAAGATGTTCTTCCAGGCCGCTCCCCCGCCGGACCACGAGCGCTACTTCGAGGAGCTGCTGGACATCCTCGGCAACGGCGGCCCTCCGGACCAGGAGGCCATCGAGGCGTTGCGGGCCAAGTACGACATCGAGCAGCTCACACCGCTCAGGCACCGGTGAGCGCTAGCGGATGGACACCCCCGACAGGGTGCGCGCGATGACCAGCCGCTGGATCTCGCTCGTGCCCTCGAAGATGGTGTAGATGGCCGCGTCCCGGTGCATCCGCTCGACCGGGTACTCGCGGGTGTAGCCGTTGCCGCCGAGGATCTGGATCGCCTGGGCCGTCACCTTCTTGGCGGTCTCGCTGGCGAACAGCTTCGACATGGAGCCCTCGGCGGCGGTGAACGGCTTGCCGTTGACCGCCATCCAGGAAGCGCGCCACACCAGCAGGCGGGCGGCGTCGATCTGGGTGCGCATGTCCGCCAACTGGAAGGCCACGCCCTGGTTGTCGATGATCGGGCGGCCGAACTGCTCGCGGGTCGTGGCGTAGTCGAGGGCGACCTCGTACGCGGCCCGGGCGGTGCCCACCGCCATGGCGCCGACCGCCGGGCGGGACGCCTCGAACGTGGCCATGGCCGCGTTCTTCACGCGTTCGCCCCCCTTCTTCGCCTTCTCCCGGGCCCGGGCCAGCCGCTCGTCCAGCTTCTCCTTGCCGCCGAGCAGGCAGGACCCGGGCACCCGGACGTTGTCGAGGATGACCTCGGCGGTGTGCGAGGCGCGGATGCCGTGCTTCTTGAACTTCTGCCCCTGGGAGAGTCCGGGCGTGCCGGGCGGGACGATGAAGGAGGCGTGGCCCTTGGAGCCCAGCTCCGGGTCGACGACGGCGACGACGACGTGGACGTTGGCGATGCCGCCGTTGGTCGCCCAGGTCTTCGTGCCGTTGATCACCCACTCGTCCTTGGCCTCGTCGTACACGGCACGCGTGCGCATGGAGGCGACGTCCGAGCCGGCGTCGGGCTCGGAGGAGCAGAAGGCCGCGACCTTGACGTCGTTCTGGTCGCCGTACATCTGGGGTATCCAGGTGCCGATCTGTTCCTCGGTCCCGTTGGCGAGTACGCCCACGGCGGCCAGGCCGGTGCCCACGATGGAGAGGGCGATGCCCGCGTCGCCCCAGAACAGCTCCTCCATGGCCATCGGGATGCCGAGGCCGGTGGAGTCGAAGTACTGCTGCGCGTAGAAGTCGAGGGAGTAGATGCCGACCTTCGCGGCCTCCTGGATCACCGGCCAGGGCGTCTCCTCGCGCTCGTCCCACTCCGCCGCCGCCGGACGGATCACGTCCGCGGCGAAGCCATGGAGCCAGTCGCGTACTTCCTTCTGTTCCTCGTTCAGCTCCATGGTGAACTCGGCCATGTCCCCTCCAGCGGCGGTGCAGTGTTACTTACGGTAACCCGAGTCTGTTACCGATCGGTAGGAAAAGTCAACCGCCGATGACGTCTCGGCTGCCCGTTCGATGCCGGGGACCCGGTCAGTGTTAGTTTGCGCAGGCGTCACCGAATCAGCACGGGTGGGGAGAGCACATGGACACCACGCAGCGGACCGATCAGCAGCGGACCGCCGACCGCCGACGGCGCGAGCTGCTGGAGGCCGCCGACCGGGTGGTGCTGCGCGACGGCCCGCAGGCGTCGATGAACGCGATCGCGGCGGAAGCGGGTATCACGAAGCCGATCCTTTACCGGCACTTCGGCGACAAGGGCGGCCTTTACGCGGCCTTGGCCAAGCGGCACACCGACGCGTTGCTGGCATCGCTGCGGGCGGCGCTGGACGCGCCGGTCGACCGGCGCGAGCGGGTCGAGTCCACGCTGGACACCTATCTCGCCGCGATCGAGGCGCGGCCCCAGGTGTACCGGTTCCTCATGCACCCGGCGGAGGGGAGCACCGGCGGCGACCAGGGCTTCGACGTCGGCAAGCACTCGGCTCCGCTGCTGCGGCGGATGGGCGAGGAGCTGGCCCAGGTCATCGAGGAGCGGGTGGACCTCGGACCGGAGAGCCAGCAGCTGGCGCGGGTGTGGGGGCACGGGATCGTCGGGATGATGCACGCCGCAGGCGACTGGTGGCTGGGGGAACGTCCCTGCTCCCGCGCCGAGTTGGTGCGGTCTCTCGCCGACCTGCTGTGGGGTCGCCTGGCGGCGGCCGGCGACAGGGTGGGGGGCCCGGGGTTCTGAACGGTCCCCGCACCCCTCAGGCCCGTGTGCCCGCCCGGTTCCAGGAGGCTCCGGAGACCTGCCTCAGCAGCCTCCGCTTCCGCCACCCCGTGAGGTGGTCCGCGTACACACGGCCCTCCAGGTGGTCGCACTCGTGTTGCAAGCATCTGGCAAAGAAACCGGTGCCGTGGACGGTGACCGGATCGCCGGTCACCGTGAAGCCCTCGACCACCGCGTGGTCGTAGCGCTCGGTTCCCGCCTCCAGGCCCGGCAGGGACAGGCAGCCCTCGGGACCCCGGACCACCACACCGTCCGCCTCCACCAGCCGGGGGTTCACCACGTGCCCCAGATGACGCACGTCCTCGTCATCCGGACAGTCGTAGACGAACACCCGCAAGCCGACCCCGACCTGATTCGCGGCCAGGCCCACCCCCTGCGCCGCGTACATCGTGGCGAACAGGTCCTCCACGAGGGCGGCGAGGCCGGGGCCGAAGTCGGTGACGTCCCGGCAGGGCTCGCGCAGTACGGCGTCGCCGAGCAGGGTGAGGGGCCGGACGCGCCCGTGGACGCCCGGAATGGAACCGTGTCGCATGGCGGCAAGGGTACGGTTCGTATCGCTCATGCCCGCCGCTCGAGGTCCGGGCCGGGATTCGGGTGTGGGAATGGATCTCGATAGGCTGAGGTTCACACCACGTTGCCGGATGGCCCCAGGCGCGGCGCGTACGCAAGGAGGATCGAGAACTGATGGCAGGCAACTCGGACCCGCTCACGCCGCGGGCCAAGCTGGCCGTGACCGCGGGCAAGGCGGTAGCGGCGGCGTCACGCGCCGCGGGGCGCGGCAGCGGATCGGTGATCGGTGGCCGGGTCGCACTGAGGCTCGACCCCGACCTGCTCGCCCGGCTCGCCCAGAACCTGGACGTCGTCCTGGTGTCGGCGACCAACGGCAAGACCACGACCACCCGGCTCATCGCCGAGGCGCTGCGCGCCGCGGGCCCGGTCGTGTCGAACGCGCTGGGCGCCAACATGCCGGCCGGCATCACCTCCGCGCTGGCGGGCGGTTCGGACGCCAAGTTCGGTGTCATCGAGGTCGACGAGAAGTACCTGGCCGGTGTGGCCCGGGACACCAGCCCGAAGTGCATCGCCCTGCTCAACCTCTCCCGTGACCAGCTGGACCGCGCGGCCGAGACCCGGATGCTCGCCGAGAACTGGCGGGAGGGCCTGGCCGGCTCCAAGGCCGTCATCGTCGCCAACTGCGACGACCCGCTGGTGGTGTGGGCCGCGTCCTCGTCCCCGAACGTGATCTGGGTCGCGGCCGGGCAGATGTGGAAGGACGACGCCTGGTCCTGCCCGTCGTGCGGTGGCGTGATGCAGCGCCCGGGTGACGACTGGTTCTGCGGTGAGTGCGGGTTCCGGCGGCCGACGCCGACGTGGGCGCTGTCCGGGGACCACGTGCTGGACCCGCACGGGTCCGCCTGGCCGATCCACCTCCAGCTGCCGGGCCGGGCCAACAAGGCGAACGCGGCCTCCTCCGCGGCCGTCGCCGCCGTGTTCGGGGTGCCGCCGCAGGTCGCCCTGGAGCGGATGTACCAGGTGCAGGCGGTGGCCGGCCGGTACGACGTCGTCCAGTTCCAGAACCGCGACCTCAGGCTGCTGCTGGCCAAGAACCCGGCCGGCTGGCTGGAGACGTTCTCCCTGATCGACCCGCCGCCCGCCCCGGTGATCCTGTCCGTCAACGCGCGCGGCGCCGACGGCACCGACACCTCCTGGCTGTGGGACGTCGACTACACCCGGCTGACCGGCCACCCGATCTTCGTGATCGGCGACCGGAAGCTGGACCTCGCCGTCCGCCTGGAGGTCGCCAACCAGCACTTCCAGGTCTGCGACAACGTCGACCAGGCCGTGCAGATGTGCCCGCCCGGCCGGATCGAGGTCATCGCGAACTACACCGCGTTCCAGGACCTGCGCCGTCGCGTCGGCAACTGATCTTCTGATCCTCGAAGGGCGATCACCTCATGAGCGACAACCAACTGCGGCTGGTGTGGATCTACCCGGACCTGCTGAGCACCTACGGCGACCAGGGCAACGCGCTCGTCGTGGAGCGCCGGGCCCGGCAGCGCGGCCTGGACGTGGCCCGCCTCGACGTGCGCAGCGACCAGCCGATCCCGACCTCCGGTGACATCTACCTCATCGGCGGCGGCGAGGACCGTCCGCAGCGGCTCGCGGCCGAGCGGCTGCGCCGGGACGGGCACCTGCACCGGGCGGTGGAGAACGGCGCGATCGTCTTCTCGGTCTGCGCCGGCTACCAGATCCTCGGCCACGAGTTCATCAACGACCTCGGTCAGCGCGAGCCGGGCCTCGGCCTGCTCGACGTGGTGTCCGTGCGCGGCGAGGGCGAGCGGTGCGTCGGTGATGTGCTGGCCGACATCGACCCGCAGCTGGGTCTTCCCCCGCTGACCGGCTTCGAGAACCACCAGGGCGTCACCCACCTGGGCGCCACGGCCCGCCCGTTCGCCCGGGTGCAGATCGGCAAGGGCAACGGCACCGGGGACGGCACGGAGGGCGCGTACAACGGGACCGTGTTCGGTACGTACATGCACGGGCCGGTCCTCGCCCGCAACCCGCAGATCGCCGACCTGCTGCTGAAGCTGGCGCTCGACGTCAACGCGCTGCCGCCGATCGACGACCGCTGGTACGAGGCGCTCCGCAACGAGCGCATCGCGGCTGCGCAGCAGCCCGCGTAGGCACGGCTGCGCAGCAGCCTGCGTGACCCGTTCTTCCGCCGGATCGCAGTGTGGTCCGGCAGGCTCGGTGGCGGGCCCGCCTGACGGTCCGTCCGCTCACATGTGCGGGCGCGTCCAGCAGGCGGACGCCTGCTACGGAGCCACCCCCTCGCGCCGGTAGGGTGACCGGGAATCCGCCGGACAACGTGGTCCGGTTACCCGGCCCACGTTGAGAAGGTATTTCGGGCTATGCGCATTGGTGTCCTCACGTCCGGCGGCGACTGCCCCGGCCTGAACGCCGTCATCCGGTCCGTCGTGCACCGTGCCGTCGCCGACCACGGCGACGAGGTCATCGGTTTCCGGGACGGCTGGAAGGGCCTCCTGGAGTGCGACTACCTGAAGCTCGACCTGGACGCCGTGGGCGGCATCCTGGCGCGCGGCGGCACGATCCTCGGCTCGTCCCGGGTCCGCCCGGAGCACCTGCGGGACGGCGTGGAACGCGCCAAGGGCCATGTCGCGGAACTCGGCCTGGACGCGATCATCCCGATCGGCGGCGAGGGCACGCTGAAGGCGGCCCGGCTGCTGTCGGACGCCGGGCTGCCGATCGTGGGCGTGCCCAAGACCATCGACAACGACATCGCGGTCACCGACGTGACCTTCGGTTTCGACACGGCGGTGACCGTGGCGACCGAGGCCCTGGACCGGCTGAAGACCACCGCCGAGTCCCACCAGCGCGTGCTGATCGTGGAGGTCATGGGCCGGCACACCGGCTGGATCGCGCTGCACTCCGGCATGGCGGCCGGCGCCCACGCCGTGGTCGTGCCGGAGCGGCCCTTCGACATCGACGAGTTGACGCGGAAGGTCGGCGAGCGGTTCGAGGCGGGCAAGCGGTTCGCCATAGTGGTCGCGGCCGAGGGGGCCAAGCCGCGCCCCGGCTCCATGGAGTTCGACGAGGGCGGCACGGACGTCTACGGCCACGAGCGCTTCGCGGGCATCGCGCGGCAGCTGTCGGTCGAGCTGGAGCAGCGGCTCGGCAAGGAGGCCCGGCCGGTGATCCTCGGGCACGTGCAGCGCGGCGGCACGCCGACGCCGTACGACCGGGTGCTGGCGACCCGCTTCGGCTGGCACGCGGTGGAGGCCGTGCACCGGGGTGAGTTCGGCAGGATGACAGCGCTGCGCGGGACCGACATCGTCATGGTGTCGCTGGCGGAGGCGGTGGAGACGCTGAAGACCGTGCCGGCGGAGCGGTACGACGAGGCGGAGTGCGTTCTCTGATCCACTGGTCCTGGTGAGGACAAACCGGCCCCGGTCACCGCGGTGACCGGGGCCGGTTCTACTCTTGGTGCGGACACAGACAGCTGTGGACAGACACCGCTCAACCCCCACGAACCAGGAGCCGCCGGATGGATCACAGCGGACACGGCATGACCATGGATCTGCCGCCGTTCACGCTGGGGCGAGGGCTCGAATGGTCGGCGGACCCCTTCTTCCTCGTCGCCTGCCTGGCCGGTCTGGCTCTCTACGGCTGGGGTGTCGTGCGGCTGCGGCGGCGCGGCGACGCCTGGCCGGTGAGCCGTACCGTCTCGTACGTCGTCGGCGTGCTCACCATCGCGCTGGTGATGTGCACCAAGCTGAACGACTACGGCATGGTCATGTTCAGCGTGCACATGGTGCAGCACATGGTGATCAGCATGCTGTCGCCGATCCTCATCCTGCTCGGCGCCCCGGTCACCCTGGCGCTGCGTGCGCTGCCGACCGCCGGCAGGGGCCGCAAGGGCCCGCGCGAGCTGCTGCTGATGCTGCTGCACAGCCGGTACATGCGGATCATCACCCACCCGGCGTTCACCATCCCGCTGTTCATCGCGAGCCTGTACGCGCTCTACTTCACCCCGATCTTCGACTTCCTGATGGGCTCGAAGACCGGGCACGTCGCGATGATGGTGCACTTCCTCGCGGTCGGTGTCGTGTTCTTCTGGCCGATCATCGGTGTCGATCCGGGCCCGCACCGGCCGGGCCACCTGATGCGGATGCTGGAGCTGTTCGCGGGCATGCCGTTCCACGCGTTCTTCGGCATCGCGCTGATGATGGCGTCGACACCGATGGTGGAGACCTTCGAGCATCCGCCCGCCTCCCTGGGCATCGACGCGCTGTCCGACCAGAGCGCGGCGGGCGGCATCGCCTGGGCGTTCAGCGAGATCCCGTCGGTGCTGGTGCTGATCGCGCTGCTGTTCCAGTGGTACCGCTCCGAGCAGCGGCAGGCCAAGCGCGAGGACCGGGCCGCCGACCGGGACGGCGACAAGGAGCTGGAGGCGTACAACGCCTACCTGGCCTCGCTGAACGCGCGCCAGGGTTAGCCACACCGCGCACGAGGGATGGCCGCACCGCGCGCCGGAGCCGGCCGCACCTATCCCCTCCCGGCCCGAACCGGGGCACCATGGTCGTGGACGGACCATGAGGAGGGTGGCGCGATGCCCGGTTCCACGAACGGTTCCACCAGGACGATGGGGGCGCTCACGGTCGGCGGGCTGGTCGTCGTGACCGCCTACACGGTCGCGCTCGGCAGCAACGGCTGGTTGTGGTTCGGATGGGTGGTGCTGGGGCTGCTGACGCTCGCCCTGGTGGTCACCCAGCCGTGAGCCGCGCGGGGCGGGCGGGGCTGGCTACAGTGCCCGCATGAACAGCAGGACGCCCTCGTTCGACGAGCTGGACCGCCAGATCATCACCGCGCTCATGACGAACGCGCGGACCAGCTTCGCCGAGATCGGAGCCGCGATCGGGCTGTCCGCCACCGCGGTCAAGCGGCGGGTGGACCGGCTGCGGGAGACCGGGGTGATCACCGGCTTCACGGCGACGGTCAAGCCGGCCGCGCTGGGCTGGCGGACGGAGGCGTACGTCGAGGTGTACTGCGAGGGCGCGGCCCCGCCCCGGCGGCTGGCGGAGGTCGTCCGCAACCATCCGGAGATCGCGGCGGCCATGACGGTGACCGGCGGCGCCGACGCGCTGCTGCACGTGCGCGCCCGGGACGTGGAGCACTTCGAGGAGGTGCTGGAGCGGATCCGCGCCGAGCCGTTCATCCGGAAGACGATCAGCGTGATGGTGCTGTCCCACCTGCTCCCGGAAAGCCCGGAAGCGGGCGCCACCCACGCGGCGCCCGAGTGACCGGACCGGCGCGCAGCAGTCGTGCGTGCGCCCCGGCAACAACGCAGCGATCCTGCCTGTCCGCGCAGCTTTTCTCGCTTGTCGTCCGTCTTCCTCTCTTCCTACCGTGGTGTCACCCCTCAGTGACACACAGGAAAACGGAGGAAACCCTCTGTGACCGCAACTCGTGTGCCGCGTTCCCGGCGGTTCCTGGTCTGTGAACCCAGACACTTCGCCGTCCAGTACGCGATCAACCCCTGGATGCATCCCGACAAGCCCGTCGACGTCGACCTCGCCCAGGAGCAGTGGCAGCAGCTGATCCGCGTCTACCGCGACCACGGCCACACCGTGGACTCCGTCGAGCCGGTCCCCGGCCTGCCGGACATGGTGTTCGCCGCCAACGCGGCCTTCGTCGTCGGCGGCCGGGTCTTCGGCTCCCTGTTCCACGCCCCGGAGCGCCGCCCGGAGTCGGTGCACTACGAGACCTGGTTCAAGGCGGCCGGATACGACGTCCACCGGCCCGAGTCGGTGACCGAGGGCGAGGGCGACCTGGTGTGGACGGGCCGGTACGTGCTCGCCGGCACCGGGTTCCGCACGACGCGCGAGGCGCACCGGGAGGCGCAGGAGTTCCTCGGCCACCCGGTGATCGGCCTGACCCTGGTCGACCCGTACTTCTACCACCTGGACACGGCGCTGTTCGTCCTCGACGACGACAACATCTGCTACTACCCGGAGGCCTTCTCGCCGGGCAGCCGGGAGGTCCTCAAGCGGCTGTACCCGAACGCGGTGCTCGCCACCCGCGAGGACGCGATGGCCTTCGGCCTGAACTCCGTCTCCGACGGCCGGAACGTCTTCATCGCGCCCCGGGCCGAGGCGCTCGCCGAGCGTCTGGCCGGCCACGGCTATGTCCCCGTCCCCGTCGACCTGTCCGAGTTCCACAAGGCCGGCGGCGGCATCAAGTGCTGCACCCAGGAGATCCGCTGATGACCGCACCCGCGCGCACCCGTACGTCCGACGACCTGATCCGCGCGGAGGAGCCGGTTCTCGCGCACAACTACCACCCGCTGCCCGTGGTGGTGGCCCGTGCCGAGGGCACCTGGGTGGAGGACGTCGAGGGCAACCGCTACCTCGACATGCTGGCCGGTTACTCGGCCCTGAACTTCGGCCACCGCCACCCGGCCCTGATCGAGGCGGCACACCGCCAGCTCGACCGGCTCACCCTCACCTCCCGCGCCTTCCACAACGACCGGCTGGCCTCCTTCGCCGAGCGGCTCGCGGAGCTGACCGGCCTGGACATGGTGCTGCCGATGAACACCGGCGCGGAGGCGGTGGAGAGCGGGATCAAGGTGGCCCGCAAGTGGGCGTACGACGTGAAGGGCGTTCCGGCCGGACAGGCGACGATCGTGGTCGCGGCGGAGAACTTCCACGGCCGTACGACGACCATCGTCAGCTTCTCCACGGACGAGACGGCCCGGGCCGGCTTCGGACCGTTCACGCCCGGTTTCCGGATCGTGCCGTACAACGACCTGGCCGCGCTGGAGGCGGCCGTCGACGACACCACGGCGGCGGTGCTGATCGAGCCGATCCAGGGCGAGGCCGGGGTGGTGATCCCGGACGACGGCTACCTCGCCGGGGTGCGGGAGCTGACCCGCCGCGCGGGCTGCCTGTTCATCGCGGACGAGATCCAGTCGGGCCTCGGCCGGACGGGCCGCACCCTCGCCGTCGAGCACGAGGACGTCGTCCCGGACGTGCTGCTGCTCGGCAAGGCGCTCGGCGGCGGCATCGTGCCGGTGTCGGCGGTGGTGGCCCGGCGCGAGGTGCTGGGGGTGCTGCACCCGGGCGAGCACGGTTCGACGTTCGGCGGCAATCCGCTCGCCGCAGCGGTCGGCACGGCCGTGGTCGAACTGCTGGAGACCGGTGAGTTCCAGCGCCGGGCGGCCGAGCTGGGCGTGGTCCTGCGAGACGGGCTGGCCGAGCTGACCGGCAGGGGCGTGACCGGTTTCCGCTCGCGCGGGCTGTGGGCCGGCGTGGACGTCGACCCCTCCCTCGGCACCGGCCGGGAGATCAGCGAGCGCCTGATGCGCGAGGGGGTCCTGGTCAAGGACACCCACGGGTCGACGATCCGGCTGGCACCGCCGTTGACGATCACCGCGGAGGAGCTGCGGTCGGCGCTGGCGGCCCTGGAGAAGGTGCTGGCCTGAGGGACGGGCGGGGACCGGTGCCGGCACCGGTCCCCGCCCGTCGTGCCGTCACTCCGTGCCGAGGAGCCGCCTCATCTCCTCGATCTCGGCGTTCTGCGCGGTGACGATGGCGTCCGCCATGGTCCTGGCGGGGCCGTACTGGCCCTTTTCCTTCTCGGTGGTGGCCATCTCGACGGCGCCCTCGTGGTGGTCGACCATCATCGACAGGAACCTGGTGTCGAAGTCCTTGCCGGTGGCCTTCTCCAGGGCCGTCATGTCGGCCTCGCTCATCATGCCTGACATGCCGGAGTGGCCGGAGTGGTCCATGCCGGCCATGGGGACCTGCTCGCCCCAGGACGTCAGCCAGCCGGTCATGGTGCGGATCTCCGGGTCCTGCGCCTTCTCGATGCGCGAGGCGAGGTCCTTCACCCGTGCCGAGGAGGCCCGGCCGTCGGCGAGCTTCGCCATCTCCAGGGCCTGCCGGTGGTGCGGGATCATGCCCTGCGCGAAGGAGACGTCCTGGGCGTTGTGCGCGGTGGCCGACGCACGGGGATCGGCCGACCCGCTCGCGGTGGCCGACGCGCTCGCGGCGGCGGAGGGGCCGTGGCCGGTGTGGCCGCCGCTCGCGCCGTCGTCGCCGCCGCAGGCGGCCAGGACGAGGGCTCCGGTCACGGCGACAGCGGCCAGGGCGGCACGGCGTGTCAGGGTACGGATGGTCATTCGGGGAACTCCTGCTGTTTCTGGAGGGATTTCGGGCACGCGTGGACACGACCGCGGCACCTGCGCCGGGGCAGGCGGGCGGCCGGGGCGGCTCTAGATCCGCAGGAGTTGGAGTTCCGCCAGATCGGGCGGGGCGCGGGCATCGTCCGGCGCGGTGGCCGGACCGGGGCGCGGACAAGCGGCCGGTGCGCCGACGGCCACCGGGTCGAGGACCGGCACGGGCAGCCGGGGCCCGCCGTCGAGGGCGCCCGAGGCACAGCTGGGGTCGGCGTGGTGCATCCGTTGGCCGCCGCAGTGACCGGCGGCGTCCGGGCAGTCGTCCGGCGCGCTCACGGCGACCGCGCCGTACGCGGCCCGGGTGAGGCCGGGGTGTCCGGGGTGAGCCATGCCACCGCCGGGTGCCAGCGCGTGCATCCCGAGCAGACCGGCCAGCAGGGCGAGCACGAGCAGCCCGCGGTGCCGCCGCTGGGGCGGTCGCGGGGCGTGTGTTCGGCTGCCGGTCATCGGGGACATCGTACGAGGGCCGGATGCGGCCGGCGTGCGGGGGCACGCCGGGTGGGGGCCGGGGCGAGCTCTCGTGGTGCGGAGCGGCGTCTGGCGGGCGGTGCGGGCAGCCGGCCATGAGGTGGCGGGCGCGACCGGACGTCAGCCCTCGGAGGGACGTGGGGCGCGCAGGTGCGCCCGTTCCCGCAGCTCCTCCTCCTCGACCAGCGTGAGCATCGGCTGACCCGGTGCGCACACCATGGTCACCACGAACCTGGTGGGCGCGTCCGACAGGGCGTTGCCGTCCTGGTAGTGGATCACGTCACCACCCGGCTCCCAGAACGTCCCGCCCGCCTCGACCACACGCTCCGGCTCTCCCTCCAGCTCGAACCGGACCGCGCCCTGGATCACGTAGCCGAACGACGGGCCCGAGTGGCGGTGCGGGGGCAGTCCGGGGTGACCGGGAGGCCAGTCGACGAGGATGGTCATTCCCGAACCGCCCTCGGGAAAGAAGGGCGGAGTGACGTCCTGGAGCAACTTGACCTCGGGCGGCAGGTCCATGTCGTGGGCGGTCCTGTGCGCAGGGTTGTTCTCTGACATGTGCCACACCTCCGTGGGCCTGCCCGGAACGGACGTTCCGGCGTCGGCCGCCGCGGCCTCAGGACCACCCTGCCTCCCGTCGACGGCGGCCACAATTCGGGAGCCGCCGGTCCGCGGCCTCCCCCCGGTTCTGACCGGCCGTCAGCGGATTCGGCAAAGGGTCAGCATAAGACCGCTCGAACATGGCTACAGATGACGGCAAGCGCACGTCGGCCCATGCCCGCCGATCCCGGGCCGGCCTGGGGAGACGCCGGTTCGATGGGGAGCCGGCAGAGTGAGGAGCGAGCCGTGTTCTACTACCTGCTCAAGTACGTGGTCCTCGGCCCCCTGCTCAGAGTGGTCTTCCGGCCCCGGATCGAAGGTCTGGAGCACGTGCCCGCGTCGGGGCCGGCCATCATCGCCGGGAACCACCTGTCGTTCTCCGACCACTTCCTGATGCCGGCGATACTCAGACGCCGCATCACCTTCCTCGCCAAGGCCGAGTACTTCACCGGTCCCGGCGTGAAGGGCCGGCTCACCGCGTTCTTCTTCCGCAGCGCCGGGCAGATCCCGGTGGACCGCTCCGGCAAGGAGGCGGGGCAGGCCGCGATCCGTGAGGGGCTCGGCGTGCTGCGCAGGGGGGAGCTGCTCGGCATCTACCCGGAGGGCACCCGGTCGCACGACGGCCGGCTCTACAAGGGCAAGGTCGGGGTCGCCGTGATGGCCCTCACGGCAGGCGTCCCGGTGGTGCCGTGCGCGATGATCGGCACGTTCGAGGCGCAGCCGCCCGGGAAGGTCGTCCCCAGGATCCACCCGGTGACCATCCGCTTCGGCGAGCCCCTGGACTTCTCGCGCTACGCCGGCATGGAGAACCAGAAGGCCGTGCTGCGGGCGGTCACCGACGAGATCGTCTACGCCATCCTGGCGCTGTCCGGGCAGGAGTACGTCGACGAGTACGCGGCCGTCGTCAAGGAGCGGCAGGCGGCGGAGCAGAGCGCGAGGCGCAGGTTCCCGCGGGCGCCGCTCAGTTGACCTCTGCCGTCGGCAGAACGACGGTGGCGGGCCGGGGCCGGATGCCTAGGCTCGGCGTATGAAGACAGCTGTGGTGATCGGTGCGAGCGGGCAGATCGGGCGTCCGGTGGTGGATGCGCTGGCGCGGGACGGCTGGGCGGTGACGGCCGCCTCGCGCGGCGGCGGCCGTGACGCGGCGTGGGACGAGGGGGTGCGGACGGTACGGCTGGACCGCGCCGACGGCAAGGCCCTGGCGGCGGTGGTGGGCGACGGCTGCGACCTGCTGGTCGACGTGGTCGCCTACGACGCCGGGCACGCACGGCAGGTGACGGGGCTCGCGGGGCGGATCGGCTCGGCGGTGGTGATCTCCAGCGTGTCCGTGTACGAGGACGGCGCGGGACGGGGTTTCGACACGATGGGCGAGCCGGACGGCTTCCCCGGCTACCCGGTGCCGGTTTTCGAGACCCAGCCGACGGTCGCTCCGGGTGAGGCCACCTACAGCACCCGCAAGGCCGCACTGGAGCGGGAACTCCTCGCTCCCGGCGCCGGGCTGCCGGTCACCGTGCTGCGGGCGGGCGCGGTGCACGGACCGTACAGCCCGCTGCCGCGCGAGTTGTACTTCGTGCGCCGGAACATGGACGGGCGGCGCAACCGGGTGCTGGCGTACCGAGGCGAGAGCCGGTTCCATCCGGCGAGTGTCCGGAACATCGCCGAACTGGTGCGGCTGGCGGCGGCCCGGCCGGGTTCCCGGGTGCTCAACGCCTGTGACGGCCAGGCGCCGACGGTCGCCGGGATCGGTGCCGCGATCGACGCCGTGATGGGGGTGGAGACCCGGACCGCGTACCTCGACGGGCCGCCGGCGGGATCGGTGGGCCGGACCCCGTGGTCGGTGCCGGGGCCGGTGGTGTTCGACATGTCGGCCGCCGAGCGGGAGTTGGGCTACCGGCCGGTGGTGTCGTACGCCGAGAGCCTGCCGGAGACGGTGGAGTGGCTGACCGGGGCGCTGCGCGGCCGGGACTGGCGGGAGGTCTTCCCGGTGCTCGCCCAGGCCTACCCGGACCTGTTCGACTACGCGGCGGAGGACGCCTGGCGCAACGCTTAGGGCCTCTCGTTCGGATCATGCCGGGCTCGCGGGCCCTGGCACCGCGCCCTGATCCGGCCTGATCCGAACGAAAGACCCTGGCCACCGCAGGGGAGAGCGGGCCGCATGGGCGAGGGGCGGCCGGAAGGTCCGGCCGCCCCTCGTCACCGTGCCGGTGCGGTCAGGGCTTGGGCGTGGCGTGCGGCGCGCAGGTCACGTCCTTGCCGTCCAGCGTGCCGTCGAGCAGGTAGGCGTCGACGCGCTGGTTGATGCACGGGTTGACCAGGCTGGTCACGCCGTGGGAGCCCGCGTTCTTCTCGGTGATCAGACGGGAGCCCTTGAAGCGCTTGTGCAGTTCGACGGCGCCCGCGTACGGGGTGGCGGCGTCCCGTGTGGACTGCACGATCAGGACCTTGGGCAGTCCCTGGTGCGTCCTGACCTCGACCGGGGTGCGCTGCTTGGCCGGCCATGTCGCACAAGGCAGGTTCATCCAGGCGTTGGCCCAGGTCAGGAACGGGTAGTCCTTGTTGAGCCGGGTGTTGTCCCGGTTCCACTTCTGCCAGCTGGTGGGCCACTTGGCGTCGGCGCACTCGACGGCGGTGTAGACGGCGTTGCCGTTCTCCGCGCTGATGTTGCCGGCCGTGTCCGACAGGTCGGGGGCGGCGGCGTCGACCAGCGCCTGGGTGTCGCCGGCGAAGTACTTGCTGAACACGGTGGCGACCGGCACCCAGGAGGAGTCGTAGTACGGCGCGCCCTGGAAGAAGGAGATCAGCTCGGCCGGGCCGACGACCCCGCCGATCGGGCTCTTCTTGGCGGTGGCGCGCAGCTGGAGCCACTTGTCCTGGACGGCGGCGCGGGTGGTGCCGAGGTGGAAGGCGGCGTCGTTGGCGGCGACCCAGTCCTGCCAGTCCTTCCAGCGGCCCTCGAAGGCGACGTCCTGGTCGAGGTTGGCCTCGTACCAGATCTTCTCGCGGGAGGGGTTGACCACGCTGTCCACGATCATGCGGCGGACGTGGCCCGGGAAGAGCGTGCCGTAGACGGCGCCCAGGTAGGTGCCGTAGGAGACACCGAGGTAGTTGAGCTTCTTCTCGCCCAGCGCGGCCCGGATGACGTCGAGGTCGCGGGCGGTGTTCGGCGTGGTCATGTGCGGCAGCATCGCGCCGCTGTGTTCGGCGCAGCCCTCGGCGTACTCGCGGGCCAGCTTGCGCTGCGCGGTCTTGTCGGCCTCGCTGTCGGGCACCGGGTCCATCTTGGGTGCCTTGACGAACTCCTGCGGGTCGACGCAGGAGATGGGCGCGGAGTGGCCGACGCCGCGCGGGTCGAACCCGACGAAGTCGTAGGCCTTGGCCACGTTCGCCCACACCGGGGCCTTGGTCGTGACCCGGCGCGGGAAGCGCAGACCGGAGCCGCCGGGGCCGCCCGGGTTGTAGACCAGCGCGCCCTGGCGCTCCTTCTTGGTGCCGGTGTTGCCGATGCGGTCCACGGCGAGCTTGATCTGCTTGCCGTAGGGGTGGGCGTAGTCGAGCGGCACGCTGACCCAGCCGCACTGGATGGGCTTCTCCAGCCCCCAGTCGGCCGGGCAGTCCTGCCAGTCGATGCCCGTCTTGGCGGCCCGGGCGGCGGCGATCTCTGCGCCCTTGGCCTCCCGGTCCTGCGCGGGCCGGCCGGTGGCGCCGGCCGTGGGAGCCGAGACCGCGCCGGCGATCAGGGTGGCGGTGACGAGTGCTCCAGCGGAACCGAGTGCCATCAGGCGGCTCTTCGGTCTGTTCTCCCTCAAGTGGGGCCCCTCCCCGTACTCGCTGCCAGTTGTCAGGCGGGGATCCTCTCGGCTGTGAGTCGGCTGAGAACAGGGGTCGTCACCTATCTTTACCAATCCGATAACCGGATGATCATGTTCGGTTCCTCGGGTGACCGGACGCCTCACCGGACGGCCCGCATGCCTCGGCCGAGCTCGGCCAGTGCCTCGTCCAGGAGCCCGCGCAGTCGCAGCGCGTCCGGCGCGACGGCGGTGACAAGGGCGGCCGGCCCGGTCAAAGGTACCAGCGAGGCACACTCCCCCAGCATCCGTGCGGCCACCGGCTCCTCGGTGAACTCCGGTCGCACGACCACGAGTTGTCCCAGCGCACGGCACCCCGACAATACGGCCGGCCCGTCCCAGCCGCCCGGTGCGCCGGGTCCGCAGGCCAGTTCCTGGTCCAGTACGGTCCGGCCCGCGACCCGTACGGTGAGCCGGCTGGTGAGGCGCCCGGGCGTCTCCCCGGCCCGCCCCAGCACCTGCTCCTCGCGCAGCACGAACCGGGCGCCGGCGGCGAGGTCGGCACGGGTGGTGACGCGCAGGTCGCTGCCGCCCGCGGAGATCAACTGCTCGGGCAGCCAGTGCAGTTCTGCACCGGCGGCCACCTCGAGCCGGACATCGTAGCGGGCCTCGCCCTTGGCCTGGCCCGGCAGGGCGAGGGTGGCGGCGGCCGACCCCACGTGCAGCCGGGCACCCTCCTCTACCCGTGCGTCCAGCGTGAAGCGGTCACCGCCGAGCGGCCCGCTCATGGCGCCGACGACCATGACCCTCGCCTCGGCTCCGGCCGACCGGGTGCGGCGCGGCGCCAGGGGGCCCTCACCGTCCAGGACGGGCAGGGCCGTCCCGCCGCGACCGTCGGCGCGGGCGACGATACGGGCGTGTCCCCGGACCCCGGCGACGGTCACGCCGTCCACGCGGCGAGCCGCTCACGGACCCAGGCGGCCACGTCGGCGACGCCGGTCTCCCCGCGCAGCGACTGGAAGACGACGGGGAGTTCGGCCCGTTGCGCCTTGGCGTCGGCGGCCATCCGGGCGAGGTCGGAGCCGACGTGCGGGGCGAGGTCGGTCTTGTTGACGACGAGGAGGTCGGCGGTGGTGACGCCGGGTCCGCCCTTGCGCGGGATGTCGTCGCCGCCGGCCACGTCGATCACGAAGACCTGGGCGTCCACGAGCCCCTTGGAGAAGGTGGCGGTGAGGTTGTCGCCGCCGGACTCGACGAGGATCAGGTCCAGGGGGCCGACCGCGTCCTCCAGGTCCTCCACCGCTTCGAGGTTGGCGGAGATGTCGTCGCGGATCGCGGTGTGCGGGCAGGCGCCCGTCTCGACGGCGGTGATCCGCTCGGGCGGCAGCACGGCCTCCCGGAGCAGGAACTCGGCGTCCTCGCGGGTGTAGATGTCGTTGGTGACGACGGCGAGGGAGAGCTCGTCGCGCAGCGCCCGGCAGAGGGCGGCGACGGTGGCGGTCTTGCCCGAGCCGACCGGGCCGCCGAGCCCGATCCGCAGGGCGCGCCGGGTCCCGTCGGGGCGGCGCGCGTCCGCGCTGAGGGCGGCGGGGGCGGGGTGGGTGTGGTCGAGGTGCATGTACGGCTCCTGTGATCGGTGGGTTCTCAGCCGAGCGCGTTGCGGGTGGGCGGACTCATGACGCGAACAGCCGCACGGGCCAGCCCGCGTGCCACTCCGCGCCCACCTCCAGCAGGGGTGCGGAAGCCGCGGGCAGCGCGTCGGCCCCCTCGCCGGCCACCCTGCGCGCCGCCTCCACGGCGGAGTCCGCCACGCGGTCCAGTTCGGGGGCCAGCCGGGCGAGAACGCCGGTCGCGTCGAACGGGTCGAGGCTGAGCAGCCGCACGGTGGCCGTCGCCGGCCCGCTCACGCTCTCGTACACCGCGCAGTGGGCCGCGTCCTCGGGAGCGAGTCCGGCCGCCCGGGCGGCGAGACCGAGCACGACGGGCTGATGGGCGCCCTTGGGGAACCGGCGGGCCAGGGCGTCCAGTTCGGCGGACGGCCAGGTCGACCTGGCGGCCCGCAGCAGCTGCCGGCCGAGTCGTCGCGCGGCGGCCCGCAGGGCCGGGGACGGCGTACGCGCGTCGGCCGCCGCGTCCAGCTCGCCCGGGTCGGCGCCGAGGACGGCCGCCGCCGCCAGTGCCGCCGCGACGAGCCCGGCGGTGTGCAGCCGGCCCCGGCAGAACTCCTCCAGGCTCGGCGCGTCGGTGACGCGGCCCGCCCTGACGGCGGCCTCCGCGCCGCCGGAGTGCGCGTGGCCCCCGGCGGGGAAGCGGCCGTCGGCCAGGACGAGCAGTGCTGCCCTGGACATCAGAAGAGGAAGTAGCGCTGGGCCATGGGCAGTTCGGCGGCCGGGGCGGCCTCGACGAGTTCGCCGTCGATGTGCACGGCGAAGCTGTCGGGGTCGATCCGGACGTCCGGCCGGGCGTCGTTCTCGCGCATGTCGGCCTTGGTGATCGCGCGCGTGGACTCGATCGCCGCGAACCGCTTGCCGAGTCCCAGCCGTTGCGGCAGCCCGTCCTCGATCGCGAGGTCCGCGACGAAGTTGACGGAGTTGGCGGCGGGTGCCCGGCCGATGGCGCCGTACATAGGGCGGGGCAGGATCGGCTGCGGAGTGGGGATGGAGGCGTTGGCGTCGCCCATCTGCGCGTACGCGATCTGCCCGCCCTTGATGACGAGGAGCGGCTTGACCCCGAAGAACGCGGGTTCCCACAGCACCAGGTCGGCGAGCTTGCCGGGCTCGACGGAGCCGGTCTCGGCGGCGAGGCCCTGGGCGAGCGCGGGGTTGATCGTGTACTTGGCGACATAGCGCCGGACCCGGTGGTTGTCGGCGCGGCCGTCGCCCGGCAGGGCGCCGCGCCGGCGCTTCATGACGTGGGCCGTCTGCCAGGTGCGCAGGATCACCTCGCCCACCCGTCCCATCGCCTGGGAGTCCGAGGAGATGATCGAGATCGCGCCGAGGTCGTGGAGGATGTCCTCCGCGCCGATGGTGGAGGGCCGGATCCGGGACTCGGCGAACGCCAGGTCCTCGGGGACGGCCGGGTTGAGGTGGTGGCACACCATCAGCATGTCGAGGTGTTCCTCGGTCGTGTTGACCGTGAAGGGCCGGGTCGGGTTGGTGGAGCTGGGCAGGACGTTCGGCTGCGAGACGACCGTCATGATGTCCGGGGCGTGGCCGCCGCCGGCGCCCTCGGTGTGGTACGAGTGGATGCCCCGGCCCGCGATGGCGGCGAGGGTGTCGCCGACGAACCCGGCCTCGTTCAGGGTGTCGGTGTGGATGGCGACCTGGATGCCGGTGCGGTCGGCGACGGTGAGCGCCGCGTCGATGACGGCGGGCGTGGAGCCCCAGTCCTCGTGCAGCTTGAGACCGACGGCGCCGCCGCGGATCTGGGAGAGCATGGCCTCGTGGCTGACGGTGTTGCCCTTGCCGAGGAAGCCGACGTTGACCGGGTAGGCCTCCATCGCCTCCAGCATCCGGGCCAGGTGCCAGGGGCCGGGGGTCACCGTGGTGGCCTTGGAGCCCTCGGCGGGTCCGGTGCCGCCGCCGACCAGGGTGGTGACGCCGGAGGCCAGCGCCTCGTCGGCCACCTGCGGGCAGATGAAGTGGACGTGCGCGTCGATGGCGCCGGCGGTCAGGATGCGCCCGTTGCCCGCGATGATCTCCGTCTCGGGGCCGATGACAAGGTCCGGGTGGACGCCGTCCATGGTGTCCGGGTTGCCGGCCTTGCCGAGGGCGGTGATCCGGCCGTCGCGGATGCCGACGTCGGCCTTGACGACGCCCCAGTGGTCGACGACGACGGCGCCGGTGATCACGGTGTCGGGGGTGCCCTCGGCGCGGGTGGCGCGGGACTGGCCCATGGACTCGCGGATGACCTTGCCGCCGCCGAAGACCGCCTCGTCCCCGGAGCCGCCGGGGCCGCCGCAGCGGTCCTCCTCGATCTCGATGAGCAGGTCGGTGTCGGCGAGCCGGATGCGGTCGCCGGTGGTGGGGCCGAACAGGTCGGCGTAGGCGGCGCGGGAGATCTCAGGCATCGAGGGCGCCTCCGGTCTCCCCGCGCAGCCCCGGCACGATCCGGGCACCGGTCAGGGGGACGAGCTCGACCGCCACGGGGATGCCGGGCTCGAAGCGGACGGCGGTGCCGGCGGCGACGTTGAGCCGCTTGCCGCGGGCGGCGGCGCGGTCGAACTCCAGACCGGGGTTGGCCTCGGCGAAGTGGTAGTGGGAGCCGACCTGGACCGGCCGGTCGGCGGCGTTGAGGACGGTCAGCCGGGTGACCTCGCGGCCCGCGTTGCAGACGACGGGGTCGTCCGCGAACAGGATCTCTCCGGGAATCATCGCGTCCCCTCAGACGATCGGCTCGTGGACGGTGACGAGCTTGGTGCCGTCCGGGAAGGTGGCCTCGACCTGGACGTCATGGATCATCTCGGCGACCCCGTCCATCACGTCGTCCCTGGTCAGGATCTTGCGGCCGGAGGACATCAGCTCGGCGACGGTGCGGCCGTCCCGCGCGCCCTCCAGGATGTGCGACGTGATGAGGGCGACCGCTTCCGGGTGGTTGAGCCTGAGCCCGCGGGCCCTGCGCTTCTCGGCCACGTCGGCCGCCACGTGGATGAGCAGCCTCTCTTGCTCATGCGGGGTCAGTTGCACGTCCCACCTCACAGTCCTTGCTCCGGACCGTGCGGGGTCCGGTCGCCGCGGCCACCACGACGGGGACAGATGTAACACACAGACAAATCCCCGGAGTTTCGTCAATCCGGGCAGAAAAACCCCTGGTGGCATGGATCGGCAGGCTAGAACGCCGGAGTTTCAACGACGTTAACCAGACCTTGGCCGACGCATGACCGGCCGATGGGCTCCCGCGGGGGCGCGGGACTCAGGAGGCGCCCGGCCCGCGGTGCTCCGCCGCGATCCCGAAGCGCCGCTGTTCGCGGGAGGCGGAACCGGCCTCGCGGACCCCGGAGACGGAGCTGATGATCTGCTCGTCGGCCGGCTCGTCCAGGGCGTCCAGCCGTTCCAGATCGGCGGCCGAGACCAGCGCGACCAGCGGCTTGCCGTGCCGGGTCACGACGACGCGCTCACCGCCGTACACGACGCGGTTGATCAGGTCGGCGAGTTCAGCCCTGGCTTGCGTCACCGGAATCTCGTAGGCCATACCCCCATCATAACGTCACGTACGTCCTGTACATTTTTTACAGAAGTCGAGCCCATCGGGGCCTCGTCATGAGGAGGGGTACGTCCATGTCCCGACCGTCCGCCCGCCATGTCCTGCCCGAGTACACCGAACGCACCGGGAGCGCCGTGCGCACCCTCGACCCGTACGCGAAGCTCTTCGAGGACCGCATCGTCTTCCTCGGCACGCCGGTCGACACCGCGGCGGCGAACGACGTGACCGCGCAGCTCATGTACCTGGAGCACGCGGCGCCGGACCGGGACATCACGCTGTACGTCAACTCGCCGGGCGGCTCGTTCGACGCCATGACGGCGATCTACGACGTGATGCAGTACGTCGGCTGTGACGTGGCGACCTACTGCCTGGGCCAGGCCTCCGCCTCGGCCGCGGTGCTGGTCGCGGCCGGCACCCCGGGCAAGAGGTTCGCGCTGCCCGGCGCCCGCATGGTGATCGAGCAGCCCGCGCTGCCCGAGCCGGTGCGCGGACAGCCCAGCGACCTGCTCATCCAGGCGGAGGAGCTGACCCGCATCCGCGCGACGCTCGCGGAGATGCTGACGCGGCACACGGGGCGCACGGCCGGGCAGGTCCACGAGGATCTGGAGCGCGACCTGATCCTGGACGCCGCCGGGGCGGTCGCCTACGGTCTGGTGGACGGCATCGTGCCGAGCCGCCGGGGCACGCCCGGCGCACCGGACGCGAGGTGAGCCGCCCATGCTGCCGGACCTCCCGCCCCTTCCCGCGCTGACCCGCGCCGAGGGCGAGTTGATCGACCGTTACCTGGAGGCGGTCGACCTGCTGGGCCGCATCAACCCGGCCCGGCCCGGGGACACCTACCGCGGGCTGCGCGCCGCCCAGGCGCTGGTGCGCAAGGCGGCGGAGCTGCGGGACGCGCTCGCGCTGATGCACCAACGGGGTGAGACGGAGCTGCACGGGGACACGCTGGCACGGGCGTTGCGGGTGCTGGACGGCGAGCGCCGGGCCGCTCGCGTCGCGCTCCCGCCGGACGGCGCCGGCTGAGGGGGACGCCCCGCCCGGCCCGGCCGGCCCCGTGCGTCGACACGCTTCGTCCGGACGGGACTTGAAACGGTCCGAACGACGTACCGCCGACCGGTGTACTTCCAGATCGCTTTCCGGGCCTCCCGAGTTGCGCCAAGCGCCGTCGCGTCGGCCGCCGGGAGGCGCATCGCCCCAGGTCGGGGGCTACGTCCGGGATCTGACGGAGGCTCGAACAGGGCAGTGTCCACCCGAACGGGTGAGTGGTGAGTAACACCACAAATCCCCGATTCCGTTGGGATTTTCCGACGATCGTGAGCCAAGATCCGTGTCTGACGACAAGCCCCCGCCACCGCGGCGGGGCGATCCGGGCGGACGCCGAGTCCTGCCGCCGCCCGGATGACCGGTCGACGGAGTGGATCGGCAGGAGTGGAGGACCCAAGCAAGGCGGGTCGCCGGAACAGATGTTCGTCCGTACGACACGGACGGTCGTCGGCTCCGGGCGACCCTTGGGGTGAAGCCGTGGCAACACGGCCGGGCAACTTCGCCAGCCCGAATCCGACAGGTCATCCTTCACAGGCGGCTGACGAAGGGTTGCGCATGACTGCGCTCAATCGTGTCCCGTCGCTGATGGCCCGGGCTGGCACGGCCTCGGCTCTGACCCTCGCCGCCGTGGGCGGCTCGATCGCGGTGCCCGGCCTCGCCACCGACGCCTCCGCCGCGACGATGGCGACGAAAGCACTCAAGGTCGCGGCCTCCAAGAAGGGCGCCCCCTACGCGTGGGGAGCCACCGGCCCGCGCCGGTTCGACTGCTCGGGGCTGACGCTCTACTCCTACAAGAAGGCCGGCAAGAAGCTGCCGCGCACGGCCGCCCAGCAGTACAACAAGACGCACCACATCTCCTCCAGGAGCCGCAAGGCGGGCGACCTGGTCTTCTTCCACTCGGGTTCGTACGTCTACCACGTCGGCATCTACGCGGGTCACGGCAAGATCTGGCACGCCCCGAAGACCGGGGACGTGGTGAAGCTCGAGAGGATCTGGACGAAGAGCGTCTGGTACGGCCGGGTGAGCTGACCCGCCTCGGACCAGCAGCGGCTCCAGCAGCAGGGCCGCCGACGCCGCCCCGGCGCCCGCCCGCACCCCACGGACGCGGGGCGCCTGGGCGGGCCGCCTGAGCGAGCCACGGGTGAGACCCCGGAACCGCGACGCCGCCCGGCGCCCGGGTGGCTGCCGCAGGGTTCCGGGGAAGTGACGTCGGGCTGGGGCTCCCAGGCGCCGCCTCGCGCCCACGGCACGCCCCGCCACCGGCCAGACCGGGCGCGACGCCGCGCACTGCCAGGGCTGCCCTCAGCGAGGCTCCACCCGCGACGCCGGCCCGCAGACCGCGCCGACGCCCGGGCGGGCCACCGATGCGTCCCGGTAACGAGACGCCAAGCTGGGGCGCGCAGGCGCCGCCTCGCGCCCACGGCACGCCCCGCCAGCCGCCCGGCACCGCCGCGGCGGCGAGTACTACGGCTCCGCCCCGACGCCGGCCCGCAGACCGAGTCGACGCGCGGGCGAGCCATCGCACCTCCCAGGGGCGAGACGCCGTACTGGGGCACGCAGGCGACGCCTCGCGCCCCGGCACGGCGGGGACGGCCGCGACGCCGGGCACCGCCAAGGCGGCCTGCGCGGGGGCCGTGACGCCGAGCCGCAGACCGTGTCGGCGCGGGGCGGGGACTCGCGCGCGAGCGCGTGACGTCGGCGCCCGGCCTGGCGCCTGTACGGCCCTGGTCCCGGCGTGCCGGTGACGGAGGCCGGCACGATCGGCCGGACCGCCCACCGGCTCGGGCACGCGCCGCCCCTCCTCTCCCGGCAGTCGGCCCCGGCACGAGTCGGCGTGGTTCACCGGCGCCCCGCTGCGGCTCGGGTGCTCCCGGCCGCCGGGGGTGCATGCGGCGCACCCCGACGTACGCGTCGGATCTGGCGCTCACCACGCCTACCGGCCGGCCTGGGCACGCGCGGCCAGCCTCCTCTGTCGGGGCAGCCGCGATGCGCGTGGTGCCGCGCCCTCCGGACCGGCGGGAGATCGAGGCACTGCTCGCCGGGGCGTACCGGACGTCGTGGCCGGGCCCCGGCCGGGGAAGAGTGGCCGGGCGTGCCTGCCGCGCCGGCGCCCGGCCGGTCAGGAACGCCCCCGCCCCGCCCGGAGGGTCACTGCTCCTGCTGGCCCGCCGGTACCGGGGTCGCCGGGATCGTCCAGGGCAGTTCGATCGAGACCGTCTTGCCGCCCTCGCGCGTGGGGCGGACGCGGAGTCTGCCGCCGCACTCGGCGGTGAGACAGCGGATGATGACCATGCCGCGGCCGTTGTCCTGCTGGACGGCGGCGGGCAGTCTCTTCGGGAAGCGGGGATGGCTGTCCGTGACGCCGATGCGCAGGTGTTCGTCATGGTGCAGCGCGACGTCGACCGTGAAGGTGGGTGACTGGCCGAAGGTGTGCTGTACGGCGTTCGTGGCGAGTTCGGAGACGATGAGCCGCACGGTGTCGGCGACGTCGGTGTCGGACGGCAGGCCCCACTCCGCCAGGGTGCCCACGACGTAGGAACGGGCCGCGGAGACCGAGGCCGGATCGCTCGGCAGAGTGACGGATGCTTCCAGGTGGTCTGCCATGGCGACGTCGTCCCTTTCCCACGGGGCCGTGGTCCGACATGTGGCGGAGGGTTCGAGTACGGTCCCGGACTGGTGCTTGTTCGCCAGACTGCCACCAACGGGCGGTCACGGGGAGCGATCCACCAAGATATGCATATATCTGTCGCTCGAAGCGGTGAACTCTGCGACGCGAGACCGTATGTGGGCGGCCCGGAAGGAGTAAGGAGGAGCCCATGCAGAACGGTCCGGCAGTGCGCCGCCGCAAACTGGGCGCCGAACTGCGCACGCTGCGTACCGGTGCGGGGCTCACGAGCGGTGAGGCCGCCCGGCTCGTCGGATGGCACCAGTCGAAGGTGAGCCGCATCGAGACCGGCGCCAGCGGTGTGAAACCGGCCGATCTGCGGTTACTGCTCGACGCCTACCAGGTGCGGGACGCACACCTGCGCGAGTTGCTGCTGACGCTGGCGGGGTCGGAGGACGCGGGCGGCCGGGACCGCTGGTGGCACGCCTACCGCGGGGTGCTGCCCCCCACCTACCGTGACTTCATCAGCCTGGAGTCGCAGGCGAGCGCGATGCGCACGCTGGAGACGACCGTGGTGCCGGGGCTGCTCCAGACACCGGAGTACGCCCGCGCGGTGACCCGTGCGGCCGTGAAGGACCTGGACGAGGACCGCCTGGACACGCTGGTGGAGGTGCGCCTGGCCCGGCAGCACGTGCTGCGTTCCGACCCGCCGCTGGTGCTGAGCGCCGTACTGGACGAGGCGGTGCTGCGCCGCGAGGTCGGTGGTCCGAAGGTGATGGCCCGGCAGCTGGAACGGCTGATGGAGGCGGCCCGGCTGCCCCAGGTACGGCTTCAGGTGCTGCCGTTCGCGGCCGGGGCGCACGTCGGACTCACCGGGCCTTTCGTTATCTTCTCATTTCCGAGCACTTCTGATCTGGACGTGGTTGTTCTCGACCAGTTGACGAGTAGCCTCTACCTGGAGCGGAAAGAAGACCTCATGGCCTACTCCGAGGCCTTCAACTCCCTTCAGTTCCACGCCCTTTCCCCCGAGGAATCGTTGGACTACATCGCCGGAATAGGTGACGGCGCGTAAGGAGGCACCATGTCAGCTCTGCCTCGGAACGTCCCAGCCAGTACCGACCTGCACGCCGTGCGCTGGCTGCGCAGCAGCTACAGCACGGGCGCGAACAACTGCGTGGAGACGGCCCGGCCGCGCTCCGGCCCCGGGGCCGGACTGCTCGCCGTGCGCGACTCGAAGAACCCCGCCGGACCCGCCCTGCTCTTCTCCGCCGGCAGCTGGTCGGAGTTCGTCGTCACGCTCTGACCGCGGGCCGGCCACTCCGGCCGGAACCGGTCACCCGTTCATCACCCTCGTGCGGCACACGGCCGTGTACGCCGACTCATGGTCGCGTTTCGCCGATGACTCGTACAGCGCGTTCGATCTCCGCCCCGGAGAGGTCCGCCCGGGCGGTCAGCCTCAGCCGTGAGACGCCGTCGGGCACGGAGGGAGGACGGAAACAGCCCACGGCCAGGCCTGCCGCACGGCAGTCGGCCGCCCAGCGCACCGCCCGCTCCGGGGACGGAGCCCGCACGGAGACCACCGCGGCGTCCGGACGCACCGCTTCCAGACCCGCGGCGGTCAGCCGTGCGTACAGCTCCGCGGCCACCTCACGGGCCCGCGCCGCCCGTTCGGGTTCACGCTCCAGCAGCCGCAGCGCGGCCAGCGCGGCGCCGGCCGCGGCCGGCGCCAGGCCGGTGTCGAAGATGAACGTACGGGCCGCGTTGACCAGGTGGTCGATCACCCGGGCCGGGCCGAGCACCACCCCGCCCTGGCTGCCCAGCGACTTGGACAGGGTGGCCGTGACGACCACGTCCTGCGCGCCCGCGAGCCCGGCCGCGTACGGAGCCCCCCGGCCACCGTCGCCCAGCACGCCGAGCCCGTGGGCGTCGTCCACGACCAGCCCGGCGCCGTGCTCCCGGCACGCCTCGGCCAGCGCGGTCAGCGGCGCCCGGTCCCCGTCGACGGAGAACACCGTGTCGGACACGACGATCGCGTCTCCCGCGTGTCCGGCCAGGGCCTTGCGCACGGCCTCCGGATCGGCGTGCCCCACGACCTGCGTCTCGCCCCGGGCCAGCCGGCAGCCGTCGATGAGGGAGGCGTGGTTGCCCGCGTCGGACACGATCAGCGAACCGTGCGGACCGAGCGCGGTGACGGCGGCCAGGTTGGCGGCGTACCCCGAGGAGAACACCAGGGCCGCCTCGAACCCGCAGAACGCGGCCAGCGCCCGCTCCAGTTCGGTGTGCAGGGCCGTGGTGCCGGTGACCAGCCGGGAGCCGGTGGAGCCGCCGCCCCAGGTCCGGGCGGCCCCGGCCGCTCCCTCGACGACCTCCGGATGGCGGGTCAGGCCCAGGTAGTCGTTGCTCGCCAGATCCAGCAGCGGCGTGTCGGCGGAACGCGGACGCAGGGTGCGCACGAGTCCGGCGCTGCGGCGCGCCCCGGCCTGCTCGTCGATCCAGCCGAACGCCATGGGTCCTCCGGTGCTTTTGTAGGTAGCGGACAGACCCTAGCGGTACGACCAGCCGCCCAGTGTGTGGCAATACCCACACGGTGAACCTGCTCCGTTGTGCGAAGTCTCCTTGGCCCGGGGCGGTCCCGTAGGACAGGATCAGGGCTCATGGACCTGCTGAACACGCTGGTGGACAAGGGGCTTCGGCGCGAGCTGCCGACCCGCGAGGAAGCGCTCGCCGTGCTGGCCACCTCCGATGACGACCTGCTCGACGTGGTGGCCGCGGCCGGCAAGGTGCGCCGGCACTGGTTCGGGCGCCGGGTGAAACTCAACTATCTGGTGAACCTCAAGTCGGGCCTGTGCCCGGAGGACTGCTCGTACTGCTCCCAGCGGCTCGGTTCCAAGGCCGACATCCTGAAGTACACCTGGCTCAAGCCGGACGAGGCCTCCCAGGCCGCCGCCGCGGGCCTCGCGGGCGGCGCCAAGCGGGTCTGCCTGGTGGCCAGCGGACGCGGACCGACGGACCGGGACGTGGACCGGGTCTCGCAGACCATCAAGGCCATCAAGGAGCAGAACGAGGGCGTCGAGGTGTGCGCCTGCCTCGGCCTGCTCTCCGACGGCCAGGCCGAACGGCTACGCGAGGCCGGCGCGGACGCGTACAACCACAACCTCAACACCTCGGAGTCCACGTACGGGGACATCACCACCACCCACACGTACGCCGATCGGGTGGACACGGTGCAGAAGGCGCACGCGGCCGGTCTGTCCGCCTGCTCCGGACTGATCGCGGGCATGGGCGAGAGCGACGAGGACCTCGTCGACGTGGTGTTCTCGCTGCGGGAGCTGGACCCCGACTCCGTCCCGGTGAACTTCCTGATCCCGTTCGAGGGCACTCCGCTGGCCAAGGAGTGGAACCTCACCCCGCAGCGCTGCCTGCGGATCCTCGCGATGGTCCGGTTCGTGTGCCCGGATGTGGAGGTCCGAATCGCGGGCGGCCGCGAGGTCCATCTGCGCACGATGCAGCCGCTGGCACTGCACCTGGCCAACTCCATCTTCCTCGGCGACTACCTGACCAGCGAGGGCCAGGCCGGCAAGGCCGACCTGGAGATGATCGCGGACGCCGGGTTCGAGGTGGAGGGCGCCGATCAGGTGACGCTGCCGGAGCACCGGACGGAGGCCGCGGCCTGCGGGGACACCGGGGGCTGCCACGAGGGCGGCGGCGTCTGCGGGTCGGCGCCGGCGGTGGCGGGCGAGCCGCGGACCGACCTGGTCGCGGTCCGCCGCCGGGGCGCCGGGACGGACCTCGCGCCCAATGCCTGAGCTCGGCGTGCCGGAGCTGCTGGAACTGGACCGGCGGCACGTGTGGCATCCGTACGGCCCGATGCCCGGCCGCGCCGAACCGCTCGTCGTGGAGGCGGCGAGCGGGGTCCGGCTGCGCCTGGCGGACGGGTCCGGCGAACTGGTCGACGGCATGTCGTCGTGGTGGTCGGCCATCCACGGCTACCGCCACCCGGTCCTCGACGAGGCCGTGCGCGAGCAGCTCGGGCGGATGAGCCATGTCATGTTCGGCGGGCTCACGCACGAGCCCGCCGTCCGGCTCGCGAAGCTCCTTGTCGACATGTCGCCTGACGGTCTGGAGCACGTCTTCCTGGCCGACTCGGGGTCCGTGTCGGTCGAGGTCGCCGTGAAGATGTGCCTCCAGTACTGGCGTTCGCTCGGCCGGCCGGGCAAGCAGCGGCTCCTGACCTGGCGCGGCGGCTACCACGGCGACACCTGGAACCCGATGTCCGTGTGCGATCCCGAGGGCGGGATGCACCAGCTCTGGACCGGTGTGCTGCCCCGCCAGGTGTTCGCGGACGCGCCGCCCGCCGGGTACGACGAGGCGTACGCGGACCACCTGCGGGAGCTGATCGGGCGGCACGCCGACGAGCTGGCCGCGGTGATCGTGGAGCCGGTGGTGCAGGGCGCGGGCGGGATGCGGTTCCACTCCCCCGCCTACCTGCGGGTGCTGCGCGAGGCGTGCGACGCGCACGACGTGCTGCTGGTGTTCGACGAGATCGCCACCGGCTTCGGCCGCACCGGCGCGCTGTTCGCGGCGGACCACGCCTCCGTCAGCCCCGACGTGATGTGCGTGGGCAAGGCGCTGACCGGCGGCTATCTCACCATGGCGGCCACCTTGTGCACCGCGCGGGTCGCCGACGGCATCTCGCGGGGCGAGGTGCCGGTGCTCGCGCACGGACCGACGTTCATGGGCAATCCACTGGCCGCGGCCGTGGCCTGCGCCTCCGTCGAGCTGCTGCGGGGCCAGGACTGGCTCGCCGAGGTCAAGCGGATCGAGGCGGGACTGCGGGAGGGCCTGGCGCCGGCGCTCGACCTGCCCGGGGTGCGGGACGTCCGCGTCCTCGGCGCGATCGGGGTCGTCCAGCTCGACCACGCGGTGGACATGAGGGCCGCGACCGACGCCGCCGTACGGGAGGGCGTGTGGCTGCGCCCGTTCCGCGACCTGATCTATACGATGCCGCCGTACGTCACCTCGGACGAGGACGTGGCACGGATCGCGCGCGCGGTGTGCGCCGCGGCGCGGGAGGGATGACATGCCGGTACTGGTGATCACGGGGACGGGCACGGAGATCGGCAAGACCGTCACCACCGCCGCCGTCGCCGCCGCCGCCCTCGCGGCCGGGCGCTCGGTGGCCGTGCTGAAGGCCGCCCAGACGGGTGTGGGGCCGGGCGAGCGCGGGGACGCCGACGAGGTCGCGCGCCTCGCCGGGCCGGTCACGACCGGTGAACTGGCGCGGTTCCCCGAGCCGTTGGCGCCGGGTACGGCGGCCCGGCGGGCCGGGATGGCGCCGGTGCACCCGCACGAGGTGGCCGAGCGGGCCGCCAAGCTGGCCACGGAGCACGATCTGGTGCTGGTCGAGGGGGCGGGCGGGCTGCTCGTCCGCTTCGACGCGGCCGGCGGCACGCTGGCCGACGCGGCCAAGCTGCTGGGGGCGCCGGTGCTGGTCGTCGCCCAGGCCGGACTCGGCACGCTCAACGTGACGGAACTGACGGCACGTGAACTGCGGCGCCGGGAGCTGGAGCTGGCCGGTGTCGTGATCGGCAGCTGGCCCGCCACGCCCGATCTCGCCACCCGCTGCAACGTGGCCGACCTGCCGGAGGTCGCCGCCGCCCCCCTGCTCGGCGCGCTGCCCGCCGGCGCCGGCACCCTGCCCCCCGCGGAGTTCCGCACAGCGGCCCCGACCTGGCTGTCCCCCCGCCTGGACGGCACCTGGGACGCGGAGGCGTTCCGGGTACGGCAGACACCGTAGCCGCACCGGGGCCGGGCGTCGGCGGGGCAGCGCGGCGGCGCCGGGCGGCCGAGGCCGACGGGGGCAGCGCCGCGGTACCGGGGCCGGACCTCGGCGGGGCACAGCGGTACCTGGCAGCCGAGGCCGACGGGCAGCTGCCTCCGCCCGGCGACGGGCACCCGCGTCGGCGGGCCGCTGGCGCGCACGGCCTGCGGTCCGCGCCCGGCCGGACGTGCCGCAGGCTGATCGGTGGGGTGCGTCGGGGCGGGTCTGGGGACACTGTTCCCAGGGGCGTGCTGTCCAGGGAGGTTGCCATGCGGCTGCTGTCCGCCCGTTCCGGCCAGGTGGGCCGGGGTCCCGTCCACCATCCGCTGTTCGCTCGCTACTACGCCCGGATCAGCGTCGGCGCCGAGTCCCGGCTCGGGATGGCCGGAATGCGGGAGCGGCTCCTCGCCGGGCTGTCCGGGAGGGTGATCGAGATCGGCGCGGGCAACGGGCTGAACTTCCGGCACTACCCCGGCACCGTCGCCGAGGTCGTCGCGATCGAACCGGAGCCGCTGCTCCGGCAGTTGGCGCTGGAGTCCGCGCTGCGCGCCGAGGTGCCGGTCGACGTGGTGCCGGGCGCGGCGGAGGCCCTGCCGGTCAAGAGCGAGGCGTTCGACGCGGCCGTACTGTCGCTGGTCCTGTGCAGCGTGCGGGATGTCGCGCGGACGCTCGGCGAGGTACGGCGGGTGCTCCGGCCCGGCGGCGAAGTGCGGTTCTTCGAGCACGGGCGGGGCGGCGGCCGGATGATGACGGTGACCCAGCAGGCGCTGGACCGCACCCTGTGGCCGGTGCTGAACGGCGGCTGTCACCTCTCCCGGGAGCCGGTCTCCGCGCTGCGCGCCGCGGGCTTCCGCCTCGGCCCGCACCGCCGGGTACTGCTGCCGGAGAGGGGACCCACGCTGCCGGCCTCCTACTGCGCGCTCGGCGTGGCCTGGCGGCCGGACGAGCCGGAGGCCCGCTGATCACAGGCTCCAGCCACGCAGCTCACGCGCGATGTCGTCGACGCTCGCGGAGCCGTCCTTGACCAGCCGCGCCAGGTCCCGGACCTGCTCGGGTGTGGGGGCGGCCTTCTCGCCGCTGGCCACCAGGTAGGCGTAGGCGACCGCGGAGGCGAACAGTGCGTTGGCGCGTTCCAGCGCCGGGACGTGGATCAGGAGCTGGAGCAGGGAGGCGGCGCGGGCGTGCGGGGTGTCGTACACGGGCACGCCGAATATCTCGGCCCGGTGCCGGGCGACGGCGGCGACCAGGGCGCCCCAGTCGGTGACCTGCGGGTCCCCCGGGGTCCTCTGTTCGGCGAGCATGAGCAGCCAGGCGAGGTCGATGCTGAGATCGTTCAAGGGATCAGCGGCGGCCTTCACCGGCGTCGGTGCCGCGGGTCTCGGCGAACTCCTCGGCGAACACGGCCTCGTACTGCTTCATGAAGTCGGCGGCGGCATCGACGAAGGTGCGGCCCGCCTCGCCGGTGTCCTGTCTGACCAGCTCTTCGATGTACCGGTTGACGCTCATGCCGCGGGCCAGGGCGCGCTCGCGGGCGGCCCGGGCGGTGCCCTCGTCCACGCGCACGTTCAGCTGGGTCTTCGCCATGCCTCGACGCTAGCGCCGGAACGCTAGCGGCGGCAAGGGCGCACGGAAGCGCGGCGCAGGGCCGGGGCCGGACGAGCGAGCGGGTGCCGCGCCTGACCCTCGCCCGCGCGCACATCGGGGCCACCGGCGCCCGGCCGGGCAGGACAACGGCACGCTCGATCGGCTCGGTGCCGGGGAGCCGGACGAGCGGGTGGGCCGCTGCCGCGCGCCGGCGGCGGACCGGGCGGTGCCCGCCGAGCCGAACCCGCCGATCCCGGCCGTGGCCGTCACCGACAACCTCGAGCCGGTGCTGGAGCGGCTGCCAGGGACGGCCGTGGACCGGGCGCCGGCCCTGCCCCTCGTGCCGGCCGGTCCGCCGGCGGAGGTGGCCGCGGCGCGGGCCCGGCGGGAGCGGTCCGGGTCCTCGTACCCGACCGTGCTGGAGTTCTTCACGGAGGCGTTCGCGCCGGTGACGGAACGGCCGCGCGCGGAGTCCGGATGACGGAATACGGGGTGGCGCGCGGACGGCGCCGATCATGATGAGCGCATGACTGATCTGCGTCTGCGCGCCGCCGTGTCCGACGATCTCGACGCCGTCCTCGCGTTCTGGAGGACGGCCGCCGAGGGCACCAGCATCAGCGACGACCGCGCCGGGCTGGAGCGGCTGACCGACCGCGACCCCGGGGCCCTGATCCTCGCCGAACGGGACGGTGAGCTGGTCGGCACGGTGATCGCCGGCTTCGACGGCTGGCGGTGCCATCTGTACCGGCTCGCGGTGCACCCGCGGCGGCGGCGGCAGGGCATCGCCTCGGCGCTGCTGGGTGCCGCCGAGGAACGGTTCGTACGGCTCGGCGGGCGGCGCGCGGACGCGATGGTGCTGGTGCGCAACGAGACCGCGCACCACGCCTGGGGAGCGGCCGGGTACGGGCCGCAGGAGCAGTGGCGGCGCTGGGTGAAGCCGCTCACGGAATGAGACCGCAAAGCTTCTTTGCTCATCCTTTACCCTGGAGGGAGCACTCGGCCCTCTATGAAAGGTTGTGAGCGTCCGCCCATGGGCGAGCCTCCCAGTCCGCGACACCGCGCGTTCTCCCGAGCCCTGTCCGATCCTGGGACGGGGGTGAACCGATGACCGAAGTGCTCCTTCTTCTGCTGGCGGTCCTGCTGTCGCTGGCCTGTGGCGCCTTCGTGGCGGCGGAGTTCTCGCTGACCACGGTGGAACGCGGCGAGCTGGAGCGGGCCGCCGCGCGTGGCGAACGCGGCGCCGCCGGTGCCCTGAAGGCCGTACGGAACCTGACCTTCCAGCTGTCCGGCGCGCAGCTCGGCATCACCGTCACCAACCTGGTGGTCGGCATGCTCGCCGAGCCGTCGGTCGCCAAGCTGCTCGCCGGGCCGTTCCGGGCGGTGGGTCTGTCCCGGACCACGGCGAGCTCGGCCGCGCTGGTCCTGGGCACGGCCCTGTCGACGGTGGTCCTGATGGTCGTCGGCGAGCTGGTGCCCAAGAACTGGGCGATCTCCTCGCCACTGACCATGGCCAGGCGGGTCGGCAACGCCCAGCGCCTGTTCAGCGCCGCTTTCCGTCCCTTCATCACCCACCTGAACAACACCGCCAACCGCTTCGTGCGCCGGCTCGGCATCGAGCCCGCCGAGGAGCTGGCCTCCGCGCGCGGACCGCAGGAGCTGGCCGCGCTCGCCCGGCACTCGGCCAAGGAGGGCGCCCTGGAGGCGGACACCGCCGAGCTGTTCGTCCGGACGCTGAACCTGGCCGACCTCACCGCGGAGAACGTGATGACACCGCGTGTCCAGGTCATCGCCCTGGACACCCAGGCGACCTGCGAGGACGTGGCCAACGCCACCCGGGCGACCGGCCTGAGCCGGTTTCCGGTCTACCGGGGCAGCCTGGACTCGGTCGTCGGCACGGCCCACATCAAGGACGTGCTGGCGGTTCCCGCCGACCAGCGGCGGCACCGCACGGTCGCGCAGGTGATGCGCGAGCCGCTGCTGGTGCCCGAGTCCCTGACCGTCGACCGGCTGCTGGACCGGCTCGGCGGCAGGCGCACCATGGCCGTCGTCATCGACGAGTACGGCGGTACGGCCGGGGTGGCCACTCTGGAGGACATCGTGGAGGAGGTCGTCGGCGAGGTGCGGGACGAGCACGACCCGCACGAGACGCCCGACCTCGCCCCCGCGGGCGCGGACGAGCGGGGCCGGGCCCTCTACATGGCGGACGGCGCCGCCCGCACCGACCAGCTCGCCCGCGTGGGGCTGCGCGTGCCGGAGGGTCCGTACGAGACCCTGGCCGGCCTGGTGGCCACCGAGCTGGGCCGGATACCGGCCGCCGGTGACAGCGTCGAGGTGGCCGGCTGGCTGCTGGACGTCGTCGACGCCTCGGGCCGCAGGGCCGCCCGGGTGCTGATGCACGCGCCGCTGGACGACGAACGGCCCGTCGGACCCGACGGGACCGATCGCTCAGGACGCCGTGGGACCGAGGGGCACCGCGGGACGCGGGAGGGGACGCGATGACCGCCGTACAGCTGCTGATCGGTCTGGCGACCCTCGTCGTCAACGCCTTCTTCGTCGGCGCCGAGTTCGCGCTGATCTCCGTGCGCCGCTCGCAGATCGAGCCACTGGCCCAGGAGGGCGACCGGCGCGCGCGGAGCGTGCTGTGGGGTCTGGAGCACGTGTCCGCGCTGCTGGCCGCGGCCCAGCTCGGCATCACGCTGTGCACGCTGGTGCTGGGTGTGGTCGCCGAGCCGGCCATCGCACATCTGCTGGAGCCGGTGTTCCACGCGGTGGGCGTGCCCACGAGCGCGGGACACGCCGTGTCCTTCGTGATCGCGCTGACGCTCGCGACCTATCTGCACATGCTGCTGGGCGAGATGGTGCCCAAGAACATCGCGCTCGCCGAACCGGTGCGCAGCGCGCTGCTGCTCGGCCCGCCGCTGGTCGCGCTGTCCCGGGCGCTGCGTCCGGTGATCTTCGCGATCAACGCCTTCGCCAACGGGCTGCTGAAGCTGCTGCGCGTGGAGGCGAGGGACGAGGTCGCGGCGACCTTCACGGACGCCGAGCTGGCCGAGATCGTCAAGGACGCCAGCGAGGCCGGCCTGATCGACGACCGTGCGCAGGAGCGGCTGCACGACGCGCTGGAACTGGGCAGCCGGCCGGTGCGGGACGTGGTCGTACCGCTGCAACGCGTCGTCTACGCGCGCGTGGGCGTCACCCCGGAGCAGTTGGAGCGGCTGTCGGCCGAGTCGGGGTTCTCCCGTTTCCCGGTGGTCGACACCGGCCGCCGGATCGTGGGCTACCTGCACGTCAAGGACGCCCTGGACGCCTCGCCACGGGACATGGCGTTCCGCCTGGGCGACATGCGGCCCATCGCCCGCGTCCGTGAGAACACCCCGCTGGACGACGTCCTCACCGCGATGCGCGGCGGCCGCACCCACGTGGCGGCCGTGCTGGGCGACGACGGCCGGCTGGCGGGCCTGGTGACGATGGAGGACGTACTGCGGGAACTGTTCGGCCAGCCGGTACAGGGCTGAGGCGGCTGACGCGGGTCGGCAGCGGCGGCTCCCGGGGGCGCCGGTGCCGGCCTGCGGCTGTCCGACGCGGCTGGGCCGGACGGGCGAGACGGGCCGACCGACCGGCAGGTATCGGCCTCGGGATACCATCTCTGTCGCCATGCAGACGAACCCCACACCTCCCCCGTACACCAGCCTCGTCGCGGTCGGCGACTCCTTCACCGAGGGCATGTCGGACCTGCTTCCCGACGGCTCCTACCGTGGCTGGGCCGATCTGCTCGCCGCGCGGATGGCCGCCCGCACGCCCGGGTTCCGGTACGCCAACCTGGCCGTGCGCGGGAAGCTGATCGGGCAGATCGTCGACGAGCAGGTGCCGGTGGCAGCGGCCATGGGCGCCGACGTCGTCACCCTGGTCGGCGGGCTGAACGACACCCTGCGCCCCAAGTGCGACATGGGCCGGGTCCGGGGCCTGCTGACCGAGGCCGTGGAACAGCTCGCGCCGTCCTGCAAGCAGCTGGTGCTGATGCGCAGTCCCGGCCGTCAGGGGCCGGTGCTGGAGCGGTTCCGGCCGCGCATGGAGGAGCTGTTCGCCTGCGTGGACGAGCTGGCCGAGAAGCACGGCGCGCTGGTGGTCGACCTGTACGGGGCGCCCGCGCTGGCCGACCCGCGGCTGTGGGACGTGGACCGGCTGCACCTGACGGCCGAGGGACACCGCCGGGTCGCCGAGGCGGTGTGGCAGACGCTCGGCCACGACGCCGAGGACGCGGAGTGGCACGTGCCGATGGCGGCGACCACCCCGCCGGGCTGGGTCACGCGCCGGGTCGCGGACGCCCGGTTCGCCCGGCAGCACCTGCTCCCGTGGATAGGCCGCCGTCTGACCGGCCGGTCCTCGGGCGACGGCCGCCCGCCGAAGCGGCCGGATCTGCTGCCGTACGAGGGCCAGGCGTAGCCCCTCCGGCACGACCGGGCGTGTCATCCGGGCCGATGGAGGGCCGGGACCCGCCCGGCCCCCGCCGCACGCTCCCCGCTCCCGCTCCCGCGCCACGGGGCGGGCCGGCGCCGACGACGTGACCGGGGTCTCGTAGCTTCCGCCGAACACACCCATGGCGCTGGCCTGCACGAATCGCCAGTAGACTCTGGACACGTGACTTCTGCGCCCGCCAAGCCCCGCATCCCGAACGTCCTCGCCGGACGCTACGCCTCCGCCGAGCTCGCCACGCTCTGGTCGCCCGAGCAGAAGGTGAAGCTGGAGCGCCGGCTCTGGCTCGCCGTGCTGCGGGCCCAGAAGGACCTCGGCATCGAGGTGCCGGACGAGGCCATCGCCGACTACGAGCGCGTCCTCGACACCGTCGACCTGGCCTCGATCGCCGAGCGCGAGAAGGTCACCCGGCACGACGTGAAGGCCCGGATCGAGGAGTTCAACGACCTCGCCGGGCACGAGCACGTGCACAAGGGCATGACCTCCCGCGACCTCACGGAGAACGTCGAGCAGCTGCAGATCCGGCTCTCGCTGGAGCTGATGCGCGACCGTACGGTGGCCGTGCTGGCGCGCCTCGGCAAGCTCGCGGGCGAGTACGCCGAGCTCGTCATGGCGGGCCGCTCGCACAACGTGGCCGCGCAGGCCACCACCCTCGGCAAGCGGTTCGCGACCGCCGCCGACGAACTGCTCGTCGCCCACGGCCGGGTGGAGGAGCTGCTGGCCCGCTACCCGCTGCGCGGCATCAAGGGCCCGGTCGGCACCGCGCAGGACATGCTGGACCTGCTGGGCGGGGACGCGGCGAAGCTGGCCGAGCTGGAGAACCGGATCGCGCGGCACCTGGGCTTCTCGCAGGCGTTCACCTCCGTCGGCCAGGTCTACCCGCGCTCGCTGGACTACGAGGTCGTCACCGCGCTGGTGCAGCTGGCGGCGGCCCCCTCCTCGCTGGCCAAGACGATCCGGCTGATGGCCGGGCACGAGCTGGTCACCGAGGGATTCAAGCCGGGTCAGGTCGGCTCCTCGGCGATGCCGCACAAGATGAACACCCGCTCCTGCGAGCGCGTCAACGGCCTCATGGTCGTCCTGCGCGGCTACGCCTCGATGACCGGCGAGCTGGCGGGCGACCAGTGGAACGAGGGCGACGTGTCCTGCTCGGTGGTGCGCCGCGTCGCGCTGCCGGACGCCTTCTTCGCCCTCGACGGGCTGCTGGAGACCTTCCTGACCGTCCTGGACGAGTTCGGTGCCTTCCCGGCCGTCATCGCCCGTGAGCTGGACCGCTACCTGCCGTTCCTGGCCACCACCAAGGTCCTCATGGGGGCCGTGCGGGCAGGGGTCGGCCGCGAGGTCGCCCACGAGGCGATCAAGGAGAACGCCGTGGCCACCGCGCTCGCGATGCGTGAGCAGGGCGCGGAGCGCAACGACCTGCTCGACAAGCTCGCCGCCGACGAGCGGCTGCCGCTCGACCGCGAGCAGCTGGCCGCGCTGATGGCCGACAAGCTCTCCTTCACCGGTGCGGCCGCCGACCAGGTCGGTGTGGTCCTCGGCCGCGTCGAGGAGATCGTCAAGCAGCACCCGGAGGCCGCCGGCTACACCCCGGGAGCGATCCTCTGACCGGCGCACCCCGTTCACCACGCTCCCCGCGCTTCACCAAGGCGGAGCTGGAGGCCGCCCGCGACCGTCTCGTCCCGGACGTCGTCGCGGACGGCCTCCGCGTGCTCTTCTGCGGCATCAACCCCGGGCTGATGACGGCCGCGACCGGCCACCACTTCGCCCGCCCCGGCAACCGGTTCTGGCCGGTGCTGCACCTGTCCGGCTTCACGCCCCGGCTGCTGAAGCCGGCCGAACAGCGGGAGTTGCTGTCGTACGGGCTCGGCATCACCAACGTGGTCGCGCGGGCCACCGCGCGGGCCGACGAGCTGACCGCCGAGGAGTACGTCGAGGGCGGACGGCTGCTGGCCGAGAAGGTGACACGGCTGCGGCCGGGGTGGCTGGCCGTGGTCGGCGTGACCGCCTACCGGGCCGCCTTCGGTGACCGCACGGCCCAGGTCGGTCCGCAGGAGCGGACGATCGGGGACACCCGGGTGTGGGTGCTGCCCAACCCCAGCGGGCTGAACGCGCACTGGACGGCGGCCACCATGGCGCAGGAGTTCGCCCGGCTGCGGGAGGCGGCGGGCGCGCCCGGTCACGGCGGGTCGGTCTCCGTCACTATCCCGAGCAGCTGAAACGGCAGTTCCCTGTCCCACTGGGACACCCCGAGGGCGATCCAGCGGCCCGTCTCCGGCGCCCGCCACAGGTGGACGTCGGGGACGTGACCGCTGAGCCCGGCCCACGGCTCCGCGACGTCCTCGCCCGCCAGGGTCCGTTCGAGCACGCTGTACAGGCTGAACCGCTGTGGCCGGCCCCAGCGCTCCCCCAGCCGCTCCGCGAGGCCGTCCCGGTCGGCCTCGTACTGCGCTTCCGTCTCCTCCCGTGCGCTGCCGTCGCCCTCCCAGAACTCCTCGCTCGTCCGTAAAGCGGCTATGTGGTAGCCGGGCCCGCTCTCACCGTGCTCCGTCCTGCCGTGCGCCGGCGGGAACTCCCGGGCGCACAGCAGGTCGATGAGGGTCAGGCACGTGGCGATGTCCATGGGATCCAGTAAAGCGGGGGCCACTGACAATTGGCGGTGCGTCAGTCAGGCGTCCCTGCGCCGCACGCTCCACGCGCCCGCCACCAGGGCGGAAGCCGTCCACAGCGCGCTCACCGCGAGCCCGCTCCAGGGGCCGAGGGTGCCGTCCCAGGTGCTGTGCAGGGCCACTTGGCCGGCCCGGTCGGGGAGGAAGTCGGCGGCGGAGCCGGACAGATCGCCGACGACGAAGGAGACGATCAACAGGAACGGGATCAGCACGGAGAGGGTCGCGACGGCGCTGCGCAGCACGGCCGCGAGCCCGGCGGCGAACAGGGCCATCAGGGTCAGGTGCAGACCGCAGCCGACGGCGCCGCGCGCGCCGTCGCTCCAGCCGGGAGCGGACGCGCCGAGCACCGCCCGGCCCGCCAGGAGCGTGACGAACCCGGTGAGCAGCCCGACGGCCAGCGCCGGCAGCGCGATCGCCGCCGCCTTGGCGGCGAACCAGCGCCCCCGGTCGGGCATCGCCGACAGCGTCAGCCGCAGCGCGCCGTCGCGGAACTCCGACCCGACGGCCGTCGTACCGAAGGCGATGGCGGCGATCTGCCCGAAGTTGACACCGAAGAACACCGAGAACAGCGGGTCGGCGTCGTCGGCGTCGACCGCGGCCGGCACCGAGAACACGACGGTGGCCACGAGGACCGCGGCGAGCGCGCCCGGCAGCGAGCGCAGGGTACGGATCTTGATCCACTCGGCGTGGAGCGCGGGTACGAAGGACATGGTCAGGTCTCCAGGGGCTGTGCGGTGAACTCGGCCTCGGCCGCGGTCAGATCGAGGTAGGCCTCCTCCAAGGTGGCCTCGCGGGCGGAGAGTTCCAGGACGGGCACCCCCGCCTCGGACATCAGCCGACCGAGGTCGTCCACGCGCGCGTGCCGCACCGTCCAGGTCCCGTCCTCGTCCCTGGAGGCGTCGTGGCCGTGCCGGGCGAGGAGGTCGGCGAGGGCCGCGGGGTCGGTGGTGCGGACGCGGACGTGGGGCCGTACGCGCGCGTGGATGAACTCCCGCACCGGTGTGTCGGCGAGCAGGCGGCCCCGGCCGAGGATCAGCAGGTGGTCGGCGAAGGCGGCGGTCTCGCCCATGAGGTGACTGGAGACCAGGACCGTGCGGCCCTCGGCGGCGAGCCGGCGCAGCAGTGCGCGGATCCACACGATGCCCTCGGGGTCGAGCCCGTTGGCGGGTTCGTCGAGCAGGACGACCTCGGGGTCGCCGAGCAGGGCGGCGGCGATGCCGAGCCGCTGGCGCATCCCGAGGGAGTACGTCCGTACCCTGCGCCGCGCCACGGACGCCAGGCCGGTCTCCTCCAGGACCGCGTCGACCCGGCGGGCCGGGACGCGGTTGCTCACGGCGAGGGCCAGCAGATGGTCACGGGCGGTGCGGGAGCCGTGCGCGGCACCCGCGTCGAGCAGGGCGCCCACCCGGCGCAGGGGTTCACGCAGCCGGGAGTAGGGGTGACCGCCGATCGTGGCGGTGCCGGCGGTGGGCCGTTCGAGGCCCAGGACGAGGCGCAGGGTGGTGGACTTGCCGGCGCCGTTGGGGCCGAGGAAGCCGGTGACCCGGCCGGGCCCCACGCGGAAGGTGAGGCGGTCCACCGCCCGCCGGCCGCCGTGCTCCTTGGTGAGGTTCCGTACGTCGATGCTGGTCATGGCAACAGCCTGGCCAGGACGGGCGATCGGCTCCTCCCCCGCCGGTGCGGACCGTCTCCCCCGTGCGGGGGAGGTCCGGTGCCGGTGCCGCCTGCGACGATGAGGCCATGGCTCGCCTTCTGCGCCCGCTGCTGCGCGGGACGACGTACACGCGCCTGCTGCACCTGTGGGTGCCGATGCTGGTGGTCAGCGTCTGGCTCTTCGTCGTCCCGTCGGCGCCCTGGGTGCCCGCGCTGTTCCTCGTCCCGCTCGGTCTGGTGCCGGCGGTGCGCCGGGGCGAGGGTGTGCAGGCGCGGCTGCTGCTCACGCCCGGCGAGCCGGAGCCGGGCATCTCCGAGGCGCCGGCGGCGACCTGGCGGGACCGGCTGCGCACGGTGCTCTGGCTGGAACTGCGGATGCTCCTCGGCCTCGTGGCCGTGTTCGCCTCGGTGTGGCTGCCCGTCCTCTGCTTCGAACTGGCGCGATGTGCCTGGGGCGCGGCGCCGGAGGGGGTCGCGCTGCTGGACCGGCTGCCGGCGCACCGCGCCTGGGCGTTGCTGGCGCCGCTGCCCCTGCTCGCCCTGTACGGGCTGGTCGTCGGGCTCGGGGAGCTGGTCACCGCCGGTGCGCGCCGGCTGCTCGGGCCGTCGGCGGCCGAGCGGCTGGCCGCGCTGGAGGAACGCACCGAGCAGTTGCTGGAACGCGCCCGGATCGCGCGGGAGTTGCACGACTCGATCGGGCACGCTCTGACGGTGGCCGTGGTGCAGGCGGGCGCGGCGCGGGCGGCGGGCGATCCGCGGTTCACCGACCGGGCGCTGGGGGCCATCGAGGAGACCGGCCGGGCGGCGCTGGAGGATCTGGAGCGGGTGCTGGGCGTGCTGCGGGAGGCCGAGCGGCCGGTGAGCGCGCGGCCCACGCTGGCCGACGCGGGCCGGCTGCTGGAGTCGGCGCGGGCCTCGGGGGCGAAGGTCGACGCGGAGGTGACCGGTCCGGTGGAGGCCCTGCCGGGCCCGGTCTCCCGCGAGGGCTACCGCATCCTCCAGGAGGCGCTCACCAACGTGCTGCGGCACGCGGGAGCCGTGCCCGTGCGGGTCCGGGTCGCGGTCGGCGACGGGACGCTCGCCCTGGAGGTCCGCAACCCGCTGCCGGGAGCTGTACCCCGCTCCGGGCGGGGCGGCGGTCTGCGGGGCATACGGGAGCGGGCCGCGCTGCTCGGCGGCACCGCCCGGACCGGCCCGGACGAGGGCGACTGGCAGGTCCGCGCGGAGCTGCCGGCCGGCTGATCTACGCTGGCCGGATGCCGGTGACCGTACTCCTCGTCGACGACGAACCCCTGGTCCGCGCGGGTCTGCGGGCCGTGCTGGAGGCGCAGCCCGACATCGAGGTGGTGGGGGAGGCGGCCGACGGCGCGGCCGTCATCCCGCTCGTGCGGCGACTGCGGCCGGACGTGGTCGCCATGGACGTACGGATGCCCCTGATGGACGGCATCGAGGCCACGCGCGCGGTGCTGCGCACCGTTGCGGAGCCACCGAAGATCCTGGTGGTGACCACCTTCGAGGACGACGAGTACGTGTACGAGGCGCTGCGCGCGGGCGCCGACGGGTTCCTGCTGAAGCGGGCCCGCCCGGCCGAGATCGCGCACGCGGTGCGGCTGGTCGCGGAGGGCGAGTCGCTGCTGTTCCCGGCGTCCGTACGGCGCCTCGCCGCCCGGTACGGCGACGGCGCCCGGCCGGCGCGGACCGTGCTGGAGCGTGCCCGGCTCACGGAGCGGGAGGCGGAGGTGCTGCGGCTGATGGCACGGGGGCTGTCGAACGCGGAGATCGCCGCCCGGCTCGTGGTGGGCGCGGAGACGGTGAAGTCTCATGTGAGCGCCGTGCTGGCCAAGCTCGGCGCGCGCGACCGCACCCAGGCGGTGATCGCGGCCTACGAGTCCGGGTTCGTGGAACCGGGGTGAGCGAGGGCCGGCCGCGGGCGGGGCCGGGCACTCGCCGGGGGCGGACCGGGCCGAGTACGATCCGGCCAACACGGCCGCGAGCTGGGAGGACGGACGGTGGGGCAGCTGACCGGTGGCGATCCCTCGCTGCTGCGAAGGATCAATTCCGCGGTGGTGCTGCACGCGCTGCGTGCCACGGACTGCGCGACGCTCACCGAGATCACCCGCGTCACCGGACTGTCCCGGCCGACCGTGGAGGGCGTCGTGGAGGGCCTCATCGAGGGCGGACTCGTCGTGGAGGCGGCGGCCGAGGACGGCGCGCGGCGGCAGGGCCGGCCCGCCCGGCGGTTCCGGTTCCGGGCCGAGGCGGGGCACCTGCTGGGTCTGGAGATCGGTCCGCACCGGGTCGCCGCGCTCCTGTCCGACCTGGACGGGCGGGTGCTGGGCGCGCAGGCCAAGGAGGTCGACGAGACGGCTCCGGCGGACGAGCGGCTGGACCGGCTGCGCGGCGCGGTCGCGGAGCTGCTGCGCCGGGCCGGGGTCGCGCGCAGCTCGCTGCGGGCGGTGGGCGTGGGCACGCCGGGCATCGTGGAGGCGGACGGCACGGTACGGCTGAGCACGGCCCTGCCGCAGTGGACGGGCCTGAAGCTCGGGGAGCGGCTGAGCCGTTCCTTCCGGTGTCCGGTGCTGGTGGAGAACGACGCCAACGCGGCGGCGGTCGCCGAGCACTGGAAGGGTGCGGCGAGCGAGACGGACGACGTGGTGTTCGTTCTGGCGGGGCTGAGCCCGGGGGCCGGTTCGCTGATCGGCGGGCGGCTGCACCGGGGGTACGGCGGGGCGGCCGGGGAGATCGGCGCGCTGCACCTGCTGGGCCGGGAGGCGAAGCCGGAGGCGCTGCTGTCCACCACCGACGAGCCGCTGCACCCGCTGGACGAGCAGGCGGTCGCCGAGGTGTTCGCGCTGGCGCGCAAGGGTGACCAGCGGGCGCGGGCGGCTGTCGAGCGGTTCATCCAGCGGCTGGTGCACGACGTGGCCGCGCTGGTGCTGGCGCTCGATCCGGAGCTGGTCGTGATCGGGGGGTGGGCGGCCGGTCTGGACGGCGTCCTGGAGCCGCTGCGGTGCGAGTTGGCCCGCTACTGCCTGCGGCCGCCCCGGGTCGCGCTGTCCATGCTGGGCGAGGCCGCCGTGGCCACGGGGGCGCTGCGCCTGGCTCTCGACCATGTGGAGGAGCAGTTGTTCGCGGTCGACGGCACGGTGACCGCGCGCCGGTGAGCGAGGCGTCCGGCACCGCGCGCGCCCGGCGGTGGGACAGCGGGGCGCCTGGCGCGGCGATCGCCGCGCGGCGCGGCGGTCGTGCCGGATACGGCAGCTGCCGCCCGGAGGGGTGATCCGGCTTCTGCCCGGTGTCAGGGCCCTGCGCAGCGCGGCGTCCGCCGGTGCGCAGGGCCCTGACGCGCAGAGCGGCTGACCGCGTAGGGCGGCGCCAACAGATCCAGTGGCCCACCGCGTAGGCGGCCCCACCAGGTCCAGCCGCCCACCGCCGTGGCCGTCGTATCGGAGACGCGGTGGCCTCGTCGCCGGCCGCGTCCCCCGCCGCGGGGCCGCACTGACTGAATGCGGCCCTCGCCCCTGGGCCGGTTGCCCGCCCGGCGTCAGGACGCCCGCTTCTCCGGGTCGTGGTGTATTTCCACTCCGGCCGACTCACCGAAGGTCAGCCGGCAGGTGTCGGCGCGGTAGGTCGCGACCGAGAGCGCCGCGGTACGGCCCTGGACGAAGAAGCGCGTGGTGACGACGAGGACGGGTGAGCCGGGGAGCCGGTCGAGTTCCTTGGCGTCGTCCGCGCGCGCGGAGCCGAGCTCGACGGCGCGGTCCTCCCCCTCCAGCGGCAGGTGCTGCAGCTCGCGCAGCACCGCACGCGCGCGCGCCGCGCCGGACGGGGCGTCGATCGCGGTCAGGCCGGGCACGGAGGCCGCCGGGATGTAGAGCAGTTCGGTGGCGACCTGCTGGCCGTGGGACATGCGGGAGCGGCGCACGGTGTGGACGGACTCGTCCGCGCCGGTCTCCAGGGCCGCGGCGACGGCGGCGGGCGGTGGCGCCTGGACGCTGTCGAGGGGCTGCCAGGCGTCTCCGGCGGCGCCGGGCCAGGTGTGCTGCTCGGTGCCGACGGCCACGCCCACGCGCGGGGGCGCGACGGTCGTGCCGACCCCGCGGCGGCGCTGGAGCCGGCCCTCCAGCTCCAGCTGTTCGAGTGCCTGGCGGAGCGTGGCGCGGGCCACGCCGAAGCGGGCCGCGAGATCACGCTCGTTGGGCAGGATCTCGCCGACCGAGAACTCGGAGTCCAGTGCCTCGGTGAGCACGGTCTTCAGATGCCAGTACTTCGGTTCCGGTACCGATTCCAGCTGCGTGGTCCCCACCCTGTCCTCCGCAAGAGCCGTGGTCCGGCGGTTTTTAGCGCCCTTGTTTATTAAAGGTTGTTGCACTTCTCTGCGACGATAGGGCGGCCGTCACCCTTGGTCAAGACCAATCCTCGGTCCCCGCGTGAACAGTCGGGCGGTCCGCACGCGCAGCGTTCACGCGGCGTTCGTGTGCGGCGGTGCGTGTGACACCGCGGCAAAGCTCCCGTCGCACGGCGCAGCTCGCGTCGCACGACGGAGCCCCCGCCGGACGACGGGGGCTCGGGCGCGCGCGGGCGGTGGCTCAGTGGCCGGTGAGGTGCCGCAGCTTGTCGGGGTTGCGGACGACGTAGACGGCGGTGATGCGGCCGTCGGCGACGTCCACCTGGAGGAGGCTGTCGGGCTTGTCGCCGGACAGGAGGAGGAGGGCCGGACCGCCGTTGGCCTCCAGGAGGCGGTAGGAGATGTCCGCGGGGGCCGAGCGCGCGGCGCCGACGAGGAAGCGGCCGACCTTGTCGGCGGTGTGCAGGACGCGCACCGGCGCCTTGGCCTTGCCGCCGCTGTCGCCGACCAGCCGGACGTCCGGGGCGAGCAGGGACATCAGCCCCGCGAGGTCGCCCTCGGAGGCGGCGGCGAGGAAACGTTCGGTCAGGTCCCGGCGCCGGACGGGGTCGACCTCGTACCGGGGGCGTCCTTCCGCCACGTGCCGGCGGGCGCGCCCGGCGAGCTGCCGTACCGCCGGCTCGGCGCGGTCGAGCAGCTCGGCGATCTCGGCGTACGGGTAGCCGAACGCCTCCCGGAGCACGAACACGGCCCGTTCCAGCGGGGACAGCGACTCCAGGACGACCAGGACGGCCAGGGAGACCGTGTCGGCGAGCACCGCGCGGTCCGCGCTGTCCGGTGCGGTGTCGGCGAACTCGGTGAGGTACGGCTCCGGCAGCCACGGCCCGACGTACGCCTCGGCACGCGACCGCACCTGGCGCAGCCGGTCGATGGCCAGCCGGGTGGTGACGCGCACCAGGTAGGCGCGCGGTTCGCGGACCGCCGCGCGGTCGGCCTGGTACCAGCGCAGCCAGGCCTCCTGGACCACGTCCTCGGCGTCGGCGACCCGGCCGAGCATGCGGTACGCGACCCCCATGAGCAGGGGCCGGTGCTCTTCGAACACATCGGTGGCGAGGTCGGCGGTCACGGGTCCATCCCAGCCGACACGTCGTGCCCTGTCCACCCGGAATGCCCGGCTCCAGGAGCGGTCCGGATCACAATGACCGCGGGCCGCCGGCGGTCGGCGGCCGGTGACCGTGAGGTGGGCGATGCGGTACGCGGTGCTGGGCACGGGCGAGGTGGGCCGCACGCTGGCCGGCCGGCTGCTGGAGCTGGGGCACGAGGTGACCCTCGGGTCCCGCTCCCGGGACAACCCGGTGGCGGTGCAGTGGGCGACGGCCGAGGCCGGCCGGGCGCACGCGGGAACGTTCGCGGACGCGGCCGCGGCGGGCGAGGTGGTCGTCAACGCGGTGGGCGGCCGGGTGGCGCTGGACGCGCTGCGGGCGGCGGGTGCGGAGCACCTGGACGGCAAGGTGCTGGTGGACGTCTCCAATCCACTGGCGTTCGAGGACGGTCAGCCCCGCCTGGACCCGGTGGAGTCGGACAGCGTGGCCGAGCGGATCCAGCGGACGTTCCCGCACGCGCGCGTGGTCAAGACGCTGAACACGGTCAACTGCCAGCTGATGGTGGACCCACGGCGCGTCCCGGGCGACCACCACGTGTTCGTGTGCGGGGCGGACCCCGACGCCAAGCAGCAGGTGACAGCGCTGCTCGGGGAGTTCGGCTGGCCGGCCGGGCGCGTGCTGGACCTGGGCGGCATCCGCTCGGCACGCGCGGTGGAGATGTACCTGCCGCTGTGGCTCGCGCTCTTCGGCCGTTTCGGGAACGCCGACTTCAACGTCGAGGTCCACCGGACGCGTTGAGGACCGCACGACGGGGCCGTGGGGCAGGGCCGCACGACAGGGCCGTACGACGGGCACGAGCCCGGGGGCTACCGGCCGGTAGTAATTGCTGACAAGCTGTCTACGGCGTCCGTCAGCAGCCCAGCCGAGGAGCACCCCCATGTCCGCCACCGTCTCCTTCAAGGTCCCCACCCCGCACGGCCCCCGCGATGTGAGCGTCTCCTACGCGCGCGTGGGCCGCGGCGAACCCCTGGTCCTGCTGCACGGGATCGGCCATCACCGGCAGGCCTGGGACCCGGTCGTGGACATCCTGGCCACCGAGCGGGAAGTGGTCGCCGTCGACCTGCCGGGCTTCGGCGCGTCCCCGGCGCTCCCGGACGGCCTGACCTACGACCTGCCCACCACCAACTCCGTGCTCGGCGCCCTGTTCGAGGCGCTGGAGCTGGAGCGTCCGCACGTCGCCGGCAACTCGCTGGGCGGCCTGCTCGCCCTGGAACTGGGCCGGGAGAAGCTCGTACGGTCCGTCACCGCCCTCTCCCCCGCCGGGTTCTGGTCGGAGGCCGAGCGGCGGTACGCCTTCACGGTGCTGCTCGCGATGCGGGGCATCGCCCAGCGGCTCCCGCTCCCGCTGGTGGAGCAGCTGTCCCGCACGGCGGCCGGCCGTACCGCACTGACCAGCACCATCTACGCCCGTCCCGCCCGCCGTTCGCCGGAGGCGGTGGTCGCCGAGACGCTCGCGCTCGTCGGCGCCACCGGCTTCGAGGCGACGTTGCGCGCCGGCGCCACCGTCCGGTTCACCGACGACCTGTCGGGCCTGCCGGTCACCGTGGCCTGGGGCACCCGGGACCGGATCCTCGTGCGCCGCCAGGGCGTCCGCGCCAAGCAGCTCATCCCGCACGCCCGGCTGGTGCGGCTGCCCGGCTGCGGCCACTGCCCGATGAACGACGACCCGGCACTGGTCGCGCGGGTCATCCTGGACGGCAGCCGCTGAGCACGGCTGACCGCCCTCCGGCCGGCTGGAGTTCACTTCCGGTTCGTGTGCGCGCCGCGGCGCCCCAGTAGGTGTGGCTCTGCACACTGGCCGGATCCCGTCCCTGGAGGCGCAGCCATGTCCCACCGTCCGCTCCCCGGTCGCCGCAGCGTTCTGCGCGGCTCCCTCGCCGCGTCCGCGGCCCTGACCCTGCCCGTGGGCCTCGGCGCGGCCCCGGCGTTCGCCCGCTCCGGACGGCCCACGGCGGGCTGGGGCGTGCAGACCGGTGACGTGACCGCCGACTCCGGTCTGGTGTGGGTGCGTTCCGACCGTCCCGCCCGGATGATCGTGGAGACCTCGGCCACCGAGTCGTTCCGCGACCCGCGCCGGTGGCACGGTCCGCTGCTGGGCGCCGGCACGGACTTCACCGGCACCACCCGGCTGCACGGCCTGCCCTCCGGCGAGCAGATCCACTACCGGGTGCTGCTCGCCGACCCGGACGACCCGCGCCGCACCGGCGAGCCCGTGACCGGCACCTTCCGCACGGTCTCCCGGCGCCGCCGTGACGGCGTGCGCTTCCTGTGGTCGGGCGACCTGGCCGGCCAGGGCTGGGGCATCAACCCCGACGTCGGCGGCTACCGCATCTACGACGCGATGGCGAAGCTGGACCCGGACTTCTTCCTGTGCAGCGGCGACAACATCTACGCCGACGGCCCGATCACCGCCACCCAGGCGCTGCCCGACGGCAGCACCTGGCGGAACATCACCACCGAGGAGAAGTCGAAGGTCGCCGAGACCCTCGCCGAGTACCGGGGCAACTTCCGCTACAACCTGCTCGACGCCAACCTGCGCCGCTTCAACGCCCAGGTGCCCGCGATCATCCAGTGGGACGACCACGAGGTGCGCAACAACTGGTACCCGGGCGAGGTCATCGCCTCCTCCGACACCCGGTACACCGAGAAGAGCATCGACGTCCTCGCCGCGCGCGCCCGGCGGGCGTTCAGCGAGTACTTCCCCCTGTCCACGCTGCGTCCCGGCGCCAAGGAGGGCCGCGTCTACCGCGTGCTGCGCCAGGGCCCGCTGCTGGACGTGTTCGTGCTCGACATGCGGACCTACCGCAACGCCAACTCCCCCGACGACCAGACCGTGGACCCGCAGGGCATCCTCGGCCGGGAGCAGCTGGAGTGGCTCAAGCGGGAGCTGGCCCGGTCGCGCGCGGTGTGGAAGGTGATCGCCGCCGACATGCCGCTCGGCCTCGTCGTCCCCGACCCGGTGGAGAACAGGCCGAACTTCGAGGCGGTGGCCCAGGGCGACCCGGGCGCCCCGCTCGGACGGGAACTGCAGATCGCCGAACTGCTGCGCTTCATCAAGCACCGGCGGATCACCGGCACGCTGTGGCTGACGGCGGACGTGCACCACACCTCCGCCCAGCACTACCAGCCGTCCCGGGCCGCGTTCACCGACTTCGAGCCGTTCTGGGAGTTCGTCTCGGGACCGCTGAACGCGGGCGCCTTCCCGGCCAGCGCGCTGGACGGCACGTTCGGCCCGGAGCGGGTGTTCGTGAAGGCTCCGACCGCGTCGAACGTCTCGCCCGCGGGCGGCTACCAGTTCTTCGGCGAGGTCGACATCGACGGGGACAGCGGCGAGCTGACGGTACGGCTGCGGGAGCAGGACGGCACCGTGCTGTTCACCCAGACGCTCCAGCCGGGCCGGGTCGGTCAGTAGCCGGCGACATCGGCGGGCCGTCGCCAGGGGCCCCGGACGCCTCGGACCGCGCCGCGCGTCGGTGCCGTCTTCCGGTACGCGGCCCGGCGCCGCGCCTGCCGGCGTGCGGATCGTCGTGGAGCCGGGGGCCCCGGAGCGTGGGCGGACTTCGGGAACGAGGCGATACGTCGGCACGGAGCGGCGGGGCCGGACGCCCTGCTGGTGCTTACCGCGCGCTGCTCCGACGAGGGGCGGTGAAGGTGCGACGGCCGGTGCGGGAGGTGCTCCGCCACGCCTTGCCCGTGCCGTCGGCGCGTCTCGCGACCGCCTGCCCGCAGGCGGCTGCCGTGGCGGCCGGGAGTCCACCTCCCGGCTGCTCACCCAGGTGCGGCGACTGCGGGCCGGCCTCGCCTGCCCCGGACAACGACGCCCGCGCCCGCTACCCCCGCCGCGCTTCCGCTTCGCCCCCGTCCCGCCTCCGCCTGCGCCTGTGCTTCCGCCCCCGATCCCGCCGCCGCCCCGATCCCCTCCCGCCCCCACGGCCAGTGGAAAATGCAACAAAGAGGACGGAAGCATGCTTTACCCATCGGTCACAATCAGTTCGTGATCACGCAACACCCTTCCTTCACAGTGGCTGCATGACTCCAGACATTCCTGATGTGACCCGGGCGAGGCACGGGCGGCCCGTGCACCACTGGCGGCGGGACGTCGTCGAGCTCGCCGCGCTGTTCACCGCCGTGGCCGTCGCGGACGCCGTGGCCAACCTGATCGGGCACGGGCCCGACGGCCCGGCCCTGCTGATGATCTCGGCCATCGTGCTGGCCGCGACGGCGGGCTTCCACGTGTGGTGGTCACGCCGCCATGGACACGCCCCGCCGGTGAGCGATACCGGTGCCCGGACGGCCGCCGCGGCGCGGCCCGCCGGGCCTTCCGAGCAGCCCGCCGCCGACGAGGTCGCGGGCGTGCTGTGGCGGATGCGGACCACGGTGAAGGACGAGCCGGGCTCCCTCGCCGCCCTGTGCACGGCGCTCGCCGAGCGGCGGGTGGACATCCTCAGCCTGCAGACGCACCCGCTGGCCGACGGCACCGTGGACGAATTCCTGCTGCGGGCGCCGGGCACGCTCGTGGCGGCCGAGATCACCCGCGCGGTGGCGCAGGCCGGCGGCACGGCCACGTGGATCGAGCGGGCGGACGCCCATGACCTGGTCGACGCGCCCACCCGGGTGCTCGGGCTGGCCGCCCGCACCGCCCTGGACACCGCCGAACTGCCGCTCGCGCTGCGCCAGCTGCTGGGCCGCTGCACGATCCGGACGCTGCCCGGCGCACCGGCCGGCGGCGGCCGGGGCCCCGAGCCGGTGCCGGCCGGAGGGGTCCTGGAGGACACCGTGATGCGGCTGCCGGCGCCCGAGGGCGGGGTGCTCACCGTGGAGCGGCCGCATCTGCCGTTCACTCCCACCGAGTTCGCGCGCGCCCGGGCGCTCGTGGAGCTGGACACCCGGCTCGGACCCCGGATCCCGCGCGGTCACGATGTGCTGACCCTGCCCGAGGGCGACCACATCACCGTGCGCCGGGTCGACACCGGGGACCTGGCGGCGGCCCGGGCGATGCACGACCGGTGCTCGCCGCACACCCTCGGCCTGCGCTACAACGGCCCCGTCGGCGACGCGGACCGCTATCTGAACCACCTGCTCAGCCCCCGCTTCGGCCGGACGCTGGCCGCGCAGACCGCGTCCGGCCGGATCGTCGGCCTCGGGCATCTGCTGTGGGACGGCGACGAGACCGAGGTCGCGCTGCTGGTCGAGGACGCCTGGCAGCAGCGCGGCGTCGGCGGTGAGCTGCTCGGCCGGCTGGTGGCGATGGCGGCGGAGGCCGGCTGCGAGAGCGTGTACGCCGTGACGAAGGCGTCCAACACCGGCATGGTCGCCGCGATGCGCGGCCTGGGCCTGCCGCTGGACTACCAGGTCGAGGAGGGCACCCTGGTCATCACGGCCCGCCTGGACCCCACCCCGGTCGCCACCGCGTCCGGCCCCCAGCCGCCCCGCCTCGGCTGACGGCCCCCGTCGACGGTTCCCCCCTCAGCGCACCGCCTCCCGCAGTGGCGTCACCCGGCGTGCGCCGGGGGCGCCCAGGGCCTGGTCCAGGTCGGACCACAGGTCGTCGACGTCCTCCAGGCCCACCGACAACCGCAGGAGCCGGTCGCTGACGCCGGCCCCGCGGCGGTCGTCGGCGTCCACGATGCGGTGGCTGATGGAGGCGGGGTGCTGGATGAGCGTGTCGACGCTGCCCAGGCTGACCGCGGGGGTGACGAGCCGGACCCGGGAGATCACCTCGTGCGGGTCGCCGTGCACCTCGAAGGCGATCATCGCGCCGCCGAGCCGTGGATAGCGGACCCGGGCCACGCGCGGGTCGGCGGCGAGCCGGCGGGCCAGTTCGGCGGCGTTCGCCGAGGCGGCCCGCACCCGCACCGGGAGCGTGGACAGTCCCCGCAGCAGCAGGTAGCCCGCGAGCGGATGCAGGACTCCCCCGGTGGCGAACCGTATCTGCCGTAGCCGCCCCGCGAACTCCTCGTCGCAGGCGACCACCCCGGCCAGCACGTCGCCGTGGCCGCCCAGGTACTTGGTGGCGCTGTGCAGCACCAGCCGGGCCCCCTGCTCGGCCGGGCGTTGCAGCACGGGCGTGGCGAAGGTGTTGTCGGCGAGCAGCGGCACCGAACCGCAGGCGTGCGCGACGGCCCGCAGGTCGAGTTCGGCGAGGGTCGGGTTGGCCGGGGACTCGACCATCACCAGACCGGTGTCCGGGCGCAGCGCGTCCTCGATGCCGGCCGGGTCGGTCCAGGTGACCTCCGTGCCGAGCAGCCCCGCGGTGAGCAGGTGGTCGCTGCAGCCGTACAGGGGCCGTACCGCGACGACGTGGCGCAGGCCCATGGCGGCCCGGGCGAGCAGGACCGCGCTGAGCGCGGCCATGCCGCTGGCGAACGCGACGGCGGACCCGGTGCCCTCCAGCCGGGCGAGGGCGGTCTCGAAGCGGGCGACGGTCGGGTTGCCGAGGCGGCCGTAGACGGGCGGCCCGGCCGGGTCGGCGCCGTCGGTGGCGAAGGCGTCGATGCGGGCGGCCTCGGCACGGCTGTCGTAGGAGGGGTAGGTGGTGGACAGGTCGATCGGCGGGGCGTGCAGGCCCTGGCGGGCGAGGTCGTCGCGGCCGGCGTGCACGGCCTCGGTGGCCAGCGCTCTCGATGCGGTGCGTACGTCGTCGTAGGCACTCGTGCTCGATGTGTCCATGACCGGAAGGGTGAACAGGGAACGGTACCTGGGAGCCGGGTGCCGTGCTACGTTCGGCCGGTGGCCGAATCTGTCGTACTGGATCCGGTCGATCTGCATCTGCTGCGGCTGTTGCAGAACGACGCCCGGACCACCTACCGCGACCTCGCCGCGCAGGTGGGCGTGGCACCGTCGACCTGTCTGGACCGGGTGACCCGGCTGCGCCGCTCGGGTGTGATCCTCGGGCACCGGCTGCGGCTCGACCCGGCGAAGCTCGGGCGCGGTCTCCAGGCGCTGCTGTCGGTGCAGGTGCGGCCGCACCGGCGGGAGCTGGTGGGACCGTTCGTGGACCGGATCCGGGCGCTGCCGGAGGCGCGGTCGGTGTTCCATCTGACGGGGCCCGACGACTACCTGGTGCACGTGGCCGTCGCGGACATGGCCGATCTCCAGCGGCTGGTGCTCGACGAGTTCACGGCGCGGCGCGAGGTCGCCCGGGTGGAGACCCGGCTGATCTTCCAGCAGTGGGAGTGCGGGCCGCTGCTGCCGCCCGGCCACGCCCAGAGCTGAATCCCGGCGAACCCGGATGACGCGGCGATCGTCCTCGTACGAGGATGGGCCGCATGTCTGATACCCAGAGCCCGCTGCCCCGTCAGATCGCCGACGCCTATGTGGACGACCTCGTCTCCCTCGACCCGGTCATCGGTACGTACCTCGGTGTGAAGGAGAGTTCGAGCAGGCTGCCCGACTACTCGCCGGCCGGTCGCGAGGCCCTGGCCGAGCTGGCACGGAACACCCTCGCGAAGCTGGACGAGGCCGAGCGGCGGCCCGGTGCGGACAGCGACGCCGAGCGGCGCTGCGCGCGGCTGCTGCGGGAGCGGCTGACCGCCGAGATCGCCGTGCACGAGGCGGACGAGCACCTGCGGGCGGTCGGCAACATGAGCACGCCGGGCCACTCGGTGCGGGACATCTTCACGGTCACCCCGGCGGACACGGAGGAGGACTGGGCGGCGATAGCCGAGCGCCTGCGCGCGGTGCCCGGCGCGGTCGCGGGTTACCGCGCGTCGCTCGAACTCGGCCTGGAGCGCAAGCTGTTCGCCGCTCCCCGGCCGACCGCCACGTACATCGGCCAGCTCACCGAGTGGACGGACACGGACGGCACGGGCCGCGGCTGGTACGAGGACTTCGCCGCCGCGGGTCCGCAGGCGCTGCGCGCGGAGCTGGACGAGGCGGCGCGTGCGGCGACCGGCGCCCTGGTGGAGCTGCGGGACTGGCTGCGGGACGTGTACGCGCCGGCGATCGAGGGCGCCCCGAACGTGGTCGGCCGGGAGCGGTACGCGCGCTGGGCCCGCTACTTCAACGGCACGGACCTGGACCTGGACGAGGCGTACGCGTACGGCTGGGCGGAGTTCCACCGCATCCTCGGCGAGATGAGGACGGAGGCGGAGAAGATCCTGCCCGGCGCGGAGACGCCCTGGGCGGCGCTCGCGCACCTGGACGAGCACGGCCGGCACATCGAGGGCGTGGACGAGGTCCGGGAGTGGCTCCAGGGCCTGATGGACAGGGCGATCGAGGAGCTGGACGGCACGCACTTCGAACTGGCCGAGCGGGTGCGGAAGGTGGAGTCGTGCATCGCCCCGCCCGGTGGTGCGGCGGCGCCGTACTACACGGCCCCGTCCGAGGACTTCTCCCGGCCGGGCCGCACCTGGCTGCCCACGATGGGCCAGACCCGCTTCCCGGTCTACGACCTGGTCTCGACGTGGTACCACGAGGGCGTGCCCGGCCACCACCTCCAGCTCGCGCAGTGGGCGCACGTGGCCGAGAACCTCTCCCGCTACCAGGCGACGGTCGGCGGGGTCAGCGCCAACGCGGAGGGCTGGGCGCTCTACGCGGAGCGGCTCATGGACGAGCTCGGGTACCTGACGGGTCCGGAGGAGCGGCTCGGTTACCTGGACGCGCAGATGATGCGGGCGGCCCGGGTGATCGTTGACATCGGCATGCACCTGGAGCTCCCGATCCCGGCGGACTCGCCGTTCCACCCCGGGGAGCGGTGGACGCCCGAGCTGGCCCAGGAGTTCTTCGGCGCGCACAGCAGCCGTCCGGCGGACTTCGTGGAGAGCGAGCTGACCCGGTACCTGACGATCCCGGGCCAGGCGATCGGCTACAAGCTCGGGGAGCGGGCGTGGCTGCTGGGCCGGGAGAAGGCGCGCGAGCGGCACGGTGACGCGTTCGACCTGAAGGCCTGGCACATGGCGGCACTGTCGCAGGGCTCCCTCGGCCTGGACGACCTGGTGGACGAACTGTCCCGGCTGTGACGCCCGCGCCGCCCCGCCGTGACCGCCTGTCCCGTCTCAGTACCGGAAGCCGCCGTCCGAGGTGATGACCTGCCCCGTGATCCAGCCCGCCTCGTCCGTGGCCAGCCAGGCGATGAGGCGGGCCGGGTCGTCGGGTGCGCCCCAGCGTCCGGCGGGGAACCGCGCGGCCACGGCCGCGTGGACCTCGCCGGTGGCGTATCCGGTGTCGACGGGGCCGGGGTTCACGGCGTTCACCGTGATCCCCCGTGCCGCGAGCGTCGTGGACAGGGAGCGGGTGACGGAGGCGAGGGCGCCCTTCTGGAGGGCGTAGGCGATCTCGCCCGGCATGCCGCCGCCGAGGTCCTGTCCTGACGTCATCAGCACCACGCGTCCGCCGGGCGTGCCCGGCGGCAGGGCGGCGCGCGAACGGGCGTACGCCTGGACGAGCAGCAGCACGGAGCGGGTGTCCACGGCCCAGTGGGCGTCGAGCATCGCGGCGTCGATGTCGTCGAGGGTGCCGTCGGAGCCGCTGAGGGCGTGGTTGGCGACGAGGATGTCGAGGCGGCCGAACTCCTCGATCACGGTGTCGACCAACCGGGCCGGTTCCGTCCGGTCCGCGAGGTCACCGGGGCCCCGCACCACCCGCGCCCCGGGGTCGCCGAGCGCCTCGCGCACGGAGCCGGCGACGGCGTCGGGGTCGTCGGCGCCCCAGGGCATCGCGGCGTCGTGCGGCACGTGGTGGTGCAGGTACACACTGGCGCCGTGGGCGGCCAGCCGCCGGGCCACCGCGTGCCCGATCCCGGCCCGCCGGCCGGCGCCGGTGACGAGTGCGGTACGGCCGCGCAGGGGCAAGGGATCACGGCGGAGTTCGGCGGGGGCCGGCTGCGGGGGTGTGGGCACGGACGACGACCTTAGGGAGGGCGGCGCGCGAGCGCGAGTGGATTTCCGCTCGGCCGTACGGCCGCGTCCCGGGTGGCGCCGGCGGCATCCGGACGGCTAGCTGGTGCCGGGGGCCGATGCGGAAGGCGGGCCGGGCATGCGGGAGATCGGGCCGGGGCAGCGGGCGCTGCGGACACCGCGCTCCGCGGGGCTGGCCGGGGTCGTCTTCGCGCTGCTCCTGGCGGCGGCGATCGTCCTGGTCAGACTGGGCATCCCGGAAGGGGCCGACGCGGTGACCGCACACGGCTTCACGGACTCTACGCAGCGCCGGGCGTTGCGGACGGCCCTCGCGCTGGTGCCGTTCGCCGGCATCTTCTTCCTGTGGTTCATCGGCGTGATCCGCGCGCACGTCGGCGCGGGCGAGGACAAGTTCCTCGCCACGGTCTTCCTGGGGAGCGGGCTGGTCTTCACCGCCACGCTGTTCGGCGCGGCCGCGGCGGCGAGTGCCGTGCTCGTGCTGGCCCACCCGGCCGGCGTGTCACCGCCGCCGGCCACCTGGGACTTCGGCCGTCACCTCGCGTACACGCTGATGACGGAGTACGCGATGCGGATGGCGGCCGTCTTCGTGTCCTCCATGTCGGTCATCGGCCACCGCCTCGGTGTGCTGCCGCCCTGGCTCACCGTCCTCGGCCTCCTCACCGTGGTGACGCTGCTGTTCGTGTCGTCCAACGTGCCGTGGGCGGAACTCGCCTTCCCGGCCTGGTCGCTGCTGCTCAGCGTGCACATCCTCATGGCCGGCCGCCGTGAGGGTCCCCGGACCCCCGTCGCCGGATGACGCCGGGACCGCCGGCCGCTCACCCGATCGGCGTGCCCGGCGCGCGGCCACCGCGCCCGGGCTCGCATGCTGGCGGGCGGGGGACGACCGCCGTCCGCAGCCGCCCGCGCTCGCCGCGCGGTGCGTCCGGACCTGGCCATGGGAAGGGCGGAGCGTCGATGAGGCTCGTCGTCGATCTCAACAAGTGTCAGGGGTACGCGCAGTGCGCGTTCCTCGCGCCCGACGTCTTCGCCATGCACGGCGAGGAGGCGCTGATCTACAACCCTCGCGCGGACGAGGAGCAGCGCGAGCGGGTCGCGCGTGCCGTGGCCGCGTGCCCGGTGCAGGCGATCACGGCCGACGGACTGGAGCGCACGGGTGGGACGCGGGAGGCGTCCGATGGCCGCTGACTACGTGGAGTGGCTCAGGCGCGAGGGCCGGATCGTGATCGTCGGTGCCTCGCTGGCCGGTCTGCGGGCCGCGGAGACCCTGCGCGCGGAGGGTTTCGCCGGTGAGCTGACCCTGATCGGTGACGAGCCCCACGAGCCCTACGACCGGCCGCCGCTGTCGAAGTCCGTGCTGCTGGGCAGGGCGTCCCCGCACCACACCGAGCTGCCGCACCGCCGGGAGATCGACGCCAAGTGGCGCCTGGGCGTGGCGGCGGCCGGCCTGGACCTGACGGCCAAGCGGGTCCGGCTCGCCGACGGTGACGAGGTGGAGTACGACCGGCTGCTCATCGCGACCGGCGTCCGCGCCCGGCCGTGGCCGAAGGAGGAGGAGGCCCGGCTCGACGGGGTCTGCCTGCTGCGCACCCGGGAGGACGCGGCGGACCTGTACCGGCGGCTGAAGGCGGGGCCGCGCCGGGTGTTCGTGATCGGCGCCGGGTTCGCCGGTTCCGAGGTCGCCTCGGCGTGCCGGGAGATGGATCTCCAGGTGACCGTGGCGGAGCGCGCGGGCGCGCCGCTGGTGGGCGCGCTCGGCGGGGTCGTCGGCGCGGTCGCGGCGGACCTGCAGACCGAGAACGGCGTGGACCTGCGCACCCATGTCACGGTGACCGCGCTGGAGGGCGACGGGGTCGGCAGGGTGCGGGCCGTCCATCTGTCCGACGAGAGCGTGGTCGAGGCGGACGTGGTCGTGGTGTCGCTGGGTTCGCTGCGGAACACCGAGTGGCTGACCGGGTCGGGGCTCGGCGCCGGGCCCCGGGGCGTCGCCTGTGACGCGGGCTGCCGTGCCTTCGACTTCCGGGGGATCGTCACGGACGACGTCTTCGTGGCGGGCGATGTGGCGCGGTCCCCGCACGCGCTCTTCGGCTACCAGTTCCTGTCGCTGGAGCACTGGGGCAATGCCGTCGCCCAGGCGGAGACCGCCGCGCACAACATGATCTGCCACGGTGCCGACCGGCGGCCGCACCTGTGGATGCCCGCCTTCTGGTCGTCGATGTTCGGCGTGAACATCAAGTCGGTCGGGGTGCCGCCCATGGGCGAGGAGCTCATGATCACGCAGGGCTCGCCGGCCGAGCGCCGGTTCGCCGGCGTCTACGGTCACCAGGGCCGGGTCGTGGCCGCCGTGACCTTCGACAACACGCGGTGGCTCGAGTTCTACCAGAGGCAGATCGAGCGGGGGGCGCCGTTCCCGGTGGAGTACCCGACGGTGGACCGGCGTCCCGAGGGCCGACAGCCGGTGCCGGCCGGGTTCCCGGACCCGTCCCTGCCGACGCACGGCGCGATGGTCACCCTCAGCGGCTACTCGCCGGCCGACCAGCAGCTGGTCTTCCACCCCGCCCGCCACTGACCCCGTCACGGCCCCGACGCCCCGAGGACCCGCCATGCCGCACGCATCGCTCACACGCCGGATCACCGACTACGCCAACCGCGCCGACCCGTACCCCCTCTACGAGGAGCTCCGCAGGACCCCGGTGCTCCACGAGGAGGAGGGAGGGCCGTACCTCATCAGTTCCTACTACGACATCAAAGCCCTCCTCCACGATCCCCGGATCAGCTCCGACGCGGCCAACCTGGCCGCCGCCGGACCCGACGAGCTGGACCAGACCGAGGAGACGGGAGGACTGCCGCCGTCGTTCCTGCGTCTGGACCCGCCCGAGCACGACCGGTTGCGGCGCATCGCGAACAGCGCCTTCGGACCGCCGCACCGGCCGCGGCGGATCGAGGACATGCGGGGCGCGATGCGGGAGATCGTCACCGGGCTGATCGACGGTTTCGGCGACGCGCGTCAGGTGGACCTGGTCGACCAGTTCGCCTACCCGTTCCCCGTGACGGTGATCTGCCGGCTGCTCGGGGTTCCCCGGGAGGACGAGCCGCGGTTCCGCACCTGGGTCGACCCGCTGGTCGCCGGCCTCGAACCGGCGGCCGGCCCGGACCAGGACGCCGACGCCCAGAGGACGGCGCGGGAAGCCCGGATGCAGCTCGGCATGTACCTGGCCGGACTGGTCGAGGAGCGCACCAAGGAGCCACGGGACGACCTGCTGTCCGACCTGGTGGCCGGCCGTGGCCCGGACGGCTCCCTGTCGATGATGGAGGTCCTCAGCACCTCGGTGCTGCTGCTGATCGCCGGTCACGAGACGACGGTCAACCTGATCACCAACGGCATGCTCACCCTGCTGCGCCACCCGGAGATCCTCCAGCGGCTGCGGGAGGACCCGGGGCTGTCGGTCACCATCGTGGAGGAGCTGCTGCGGTACGAGCCCCCCGTGCAGTTGCTGCCGCAGCGCACCAGCATCGCCGACATCGAGGTGCGCGGGGTCACGATCCCCAAGGGCTCGCGCATCTGGCTGGTGCTCGCCGCGGGCAACCGGGACCCGGAGCGGTTCAAGGACCCCGAGCGGTTCGACCCGGACCGCGGTGACATCCAGCACCTCGGCTTCGGCAGTGGCATCCACAGCTGTTTCGGCGCCCCGCTGGCGCGGCTGGAGGCCCAGATCGCGCTGTCCGAGCTGGCCCGGCGGCTGGAGGGGCCCCGGCTGGTCGAGGACCCGCCGCCGTACCGCCGCAACGCCGTGCTGCGCGGCCCCCGTCACCTGGGCGTCGCCTTCGACGCGCTGCGCTGAGCACGTCGTGGCTGGGCGTCGCCCTCGACGCGCTGCGCCGAGCACCTCGTCCGCTCACCCCGTGACTTCCGCCGGCAGCACCACGCAGACCTCGTAACCGCCGTCGCTCGTCGGGCCCGCGGTCATGGTGCCGCCGAGGAGTTCGGCGCGCTGGCGCAGCCCGATCAGGCCGTGGTGGGCGCCGGGCAGCGGCAGCGGCGGCTGGGTCGGCGCGGTGTTGGTGACCCGGACCCGGATCGACCCGTCGGTGTGCAGCAGGTCGATGCGCGCCTTGGCGCCGGGGGCGTGTTTGCGGGTGTTGGTCAGCGCCTCCTGGACCGTGCGGTAGACCGCGCGCTGGACGGTGGCCGGGAGTCCTTCGGGCAGGTCCGTCCTCAGCTCGGTCTCGATGCCGCAGCTGTCGGCAAGCCGCTGTATGTCGGTGAGCGCCGGCTGCGGGGTCAGCTCCGTGGGGTGGCCGCCGGAGGCGCGCAGGACGCCGACCATGTGGCGCAGCTCGTCCAGCGTCTGCACGCTCAGCCGCCGGATCGTCGCCGCGGCCTCCTTGGTGTCCGTGTCCTCCGCGCCGACCTGCAGCGCTCCGGCGCGCACGGCGATCAGGCTGACCTGGTGCGACACGACGTCGTGCATCTCCCGCGCCAGCTGGGCGCGCTCCTTGGCCAGGACGGCCTGGGCCGTCAGCAGCTGCTGGTGGTCGCGCGCCTCGGAGATCTCGGTCAGTCTCAGCGACAGGTCGCGCCGGGTCCGCACGAGCTGTCCGAGGAACACGGCGGCGGCCGCGGTGGCGGCGCTGTAGCCGAACGGGATCAGCCTGCCGAGCGCGGTCAGATCGAAGTTCGGTGACGGCAGGGCCGTCGTGTCGCAGAACGCGAAGGCCAGGACGCACAGGAGCAGCAGCGTCCGGGGGCGGCTGAGGGAAGCGAGGGTGTACAGCGCGGCCAGGCAGGCGACGACCGAGTCGGACAGCAGGACGGCCGGAAGGGTCAGCAGGAAGGTGAGCAGCGGCTGGCGCCGGCGCAGCAGCAGGACGACGGCGGCGGCCAGGGCGCACGCCATCCGAAACGGCTCGGCGATGTCCCAGTGGGCCCACACGTCGAGGAGGGCCATGGCGATCGCCACGCCGTCCAGCAGCAGCGGGGACGGACGGCGCAGCGGGGACGGACGGCGGGTCATCCGGTCCCCTCCGCGAGGAGTCCGGCCCGCTGGGCGAAGAGGGCGGCCTGGACCCTGCCGCTGACCTCCAGTTTGGTGAGGATGGCGCTGACGTGGTCCTTGACCGTGCCGGTGCTCAGGTGCATGCGGGCCGCGATCTCGGCGTTCGACAGGCCCTCGGCGAGGAGGAGCAGCACCTCGCGCTCCCGGCCGGTGAGCCGTTCGAGGGCCTTGGGCGGGCGCTCCGGCCCTCCGGCGCTCAGATAGGCGTCCACCACCGTGCGCGTGACCTTGGGCGACAGCACCGTGCCGCCGCGGGCCAGGTTCTGCACGGCCAGCGGCAGCGCCTCGGGGTCGGTGTCCTTGAGGAGGAATCCGGCGGCGCCCGAGCGCAGCGCCGTCTCCACGTACTCGTCCATGTCGAACGTGGTCAGCATGGCCACCACGGGTGGCTCCCGCAGCCGGCGGATCTCGCCCAGGACGGTGAGCCCGTCCACGTCCGGCATGCGGATGTCCAGCAGGACCACGTCGGGGCGCTGTTCGCGCACCGTCCGCAGGGCCTGGCCGCCGGACACGGCGCCGACGACCTCGATGCCGTCGGCGGCGGCCAGGATGCGCTGGAAGCCCGTGCGGATCAGGGCTTCGTCGTCGACCACCAGTACCCGGATCACGTGCGCTCCAGCCTGTATGGAACCACTGTCCGATTCGTACCACGCCCGGGGCGGCTTCGCCGCTGGGCGCCGTACGGACAGGCGTCGACGGCTCCGGTGCCGTGATCAGGTGGTGGCGCGTGTTCCCTTCGGTGTCAGGGGCGGCCGGTGAGGCACACGCGCTGTCGCGTGGTGGGCGTGGTCGGCACCGCCACGGTGGGGACGCCGTCGGCCGACGTGCGGTGCCGGGGGACGGTGATCCGGTCGAACCGGGTGCTCCAGCGGCCGTCGCTCAGCGTCAGCGTGACCGCGGAGCCGGGCGGGATCTGAAGGTGACGGAAGGAGCGGACGGGTACGGACAGGGCGTGGACCAGCGCGGCCCTGATGACGGACAGCTCGGTGATGACGAGGACGCGTCCGGTGCCGGCGGGCAGGCCGTCCAGCCACGCGGCCGTCCGGCGGCACAGCTCGCGGACGCTCTCGCCGCCGTGCGGTGCGGCGTCGGGATCCGTCAGCCAGACGGACAGCCCGTACGGGTCGACGGCCGCGATGTCCTCGGGGGTACGGCCGTTCCAGGTGCCGTGGTCGAGGTCGCGCAGCTCGGGCTCGGGCACGGCCGCGACGGCGAGGGCCTCGGCGGTCTGCGCGCAGCGGGCGGAGGGCCCGCGCAGGGCCACCGCGTACGGCGGAAGGGTCGCTGTCATGGCTGCCAGCTCACGCCGGCGGCGCTCGCTCACGGCACCGTCCCCGAAGACCCGGCCGAGGCCGTCTTCCGCGGTGGTCGCGCAGAGCATCGTCAGTCGCACCGTCACTGTCCGACCTCCTTCTCCGATCGGGAGGGCCACGCGGCCGGCGGACCAGCCGGGGCAGAGCCGTTTCCCTTGGTCACAACGTTCCAGGAAAGGTGCTGCTGCAACCTCCGGCAGGTGGCCGGACCACCCCCGCCGGTCGGGGGGTCACCCCACCGGCCCAGGGTGTTTCGCGCGGATCCGGCCTGATCCGAACGAAAGACCCTAGCGCCGGAGCGTGGCCAGGTCGCACTGGTACCAGGTGCCCGGCTTGCCGCCGAGGTCGGCGGGGTCGGCCGGTCCGATCGGGATGAAGCCCGATTTGGTCAGCACCCTGTGGGACGCGACGTTCTGGTGGGAGGTGGCCGCCCGCAGTACGCGCAGTCCGTGCCGGCGGGCCGCCAGGCGGCACAGCTCCCGGACGGTCTCGGTGGCCACGCCGCGGCCGGCGGCGTGCTCGGCGACCCGGTAGCCGAGTTCCGCGGTGCGGTTCTCGATGTTGACCAGATTGAACCGGCCGAGGACCGACCCGTCCTCGGCGAGGAGCACGTAGAAGGCGCAGCTGCCCGCCTCCTGCTCGGCCAGCAGGGCGTTGTAGCGGTCGGTGAACTGCTCGAAGTAGTCGTCGCCGCGGTCGGAGACGGAGGCGGCGAAGTAGGCGCGGTTCGACAGCTCGAAGTCCAGGACCGCGGGGGCGTGGCTGGCGTGCAGCCGCTTCAGCTCGGGCACTGCCCGACTGTACCCGGACGGGCTGCCGGGGCCGCTCCACGCGGAGGCGCGCCTCAGCAGCCGCACTCGCCCGCCACGGGTGCCGTCAGCGGATCGGCGGCCCGGCGCGCCGGGCCCTGCCAGGTCTCGTAGGGGAAGCCCTCGCGGGCCCAGTACTCGAAGCCGCCGAGCAGTTCCTTGACCCGGTAGCCGAGTTCGGCGAGGGCGAGGGCGGCGCGGGTGGCGCCGTTGCAGCCGGGGCCCCAGCAGTACGTCACCACCGGCACGTCGGGATCGAGGAGCCGTGCGGCCTGCTGCGGGACGAGCGCGGTGGGCAGGTGGACGGCGCCGGGGATGTGGCCCTGGTCCCAGGACTCGGTGGAGCGCGAGTCCACGACGACGAAGCCGGGGTCGCCGCCGGCCGCCAGCGCGGCGGCGACGTCGGAGACGTCGGCGTGGAAGGCGAGGTTCGCCCGGAAGTAGGCGGCTGCGTGTGCGGGGGCTGCCGGGGCGACGCGCAGGACGGGGTTCTCGGAAGCGGTGTCGATCATGTGGGAAACCTACGGTCCGGCAGCCGCCTGCTGAAGGGACGATCCCCGGGTCCGCCCTTGCCCGGCCGGGGATTCCCCTGCTATCCATCCGGGATGACCGCGCATTCCCCGGACGCCACCGACTGGCGCATCCTCGACGTCCTCCAGCGCGACGGACGGGCCAGCTACGCCGAGCTGGCGCGGGCGGTTTCCATGTCGCCGAGCGCCGTCACCGAGCGGGTACGACGGCTGGAGGAGGCCGGCGTGATCCAGGGGTACGCGGCGGTGGTCGACCCCGAGCGGCTGGGCCTGCCGATCCTGGCGTTCGTACGCCTGCGCTATCCGAACGGCAACTACAAGCCGTTCCACGACCTGGTCGCGGTGACGCCGGAGATCCTGGAGGCGCACCACGTCACGGGCGACGACTGTTTCGTCATCAAGGTCGCCGCGCGGTCGATGTCCCATCTGGAGGAGATCTCGGGACGGATCGGCGCGCTGGGCTCCGTGACCACCAGCGTCGTGTACTCCTCCCCGCTGACCCGGCGTCCGCTGGGGGGCCGGACCGCTCCCTGACGCCCTCCCCCGGATGCGCCGGCCTGGTCCCCCGGGCCGCGTCCTGCGCATGCGCGGCGCCGCCGAGCGGGGTACAGCCCTGCGTCCTACGGTGGAAGTGGGGCCACTGCCATGGCCGGTGGGGCCTCGCTCCCCCCAGTCCGCGCGAGCCGCGGGAGATTGCAGATGACACCGGACACCACACCGTTGAGCCGGATAGACCATCTCGTGGTCCTCATGCTGGAAAACCGTTCCCTGGACAACATGCTCGGGTTCCTCTACACCGACCAGGACAACCGCTCGCCCTCCGGCGATGCCTTCGAGGGACTGACCGGCGCGGAGGCCAACCCCGACGGGAACGGCGGCAAGGTCACCGTCTTCCGGATCGACCCGGCCAGACCCGGGGCGTACTTCATGCCGGGTTCCATCCCCGGGGAGGAGTTCGACCGGGTGAACGTCCAGTTGTTCGGCACGGAGCATCCGCCCACGCCCGTCCCCGACGCGACCAACGACGGCTTCGTCATCGACTACGCGCAGGTCTATCCGACGCGGAGCGGCAACTCCCCGGGCGTGAGCGCGAGCGACATCATGGGCTGCTTCACCCCGGAAGGGGTGCCGGTGCTGTCCGGACTGGCCCGGGGTTACGCGGTGTGCGACCACTGGTACTGCTCGGTTCCGACCCAGACCCTGCCCAACCGGGCTTTCGCCCTTGCCGGGACCAGCCTGGGCTACCTGCTCGACAGGACCAGCCTGCACCTCGCGGAACAGACGAAGCGACCCTTGTTCGACACGCCGAGCATCTTCGGCCGACTCGGTGAGGAGATCGACTGGATGGTCTACGGGTACAACAAGTGGCCGAAGACCATGGCTGATTTCCCCGACACCCAGCAGGCCGGTATGCGCCACTTCGGCCAGTTCATGGACTTCGCGAAGGCGGCCGCCACCGGCCGTCTGCCCGCCTTCACCTTCCTGGAGCCCTCATGGGGGACCACGGGAAACAGCCAGCACCCCAACGATGACGTGGCTCTGGGCGAGCGCCTCGTGTACGACACCTATCAGGCTCTGCGCCGCGGACCGGACTGGGCCGGCACCTTGCTGGTCGTCACCTACGACGAGCACGGCGGCTGTTACGACCACGTACCTCCGCCTGCCGGCGCGACGCCACCCGACGACATCAAGGGAGTGGAGTTCGACTTCGACTTCACCCGGTTCGGGGTACGCGTGCCCACGGTGCTGGTCTCGCCCCTCATCAAGCCCGGGACCGTCTTCCGCGTCCCCGACGACAGCGTGCCGCTGGACCACACTTCGCTGCTCAAGACGATCGAACAGAGATGGGGTTTGGAACCGCTGACGGGTCGTGACGCCGCCGCCCCCGGCATAGGGGACGTCCTGACCCTGGAACAGCCACGCGACGACGATGCGCTGTCCGATGTCCTCGTCCCCGTTTCCAAGGGCAGCAACCCCGCCCGGACCGAGACTTCACACCTCGACGCCGCGTACCACAGCCTCGTCGCCGCGAACCTCATCCCGAGCATGTGAGGACGGCGGGAACCCGGCGACCGGAAACCTCGCGCGCAACGCGTCACCTGACACCCCGCTGCCGCAGTGTCGAGCCCGAGCGGTCCTTGACGATCTCCAGCTGGGCGTGGATGCGGCGGCGCAGGTCGGCGACGTGGCTGACGATGCCGACGCTGCGGTCGCGTTCGCGCAGGGAGTCCAGGACGTCCAGGACCTCGTCCAGGGTCTGGTCGTCGAGGCTGCCGAAGCCCTCGTCGATGAAGAGGGTGTCCAGGCGGACGCCGCCGGCCTCGTCGGTGACGACGTCGGCGAGGCCGAGCGCGAGCGCGAGGGAGGCGAAGAACGTCTCGCCGCCGGACAGGGTGGCGGTGTCCCGTTCCCGTCCGGTCCAGGCGTCGACCACGTGCAGCCCCAGCCCGGAGCGCCCGCGCCCGGTGCGGTCGTCGGAGTGGACGAGGGTGTAGCGGCCCGACGACATGCGCTGGAGGCGGACGGTCGCGGCGGCGGCGACCTGTTCGAGACGGGCCGCCAGGACGTACGACTCCAGGCGCATCCGGCGTTCGTTGTCGGCGGAGGTGCCCGCGGTGAGGGCGGCGAGCCGGGCCACCCGGTCGTACTCCTCACGCAGCGGGCCGAGCCGGCGTACGGCCTGGGCGGCGCGGGCGGAGAGGCGGTCCAGCTGCGCGCAGCAGCGGGCGGCGGCGTCGCGCGCGGAGGCCGCCTCGCGCAGCCGCCGTTCCGCCGCGGCCGCGTCCCGCTCGGCCGTGGCCGGGTCGGCGGGCGGCTGCTGGGCGGCCGCCGCGGTACCGGGTTCGGCGAGGACCGCGCGGACGGCGGCCTCCTCGTGCTGCCAGGCGTCCAGACGGTGCTGGAGTTCACGGTGGGCGGCCGGGTCCAGCAGCGCCGCCGCGGCGGCCTGCGGCGTGTCGAAGCCGGCCCGGTAGGCGGCGTCGGCGAGGCGGGCGTCGGCGTCCTTCAGCCGCTGGGCGGCGTCCTCGGCGGCGCGCACGGCGTCGGCGGCCTCGGTGAGCAGGGCCGCCCGCCGCTCCAGCTGGGCGGCGCGCGCGGCCACGCTGCCGGCGTCGCCCCGTGCCTGCTCCAGCTCCGCCCGCAGCAGGGCCTGTTCCCGCTCCAGGGTGTCGCGGCGGGTGAGCCGGGAGGCGGCCCGTACGGCGGCCTGCTGGCGGTCGGCGAGCCGCTGCTCGCGCTCCCGCTCGGCACGCCGCAGCTCCTCCTGGGCGGGGTGCAGCGCGGAGGCCGCGCGGCGGGCGCGGGCGTAGTCCTGCTCCAGCAGGTCCGCCTCGGCGGCGAGTCGGTCGGTGGGCGTGTCCCCGGCCTCGGCGGTGGCGGCGGCCAGGGCCTCACGGACCTCGCCGAGCCGCCGCTCGTCCCCGGTGTGCTGCTCCTCGGCCCGCCGGCACGCGGCGAGGGCCTGGTCCTCGGCCTCGCGGTCGACGTGTCCGGCGACCTTGCGGGCGGGGGCGGGGTGTTCGGTGGCTCCGCAGACCGCGCAGGGCTCGCCGTCGGTGAGGTGGGCGGCCAGTTCGGCGGCGATGCCGTTCAGCCGCTGTTCCTTGAGGTCGAGCCAGTGGGTGCGGGCGTCGAGGGCGCGCTGCCGCGCGGTGTCCGCGCGCTGCCGGGCCTGTTCGAGGTCGGCGGCGAGCCGGTCGCGGGTGCGGGCCGCGTCGAGCCGGCGCCGCATGGGGTCGCGCTGCACGGCGAGCTGTTCGGCGCGGGTGGCGGCCTCCTGGGCGGAGTCGACGCGGGACCGTAGGGCCGCGCGGACGCCCTCCCAGTCGGCGAGCCAGGCCTCGGCCTCGCGCAGGACGTCCTCGTCGGCGCGCTCCTGCCGGTCGAGTCCGGCCCGCTCCTCGGCGAGTTCGGCGAGCCTGCGTTCGGCGCGCCGGGCCGCGTCCAGGCCGCCCAGCTCCTCGGCGGCCCGGCGGGCGGCGGCGGCGAGTCCGCTCGCGCCGGCGTCGGCGAAGGAGTCGGGCAGCAGTCCGCGCGCGCGTGCCTCCGCCGCGGTGGCCCGGCGGTGTTCCGCCTCTGCGTCGTCCCGCAGCTCCAGGGCGGGGGCGACCGCCTCCGCCTTGCGCGCCCGCTCCATGCGCCGCTGGTTCTCCCGGTGGGCGCCGGACCGCTCCTGGAGGCGCTCGGCGCGCAGCCGGGCCTCGGCGAACCGGGCCTGAAGACGGGCGAGTTCGCGTGTCTCGTCCAGGGCGCGGCGGGCTTCGGCGTGCGCGGACTCGGCGGCGGAGAGCCGGCAGTAGGCCACGGTGAGGCGTTCCCGGGCGGTGCTGCGGGCCACGGCGGCGGCGCCGAGGACGGCCTCGGCCAGTCCCGGGTCGCCGGGGGCCAGGTCGGGCAGCTCCATGGCGTCGCCGGCCTCCTGCTGCATGCGGTGGGCGTCGGCGAGGAGGGCCGTGTCGCCCTCGCGCACGCGTGCCTCGGTGCCGCGGCGGCGTTCGGCGAGGCGCTTCTCGACGTCGGCGAAGCGCTGGGTGTCGAAGAGGCGGCCGAGGAGTCTGCCGCGGGCCTCGGCGTCGGCGCGCAGGAAGCGGGCGAAGTCGCCCTGGGGCAGCAGGACGACCTGGCAGAACTGCTCCCGGCTCATGCCGAGCAGCTGGGTGATCTCCTCGCCGATCTCCTGGTGGGAGCGGCTGCGGTCCTTCCAGACGCCGGCCGTGCCGTCGTACTCGCGCAGCCAGGTCTGGGCCTTGTCGACGGTCGTGCCCGTGCCCCGCAGCTTGGGGCGCTCCCACGGGGGCTGCCGGGTGATCTCCAGCCGGCGTCCGGCGACGGTGAGTTCGAGACGGACCTCGGTGCGGGTGCCCGGCCGGGCGTGGTCGCTGCGCAGGGTCATGCCCTGGCCGTTCTGCCGGGCGCCGGGGACGGAGCCGTAGAGGGCGTAGCAGACGGCGTCCAGGACGGACGTCTTGCCGGCGCCGGTGGGGCCGTGCAGCAGGAACAGCCCGGCGGCGGACAGGGCGTCGAAGTCGACGCTCTGGGCGCCCCCGAAGGGCCCGAAGGCGGTGAGGTCGAGCCGGTGCAGCCTCACCGGGCCACCTCCCGCACGGCGTCGTCGGCACGCACGGCGTCGAACGCCTCGCGCAGCACGGCCGCCTCCTGCTCGTCGGGTCCGGCGCCGCGCACGTGGGCGACGAAGTCCTGGGCGATCTGCTGGTCGCTGCGGCCGGCGAGGCGGCGGGCGTACGACACCTGGCGGTCGTCCGGAGTGCGCTCGGGGGCGAAGACCAGGCTGAGGGTGTGCGGGAACCGCTCGGTGAGCCGGGCCATGGGGTCGGCCGGGCGGACGGGGTCGGTGAGGGTGGCCTCGATCCAGGCGTCCTCGTGGCGGGTCAGCTCCGGGTCGGCGAGGAGGTCGTCCAGGGTGCCGCTGATGCGGGCGAGCGGACGGGGCACCGGGCAGTCGACGCGTTCGGCGGTGAGGGAGCCGTCCGCGTCGAGGTCGATCAGCCACATGCTCTTGCGGTGGCCGGCCTCGGAGAAGGAGTAGGCGAGCGGCGATCCGGAGTAGCGCACGCGCTCGGTGATGACCTGGCAGCCGTGCAGGTGCCCGAGCGCCACGTAGTCGACACCGTCGAAGACACCGGCCGGTACGGCGGCCACTCCGCCGACGGTGATGTCCCGCTCGCTGTCGCTGGCCTCGCCGCCGGTGACGAAGGCGTGGGCGAGGACGACGGAACGCGTGCCCGGCGCGCGGGTGGCGAGGTCGGCGCGTACGCGGTCCATGGCGGCGCCCAGCACGCTCTCGTGGCCGGCCTTGTCGACGCCGAACTCGTCCTTCACCAGGGCCGGTTCCAGGTACGGCAGCCCGTAGAAGGCGACGTCGCCGTGGGCGTCCGGGAGCACGACGGGGGTGCCGGCAGCGGACGGCTCGGTGCGCAGGTGGATGCCCGCGCGGCCGATGAGTCCGGCGCCGACGCCGAGGCGGCGGGCCGAGTCGTGGTTGCCGGAGATCATCACCGTGGGCACGCCGAGGTCGGCCAGGCGGTGCAAGGCGGCGTCGAACAGCTCGATCGCGGCGAGCGGGGGTACCGCGCGGTCGTACACATCGCCCGACACGACCACCGCGTCCACCTCGCGCTCACGCACGGTGGTGACGAGGTGACCGATGAACTCGGCCTGGGCCCCGAGCAGGTCCACCCGGTGGAAGGCCCGGCCGAGGTGCCAGTCGGACGTGTGCAGGATCCTCATGATCCCCGAGCGTAACGGCCGGGTCCGACAGCACGGGCGGTCACTCCGGTATCAGCCCGTCATGACCCGCACACCATAGGCCCGTTATGCCCGATTCACCCCAATCGTCAGGCGTCTCCGTAGGCTTCGCCGCCGAGTTCGAGGCCCGCCGTGCCCGCCGTCACATCGGCGAGCCAGGAGCGGAAGGCGTCGACGTCGGCGTCGGGCAGGCCGATCTCGATGGTGACGGCCTCGCCGTAGCGGACGTCCCGCACATCGCGTCCGGTGGCGCGCAGGTCGTTCTGGACCTTGCCGGCGCGCTGGTGGTCGACGGTCACCGTGGCCAGCCGGAAGCGGCGCCGGGTGATCGTGCCGAGCGCGTCCAGGGCCTCGCCGACCGAGCCGCCGTAGGCGCGGATGAGTCCGCCGGCGCCGAGCTTCACGCCGCCGTAGTAACGGGTGACGACGGCCACCACGTACCGCATGTCGCGGCGCAGCAGCATCTGCAGCATGGGCACGCCGGCGGTGCCGCCCGGCTCGCCGTCGTCGCTGGCCTTCTGCACGGAGGCGTCGGCGCCGATGACGTACGCCCAGCAGTTGTGGGTGGCGTCGGCGTGCTCCTTGCGCACGGCGGCGATGAAGTCCTGGGCCTCCTGCTCGGTGGCGGCCGGGGCGAGGGCGCACAGGAAACGGGAGCGGTTGATCTCGGTCTCGTGCACGCCCGCGCGGGCGACTGTGCGGTACTCGTCCTGCATCCGGCCAGCCTATGCGAGCGCCGGACGCCCCGGTTCAGCTCCTCTTCCTCCCGCGCGGGACCGTGAAGGAGGTGAGCAGGGCCGTGCCCGGGGCCAGGTCCGGCCAGTCGGTGCCGTGCCACGCGAGCACGGCGATGGCGCTGGTCGGGAACTTCGCCCGCACCCGGTCCAGGTTGTCGTCGAGGCCGTCCGCGGCCAGTGCCAGCACCAGTTCCTCCAGGCCGGGATTGTGGCCGACCAGCAGCAGCGTCCGGACCTCCGGCGGCGCCTCGCGCACGACCTCCAGCAGCTCGGGTACGCCGGCCGCGTACAGCCGCCGGTCGTAGCGCACCGGCGGCGGCGTGGCCCATTCGGCGGAGGCCAGCTCCCAGGTGCGGCGGGCGCGTACGGCGGTGGAGCACAGGGCGAGATCGGGCAGCGTCACGGCGGCGAGGGCCCGCCCGGCGGCCGGCGCGTCGCGCAGCCCGCGCGGGGCGAGCGGCCTGCGGTGGTCCTCGACACCCGCGGGCCACGCCGACTTCGCATGCCGCAACACCACGAGCCGCCGCAGCGGACCGGCACCGGCGGGGGCGCTCACGCGGGGCTCCCCACCGGGGCGCTCACGCGCGGCTCCCGAAACGACGCGGCACCGGCGACCCGCCGTGGCCCCCGGCACCCCCGGGACTCGGCCCGGCGGAACACCACCGGCCCCCCAGCCGGCCCGCAGCCGCCGGGGCGATCACGGGAGACTCCCGGCGCCGGCAAGTCGCGGCACTCGGCCCCCCGCAAGACCACCGACCGCCACAGCCGACCCGCACCCACCGGGGCGCTCATGCGGACCCCACGACCCAGCGGCACCCCGCCGACGCGCTCACGCGAACCTCCCGACACCACGCGACGCCTGCAACCCGCCGCGGCCTCCGGCACCCCGCATGGCCTGGACCCCGGCCCACGGAACACCACCGGCCACAGCCCACCCGCCGACGCACTCACGCGAACCCCCCGACACCACGCGGCACCAGCAACCCTCCATGGCCCCCGGCACCTCCGGACTCGGCCCGCCGGAACAGCACCGTCCCGCACCCGCCGGGGCGCTCACGCGGGGTTTCCGAGGTCGTGTGCGAGATCCAGGGCGAGCAGGCGGTCGGCGTAGGCGTAGGTCTCGAAGCGGGCTCCGTCGGTGAGGTCCGGGGCGGACGCCACGTCCCGCAGCACGTTCAGCACCCCCGGCACGTCGAGGTCGTTCTCCCAGGCGGCCCGCAACCGTGCGCGCACCGGTTCCGGCACCGGTCGTGAGGGTTGCCGCGCCCAGCCGGCCATGGCCCGCCGCCAGTCCGCGAGCTGCCCGGCGGCCCGGGCCAGGGCGTCGCCGTCCAGCCGCGCGGGCCGGTGCCGGGGGACGGAGAGCAGCGCGAGCCGGAGCGCCGCGGGGTCGGCGAGCAGGACCGGGAGCGACGGCTGCGGCCCGGCCCACTCCACCGGGGCGACGGCGGCCAGCGGAGCCTCGCCCCGTGCGCCCGGCACCGAGTCCCCCGTCGGACCTCCGGCCGACCGAGCCGTCAGCGCCGGGTCCTCGGCCCGCTCCGCCCGTTCCTCCCCCCGGGCGACGTGGATCACCTGGGCCTCGCCCAGTCCGGACGCGAGGTCGCGGTCGTCCTCGAAGGGGCGGATGGCGAGGTGGGTGGCGGCTGTGCGGAGTTCCGGCTGGTCGCGGGGGGCGGTGAGGATCGTCCAGACCGGGGTCCCGCCCAGTTCCAGCGCCCGTACCAGCAGATCCGCGGTGAGCATCACCCGAAGCGCCGTCGGGTCGAGCCCGGAGGCGTGGGTCGCGATCCGGGTCAGGCCGCGCCGGGCGGGCGCGGCGGGGACGGGCTCACCGGTTCGGGCGTCGAGAATGCGCAGCACGGGGCGAGCGTAGGCGGGTGGACGGCCGTATGCAGCGGCTTGCGCCGATTCCGGACAGCGTGGCGGGGTACGGCGGGAATCCACACCCGCCGTGGCGATGTTGCCCCGACGCACAGTTCCCCGCAGCCCGAGGAGGCGGCCGATGTACGCCGACGACGCGACGATCCGCAGGATCCTGACCGAGCTGGGCGACACCTGGGCGGTGGTCGGCCTGTCCTCCAACCAGAACCGGCCCGCCTACGGGGTGGCGCGGGTGCTCCAGCGGTTCGGCAAGCGGATCGTGCCGGTGCACCCCAAGGCCGAGACGGTGCACGGGGAGCAGGGCTACGCCTCCCTCGCGGACATCCCCTTCGACGTGGACGTGGTCGACGTCTTCGTGAACAGCGACCTGGCCGCCGCGGTGGCGGACGAGGCCGTGGCGAAGGGCGCGCGGGCGGTGTGGTTCCAGCTCGGGGTCGTCGACGAGGCCGCCTACGAGCGGACGCGGGCGGCGGGCACGGACATGGTGATGGACCGGTGCCCGGCGATCGAAATTCCGCGCCTGAACTAGCCTGTCTCACCTTCTTCTCACAATTCGACGCTGAATATTGACATTCTCTAACCGCGCTGACCTGTACGAAGGCTGTGCCAAGACACCGGAGATCCCGGGTCAAGACTTGGTTATCGGTCTTCTGTCGGCGCGGAAAGCGTCTCTAATCTGTGGCCTCCTTGCTCGTCGGTCCCGCGTAAACGATCTGAGAGGCCACTCCCCATGCCGAAAGTCGACCATGCTGTGCCGGTAGCCACGACGGAGTCCGGTGGTCTGCGCCGGGACGTCGGGCTCATCGGTCTGATGTGGGCCTCGGTGGGCTCCATCATCGGATCCGGCTGGCTCTTCGGCGCCGAGAAGGCGGTCGTCGCGGCGGGCCCGGCCGCGATCATCTCGTGGCTGATCGGCACGGTGGCGATCGTGCTGCTGGCGCTGGTGCACGCCGAACTCGGCGGCATGTTCCCGGTGGCGGGCGGCACGGCCCGCTACCCGCACTACGCGTTCGGCGGTCTGGCCGGCATGTCCTTCGGCTGGTTCTCCTGGCTGCAGGCGGCGACGGTGGCCCCGATCGAGGTCGAGGCCATGATCGGCTACGCCAAGCACTGGCAGTGGGCCGACGGCCTCCAGTACCACGACCAGACGCTGACCCCGAGCGGCTTCGCCGTGGCCGTGGTCCTCATGGCGGTGTTCGTCGGCGTCAACTTCTTCGGCGTCCGCGCCCTCGCGCACACCAACAGCGCCGCCACCTGGTGGAAGATCGCCGTCCCCCTCGCGGCGATCTTCATCATCGCGATCGGCAACTTCCACCCCGGCAACTTCACCTCCGAGGGCTTCGCGCCGTTCGGTGCCAAGGGCGTGCTCGGCGCCATCAGCGACAGCGGCATCATCTTCGCCCTGCTCGGCTTCGAGCAGGCGATCCAGCTGGCCGGCGAGAGCCGCAACCCCCGGCGGGACCTGCCGCGCGCGACCCTCGGCTCGGTCGCGATCGGCGCCGCCATCTACATCCTGCTCCAGATCGTCTTCATCGCCGCCCTGCCGCGCATCTCCTTCGCGCACGGCTGGGCCCACCTGGACTTCGCGGGCATCAGCGGTCCCTGGGCGGGTCTGGCCACCCTGGTCGGCCTGGGCTGGCTGAGCGTGGTGCTGTACATCGACGCGGTGATCTCGCCCGGCGGCACGGGTCTGATCTACACGACGGCCACCTCCCGGGTGTCGTACGGCCTCGCGATGAACGGCTACGCGCCGAAGCTGTTCACGAGGACCGACAAGCGAGGCGTGCCGTGGTTCGGCCTGATCGTCTCGTTCGTCACCGGCGTGATCTGCTTCCTGCCGTTCCCGAGCTGGCAGACGCTGGTCGGGTTCATCACCTCGGCGAGCGTGCTGATGTACGCGGGCGCGCCGCTGGCCTACGGGGTGTTCGCCGACCGGCTGCCGCACCGTGAGCGCCCGTACCGGCTGCCCGGCGGCAGGATCATCTCCCCGCTGTCCTTCGTGGTTGCCGACCTCATCATCTACTGGGCCGGCTGGGGCACCCTGTGGCGCCTGGGCTTCGCGATCCTCCTCGGATACGTGCTGCTCGGCTCGTACGCCTGGTACGCGATCCGCAAGGGCCTGCCGGACGCGCCGCGCCTGGACTTCAGGGCCGCGCAGTGGCTGCCCGGTTACCTGGTGGGCATGGGCGTGATCTCCTGGCTGGGCGGCTTCGGCGGCGGCCGGGGCACCATCGGCCTGTGGTGGGACCTGCTGATCGTGGCGGCCTTCTCCCTGGTCGTCTACTACTGGGCCAAGGCCACCGCGTCGCGGCCCGAGGCGATCGAGCGGAGCATCGACGAGGTCGTGGTGACGGACGCGCCCGCGCACTGACCGCCTCCGTGCGGTGACGTCCGTGTGCCGGCCACGTCCGCGCACGGGCCGCGCCCGCCGCCCCGCGGTGTCCCGGCGGCCGGCCGGCTGACGGGACACCGTCATAATGCCCCGCGTGACGTCTCCTTCCCCCCATCCCACGTCCCCTTCCGCCGCGCACTGCCCGGTCGTCGTCATCGGCGCCGGACCGGCCGGGCTGACGGTCGGCAACATCCTGCGCGCCGCCGGTGTCGACTGCCTGGTCCTGGAGACCGAGAGCAGAGCGTTCATCGAACAGCGGCCGCGCGCCGGCGTGATCGAGGAGTGGGCCGTACGCGCCCTGGAACAGCGCGGGCTGGCCGGCGACCTGCCGAAGCGCGCCGAGCGGCACACCGAGTGCGAGTTCCGCTTCGACGGCCGTGGGCACCGCTTCGCCTACACGGAACTGACGGGGTACCACCACTGGGTCCACCCGCAGCCGTTGCTCGTGACGGACCTCGTGCGCGAGTACGCCGACGTGCGCGGCGGGGAGATCCGCTTCGGCGTGCGGGACGTACGCCTGCACGACCTGGACTCGGACCGGCCCGCCGTGTCGTACACCGACCCGGACAGCGGTGAACGGCACCTGGTGACCTGCGCGTTCGTGGCCGGCTGCGACGGGGCGCGCGGGGCGAGCCGGGCCGCGCTGCCGTCGCGGGCGCGGATCTCCCGGCACGACTACGGCATCGGCTGGCTGGCGCTGCTGGCCGAGGCGCCGCCGTCCTCGGACCGCGTGCTGTTCGGCATGCACGCGGACGGGTTCGCCGGGCACATGCCGCGCGGCCCCGAGCTGACCCGCTACTACCTCCAGTGTCCGCCCGGCGACGATCCGGACTCCTGGTCCCACGAGCGGGTCTGGGCCGAGCTGCAACGGCGGCTGCGCGCGGCGGACCGCCCGCCGCTGACGGAGGGGCGGCTGCTGGAGAAGCGGGTGCTGGACATGCACACCTACGTGGTCGAGCCGATGGTGTTCGGCCGGCTGTTCCTGGCCGGTGACGCCGCGCACCTCGTCGCGCCCATCGCCGCGAAGGGCATGAACCTGGCCCTGCACGACGCGTTCCTGCTCGGTGACGGCCTCGTCGCCCGGCTGACCAGGGGCGACGCCACCGGGCTGGACGGCTACTCGGACGCGTGCCTGCGGCGGGTGTGGGACTACCAGGAGTTCTCGGAGTGGCTGTCCGGGATCTACCACGGCACCTCCTCCGGCGACCCCTACCGCGCCGGCACCGCGCTGGCCCGGCTGCGCCGGATATTCACCTCACCGGTCGCGGCGGCGGCCTTCGCCGAGCAGTACCTGGGGACGGCCGGGGCGTTCTGAGCCGGTCAGCGCGCCGCCCCGCCGTCTCGTTCGGCGAGGCGGTGGTCGGCCGTCCTGAGGGCCTCCTCCACCAGGCGCCGCACGTGTCCGTGGCGCAGTGAGTAGATCACCCGGCGGCCCTCCTTGCGGGTGTCCACCACACCGGCCAGCCGCAGCCGGGCCAGGTGCTGGCTGACGGCCGGGCGGGCGGCGCCGCACGCCTCGGTGAGCGTGCCGACGTCGGCCTCGCCGGCCGCCAGGGTGTGCAGCAGGGCGAGCCGGGTGCGGTCGCCGAGCAGGGCGAGAAGCTCGGCGGCGAGCGTGAACTGCTCCTCGCCCGGGGTGCGCTCGTGCGCATGGTGCGCAGATGACAGGTGCATGCGTGCGCTCATAGGCACATAATGGCTCCGTGGGCGCCGCGGCGTCCACTCCCGCCCACCGGAAGGGGATCGACGTGAGCGACCGGCACCCCCCTGCGCACGGCCCGCACGAGCACGGCCCGCACGAGCACGGCCCGCACGACCACGCCGGCAGGCATGAGCACGCGCCCGGCTCCCCCCGCCCGCGCGGTCGCCTGGCCCATCTCCTCACCCCGCACTCCCACGAGACCGCCGGCAAACTGGACGCGGCCCTGGAGTCCTCGGTGCGCGGGACGCGTGCGCTGTGGCTGTCGCTGGCCGTGCTGGGGGCGACGGCGCTGGCCCAGGCGGTGGTGGTGGCCGTGTCCGGGTCGGTGGCGCTGCTCGGGGACACGGTGCACAACGCGGCCGACGCGCTGACCGCCGTGCCCCTCGGCATCGCCTTCGTGCTGGGCCGCCGGGCGGCGACCCGCCGGTTCACCTACGGGTACGGCCGTGCCGAGGATCTCGCGGGGCTGGTGATCGTGCTGACCATCGCCGCGTCGGCGGCGTTCGCCGCGTGGGCGGCCGTCGGCAGGCTGCTGGATCCGCGCCCGGTCGCGCAGGTGCCGGCGGTCGCGCTGGCCGCGCTGCTCGGCTTCGCGGGTAACGAGTGGGTGGCCCGGTACCGGATCCGGGTGGGCCGGGAGATCGGCTCGGCCGCGCTCGTCGCCGACGGGCTGCACGCGCGTACCGACGGGTTCACCTCGCTGGCCGTGCTGCTGGGCGCCGGCGGGTCCGCGCTGGGGTGGCACCTGGCCGACCCGCTCGTGGGGCTGGCGATCACGGCCGCGATCGTGCTGGTGCTGCGGGACGCGGCGCGGGAGGTGTTCCGGCGGGTGCTGGACGCCGTCGACCCGGCACTGGTGGACCGGGCCGAACAGGCGGCGCGCGCGGTCGTGGGGGTGCGTGAGGTGGGCGAGCTGCGCCTGCGCTGGATCGGGCACCGCCTGCGGGCCGAGCTCACGGTGGTGGTGGACGGCGAGGCGACGCTGCGCCAGGCCCACGCGATCGCCGTCGAGACCGAACACGCCCTGCTCCACGCGGTGCCCCGGCTGACGGCCGCCCTGGTCCACGCCGACCCGGCCCCGGCCCCGGGGGAGGCGGACCCGCACCTGGCACTGGCCCACCACGCGACGGCGTGAACCGCGCAGGCAAGGGACCGGGGGCCGGGCCGGCCGGGGGTCAGTCGACGCCCAGGCCCTCCAGCACCACCGCGCCGGGCAGCTCGGCCAGGGCCTTGCCGGGGACCAGGAGCTTGCCGCGGCGGCGGCCGCTGCCCACCAGGACGTAGGGCAGGTCGACGACGGCCGAGTCCAGCAGGACCGGCCAGCCCGTGGGCAGGCCGAGGGGGGTGATGCCGCCGTACTCCATGCCGGTTTCGCCGGTCGCCGTCTCCATCGAGGCGAACGACGCCTTGCGGGCGCCCAGTTGGCGCCGGACGATCCCGTTGACGTCGACCCGCGTGGTGGAGAGGACCACACAGGCGGCGAGCGTCGTCTCGCCGGCCCGCTTGCCCGCGACGACGACACAGTTCGCCGACCGCTCCAGCAGGTCCCGGCCGTAGTGCTCGACGAACACGGCCGTGTCGGCCCACTGCGGCTCGGTGTCGACGTACAGGATCCGGTCGGCCGGGACCGCGCCCTGCCAGCCGCGTACGGCCTCGGCGACCGGGGCGGTCAGCTCGTCCAGGCAGTCCGGGGCGGGGGTCGCGGTGTCGAAGTCTCCGATGGGTGCGCGCATGGCCGCACGCTAGCAAGGGCCGCCCGCCGGCCGTACCGGTGTCTCAGGGCACGGGCGGCACGGAGACGGCCATCACCATCTCCATCGGCTCCTCACCCCGATTGCCGTACCGGTGCGGGACGTTGGCCTCGAAGGAGACGCTCGCGCCGGCCGGGACGCGGTACTCCTCGCCCTCGACGGTGAGCGTCAGCTCACCCGCGGTGACGTGGACCAGTTCGATGGTGCCGCCGGGGTGCGGCTCGGAGGGGCTGCTCTCCCCGGGCATCAGCCGCCAGTCCCACATCTCCAGCGGTCCCGGCGCCTCGGTGCCGGCGAGGAGCCGGTTGTAGCTGCCCGCCTCGGTGTGCCACAGCCGTACGGCGCGCTCGGCGGGGACGACGCGGACCCGGGGGCCCTGCTCGTAGTCGAGGAGGGTCGTGATGCTGACGCCGAGGGCGTCGCCGATCTTGACGACCGTGCCGATGCTGGGGTTGGTGCGGGCCTGCTCGATCTGGATGAGCATGCCGCGGCTGACACCGGCCCGGGCGGCGAGCACGTCGAGGGTGAAGCCGCGCACCGAGCGCCAGTGCCTGACGTTGCGCGCCAGGGACTGGGTCAGGAGTTCGAGGTCCGACACATTGCGTCCAATATCCGGGAAGTCCAGTATTTTCGATGGCCTGGTACAACAGGTTGAACTACGGTGGGATGCACCTGATCGTTCACCGAACTGTACTGCGAGGCCGGTCGTGACAGCATTCTTCGCCCTGACCACCAGCCTGCTGTGGGGGCTGGCCGACTTCGGCGGCGGACTGCTGGCCCGGCGCACCCCGGCGCTCACGGTCGTGGTGGTCTCGCAGGCCGTCGCGGCGGCCGTCCTGGGCGCGATCGTGCTCGCCACGGGCGGCTGGGCCGAGGCCGGACCCCGGCTGTGGTTCGCGTTCGCGGCGGGCCTGGTGGGACCGGTGGCCCTGCTCTCCTTCTACCAGGCCCTCGCGCTCGGCCCCATGGGCGTGGTCTCGCCCCTCGCCACCCTCAGCGTCGCGGTCCCCCTCGGCGTCGGCCTCGCCCTCGGCGAGCGGCCGGGGCTGCTCCAGGCCGCGGGGATCGCGGTCGCCGTCACCGGGGTCGTTCTCGCCGGCGGTCCGCAGCTGGGCGGCGCGGCCGTGCAGCGGCGCGCCATCCTGCTCACGCTGGTCGCGGCGCTGGGCTTCGGCACGGTGTTCGCGCTGATCACGGAAGCCTCGGAGAACGTCACGGGCCTGTTCCTCGCCCTGTTCGTGCAACGGCTGACGAACGTCGCGGTGGGCGGGGCCGCGCTCGCCGTCTCGGTCCGGCGCGGCGGCACCGCCCTCCCGGAGGGCGGCTTCCCCTGGGCCTCGCTGCCCGCGCTGGCCTTCGTCGGACTCGCCGACGTCGCGGCCAACGGCACGTACGCCGTCGCCGCCCGGAGCGGCCCGGTCACCGTCGCGGCCGTGCTCGCCTCGCTCTATCCGGTGGTGACCGCGCTGGCCGCGCGCGGTTTCCTCAGCGAGCGGCTGCGCGCGATCCAGGCGGCGGGCGCGGGCCTGGCCCTGCTGGGCACGCTGCTGCTGGCCACGGGCTGAGCCGGCCCCGTCAGCCCTCGGGCTCCAGCGCGGCGAGCCGGGCCACCGCGTCCTCGTCCAGATCCGCGAGCGCCCGCAGCTGCCCCGGCGTCATGCCGTCCGGGATCGGTACCGGGGCGGGGGTCCGCAGCGGCGGCCGCCAGCCCTCGTCGGGCGTCCAGCGGCGTACGACCCTGGCGGGCGCGCCCGCCACCACCGCGTGGTCGGGCACCGTGCCCCGCACCACCGCGCCGGCCGCCACGACCACGTTCCGGCCGATCCGCGCGCCCGGCAGGATCACCGCGCCGGTGCCGATCCAGCAGCCCGGGCCGATCTCGACGGGCTGCATCCGCGGCCACTGCCTGCCGATGGGCTCGTGCGGGTCGTCGTAGGAGTGGTTGGTGGAGGTGACGTAGACGTACGGGCCGAAGTAGCAGTCGCTGCCGATGGTGACGGTGGTGTCCGCGATGACATGGCTGCCGCGGCCGAGGACGACGCCGTCGCCGATGCGCAGGATCGGCTCCGGGCCCAGGTCCAGGTCGGGCATCAGACCGGCGGTCAGGGTGACCTGCTCGCCGATGATGCAGTGGGAGCCGAGCCGGATCCAGGGTTCGCCGAAGACCGTGCCGAGCGGGAACGCCAGCCGGGTGGCCTCGCCGATGGAGCCGAAGCGGAAGCCCGCGGGCCGCTCGGCCGTGACGGACCCGTTGCGCTGCATCCAGGACCAGGCCGCGTGTACGGCTCGCTGGGCGAGGCCCTGTCGCCAGGATGAGAACGTGTTCTTGCGCTTCGGCACGGGGTCACGTTACTCACCGGTTGCCCACGGCGGAGAGTGCGGCCCGCTGTGATCTTTGCCCCACCGGGTGCCGTACGGTGCCGTGTACCGCTGACACGAGGAGACGGTGATGACGCACAAGGCGCTGATCGTGGGTATCGGGGGCAAGGAGCCGCGGGTCGACCCGGAGGCGTTCGTGGCGCCCACGGCGTCCGTGATCGGGGACGTCACCCTGCACGCGGGGGCCAGTGTCTGGTACGGGGCCGTGGTGCGCGGTGACGTCGAGAAGATCACCGTGGGGGCACGGGCCAACGTGCAGGACAACGTCACCCTGCACGCCGATCCCGGGTTCCCCGTCACCGTCGGGGAGCGGGTGTCCATCGGGCACAACGCGGTGGTGCACGGGGCGACCGTCGAGGACGACTGCCTCATCGGGATGGGGGCGACCGTGCTCAACGGGGCGGTGATCGGCGCGGGTTCGCTGGTCGCGGCTCAGGCGCTGGTGCCGCAGGGGATGGTGGTGCCCGCCGGGTCGCTCGTGGCGGGAGTGCCGGCGAAGGTGAAGCGGCCCCTCTCCGAGGAGGAGCGGCAAGGGGTCACCCTCAACGGCACCCTGTACGCCGAGCTGGGCAAGGCCCACAAGGACGTGCACCGGTAACGGCGCTCACGGCGGCGCGCTGCCTCCTCGCCGGGCGCCTCAGTCGCCGGCGCCCACCGGTTCCGCTTCCCGCCGGTCCGGCTGGGCCTTCCTCGCCTTGCGCCTGATGATCAGCATGGAGGCCAGGCCGATCAGCACCGCCACTCCCAGGCCCACGTACGAGAAGCGCTTCAGCCAGTCCTCGGCGACGATGCCCACGTAGTAGATGACGGCCGTCGTGCCACCGGCCCAGCAGATGCCGCCGAGGACGTTGGCGATGAGGAACTTCCAGTACGGCATGTGCAGGACGCCCGCGAGGGGCCCGGCGAAGATGCGCAGCAGGGCGACGAAGCGGCCGAAGAAGACCGCCCACATGCCCCACTTCTCGAAGGAGCGCTCGGCGGTGGCCACATGGCCCGCGCTGAAGTGACGTGGGAACTTCCGGGCGAGCCAGGCCAGCAGCGGGCGTCCGCCCTTGCGGCCGATGGCGTAGCCGATGGAGTCGCCGACCACCGCGCCCGCGGTGGCGCAGGCGCCGAGCACCACCGGGTTGACGCCCGAGTGCTGGGAGGACAACAGCGCCGCGGAGACCAGGATGATCTCCCCCGGCAGCGGGATGCCCAGGCTCTCCAGACCGATCACCAGGGCCACCACGGCGTAGACGGCGATCGCCGGCACCGAGTCGAGCCATTCCTGGACGTGCACCGCCGGTCCTCCCCTGTCGCTGTCCTTGCCCGCCGGGCCGCCGCATGTAAAGCGCGTCCCAAGGGAAGGCTACCTGGTCGGCGGTGAACGGCCGCTCGCCCGCGCCCGGCCCGCGGCACCGTTGCGCCCTCGCCCCTTACGTTTCCGGCCATCCCGGTGTCACGCGGGAGGGGAAGGCTCTCCGCGGTTCAGCCCGGCCCGCCTCCCCCAGGCCCCGCCGAGGGGCCCACCGCGGAAGGACGACGTCCCCGTGTCCTCACTGCCGCCATCCCGCTCGCTGCCCCCGGCCGCGGCTCCCCGCCACGGTCCCGCCGCGCCGGCCCCGTCGGTCCCCGGCGTGTCTCCCGGAACCACGGCCACGGCCCGGCCGGCGTCCCGGGTGTCCGCCCGGCCGGTGCGGCTGGCCCTGTGCCTGGCGCCCCTGCTGCTCGCGGCCGGCTGGGCCGTGGCCAACCGGCCCGTGGTGTACGAGGGGGTACGGCGGCTGATCGCGGCCGACCCGGGATGGCTGCTGGCCGGAGCCGGTCTCACCTGTCTGACCTGGGTGGCCGCCTCCTGCGCCCGGCAGGGGGCCCTGCCCGACCGGGTGCCGCCCGGGCTGCTGCTGGCCTCGCAGTTCGCCGCCGGCGCCGCCAACCACGCGCTCCCCGCCGGACTCGGCGCGCACGCGGTCACCCTGCGCTTCCTGCGCGGGCGGGGCGTACCGCTGGAGCGGGCGACGGCGTCGATCGGGTTGTACTCGCTGGCCCGGTCCACGGCGAAGACGCTGGTCCTGCTGGTGTTCCTGGCGGTCTCCCCGGCCTCGCGCCGCCTCGGGGACCTGGTCCCCGACGGGCGGCTGCTGGTACCGCTCGCCGCCGTCGCGGGCGGCGCGGCCGCCGTGGCCGGGGTGCTGCTGACGGTCGTACGGCCGTTACGGCGGCCGGTGACCGGGCTGCTGCGCTCCGCCCTGGCCGACGTGCGCGTGGTGCACTCCCGGCCCTGCCGCGTGATCGCCCTGTGGGGCGGGGCGGTCGCGATGCCGCTGGTGCAGGCGGGCACGCTGGCCTGCGTCGGGGCCTCGCTCGGGCTGGGGCTGCCGTGGGAACAGGTGGTGCTGGCCCACCTGGCGGCGGGCACGGCCGCCGGGGCGGTGCCGGCGCCGGGCGGGCTGGCGGTCGACGCGGCGCTGGTGTGGACGCTGGTCACGTTCGGCGCGGGGCCCACGGTGGCGACGGCCACGGTGATCGGGTACCGGGTGCTGTCGGACTGGGTGCCGTTGCTGCCGGGGGCGTTGGTGTTGTCGGTGCTCATCCGGGCGGAGGTGCTGTGAGCGGGCTCGCGCGGGCCTGCCCATCCACCCGCTCGAAGCGTGCGCTGACGCCCACCCCGACCGTGACTCCTCCTCCCCCGGTCGGCGGCTCCGGCGCCGCCGCACGGACCTGCGCGATGCGCGGCTCGCCCCGCTCCCCGGCCTGACCGGGACGCACCGGCTTCGCCCGCGAACGGCCGCCGCCCCCCTCGTGCCCGGGGATCTGCCCGCCACCGCCCTGCGGCGCTTCCGGCCGCCCGGCACCGGTCCCGCGGGACCCGCCGGACCCACTGGAGTCGCTGTGCTCGCGGGGCACAGCCCGCACACCGGGCAGGCCCGGTCCCGCGGATCCGGCACGCAAGCCCTGCGGCCCGCCATCCGGCCCGTCCGCCCCCGCGCCGGAACGCTGCCGCCCACTACCCGGCCCGTCCGTACCCGCGCCGGAACCCCCCGGTCCCGTACCGGACCGTGCCGCCGTGCCCATGTGGGCCTCCAGCACCCACCTCTGCCGCGCCGACCCGTCGCGTTCCCCCACCCCGACTTCCGCGCCGGGACGGCCGGACCCCTGTGTCAGGGCCGACCGGCGGTGTCCGCGCAGCAGGATCTCGCCGCGCACCGTGACGTCGTACGACACCTCGCCGGCGGGGGCGACGCAGCCGGCCAGGGTGACGCTCCTGGTCACGGGGTCGGCGGCGAGGCACAGTGCGGGGTCGGCGGCGCTGTGCAGCAGACCGTCGTCCCGGTACGACCACTGCTGCGAGGCCGCAGCCGAGCACCGTGCGAGCCGGGCTTCCGCACCCGCCGCCACCCTGGCGCCGCGCACGTCCAGACAGAGCCCGGAGCCCAGGCCCCGCAGGGAACCGCGGGCGACCTCGACGGATGCGCCGGCGGAGGCGGCGGAGGATGAGGTGACGGGCCGGGCGCCGGTGCCGCTCGGCCGTGCGGTGCCTGCGGCGGGGGCACCCCAGGTGGCGCCGGGGTCCGGGACACCGCTGTCGCCGGACCGGCCGCGGACCACGAGGACGGTGGCGAGCAGCGCGAGCGAGGTGAGTCCGACGCCGATGGCGACGGCCTTGCGGTGCCCGGTTCCGGTGCGGTGCCGGCCGCCGGTGGCCGGGGGTGCGGCCGACGGCACCGGCGGGGGCGGCCACTCCTCGCGGGCGGCGCGGCCGGGGCGTGATGCGAGGTAGCGGCGGGCTCCCCAGCCGAGCACGGTCTCGGCGAGCAGCAGGGGCAGGCCGCCGTCGAAGAGGCCGAGTTGTTCGGCGGCGTACCGGCAGTGGGCGCAGACCGCCAGGTGCCGGCGCACGTCGGGCAGCAGGACGCCGCCGCGCCGGATGGGGACGTCGAGGAGCCGGTTGAGGAAACGGCATTCCTCGGTGGGCGCGAGTTCCCGGTGGGCGCGTACGCAACCGGCACGGAATTGCTCGCGTGCCTGCTCCAGGGCGGTTGTCGCGGTGATCGTGTCGATCCCCGACAGACCAGCGGGTATGTTTATGGGTTCGGCTTCGACCTCGGTGTGCCAGAGAAGGCATTGCGAGGCGCCGGGAAGGGCCTGGAATGCGCGGGCGGCGAGCTGCCTGCTTTCCGGCGGTCCGGGCTTTGTGGCGTACAGTCCGCGCCCGCCCGTGGTTTTGCGCAATTCCGGCAGGGCGATGCGGGCCGCCTCGTCCGCGGCCCAGGCGCGGACGGTGTCGCGGACGGCGACCAGCAGCCGCAGCCGCAGGGCGCCGCCGGCCACGCCGCCCGCCGCACGGCCGAGCACCTGGTGGAAGGCGGCGGTGGCCGCCAGTTGGGCGGCGGGCCCGGCGGCGGCCAGGCAGACCACGGCGTAGTCGCGGGTGGCCCGCCAGTGCCGGGCGAGCAGCAGCGCGACGGCGTGGTGACGGCCGTCCTCGGGACCGCTCAGCCGGGCGACGAGTGCGCGGTCGGGCTCCCCGGCCGGGCCGGGGAGGGGCGGACAGGGCGGGTGTGGGGGGTGAGAGGACCGCACGGAACCATTTCCTTTCCAGCCGCGGGACCGCATGTGGGGGAGCGGATCCCGTGGGAAAGCAGTGCCTGATTGGTGCATACCTAAAGGGCCGGCCTTGACGTCGACGCCGTCTGCCTTTGCCCCTCCGTGGGGAGGCTCACCTTGGCACAAGCGGCTCACAGGAAACAAGGAGCGGGAATGCCTTCGGTGGAAATCGGGTTTGCCGTACCAGGGTTACCGTGGGTATGCCCTAACCGGCCTCGTCGAGCGCCGAGTTGGTGCCGGGAGACGAGCGGCAGGGCCCCTGCTATGGTGCGCGGATGTCATCGGTCAAGCAGTTCCAGGTCACCTTCGACTGCAGGGAACCCGAGCGCGTCGCCCGCTTCTGGTGCGAGGTGCTGGGGTACGTCGTATCGCCGCCGCCGGCGGGATTCGCCACTTGGGACGACTTCGACCGCTCCCGCCCGCCCGAGGACCGGGGTTCGTGGTTCGCGTGCAGTGACCCCACGGGGGTGGGACCGCGCCTGTTCTTCCAGCGCGTACCCGAAGGCAAGGTCGTCAAGAACCGGGTGCATCTCGACGTGCGGGTCGCCACCGGGCTCGTGGGCGAGGAGCGCCTGGCCGCGCTTGAGGCCGAATGCGCACGACTGGTCGCGCTCGGCGCCGTACGCGAACGTCTCCTGTACGACGGCACCGACGCGTGCATCGGGATGCTGGACGTCGAGGGCAACGAGTTCTGCCTCGACTGAGCACGCCCCTCAAGGACGTGCACCCGGCAACGCCCCGAACCGTGCCGGGAGTTGCCGGGGTGCGGGGCTCACTTCCGCTGGTCGGCCGGGCGGAGGGTCCACACGACGGTCATCTCGCCGGTCACGGCGCCGTCCGCGCGCAGGATCTCGACGGACACGGGGAACTCGGGGCGCTGTCCGGCGTCCAGTTCGGCGACGACCTCGGCGGCCGGGCGGCCCAGCGTCGCGGTCGCGGTGACGACGCCCATGGCCAGCTTCTTGTAGGCGATCTCGGCGCGCACGGCGAGCGGCACGGCGCGCGCCAGCTGGTCCCCGAAGGCGGCCAGCACGATGGCGCCGCTGGCGGACTCCCCGAGGGTGAACATCGCACCGGCGTGCGGGCCGCCGACGTGGTTGTGGTAGGCGCCCTGGTCCGGCAGGGAGACCACGGCCTTGTCGGGCGCGGTTTCGAGGAACTCCAGGTTGAGGGTCCGGGCCATGGGCACGGTGGCGGCGAGCATGTCGCCGATGGACATCTGGTCTGCGCTCATGACCTTCATGTTACTCACGAGTAGCAGGGCCTGGCCAGGGATGCCACTAGGGTTACTGGCCATGTGGCCAGATCAGCAGCCGCCGGGGGGCGCGCCCAACCCGCAGCAGAGCCAGCAGAACAACCCGTACCAGCAGCCTGGTTACCAGCAGCCGAACCCGTACCAGCAGCCCGGCTACCAGCAGTACCCGCAGGCCGGTGCCTACGGTCAGCAGGGGCAGGCGGGCCCGTACGGACAGCAGCCGCAGACCGGCCCGTACGGACAGCAGCCGCCGTGGGGGCAGCCGGGGCAGCCCCCCGGCGCGCCCGCGCCCCGGCCTCCGCGGGGCGGTGACGGCCGCACCAAGCTCGTGGCGATCGTGGCGGCCACGGCGGTCGTCGTCACCGCCGCCGTGACCGGCTACCTGGTGCTGGGCGGCTCGAAGGACGACGAGGCGGACAACGGCAAGGGCGGACAGCGCACGAGCCCGTCGCCGACGGCCACCGGGCCCGCCTCGCCCACGTCGTCCGCGACCGGCGACCCACGCGGCAACGAGACCGCGAAGCCGACCGTGGCTGGCTGGAAGGTCGTGGTCAACCCCAAGTACGGCACGGCCTTCGACGTACCCGCCGACTGGGAGGTGGAGCGGCCCGGCGTCTTCTCCTTCTTCGAGGACGAGAAGAAGGGCGACGGCTCCGCGTACATCGGCTTCTCCGGCACCACGTTCCTGAAGCCCGACTACTGCACCTCCGAGGACAACGGCACCAAGGAGTCGCACGCGCTCGCGGCCGGCGGCACGAAGGGCGAGAACGGCGCCAAGGACACCGCGAGCATCGCCCGCGGCGACTCGGCCACCTTCGCCTTCGGCGGCTACACCGACCAGTCGGAGGCCGCCAAGAAGTACCTGCGGATCGGGAAGGCGAAGTCCTTCACCACGGCGTCGGGCGTGAAGGGCAGCGTCGCGACGTCGTACGTGATCGGTGCGCCGAAGAAGAACAAGTGCGACACCGACGGCAAGGCCACCACGTTCGCCTTCAAGAACTCCACGGGCAGCTTCGTCTCCTGGACGTTCTACGGCGCGAAGGGCGTCAAGGACGAAGTGCCCGACGCGACCATGAACAAGATCCTCGCCACCGTGCGGCTGCACGGCGACCCGATCACGGACTGACCCTCACGGGGGCCGCGCGCCCCGCCCACGGCGTCCGCGAAACCGACTTGGCACAGCGGGAGCCGGGCGGGGATAGTCGGCCGGTGACCCAGACCGCCGGCTCCCCCGTCCGCCCCCGTGGCCCCGCCTGGGCGGGGCGCAACTACTCCCTGCTGACCGCGGCCGCCATCGTGACCAGCCTCGGCGCGAACGGCTCGCTGATCGCCGCCGCGTTCGCCGTGCTGGAGTCGGGCGGCGACGGCGGGGACGTCGGCCTGGTCGCCGCGTCCCGCACCCTGCCGCTGGTGGTCTTCCTGCTCATCGGCGGCGCGGTCGCGGACCGGCTCCCCCGGCACCGGGTGATGGTCGCCGCCAACACGCTCAACTGCCTGTCCCAGGCGGCGTTCGCGGCCCTGGTCCTCGCCGGTGAGCCCAGGCTGTGGCAGATGATGCTGCTCACCGCGCTCGGCGGCACCGGTCAGGCGTTCTTCGGCCCCGCCGCGGAGGGCATGCTGATGTCGTCCGTGGAGGGCGAACAGGCGGGCCGGGCGTTCGCCGTCTTCCGGATGGCCACCCAGGGCGCGGCGCTCGGCGGCGCGGCACTGGGCGGCGCCCTGGTCGCGGCCGTCGGCCCCGGCTGGGTGCTCGCCCTCGACGCGGCGGCCTTCGCCGTCGCCGCCGCGCTGCGCTCCTTCCTCGACGTCGGCCACATCCCGCCGCGCGCGCCGGGCGGGGGCCTGCTGGCCGATCTCCGCGAGGGCTGGCGGGAGTTCAGCGGCCGGCCCTGGCTGTGGGGCATCGTCGTGCAGTTCTCGATCGCCAACGCGGTGGTCGGCGCGGCCGACGCGGTCTACGGTCCCCTCGTCGCCCGGGACAGCCTGGGCGGCGCGGGGCCCTGGGGTCTGGCGCTGGCCGCGTTCGGCGCGGGCACGGTGGCCGGCGCCCTGCTGATGACCCGCTGGAAGCCGCGCCGGCTGCTGCTCGCCGGCACGCTGTGCGTCTTCCCGCTGGCCCTGCCGGGGGCCGCGCTCGCCGTGCCGGTGCCGGCGGGCGTGCTGTACGGGGTGATGTTCGTCGCGGGTACGACGGTGGAGGTGTTCGGCGTCTCCTGGATGACCGCGCTGCACCAGGAGATCCCCGAGGACAAGCTCTCCCGGGTCTCGGCCTACGACTGGTTCGGCTCGGTCTCGCTCATGCCGCTCGCCACGGCCCTGGCCGGCCCGGCCGAGACCGCCGTCGGCCGCCCGGCCGCCCTGTGGGGCTGCGCCGGCCTGGTGGTCCTGGTCACCGCCCTGGTGCTGCTGGTCCCGGACGTCCGCCGTCTCACCCGCCGCACGCACCCGGTCACCGGCTCCCCGACGCCCTCAGCCGAAGCCGGACGACCCGTCGCGGGACTCGAGTGACGCACCGTGTTCACCCGCGCCGCAAAGGCGTCACGGCGCCCGGCGACCAACGCGAGACGACGACCACCGCGCTCCCGAACCGCCCACCCAGCACGGCCGGCCCCCGACGTCCTCAGCCGACACCGGACGACCTGGCCGGGGGCTCGAGTGACGACCCACCCCGTTCACCCGCGCCGCAAAGGCGCCACGGCGCCCGGCGACCAGCGCGAGACGACGACCACCGCGCTTCCGAACCGCCCACCCAGCACGGCCGGCCCCCGGCGCCCTCAGCCGATGCCGAACGAGCCGGCGGGGGGCTCGGGTGACGGTACGGCGTCCGCGTCCTCCACCGGTCGTGCCGCACCGATGAACTCCCGCACCGCCGCACCGTGTGCCACCCGCGCCGGAAAGGCGTCCGCCGCGGCGCGCCGGGCCGGCGTCGCGGTGTCGAGCGGCCGGTGCGAGGCGACGAGCACCGCGTTCCCGAACCGCCGCCCGCGCAGCACGGCCGGCTCCGCGATCAGCGCGAGCTCCTCGAACACGGACGCCAGCGCGGCCAGTTGGGACCGCAGGAACGCGAACGGCGCCGCGTCCGCGAGGTTGGCCAGGTACACCCCGTCGGCCCGCAGCACCCGCTCGGCCTCACGGACGTAGGCGAGCGTGGTCAGGTGCGCCGGCACCCTGGACCCGCCGAACACATCGGCGACCAGCACGTCGGCGTGGTCGTCCGGAGCCCCCTCCAGCCAGGCCCGGGCATCGGCAGCGTGCAGCGTGATGCCCGAGCCCTCCGGCAGCGGCAGCCGCTCGGTGACCAGCTCCAGCAGGCCCCGGTCGGCCTCGACGACGTCCTGCCGGGAGCCGGGGCGGGTGGCGGCGAGGTAGCGGGGCAGCGTGAGCGCGCCCCCGCCCAGGTGCACCGCGTCCACCGCCCGCCCGGCCTCGGCCACGGTGTCCAGGACGTACCCCAGCCGTCGCGCGTACTCGAACTCCAGGTACTCCGGGTCGTCGAGATCGACGTACGACTGGGGCGCCCCGTCGACCGTGAGCAGCCAGGCCCGCTCACGGTCGACGTCCGGCATCAGCTTGGCGGTGCCGTGGTCGGTGGTGCGGGTGACGGGTATCGATGCGTTCACCTCTCCATTGTCGGCGTCCGCATCCGCGGCCCTTCACTCCACGGCGACGACGGTCCCCGCCCCCACGGTCCGCCCGCCCTCACGGATCGCGAAGCCGAGCCCCGGCTCCAACGGCACCTCCCGTCCCAGCTCGACGCTCATCTCGACCGTGTCCCCGGGCCGGGCCACGGCCGCCTCGCCGAGGTCAACGGAGCCCATGACGTCCGCCGTCCTGATGTAGAACTGCGGCCGGTACCCGCTGACGACCGGCGTCGTGCGGCCCCCCTCCCGCGCGGACAGCACGTACACCCGCGCGGTGAACCGCCGGCTCGGCGCCACACTGCCCGGTGCCGCGACCACGTGCCCGCGCCGGACGGCGTCCCGGGGCACCCCGCGCAGCAGCAGCGCCACGTTGTCGCCGGCCTGTGCCTCCTCCATCGGCTTGCCGAAGGTCTCGATGCCGGTGACCACGGTCTCGGTCTCCGCGCCCAGCACCGTCACCCGGTCGCCCAGCCGGAGGGTCCCGCGCTCCACGGCCCCGGTCACGACCGTGCCGCGCCCGGTGATGGTCAGGACGTTCTCGACCGGCAGCAGGAACGGCGCGTCCAGGTACCGCTCCGGCACCGGCACGTAGGTGTCCACCGCGTCGAGCAGCGCCTCGACCGACGCCGTCCAGCGTGGGTCGCCCTCCAGGGCCCTCAGCCCGGAGACGCGGACGACGGGTACGGCGTCGCCCGGGTACCCCTGGGCGGTGAGCAGGTCGCGGACCTCCAGTTCGACCAGGTCGGTCAGCTCCTCGTCGCCCGCGTCGGCCTTGTTCAGCGCGACCACGATGTGGTCGACGCCGACCTGCCGGGCGAGCAGGACGTGTTCGGCGGTCTGCGGCATGATCCCGTCGAGCGCGGAGACGACCAGGACGGCCCCGTCGAGCTGGGCGGCGCCGGTGACCATGTTCTTCACGTAGTCGGCGTGGCCCGGCATGTCGACGTGGGCGTAGTGCCGGGTGTCGGTCTCGTACTCGACGTGGGCGATGTTGATGGTGATGCCGCGGGCGGCCTCCTCCGGGGCGCGGTCGATGCGGTCGAACGGGACGAAGGTGCCGGTGCCGCGCTCCGCGAGGACCTTGGTGATGGCGGCGGTCAGGGTGGTCTTGCCGTGGTCGACGTGACCCATGGTGCCGATGTTCAGGTGTGGCTTGGTGCGCACGTAGGCCGTTTTGGACATGGCTGTACCTCGAAGCCTCTCAGCCGTGACAGAAGACGCAGGACCCCGGTGACCGGCCGACCCTCCCCCTGCGGGGTCCGCCGGACGATCCGGGGAGGGTCAGCTTCGGGCGCCGTCGACGGCGGCCGCGAGGTGCGGGACGGCAGCCTTCGGAGCATCCGCGACGGCGGATGCTGCGACGTGGAAGGCGTACCGGAACATGCCGTCGATCATCGCCGACGGCACGCCGGGCGTCGAATGGTTTTCGCGCATCGTTCGCTTCCGCGATGTCGGTGCTCGGTACACCGGTCCTTCGCGACGTGGCTTGCGGCCCCTTCCGTGCGGGCGTTCCCTGGAAGACAGGGGGGTGACGCTCGACGCGGAGGTGACAGACGTGAAAGCCGTCGTCTACGAAGAGCCTTTCAGCGTGGTGGTGAAGGAGGTCCAGGACCCTCGGATCCAGCACCCCAACGACGTCCTCGTACGGGTCACGTCGACCGCCATTTGCGGGTCGGACCTGCACATGTACGAGGGCCGCACGGCGGCCGAGGCGGGCATCGTCTTCGGACACGAGAACCTGGGCATCGTCGAGGAGGTCGGCGACGGGGTGACCTCCCTGTCCGAGGGTGACCGCGTGGTGATGCCCTTCAACGTCGCCTGCGGATTCTGCAAGAACTGTCTCGTCGGGAAGACCGGGTTCTGCCTGACGGTCAATCCCGGATTCGCCGGCGGGGCCTACGGCTATGTGGCGATGGGGCCGTTCATCGGCGGGCAGGCCGAGCGGCTGCGGGTGCCGTACGCCGACTTCAACTGCCTGAAGCTGCCCCCGGGCGAGGAGTTCGAGACGGACTTCGTGCTGCTCGCGGACATCTTCCCGACCGGCTACCACGGTTGCGAACTCGCCCAGGTGTCGCCCGGTGAGTCCGTGGCCGTCTACGGCGCCGGACCGGTGGGCCTGATGGCCGCCTACTCGGCGCTGCTGCGCGGTGCGGCGAAGGTGTTCTCCGTCGACCGGGTGCCCGAGCGGCTGGCCAAGGCGGAGGAGATGGGAGCCATCCCCATCGACTTCACCCAGGGCGACCCGGCGGAGCAGATCAAGGAACAGACCGGAGGTGAGGGCACCGACAAGGGCGTCGACGCCGTCGGCTACCAGGCCCAGAGCCACGACGCCAGCCACGAGGAACCCGCCATCGTCCTCAACGAGTTGGTCGAGACGGTACGGCCGACGGGCATGCTCGGCGTACCGGGTCTGTACGTGCCCTCGGACCCCGGCGGCCCCGACGAGCACGCCAAGAAGGGTCAGCTGCTGGTCTCCATCGGCCGGATGTTCGAGAAGGGCCAGCAGATGGGCACCGGTCAGTGCAACGTCAAGCGGTACAACCGCCAGCTGCGCGACATGATCATCGCCGGGCGGGCCAAGCCCAGTTTCGTGGTCTCCCACGAGCTGCCGCTGGACCAGGCACCGCAGGCGTACGAGAAGTTCGACAAGCGGATCGAGGGCTACACCAAGGTGGTCCTGCACCCCGGTCACGCCCTGGCCGCGTGAGGCACGGGTCCAGGCGTCCTGAACGCCTGGACCCCCTCTCGTCCCGCCCCGCCTCCACCGGTGTCCCGAGGGCGCCGGTGCCGTGCTGTGACGGTCCCGGGACGGAGCTGACGGCGATCACACATGTTCGTCGGCTAATGTCATCGGATGCTCGATGCCAACCGCTCTGGCACCGCCACGGCCTCTCCCCGGGCCGCCGCCCAGGAGCTCGTCGTCCCCGTTCTCCCGCTGCGCCCCGCGGGGTTGGCCGCCCGCTGCACCCGCGCGCTGCTGTCCCCGTACGCACGGCTGTCGCTGCTGGTCGCCCTGCTCGTGGGTGCCGCCGCGTGCGTGCTGCTCTTCGAGCCGCAACGGCTGCTGACGCACGGCTGGCCGCCACAGCTCGGCGGGGCCGCGGCGGCCGTCGTGTTCGCTGCGGCGTACGGGCTGTGCACCGTGGCGTTCGTGCCGCGTCCCCTGCTGAACCTGGCCGCGGGCGCGCTGTTCGGCTCGCAGCTGGGGCTGGCGACCGCGCTGACGGGCACGGTGCTCGGAGCCGGGGTGGCCTTCGGGCTGGGCCGGCTGCTCGGGCAGGACGCGCTGCGCCCGCTGCTGCGGGGCCGCTGGCTGCGCGCGGCCGACGGGCAGCTCAGCCGGCACGGGTTCCGGTCCATGCTGGCCCTGCGGCTCTTCCCGGGGGTGCCGTTCTGGGCGGCGAACTACTGCGCGGCCGTCTCCCGCATGGGCTGGCTGCCCTTCCTGCTGGCCACCGCTCTGGGCTCGATCCCCAACACCGCCGCCTACGCCGTCGCGGGCGCCCGTGCCTCGGCACCGACCTCCCCGGCCTTCCTGATCGCGATGGCCTGCATCGCCGTACCGGCGCTCGCGGGCACGGTGGTGGCCTGGCGCAAGCGCCACCAGCTGCGCGGCCGGTGAGCGGCGGCGCCCGTCCGCCGGGGAGGGCCTTCCATGTGGTCGAGCGTCATCGCCGTCGCCGGCACGCTGCTCGGCGGCGCGTTCACCGCACTGCTCCAGTCGCGGCGTGAGCGGGCCGCCCGCGCCGAGCGGCGGGCCGAGGCACTGCGGGTGGCGCTGGGCGAACTGGTGGCGGCCCTGGGCGACCACCGGCGGGCCCTGTGGCACCGCGAGGACCTGCGCCTGAGCGGCGCGGGCAGGGACGCCACCGAGGCGGCACGGGCCGCGTCCCACGCCACCCGCTCCGCCGTCACCGCCCCCTTGGTCGCTGTCTCCGTCCTCGAACCGTCCCTGGCGCCGGTGGCCCGCCAGGCGGCCCTGGCCGCGTTCGGCCTGCGCGACGCCGCCGACCGCACCGTGCTGGCCGCGCGCCGGGAGGCGGCCATCGCCGCGACCGACGAGCTGGTGGCCGCCGCCGGGCGGGCCATGGCCTGGTGACCGGCGGCCCGGCGCCGTCCCGACCGGTCGGGTGCCCTGCCGCAGCCCGGGCTCAGACGCCTTCCAGGATCATCGCGTTGGCGAGCCCGCCCGCCTCGCACATGGTCTGCAGGGCGTAGCGGGCGCCGCGTTCGCGCATCGCGTGGACCAGGGTCGTGGTCAGGCGGGTGCCGCTGGCGCCGAGCGGGTGGCCGAGGGCGATGGCACCGCCGTGCACGTTGACCTTGGCGAGGTCGGCGCCGGTCTCCTGCTGCCAGGCGAGCACCACGCTGGAGAAGGCCTCGTTGACCTCGAACAGGTCGATGTCGTCCAGCTTCAGTCCGGCCCGGCGCAGCACCTTCTCGGTGGCCGGGACGACCCCGGTGAGCATGAGCAGCGGGTCGGATCCGGTCACGGCGAAGCTGTGGAGGCGGGCCAGCGGGCGCAGGCCGAGCCGGGCCGCGGTGTCGCTGGAGGTGATCAGGACGGCCGAGGCACCGTCGTTGACGGGGCTCGCGTTGCCCGCGGTGACGTTCCACTCGATCTGCGGGAAGCGCTCGGCGAAGCCGGGGTCGTAGTAGGCGGGCTTGAGACCGGCGAGGATCTCCGGGGTGCTGTCCGGGCGGACGCACTCGTCGCGGGCGACGCCGTCGAGCGGGGCGACCTCGGCGTCGAAGAGCCCGGCCCGCCAGGCCGCGGCGGCCTTGTGGTGCGAGGAGACGGCGAACTCGTCCATCCGCGCGCGCGTGAGGGACCACTTGGCGGCGATGAGTTCCGCGCTGATCCCCTGCGGGACCAGGCCGTCCGGGTAGCGCTCGGCGACCCCGGGCCCGAACGGGTCCTTGCCGGCGGGCACGTTGGACCACATCGGCACCCGGCTCATCGACTCCACACCACAGGCGACCACGAGGTCGTACGCGCCCGAGATCACGCCCTGCGCGGCGAAGTGGACGGCCTGCTGTGAGGAGCCGCACTGGCGGTCGACGGTGGTCGCCGGGACGGACTCGGGGAGGTCGGCGGCCAGCACGGCGTAGCGGGTGGTGTTCATGGCCTGCTCGCCGACCTGGTCGACGGTGCCGCCGATCACGTCGTCGATGAGGGCCGGGTCGACGCCGGAGCGCTCGACCAGGGTGCGCAGGGTGTGGGCGAGGAGTTGCACGGGGTGGACGTGGGCGAGGGAGCCGTTCGGCTTGCCCTTGCCGACGGGGGTGCGTACGGCTTCGACGATGACCGCGTCTCGCATGGCGCCGGCCTCCAGCTTGATCGGACGAGCTACCGGTGAGTAGGAAATACGAACTCACCATAGCCCCTCGGGTTGGAAATTCAAACCCTCCTCTAGACTGGAGCGCATGGCCGCCACGAAGGATTCGCGCCCCTGCTCCATCGCCGACGCCCTCGCGGTCGTCGGCGAGAAGTACTCCCTGCTCGTCCTGCGGGAGGTGTGCCTGGGCAACGGCCGCTTCGACCAGCTCGTGCGCAACATCGGCGCCCCGCGCGACATCCTGTCCACCCGGCTGCGCCGCCTGGTGGAGGCCGGCATCCTCACCAAACGCCTCTACAGCGAGCGCCCCCAGCGCTTCGAGTACCGGCCCACGCAGGCCGGGCTGGAGCTGGAGCCCGTCCTGATGACCCTCAAGGAGTGGGGCGACCGGCACCTGCGCAAGGGCGTCGACCTGCCCATGGTCGTCGAGCACAGCTGCGGCGAGGAACTGGTGCCGGTGGTCACCTGCCGGGCCTGCGGCGACCCCGTGCGCCACGAGGACCTGACGGCCCGTCCGCAGACCCCGGGCTGGACGGTCACCGGCCCGTCGGCCGCCTAGGGAAGACGCCGGCCCCTGCCCGGCGGCCTTCGGGAGGGACCTCGCCGCCGCGCTGTCGGCGGGGCCCGCTACGCTTCCTCCGTCACATGATCACCTCTTCACCCCTCAGCGCTTGGACGCCATACCTTCATGTCTTGGTTTGAATCCCTCGTCCTCGGACTCGTCCAGGGGCTGACCGAGTTCCTGCCCGTCTCCTCCAGCGCGCACCTGCGGCTGACCGCGGCGTTCTCGGGCTGGAAGGACCCGGGGGCGGCCTTCACGGCCATCACGCAGATCGGCACGGAGACCGCGGTCCTCATCTACTTCCGCAAGGACATCGGCCGGATCATCTCGTCCTGGTTCCGCTCACTGTTCGACAAGGCGATGCGGCGCGACCACGACGCGCAGATGGGCTGGCTGGTGATCGTCGGCTCCATCCCGATCGGGCTGCTGGGCGTGACGCTGAAGGACCAGATCGAGGGGCCGTTCCGCGATCTGCGGATCACCGCCACCATGCTCATCGTCATCGGTGTGATCATCGGCATCGCCGACCGGCTGGCGGCCCGCGACGAGACCGGCGGCCGGCACCGCGCGCCCAAGCAGCGCAAGACCCTGGAGAACCTCGGCGTCAAGGACGGCCTGATCTTCGGCCTCTGCCAGGCCTGCGCCCTCATCCCCGGCGTCTCCCGCTCCGGCGCGACCATCAGCGGCGGCCTGTTCATGGGCTACCGGCGCGAGGCCGCGGCCCGCTACTCCTTCCTGCTCGCCATCCCGGCCGTCCTCGCCTCCGGCGCCTTCGAGGTGAAGGACTCGCTGGGCGAGGGCCACGTGGACTGGCCGCCCACCCTGTTCGCGACGGTGATCGCGTTCGCCTCGGGATACGCCGTCATCGCGTGGTTCATGAAGTGGATCTCCAACAAGAGCTTCATGCCGTTCGTCTGGTACCGCATCGCCCTCGGTGTGGTCATCATCGCGCTGGTCAGCGCGGGCGTGCTGAGCCCGCACGCGGCGGAGTCGGCGGGCTGACCCCAGCGCCCCACCCGCTCTGTTTCGGACATCTTCGCGCCCGCGGCGGCCCGCCCACGACCTGGGCAACGCCCCGCGGGCGCCGCCCTGTTCGCCGCCACGGACGGATGACCGGCCGCGGCCGGTGACCAACCCCATACCTTCTGCGTAGCCATCCGGTAGCGCACGGTCAGCCCTTGCCCCTAGGCTGGTCGCCATGTCCCCCGAATCCCCGCCCCCTGGTTCCGTGCGCTCCGCTGCCGAGGTGAACGAGCAGATCCGGGCGCTGTGGCTGCGTGCGGGCGGCACTCTGTCGGCCCAGGAGCGCGCGGAGTACGAGCTGTTGGTGATCGAGTGGGCCGAGGCGATCCGCGGTCAGGTCTTCGAGGCGGCCTGACCGGCGCGGCGCGCCGGGGACCGGCACCCGCGTCCCCGCGATCCTGTCGCCCTCCTACGCCCGCAGACGGGCCAGCACCTCGTCGGCCACCGGATACGGCCGTTCCTCCGGCAGCAGCGCCTTCGCCCGCTCCAGCTCCCCCGCCCGCACCAGCCCGTGGATCTGCGTGGCCAGCGGCGTGACGTCCTCGATGCCGACGATCCACTCGTCGGCGTACCGGGCCGCCGCCTCCCCGGCGAGACCGAGCTGCAACGACCGGTGCGGCAGCGGGTTCAGGCGCAGATCCCGCTCCGGGTCCCACTGCACCCGGGCGGGGCAGCGCGCCAACTCGGCCTTCCAGGCGGCCTGGTCCGCGTGGAGCGCGGGCACGTAGTGGGACAGGCAGGCGTGGCGCAGGGCCCACTCGAAGCCGTCCCGGCCGATCTCGACGGCCAGGACGGTCTCCTCGTTCTCCTTGGTGCCCCAGCCGCAGCGGTACATCATCCACAGGAACGACGGCTTGATCCAGGTCATCCGGTCCCGCTTCCAGGCGGACGGAAAGCGTCCGGTGCGGGCGGCGGCCCGGCCGATCTTCGGGCGGTAGGCCTGGTAGACGGTGAGCGTGCTCTCCGTGTGCCGGGCGCGGACGCGGAACCGGGGCTCCGTGCCGACGAGTTGTTCGTTCTGTGCGTTCACCGGGACAGGTTCGGCCGTGCGACCCGCCCGGCACCACCGAATATTCACCCCGCACACCCCTTGGCTGCGCGCCCGCCGTGCCCAACACTGTGCCGATGACCCAGCGTGCGGAGTTCGCGACCGTGAGGGACCGCCTGGCCGTGGACGACCTGGTCACCGCGTACGCGGTGGCGGTGGACGACGGCGACTGGACGGCGTACCGAGGGCTGTTCACGGCGGACGGACGCGCCGACTACCGCTCGGCGGGCGGTGTCGAGGGCGACGCCGGCCGGGTCGCCGCCTGGCTCGCCGAGAACCTGGCCCTGTTCGCCGTGCGCCAGCACCTGATCGTCAACCGCCAGGTCCGCTTCGGCGTCCTGGACCAGGACACCGGCGACACCGCCCGCGTCCGCGCCGACTACCTCAACCCCATGGGTGTCGCCGACCCCGGCGGCTTGGCCACCCCGGACCTGGTGTGCGGCGGCCGCTACGACTTCGGGCTCCTGCGCACCGCCGAGGGCTGGCGCCTGAGCGAGGTCGTCGTGCACGAGAGGTGGCGCCGCGGTCCGGGCGCCCCGTGACGGCGCGAGCCTGTGGGGGCGGCCGTACCGGAGTGCGGCTCCGCGGCGCCCGCACGCCCGCGGACGCCGTACGGCCGCCGCCGACCGGCCGGAAGACGCACGGCCTCCCACGCACCGCGCACACTGGACCCATCGCTGGGTAGGGAGGCTCCCTATGAGGACGATCAACAGCTGGCTGACCTCCCCCTGGCGCCGCTCGGCCGCCGCCGCCCTCGCCGGTGCCCTGCCGGTGCTGTCGTTCCCGGCCCCCTCGCTGTGGTGGTTCGCGTACGTCGCGCTGGTTCCGTGGATCCTGCTCGCCCGCTCCGCGCCGACCGGGCGACGGGCCGCGTACGACGGCTGGTGGGGCGGCGTCGGCTTCCTGACGGCCGTCCACCACTGGCTGCTGCCGAGCCTGCACGTGTTCATCTTCCTGATCGCCGCCCTGCTGGGCCTGCTCTGGGCACCCTGGGGCCTGCTGGTGCGCCGGTTCCTGGGCGGGGCGCCGTCGGCGGGCCGGTGCGCCGCCGCGCTGGTGGTGCTGCCCTCGGCCTGGCTGGCGGTGGAGCTGGTCCGGTCCTGGCAGGGGCTCGGCGGGCCCTGGGGCATGCTCGGCGCCAGCCAGTGGCAGGTGGGTCCGGCGCTGCGGCTGGCCTCGGTCGGCGGGGTCTGGCTGCTCAGTTTCCTGGTGGTGGCCGTCAACGTGGCCGTGGCCGTGCTGGTCGCCGTCCGCGCGTCGCGGGTGCCGGCCGTGGCCTCGCTGGTCGCCACCGCCGCCGTGACCACGGCCGCGTGGGCCTGGGCACCGCGCCCGGACGTCGACGGACGGGTGCGGATCGCCGTCGTCCAGCCGGGGATCGTGGCCGGACAGGACAGCGGTGACAAGCGGTTCGACCAGGAGGAGCGGCTGACCCGGCGGCTCGCCGGGCAGGGCGCCGACCTGGTGGTGTGGGGCGAGTCCAGCGTCGGTTTCGACCTGGACGACCGCCCCGACCTGGCCCGGCGGCTCGCCGCGCTGTCCCGCGGGACCGGTGCCGACGTACTGGTCAACGTGGACGCCCGCCGCTCCGACCGGCCCGGCATCTACAAGAGTTCGGTGCTGGTCGGCCCGGACGGCCCGACCGGCGACCGGTACGACAAGATGCGGCTGGTCCCGTTCGGCGAGTACATACCGGCCCGTTCCCTGCTCGGCTGGGCCACCTCGGTGGGCCGGGCCGCCGGCGAGGACCGGCACCGCGGCTCGGAACAGACCGTGATGAACGTCGGGCACGGGCTGCGGATCGGCCCGCTGATCTGCTTCGAGACCGCGTTCCCCGACATGAGCCGGCACCTCGCCGAGGACGGTGCGGACTTCCTCCTCGGCCAGTCGTCCACCTCGTCCTTCCAGCACAGCTGGGCGCCGGAGCAGCACGCCTCGCTGGCCGCGCTGCGCGCCGCGGAGACCGGCCGCCCGATGGTGCACGCCACCCTCACGGGCGTCTCGGCGGTGTACGGCCCGGACGGGCAGCGCCTCGGCCCCTGGATCGGCACCGGCGCGAGCACCGCCCGCGTGTACGAGGTCCCGCTCGCGCACGGCGTCACACCGTACGTCCGCTACGGCGACTGGCCGGTGGACGCGGCGCTGCTGGTGCTGGCCTCGCTGTGCGTGAGCGAGGGAGCGCGGGCGCTCAGGCTGCGCCGCAGCGGTCCTGAACCGCTCGGACCACCCGCTCGCACAGTTCATGGGTCGCCAGCGCGTCCCTCGCGCTGAGCCGCTTCCCGGCCCGCACGGCGTCGAGGAACGCGAGGGCCGCCTGCTCGATGCCGCGCTGGCGGGCCACCCGAACCCAGTCGCCGCGCCGGCGCACGGTCGGCTGCCCCTTGTGGTCGATCACCTCGGCGAGGTTGACCACCTGGCGCTTGGTGTCCTGTCCGGACACCTCCAATATCTCCTCGGTGGAACCGCTGAGCCGGTTCATCACGCCGAGCGCGGTGAAGCCGTCGCCGCCGAGCTGGAGCACGACGTGGTGCAGCAGCCCGCCCTCGGCGCGGGCGCGCACGGTGACGTCGTCGACCGGGCCCGGCACCAGGAAGCGCAGGGTGTCGACGACGTGGATGAAGTCGTCAAGGATCATCGAGCGCGGTTCCTCGGGCAGCCCGACCCGGTTCTTCTGCATGAGGATCAGCTCGCGCGGGTGGTCCAGGCACTGGGCGTACCCGGGGGCGTACCGGCGGTTGAAGCCGACGGACAGCGAGACGCCCCGCCGCTCGGCGAGATCCACCAGCCGTTCGGAGTCGGCGAGTTCGTAGGCGAGGGGCTTGTCCACGTACGTCGGCACACCGGCCTCCAGCAGCCGGGTGACGATCTCGGGGTGGACGGCGGTGGGGGCGTGCACGAAGGCCGCGTCGAGACCGGCGGCGAGCAGCGAGTCCAGGGTGGTGTGCCGCTGCTCCCGGGGCAGGTGAAGGCTGTCGCCGACCCGGTCCAGGGTGGCGGGCGTGCGGGTCTGCAGGTGCAGGTCGACCCCCGGCTGCGTGCCGAGCACCGGCAGATACGCCTTCTGCGCGATGTCCCCGAGTCCGATGCAGCCGACCTTCACGTGCTCTCCCCTACGGCTTGCCTGCGTGTTTCCTGCCGGAAGCATACGGGGGCCGTCGTTCGGCGATGCCGCGGCGGCGGCTGGACGTCAGCTCCGGTACGGCGCGTCCCCCGGCGGGGGCATCCGGTCACCCGTACGGGGCATCGGATCCGGCGTCCCCGGTGCCAACACGGCCACCGACGCAGCAGAGTTGCGCGGGTGCATCGAACGACGACCACCGCAGCGCTTCTGGTCACCGTGGCCGTCTCGGCCCTCTCCGGCTGTGTGACGGTGCGGCACGCGGGGCCCACGGCGCCGCCGCCGGACAGCGCGCCCTCGCAGCCCGCGGTGCCCCGGCCGGACGGCAGCGCGGAGCCCCGGGTGGTGCAGGCACCGGTCCGCGAGGCGCTGGAGAGGACCGGCCCGTCCCGGCGTCCGGAGCGCTCCGGGCCGCCCGCCCGGCACCGGGCCCCGGCCGCTCCCGAGGTCACCCGTCGCCCGCCGGCCCCGCCCGGGCCCCCGCTCCCGGCCCCCTCCCGCCGGCCGCACACTCCCGTGGCCCTCCCGCCCCCGGCGGTGACCGGTCCTCCGGATGTCTGCGCCCTGGGCAGGACGTACGGCGGCTGGCAGCGGGACAGCCCGCAGGCGCGGATCTGCGCACAGGTCTACGGCCGCTGACCGGCGCCCCAGCCCTCGTCGCCCGGGGTGCCGTCCTCCCCCAGCCGCAGTGCCAGACGGCTGATCTCGGTCCGGACGCCCGCGCCGTAGCCGTCGTCGGTGAGGCAGTGCGCGGCGCTGCGGGCCCGGCGCAGATGGCTGCGGGCGGCCTCGGCGCGGCCCAGCTTGGCGTAGTCGGCGGCCAGGTTGAGGTGCAGGGAGGGGAAGAAGCCGCGCACGCTCGCCGGGTCGGCGTCCACGTGCCCGCCGGCGATCTCCTCCGCGGCCGACAGCGCCCGCAGGTCCCAGGCGAGTTCGTCCGCCGGGTCGTCCTGGGTGTCGGCCAGGTAGTGGGCCAGGGTGCAGCGGTGCAGGGGGTCGCCGTCCTCGCCGACCTCCGCCCACAGGTGCAGGAAGCGGCTGCGGGCCTCTTCGCGGTCGCCTCCGTGGTGCAGCATCACGACCTGCCCGATCCGCGTCAGCACGGCGTCCGGCGCCGCCTGTTCCTGTCGCTCCGCCACGGGGTCCCTCCGGGCCGTCGGCAATGGTCCGCTGCTGACGCTAACCGGCGCGCACCGGATTCCCGGACAGGCGGCGCCGTCGTGCCGACGGCCGCTGGGCGGCTGCGGCCCGCGGTGGCCGGTCGTGGGCCCGGGGCCGTTCCCGTTCCCCCCGGTCCCGGCCGCCGTCAGCCCAGGTTCGGGATGCGCCAGTCGACCGGCTCGTGGCCCTGCGCGGCGATCGCCTCGTTGATCTGCGTGAACGGGCGGGAGCCGAAGAACTTCTTCGCGGACAGCGGCGAGGGGTGCGCGCCCTTGACCACCACGTGCCGGGTCTCGTCGATCAGCGGGAGCTTCTTCTGCGCGTAGTTGCCCCACAGGACGAAGACGGCCGGGTCGGGACGGGAGGCCACCGCGCGGATCACCGCGTCCGTGAACTTCTCCCAGCCCTTGCCCTTGTGCGAGTTGGCCTCGCCGGCCCGGACCGTGAGGACCGCGTTGAGCAGCAGCACGCCCTGCCGGGCCCAGGGCATCAGATAGCCGTTGTCCGGGACGGGCAGGCCCAGCTCCTCCTGCATCTCCTTGTAGATGTTCCGCAGGGAGGGCGGGGTCTTCACGCCGGGCCGGACCGAGAAGCACAGGCCGTGGCCCTGGCCCTCGCCGTGGTACGGGTCCTGGCCCAGGATCAGGACCTTCACCCGCTCGTACGGCGTGGCGTCCAGCGCGGCGAAGACCTCCTCGCGCGGCGGGTACACCGGACCCCTCGCCCGCTCCTCCTCGACGAACTCGGTCAGCTCCTTGAAGTAGGGCTGCTGCAGCTCGTCGCCCAGAACCCCGCGCCAGGACTCGGGCAGCATGGCGATGTCGGTCACGTCAACGTCCTCACGATGTCGATCAACTACGGCGTGCGGTCACTTCAGGTCTCCGAACCTACAGGCGACCACTGACAACCGGCGCCGCGAGGACGTGCGCCCGGGACCCGGCAGCCGGGCTCACCAGCTCGTCTTGCGGTGCAGTGTCCACATCATCATGATCGTCGAGGGGTCCAGGGCCTGCTCGCCGCCGGAGATGTCCACGCTGGCCGCGAGGAACTGCCGGCCCTGCCACAGCGGGATCAGCCGGGCGTCGTTCACCATGATCCGCTGGGCCGCCTCCACGTCCTTGACGGTCTGGGCGCGGTCGCTCTCCGCGCGCGCGTGGGGCAGCAGCCGGCCGGTGATCTCCTTGGCCGGGTAGGGCGTACCGAGCGCGTTGTGCTCGCCGACGAACGGGGCGATGAAGTTGTCGGCGTCCGGGAAGTCGGGGAACCAGCCGCGTCCGAACACCGGGTACTCGCCGTTCTGGTAGCCGACCACATAGCTCTTCCAGGGGCGGCTTCTCAGGGTGACGCTGAACAGGCCGGAGCCGTCCAGCTGCCGCTTCAGCTCCCGGAACATCAGGGCCGTCTCGGAGCCGTAGCGGTCGGTGGTGTACCAGAGGGTGAGCGGGACGGGCCGGGTGATGGCGGCGTCACGGAGGATCGTGCGGGCCTTGGCGACGCTCGGTTCGCCGTAGTCGTCGAAGAACGGGGTGGCGTGGCCGGTCAGCCCCTTGGGGACCATCGAGTACAGCGGATCGACCGTGTCCTTGTAGACCTTGTGCGCGATGGCGCCCCGGTCCACGATCTGGGCGATGGCCTTGCGCACGGCGGGCTGCCTGGCCCAGGGATCCTTGGGGTTGAACACCAGGTAGCTGATGTCGGTGCCGGCTCCGTCGACCAGTTGCAGGTCCTCGCTGTCGTGCTCCTGGAGGGCGAGGATGTCGTCGGCGGCGAGGCCGCGGTAGGTGACGTCGATCCGCTTGTCCCGCAGCGCCTCGACCATGCCGGCGGAGTCCTTGAAGTAGCGGATGGTCACCGCGTCGTTCTGCCGTTTGGCGAAGCCCTGGTACTTGTCGTTGCGCACCAGGACGGCCTTGCCGCCCTCCTCGTAGGACTGGAGCCGGTACGGGCCGGAGCCGTGGACCGTGGCGTCCTTGCGCAGGGAGTTGGCGGGGTAGTCGTCCGGGTCGACGATCGACATGGCGGGGGTGGCCAGCACGAACGGGAAGGTCGCGTCGGGCTGGTTGAGGTGGAAGACGATCTCGCGGTCGCCGTCGGTCCGGACGCGGTCCAGGCTTCCGAGCAGTCCGGCCGGGCCGCCGGGGGCGTCGATGGTGCGGATGCGGTCGATGGAGTGCCGGACGGCCTCGGCGGTCAGCGGGTCGCCGTCGGCGAACTTCAGGCCGGGGCGCAGCGTGCAGCGGTAGGTGCGGCTCGTGGAGTCGGTGAAGGAGCAGCTCTCGGCGGCGTCGGGCTGAGGGGTGGTGGCACCGCTCGGGTAGGCGAGGAGCGTCTGGAAGATGTTCCGGTACAGCTCCCAGGAACCGTCCCAGGCACCGGCCGGGTCCAGGGTGCTGGGGGCGCTGGTGGTACCCACGACGATCGGACCCTGGCTGTCGGGGTCGCCGTCGGACAGCAGATTGCATCCGGCCACCAGCGATAGGGACGCGATCGCCGCGACTCTCCGCAGGAATCGGTTCCGGTTGAACACGCGCACGCTCCTCGATCTGCCGTACCAAGGGTCGGCAGACCATACCGCAGCGTTCGGGGCCCTGAACCTGCCCGAATTCAGACCGCGTTGATCGACTGAGCGGTGACGACGTTGTCATTCCGCTGTGCGGACGCCGTACGGCCTTCCGGGCGCCGATCCGTCCGAAAATCGACGCCCGGAAGAGATGCGCGGCTCAGCCCACGCCGGCGTTGAGGAAGATGCCGCCGTCCACGACGAGGGTCTGACCGGTGATCCAGTCGGACTGCTCGGAGGTGAGGAACGCGGCGGCCCCGCCGATGTCGGAGGGCACACCGAGCCGGCCGAGCGGGTAGGCCGCGGCCGCCTCCTCCTCGCGGTTCTCGTACAGGGCCTGGGCGAACTTGGTCTTGACGACGGCCGGGGCGATCGCGTTGACCCGCACCCTGGGCGCGAACTCGTGCGCGAGCTGCTGTGTCAGGTTGATCATCGCCGCCTTGCTGACGCCGTAGGCGCCGATGAAGGGCGAGGGCGCGAGGCCCGCGATGGAGGCGATGTTGACGATCGCGCCGCCGTTGTCCTTCTGCCAGGCGTGCCAGGTCTTCTGGGCGAAGCCGAGCGCGGAGATCACGTTGGTCTCGAAGACCTTGCGGGCGACGTTCAGGTCGAGGTCCGCGATCGGGCCGAAGACGGGGTTGGTGCCCGCGTTGTTGACGAGGAAGTCGACGCGGCCGAAGGCCTCCATGGTGCGTTCGACGACCTCGGTCTGGTGGTCGAGGTCGTGGGCCTTGCCGGCGACGCCGATGACCCGCTCGGCGCCGAGCCTCTCGACGGCCTCCTTCAGGGCGTCCTCGCCCCGGCCGGTGATGCACACGCGGTCGCCGCGCGCGATCAGCGCCTCGGCGACGCCGTAGCCGATGCCTCGGCTGGCACCGGTGACGATCGCGACCCTGCCGGACGGCTCCGGGAGTTCAGTCATGTCCGTGTTACCCCTGGATCCTTAGTTGAGCGGTCCGCCGGCGACGTACAGCACCTGGCCCGAGACGAAGCCGGCCGCCTCGCCGGTGAAGAACGCGATGGCGTTGGCGATGTCCTCGGGCTCACCGACGCGCTGCACCGGGATCTGGGTGGCGGCGGCCTTCTTGAAGTCGTCGAAGCCCATGCCGACCCGGTCGGCGGTGGCCTTGGTCATCTCGGTGGCGATGAAGCCGGGGGCGACGGCGTTGGCGGTGATGCCGAACTTGCCCAGCTCGATGGCGAGGGTCTTGGTGAAGCCCTGCAGACCCGCCTTGGCGGCCGAGTAGTTGGCCTGGCCGCGGTTGCCGAGCGCCGAGGAGGAGGAGAGGTTGACGACGCGGCCCCAGCCGGCGTCGACCATGTGCTTCTGGACGGCCTTGGTCATGAGGAACGAGCCGCGCAGGTGCACGTTCAGGACCGTGTCCCAGTCGGAGGCGCTCATCTTGAACAGCAGGTTGTCGCGCAGCACGCCCGCGTTGTTGACCAGGATCGTCGGGGCGCCCAGCTCCTCCGCGATCCGGGCGACGGCCGCCTCGACCTGCGCCTCGTCGGAGACGTCCGCGCCGACCGCGATGGCCTTGCCGCCGGCCGCGGTGATCTTCTCGACGGTGTCCTTGCAGGCGGCCTCGTCCAGGTCGATCACGGCGACCGCGCGGCCCTCGGCCGCCAGTCGCACGGCGGTTGCGGCGCCGATGCCGCGCGCCGCGCCGGTGACGACCGCGACCCGCTGTTCAGTGGTGGACATTGCTGTGTCTCCTCGCCCTTGAGAGAACCTGTCGGGTCCTCGGAGAGGACCCCCTGGTGCGGTGAGCGACCGCTTAGTACCTTCAGCACCCGTGACGCTAGAAGCCCTGGCACCCGGTGTCAACGGCACGTCGGCCCGGTGTGATCCATTACCTCACCAGGAGGTCCAGCAACCGCTCCGTCTCGGCCGCCGGGTCGGCCGTCAGGCCGGTGTGCACGGGGCCGGGCTGGACCACGGTGGAACGGGGCGCGATCACCCAGCGGTAGCGGCGCCCCGCGTCGTCGTCCGCCGCCTGCCCGGCCTGGTCGCCGCCCGCGCAGTGGCGCTCGATTGCGCGCAGCGCGGCCCGCACCCCGGCGACGTCGGCGGCCGGGTCCAGCGCGAGCAGCCGGGCGTCGTCCAGATGGGTGCCGGCACCGACGTAGCCCCGGGCGCGGCAGTACACGACCACGCCCGCGTTGATGCACTCCCCGCGCTCCACTCTGGGCACGACCCGCAGCAGCGCGTACTCGAACACGTCCCGGTCGCCGCCCTGGCCCGCCCGGGTGATGTGCCGCTCGGTCACATGGCCGGCCATGTGGATGTGGCGCTCGCTCACTTGCCCTCCCCTGTCACGGAGCCGCTGGTGGTGCCGATGCCGGTGATCCGCCCGGCGATGACGGCCGCCCGCGCGAGCAGCGGCCGTGCGTAGGCCCGGCGCAGGTCGTCCGGTGTGCCGAAGCCGGGTTCGCCGTCGAGCCAGACGTCGGGGATCTCGGCGGTGACCTCGGCCAGCAGGTCCTCGGTGACCCGGGGGGCCAGCTCGGCCGCGGCGGCCGTGACGTCCGGGGCGAAACCGGCGAGGGCGTGGTCCGAGGCGTCGTAGGGACGGGCCGCCGAGGCCTCGGCGCCGGGCCAGTTGTGGTGCCAGATCATGGTGGCGCCGTGGTCGATGAGCCACAGTTCGCCCTGGCGCACGAGCAGGTTGGGGTTGCGCCAGGAGCGGTCGACGTTGTTGATCAGCGCGTCGAACCAGACGATCCGGCCAGCCTCCTCGGGGCTCACCGGGAAGGCGAGCGGGTCGTAGCCGAGGGCGCCGGACAAAAAGTCCATGCCGAGGTTGGTGCCGCCACTGCCCCGGAGCAGGTCCTGCACCTGCTGCTCGGGCTCGCCGAGCCCGAGGACCGGGTCCAGGTGGACGGTGACCAGGCGGGGCACGCGGAAGCCGAGGCGCCGGGCGAGTTCGCCGCACACCACCTCGGCGACGAGTGTCTTGCGGCCCTGTCCGGCACCGGTGAACTTCATGACGTACGTGCCGAAGTCGTCGGCCTCGACGAGCCCCGGCAGCGAACCCCCCTCACGCAGCGGCGTGATGTAGCGGGTCGCGGTGACCTTCTTCAGCACTTCCCGGGCCATCCATCTCTTCAGCCTCCGGCATGAAGAGAGCATAGTAACCGAGAGTGATCGTGGGCGAGGAGTGCCCGAGTCCCCGGACGAGGGGGCCTCAGGCCTCGTCCCGCAGTCTCCGCCAGGCGCGGGTGCGGTGCAGCACGAAGAGGGAGACCAGCAGGACGGCCGCCTGGAGCCCTATGGCCAGCAGCCAGAAGACCACCCTGCTCTCCAATTCGTCGGTCATGAACGCGAAGTTCATGCCGAAGAAACCCGTCAGGAACGACAGTGGCAGGAAGATCACCGACACGATGGCCAACCGGTTGATCACACCGTTCTGCTCGCCCGCGACCAGGGACCCGTAACTGGCGAAGGCCCGGCGGGTGGCCTCCTGCAGGGACTCGATGTCCGCGAGGACCAGTCGGGCCGCGCGCTGGAACTCCTGGGCGAGCCGCTGGCGCTCCACCGGGAAGTCGCGGCTCATCATCCTGCGGGTGATCATCTCCTCGACCACCTGGAGGTACGGCAGCAGCGAGTGGTGCAGCAGGGCGGCTCGGCGGCGCAGGTGGGACAGGCGGTAGAGCTGCTCGGGGCGCCGCTGCGCGAACATGTCGTCCTCCAGTTCCTCCACTTGGAGCAGGGCGGCGACCGCGGCACGGCGGAACGTCGCCAGCGCCTCCTGGAGCACCAGGAACAGCGTGGCCACGGCGTCGTGCGGCTGCTCCCGACGCAGGTGCGTGGTCAGCTCCTCCGCGAAACGGGCCCGGCCCCGGTGGGAGACGACCAGATGACGCTCACCGGCCAGGACGTGGAGGTGGGCGACCCGGCCGCCCTGGACCACCGGAACGACGAAACCGGCGAGGTCGCCCAGGAACTCGGCCCGCGCGGACTCCCCTTTCCGGCCGAACCACGCCAGCTCCTCCGCGTCCAGGCCGAGCCGGTGGGCCAGTGACTCGTCCGCCGGCCCCTCCTCCGTGGGCTGCTCGACGTCGAGCAGCAGGAAGGGGTCGAGGGCGAGTCGCCGACGCGCCTCCGCCACGGAGAGGCGCGTGGTCGCCGCCTCCGGCATCGACACCGTCCTTATGATCATCGCCCTCACCGCGGTCCTCGCCCACGTCCCGCGTGCCCGGCCCTCAGTCGGACGTGCCGGACGCGCCTTGCCGCCCCACGCACAGGGCCCAGATGACGAATGCGGAGAAGGCCATCAGAACGATCGACCAGACCGGGTAGTACGGCAGGGAGAGGAAGTTGGCGATGATGACCAGCGAGGCGATGGCCACTCCGCCGACGCGGGCCCACAGGGCGCCCCCGAGGAGACCGAAGCCGACCAGCAGCGCGACGGCGCCGAGGATCAGGTGGATCCAGCCCCAGCCCGTGAGGTCGAACCGGAAGACGTAGCTGCGCGTCGCGAGGAACACGTCGTCGTGCGCGATCGCCATGATGCCGCGGAAGACGTCCAGCATCCCGGAGAGCAGGAGCATGACGGCGGCGAAGGCCGTGAGGCCGGTGGCCCATTGTTGTCTGGCGGTGGGTGTGGACGCGGTGTGTGCGGCGGGCATCGTGCGACCTCGTTTCTGTGCTGTGCGCCGTGTTCGGCGCGCTGTGGCGAAGACGGTCCGGCGCGTGCGCGTCGCGGGCGGTCCCGCGAGCCCGTCGCCCCCGCTCAGGGGGTCCGCCCGGGCGGTGCGGCGGATGCTCTCCGCCTGCGTCCCGGGTCCGTGTACGGCGGCCGTCCCGTACGGCCAGCGTGCGCGGGGCGGGCCGCGACCGCCTCACCCGGTACGGGTGAACGTCCGTCACGGGACCGGCCGCTCGGCGCGGTCGGCCGTCGGTCCCGTCGCCGCGGACAGCACCGCCGTGACGGCGAGCACGACCACGACCAGGAGCAGGACGAGCGCCACCGCGCCCACCGTGGGGTGGTTCCACAGCACGAGGGCCAGGACACCGGCCCCGATGGTCACCCCGGTGGTCCACGACCGGTGAGCGGCCAGCCACTGTCCGAAGTGGCCGGTGCGCACCCCGGCGCCGCTCAGCTCCCGCCCCGCTGCCGTGGTCCCCTTCCGCGCCGCGGACCGGGCGGCGCGCGCGGCGCGGCTCGGTCCGTGGAGCCAGGCCGCCAGTGCGGTGATCAACGAGACGACGAGCAGTGTGCGGACACTGTCGCGCAGGAATCGGACGAAGGTGTCGAAGATCGCCGCCGCCGCGTCGGGGGGCAAGGTGGCCGGCGGGACGGAGTCGAGATAGACCCGCCGTACGACGGCGAGTGCCACGAGCAGCACGGCCATCATGGCGCCGACGCCGAGGGCGGTGACCAGCAGCATCACCCGGTGTCCCGGGGCCGTCCACACGGCCGCGACGGCAGCGGCCAGGGCCAGTACGGGGACCCAGACGCCGAGGATGTCGAGCAGCCGCATCGCGTTCTGGGCCTTGTGCAGCTTCTCAGTGCGGAACAGGGTGATCGAACGGTCGATCCGCGGGATCGCGGAGGCGTGCTTGAACCCGGCGTCCACGAGGCGCTTCTGCACCTGGTCGATCACCACGCCGATGTCGAGCTGGACGGTGTCGCCGTTCGCCCGGAGTGCTCCCTGCCCTTCCCCGGTGAGCATGCCCACGACCGCCGACTGTGCCCGCCGGTTGCCCGCCACCCATGCCTGCGCGAAGACGTCGCTGGTCACGACCCGGTGGACGGTCCGGTGCACGAGCGTCCGCAGGGCGGAGCGCAGCGGGCCGGTCAGTTCCCCGGCCGCGTCGACCACCCGGGGCGGCGCTCCCTTGTCCGCCAGGACCTTGGCGAGCGAGTCCGTCACGGCCTGGACGTCGACCTGGCTCACCACACGGTCGGTCAGCCGGTCGACGAGGGCGTTCTGGACGGCCGGCTCCGAGGCGAGCGGCGCCACGGTCTGCACGTACCGGTCGGTGTCGGCGACCGTGTCGTGCACCCAGACCGCGACGACGGCCAGCGGGGCGAGCACGAGCGTCAGCACCAGGAGGACCGATGCGCCCAGGTGCCGCAGGCGCCGGTGACGCAGGCGCGCGGCACGCCGGAGCCGCAGGTACTCCGCGTGTTCACCGGCGGTCAGGACATGACCGGCCGGCGCGGACGAGTCCGGGCCGGAGGGTCCGGAGGCGGTGCCGGAATCCATGGTCCTCCTTCGCGGGGAGTGTGGCCGGCGGCGTCAGCACCCCGGGCCGTGGAAGGCTCCTCCTCCGGGGGCGGACGGCCGGCGGCCCGGCGTCCGCGCCCGGCTCGCACCGCGAGCGGCCGGTCCGCGCGGCGCGGTTCCCCGGGCGACGGCGCGCCCGGCCTGGGCGCGGCGCGCAGGACGGACCACGGGCCCGGTCCCGGCACGGGCCGGCGTCGACGCACGCGTGAGCGCCGGCGATCACCGCGGCCGGATGAACGCGGTTCACGCGGGAGCACGAGGCCCGTCACCGGTCCGGCCACCCGGTGACCCGGACGGGCGGCCCGGCCGGAGGTGCCCCGCCGGACGGCCGGTGCGATCCGGTGTACGGCTCGTGACCGCGGGAGTCGGTCATGGCTCCTCCTCACGCGATCGGCGGATCCCTTCCGGCCGGCCGACGGGGCCGTGCGGGGGCACCTCACCGGGACAGAGTGCCGCCTTCCGGGCGCCGTGGGGTCACCCACAGCGGGTGATCCGTGCGGCGGACCGCGACGATGGGGTAGGTGCGGTGGGCCGCCGGCCGGCCCGTGGCGGAGCGGACGAAGAGGCACCAGATGACCGATCCAGTGGCTCCCGGCAGGCAGCCGGCCCCGCCCGGGGGAACCGCACGCTCCCGCGGGCCGGGCCCCTGGGCCATGGCCGTCTCGGCCGCCCGCACTGCCGCTGTCGCGGCCGGCCTCGTCACCGCCTACTACCTGCTGCCGCTGGACTGGCACGGAGAGGACCTCACCGCCCTGGCCCTCGCCGGTGGGCTGCTGGCGACCGGCCTGTTCTTCGGCTGGGAGCTGTGGCTCATCAAGCGCTCACCCTGGCCGCGGCTGAAGGCCGCCGAGGCCGTGGCCGCCACCGTGGCGCTGTACCTCGTCCTCTTCGCGAGCGGCTACTACCTGCTCGAACTCGCTGTGCCCGGGTCCTTCAACGAGCCCCTGAGCAGAACCGACGCGCTGTACTTCACCTTCACCACGTTCACCACCGTCGGCTTCGGCGACATCGTCGCGCGCTCGCAGACCGGGCGGGTGCTGGTGATGTGCCAGATGACCTGCACCCTGCTGATCGTGGGGCTTGCCGTACGGGTGCTGGGGGCCGCGGTCCGCGCCGGTCTCCGGCGCCAGGGGCGGGACACGCCCCAGTGAGCGGTGCCCGGATCAGGACGGCGTCTGGCGCATCTCCAGCACCCTCAGCCCCAGTGACTGGCAGCGGGCCAGCAGCCCGTACAGCTGTGCCTCGTCGACGACCGCTCCGAAAAGGATGGTCTGACCGGCCATCAGCACGTGGTCCAGCTCGGGGAACGCCTTGACCAGCGTCTCGGTCATCCGTCCGTCGACGCGAATCTCGTAGCGCATGAGCTGCTCTCCCCACGTCTCCCCGAGGGGGCTGCCCGACCCCGTCCGTGCGATCCTCCGGCTCCGTGCGTCGCACCGCTTCGCCCGTGGGAGGTGATACCGCCTGCCGCCGGGGCGGTACGACCGCACCGGTCCGGCGCGCCCGCTCACGGGCGTGCCGTCACAGGAGTCCGAGTTCCCGCGCGCGGCGCACCGCGTCGTGACGCCGGCTGACGGCCAGCTTCCGGTAGGCACTCTTGAGGTGGGTCTTGACCGTGTTCACCGACACGTACAGGTCGGCGGCGATCTCCTCGGTGGACATCATCTGCGCCAGCCGGCGGACGACGTCGCGCTCCCGTCCGCTCAGCTCCTCGACCACCGGCGGCGCCGCTCGCTGCCCACCGCACGCCGGGGCGGCGCGTCGCGGGGGCGCGGGAGGCCGGCCCTCGGCCGGCGCATCCGGCGGCAGCGTACGCAGCCACGGCCCGGCGTCCACGAAGGGGCGCCGCAGCCGCTCGCGGCGGGCTTCGCGCAGCGCCCGCGAGAGGAGACTCCGCTGGGCGGCGTGGTCTCCCTGCTCGCCTGCCAGGCGGGCTCCGACCAGTGCGGCCCGTACGGTGACGGCGGGGCCGATGTCGGCCTGTGGCCGCAGTCTGTCGAGCAGTTCGGCCGCGGCCTCGGGTCTGCCCGCGGCCAGTTCCGCCTGCGCGGCCCCCACGAGGCACACCGGCTCGTCACCGGGCACGTCGCGCAGCAGCTTGAGGGCCGTCTCCGGCCGGTTCTCGGCGAGGTGGGCGGCGGCGGCCACGGACGCCGTGTGCGCTTCGGCCCACGGGGACGCCACGTCGGCCACGACGGCCCGGTCCGCCGCTTCGAGCGCGGCCTGCGTGTCGCCGCGGGCCAGCAGGATCCGTCCGGCGACGATGGCCCGCCCCGCTTGCGTCACCGGGTCCGGCGGCGGATGCCGCGCGTCCACCGCCGCGTCCAGGAGCGCCTCGGCCCGGTCCAGCTCGTCGCGTTCGACGGCCACCGCGGCCAGGACCAGCGATGCCAGCCCCGGCCCGGGGGCGGGGGGCGGGCCGCCCGGGTGCGCCGGGGTGACCGTGGCCGACGCCGTGCGCTCGGCTCTGCCCGGCCAGCCCCGCAGATAGTCGATCAGGGCCAGGTGGCCCAGGCACTCCCGGCGCGCCTGTGCCGTCGCTCCCGTCCCGCCGGAGTCGACCACCGTGGTCAGGGCGGCTCGGGCGGCCCGGACACGGCCTGCCCACAGTCGTGCCGAGCCGAGGTGGGTGAGCAGGAGCGCCATCAGCTCGGGGTGCGCCTCGAGGAGCGTGCCCGGCACTTCGCGCCGCACCTGCTCGGCGAACCGTGCCGCCCGCTCCGCCCGTCCCGGCGCCCCCGTCAGGCGCGCCACCAGAGTCTCCAGCAAGGCGCAGCTCAGCCGGGTCGCTGCCAGGTCGGCCGGATCACCCTCCGCGGTTCCGTCCTGCGCCGCCAGGATCTGTACCGCCCGTCGCAGGCGGGAGGAGCCCCGCGCGACCTCGCAGCGGGACAGCGCGCAGGCCGCGCGGACGAGGTCCGGGGCCGGACCGGTGGGCTCGGGCCCCATACGGGAGAACAGCTGGGCCAGATCGCCGGAGTGCAGGCCGGTGAAGAGCTCCCCCAGGGCGAGGTCGCCGACGAGCGCGCCGGCGGCGGTCTCCCAGTCGTCCGCGGCGGCCGCGTGGCCGAGCGCTTCGCCGAGGGAGCCCGAGCGCCGCAGCCAGCGTGCCGCGCGGCGGTGCAGCTCGGCTTCCAGCCCCGGGGAGCGCACCCGCAGGTGGGCGCGGAGGATCTCGCCGAACAGCGGGTGGAGACGGAACCAGGCGTGCCCGAGGTACTCGACGAAGGCGTTCTGGCCGTGCAGGGCGGTCAGGACGCGTTCGGCGTCGGTGCGTCCGGTGAGGGCGTTGGCGAGGTCGGGGCAGAAGCGTTCGAGGACGCTGACCCGCAGCAGCAGGTCCTGCGTCCCGGCCGGCTGCCGTTTGAGCACCTCGGCGAGGAGGAAGTCGGCGATCGTGGTGCGGTCGGCCTCGAACTCCTTGAGGAACGTCCGCGGATCCGTCTCCCCCCGCGCGGCCAGGGCGCACAGCCGCAGCCCGGCTGCCCAGCCACGGGTGCGCTCCACCAGGGCGCCCACGTCGTCGGCCGGCAGACGCAGGCCGTGCAGCGCCAGCAGGGCGGCGGCCTCGTCGGGGGTCAGGGCCAGCTCGGCGTTCCTGATCTCCGTGATGGTGCCGGCCACCCGGTAGCGGTGCAGAGGCAGGAGGGGCTCGGTGCGCGTGACGAGGACCAGGCGCATGCCGTGGCCCGCCTGGTGGAGGACGAATTCCAGCTGGTCCGCGATCTCCGGGTCGGTCACCCGGTCGTATTCGTCGATGACGAGGATCACCGGGGTGTTCCTGGTGCCCAGTTCGGCGGCGAGCCGCGTGAGCAGCCTGTCGTCCGCGCGGCCCGCTGAGGCGGGGAGGCCGATGCCGGCGGACGTCGGCACGCCGGCGAGGCGCAGGGCCTCCAGCACGTACGCCCAGAAGGTGCCGCCTCCCCTGTCCGCCACCTGGGCGGTGAGCCAGGCGACGGGCTCGTGCCGGGTCGAGGCCCAGTCGGCGGCCAGCAGGGTCTTGCCCGCTCCGGCGGCTCCGTGGACCACCGTCAGCGGGGTCAGGAGGGCCTCGTCGAGGTGGACGACCAGCCGGTCCCGCCGAAGGTACGTCACGGGACGCGCCGGTACGGCGAACTGCGTCCGCAGGAACGGGTCCCCTCGGGGATCGGCGTGTGGTGGGTCCGGCGCCCGTCCGGTCCCGCCCGGTACGGCCATGCTCCTCACCACCTCGGTCGCCGCCCGGTGGACGACGCGGGAAGGGGAGAACTGCCCTGGGCGCAGCCGGGACCGAGGGCTCCCCGGCGCCGGCTGTGACGAGCGCCGGCGGACAGTGCGGACGGCGCCCTTCCGCTTCAGCTTACCCTTCCGGATCGCCGGGGCTCGTGGTCGCCGCCGGCCTCGCCGCCCCTGCGCAGGCGTGTGAGTTGGTAGGACCGCTCGCTGAGACGGGTGGTCAGCCGGTGCTTCGCTGCTGCCGCCAGTTCGTCGAGACGCTGCTGAAGCCCGCTCAGATCCGGGGAGGAGTCGCCCTTCGCCACCCGGCCCAGGACGGTCGCGGCTTCCCGGTCGAGGGCGGCCATCGCCGCGCGCACCTCGCCACTGTCGATGTCCACCTGGGCGGTGTCCCACACGGCGTGGCACTCCTCGCCGTGCCGGGCCGCTTCCGCCCTGATCCGGTGGCGGTGCCCGGGTGAGTCCGCCGGGCCGGTCGTCTCCGGCAGCGCGGCCACCCAGTCCCTCGCCGCGCACACCTGCCTGAACTGCCTGTGGACGGCCTGCCGCTGGGCCTGCAACCCCGACTGCTCGTCTCTGTGGCGCTGTCCCAGGGTCCTGACCACGTAGTGGGCCGTCGCCCCGAGGAAGCCTCCGCCGAGGGCTCCGCCGATGCCTGCGAGCGCCGTACCAAGCCTGATCACACCTCTCAGTCAACGGCTTGCGGGGGCGGGTACGGCGGTCCACGCCGCGCGCGTCACCCGTTGTGCCCGCAGACGGGCACGCGGTCGGTCGAGTGGGGGAAGTCCCCGACGGCCCGGCGGAAGACCGCAGTTCGTACGGCACGGTGCACGGCCGCGACCGGCGTGTATCCGGCGTGTTCCCGCGAGCGGGGGGCGGTCACGGGCCCGTCCTTCGAGATGCGGTCATCAGCGCCTGCTGGTTACGCTCGCTGAGTGGCCGGGTGGAACGGCCCATGGCCCGGCGCGGCACGCGTCCCACCCCGCCCGGCGGAACCGAGGAGTTCCGCGGTCCGCACCGTCACGGTGCTCGCACCTCCACGGGAGGAAGTCGCGATGAGGTTCACCCGCATGCGTACAGCGAGGGCCACCGGGGCGGCTCTGGTCGCCGTTCCGCTCGCGCTCGGAGGTCTGGCGTCGCAGAGCCACGCCCAGGAGGCGTCCCCCAGCCCGTCGGGAACGTTCGGTCCCGGCTGCTCGTCGCTCTCCCAGAAGGCCGGTACGGCCAGGGACAAGGTCGTGGAGGCGGCGGCCGCCTACCCGGAGCTCAGTCAGCTGGTGGCGGCGACGGTCCGGGCGAGGCTGAACAGCGCTCTCGACGGCAAGCCCGACATCACCGTCTTCGCCCCCGACAACCAGGCCTTCAAGAAGGTGTCCGTCTCGCAGCTCGCCGCGCTGCTGAAGAACGAGGGGCAGCTGAAGAAGGTGCTGGGCTACCACGTGGTCGGCCACCGGATCACCCCGGAGCAACTCTCCAAGGGCTCCTTCACGACGGTGGAGGGCGGCAAGCTGACGACGTCGGGCTCGGGCACCCACTTCAAGGTCAACGGCAAGGCGAACATCGTCTGCGGCAACATCAAGGCCGCCAACGCCACCATCTACGTCATCGACGCGGTTCTGCGGCCCCCGTCCTGACCCGACTCTCCCGCTCCCGGCCCTCGGGGTGCCTCCCGAGGGCCCTGGAACGGGCGACCCACAGCCGTGCCTCACGGTCCCTTCATCACCGGGCTGCAAGGATCCGGGTACCCGTCTGAACGGTCGCCGTCCGCCGGCCGTACCCCATGACGGACCAGGAGAAGCTCCGCGGAAGGGAACCCCCAGATGACCAGCCCATCCCAGCACCCCGCTGTGGGACCGGCCCGCCGTACCGTCATGGCGGCGGCCGGAGCGGCGGGGCTCGCCGCCGCGCTGACCGCCTGCGGTTCGGACGACGGCTCGTCCGCCACCGCCGACACCGGCTCGGGGTCGGGCGGTTCCGCGCAGGAGGGCGCCGACACCGCCGGTCGCACCGCGCTGGCCAGCACCGCCGACATCCCGGAGGGCGGCGGCAAGATCTTCAAGGACCAGGGCGTCGTGGTCACCCAGCCGTCGGCCGGCACCTACAAGGCGTTCTCGTCCAAGTGCACCCATCAGGGCTGCGCGGTGGGCAGCGTGGCGAACGGCGTGATCGTCTGCCCGTGCCACCACAGCGAGTTCTCCGTGACGGACGGCAGCGTGAAGAAGGGGCCCGCGACGCAGCCGCTGCCCGCGGCGAAGATCACCGTCTCCGGCGACGAGATCACACTGGCCTGAGCGGGCTCGACGCCCTCCGCGTGCCCTCCCGAAGGAGCCTCGCACTGGTCGCCATGGTGGCGGACGGCGGCGAGCTGCCCGGATCGGGGGGCACGCGGACCTCCGTGCCGCCGGTTCGGCGGCCTGGAACGGGCGTGCGTCGCGGTTCGCACCCCGGCCGTCGGCGACCGCGTCGATCACCTGCACACCGGTCTCACGGTAGGGCCGTGTTCCCTTGAGGATTGACGGCGTCTCTTTTCTGACGTGAGGTCAGAACATCGGTATGACTTTCTGACACGACGTGGGAGAAGAGGGGGCCGCATGACCGTCGCACAGCAGCGCCGGGGCCGGAAGATCATGATGACGCCCGGTGAGCTGGACGAGTTCCTCACCGCCCAGCGCACCTGCCGGGTGGCGACCGTATCGGCCGACGGCGCGCCGCACGTCAGCGCGCTGTGGTTCGCCTGGGACGGCACGTCGCTGTGGCTGTACTCGGTGGTGCGCAGCCGGCGCTGGGCGCAGTTGCGCCGCGACCCCCGGGTGGCTGTCGTGGTGGACTCCGGCGAGGAGTACGACCAGTTGCGCGGCGTCGAGCTGTCCGGCCGGGTGGAGTTCGTCGGCGAGGTGCCGCGCCGGGGTGAACTGTGCGCCGAACTGGACACGGCCGAGACGCTGTTCGCCCGCAAGAACTTCGGCCTGGACGAGATGCCGCACGACGGCCGGCACGCCTGGGCCCGGCTGACCCCGGACAAGCTGGTGTCGTGGGACTTCCGGAAGCTGGGCGGGGCGTAGCCGGGACCGTGACGCTCAGCCCAGTTTCCGGGCCGCCGTCCGCAGTGCCTCGACGGCCGCGCGGATGGAGGGGCGGCGGTCGGCGTCCGCCCGCCAGACCACGTACACATGGCGGCGCACGCGCTGCCTGAGCGGCACCAGGACCACACCCTCGGGCACCGGGTGCCGGCCCAGCAGCGGCGCGATGCACACGCCCAGCCCGGCCGCGACGAGCCCGAGCTGGGTGTGGGTCTCGCCCGCGCGGTGGCCGACGATCGGCTCGACGCCCTTGGACCGCAGGGTGAACATCAGCCACTCGTGGCAGAACTCGCCCTCGCCCCAGGTGATCCACTCGTCCTCGGCGAACTCGGTGAGGTCCACCTCGTCCCGGTCCGCGAGCCGGTGCGTCGCGGGCATGGCGACCTCGGCCGGGTCGTCCAGCAGGGGCGCCTTGACCAGGCCGTCGGGCACGGGCATCGGCTTGTTGTACCAGTCGAGGACCACCGCGAGGTCGAGATCGCCGCGCACGACCCCGGCGATGCCCGCTTCCGGCTCCAGCTCGCTGGAGCGCACGCGCAGTCCCGGGTGCTCGACGCGCAGAGCGCCGAGCGCGGCGGGGAACAGACCCCGGGCGGCGGTCGGGAACGCCGACAGCCTCAGTTCGCCGACGACCTGGCCGCGGTGCGCCTCCAGGTCGGACCGGGCCAGCTCGACCTGCGACAGGATGCGCGCCGCGTGCTCCGACAGCAGCCGGCCGGCGTCCGTGAGCCGTACGCCCCGGCCGTTCTTGGCGAGCAGCTGCTGACCGACCTCCCGCTCCAGCTTGCCGAGCTGCTGCGAGACCGCTGACGTGGTGACGTGCAGCGCGTCGGCGGCGGCGCTGACCGAGCCGTGCCGGGCCAGGGCGTCGAGGGTCCGCAGGCGCTCCAGGTTCAACATGTAAGCGATTCTAAGAGGTACCAGGTGAGAAATCTCGATTGTGCTAAGAGGTTGCCTCCAGCATCGTAGAGCCCATGAGCACGGTCACCGCATCGACCCGAACCAGGTCCCAGTCCCCCGCCCCCTCCAGGCCGCGCGCCCGCCTCGACTGGCGGCTCCGCTTCGGCGTCCTGTCCCTGATCTGGGGCTTCAGCTTCCTGTTGATCAAGGTCGGGACCGGCGGGTACGCGCCCTTCCAGGTCACGCTCGGACGGCTGGTGTTCGGTACGGCGGTACTGGTGGCGGCGATGGCGGTCAAGCGGGAGCGGCTGCCGCGCGGGGCGCGCCTGTGGGGGCACATGGCGGTCGCCGCGTTCCTGCTGAACGCCCTGCCGTTCTCCTTGTTCGCCTACTCCGAGCTGACGATCCCGTCCACCCTGGCCGGCATCTGCAACGCCACGTCCCCCCTGTGGGGCATGGCCCTGTCCCTGGTCGCCCTGTCCGAGGACCGTCCGACCCGGGTGCGCGTCGCCGGGCTCGGCCTGGGCTTCCTGGGCGTCCTCACCGTGCTCGGCGCCTGGCAGGGCTTCCACGGGCTGGACGCCACGGGCACGGCGATGGCCCTGCTGGCCTCGCTGAGCTACCCGGTCGGCTGGATCTACGTACGGCGGAAGCTTGCCGGGACGGGGAACTCCCATCTGTCGATGACCGGGGGCCAGTTGCTGCTGGCGACCGTGCAGCTGGCCGTGGTGACACCGTTGTTCACCAGCGTCCCGGAGCACTTCGCCGTCGTTCCGCTGCTGGCCGTCGCCGCCCTGGGCGCGTTGGGGACCGGGCTGGCGGTGCTGCTCCAGTACGGTCTGGTCGCCGAGGTCGGGCCCACCACCGCCCAGATGGTCACCTACTTCATCCCCGTCATCGCCACGGCCGCGGGCGTGGCGATCCTCGGGGAGTCCCTCCGGTGGACCACACCGGTGGGCGCGGTGATCGTACTGGCGGGGGCCGCACTCACGCAGATGCGGGGCAAGGAGGCGTGAGGCGACGGGGCGCGGGGGGTGCGGGCCCGCTCTGACGCGGGGTGAGGGGGCGTTTGGACCCGTTGTGACGCGGCGGGGCGTGGGGGTGCGGGCCCGCTCTGACGCGGCGTGAGGGGGCGTTTGGACCCGTTGTGACGCGGCGCGGTGAGGGGGCGTGAGCCCGCCGGGACGCCGCCGGGCGCGGGGACACGGGCTACGGGAACGCGACGGGGCACGCGAGCGCGGACCCGCCGGGCACGGAGACACGGGCCGCCGGAACGCGACGAGGCACGCGAGCGCGGACCGCCGGGACGCGACAGGATGCAGGGGCGCGGACCCACCGCGACCCAGCACGGGCGACAGCGCCGACCCGCCGCGACCAAGCAGGACACGGGGGCACGGGCACGCCGTGACGCGCCAGGACGCGGGCCCGCCATCACCCAGCAGGGCGCGACAGCGCGGACCCACCGCAACCCAGCAGGACGCAGGAGCACAGACCCCTCGCGACCCGGCAGGGCCCGGGGACGTGGACCAACCGTGGCCGGCAAACCCGGGGGCACGGGTCTGTCATGACCCAGCAGGGCGCGACCGCGCGGACCCACCGCAACCCCGCGGGACCCGACCGCGCGGACCCACCGCAACCCCGCACGACGCAACCGCGCCGACCCACCGTCACCAGGCAGGGCGCAGCCGCGTGCCTCCCGCCTGACTCCGCGCTTCGTGGTCCGGCCTCGCCCGCCGCGCCCCTTTCTCCGTCACCGCCGTCACCGTCAGCCGTAGACACGGGCCGGGGACGGGCGTACCGCCGCCGCCACCGCGTCGGCCAGCGGGGTGATGTCGTCCTCGGTGAGCGGTGAGATCGTGATGCGCACCGCTTGTGGCGAGGCCAGGCGGAAGCGGGCGCCCGGGGCGACCGCCCAGCCCCGGTGGAGCAGGCGGGCGACGGCGCCCGTCTCGTCGGGGACCGGGACCCAGACGTTCATGCCGCTGCGGCCGTGCGCGACGATCCCCCGCTCCGCCAGCGCGTCGACCAGGCCGGTCCTGCGGGCCCGGTACGCCTCCGCCACCGCCGTCCGGTCGACGGCGCCCTGGGTCCACAGGTGGGCCACGGCCCGTTGCAGGAGGAGGCTCACCCAGCCGGGGCCCAGACGCTGGCGGCCGCGGACCCGGTCCACGGTGACGGGGTCCCCGGTGAGGACGGCGAGGCGCAGGTCGGGGCCGTAGGCCTTGGCGGCGGAGCGGACGAGGGCCCAGTGACGGGTGACGCCCGCGAGGGGGTGCAGCGGCAGGTCGACGATGCCGTGGCCGTGGTCGTCCTCGATGAGCAGGGTCCCCGGGTGCTCCCGCAGCACCGCGCGCAGGGCACGCGCGCGCGAGGCGGTGACCGAGGCGCCGGTCGGGTTCTGGGCCCGGTCGGTGACGATCAGGGCGCGGGCGCCGGACTCCAGGGCGCGGCGCAGGTCGTCGGCGCGCGGTCCGTCGTCGTCCACGCCGACCGGCGCCGTGTGCAGGCCCAGGGCGGGGACGAGGTCGAGGAGGCTGCCCCAGCCCGGGTCCTCGACGGCGACCGTGTCGCCGGGTTTGAGGTGCGCGGTGAGGACGCGTTCGATGGCGTCGAGGGAGCCGGAGGTCACGGTCAGCGGACCCGCCGGGACGCCGTCGGCGTCGAGTTCGGAGCGGGCGAGGCGGGCGAGGTCCGCGTCCACGGGGTCGTCGCCGTAGCGGACGGGCCGGCGGTCACCCTGCTCCGCCGCCGCGGCCAGGGCCGGGGCCAGGCGGGGCAGGAGAGCCGGGTCGGGATTGCCCGTGGAGAGGTCGCGGCCTCCGGGGGGCACCTCCACGCGCAACTGCTCGCGGCCGGTGGTGGCCGGCTTGGGACGGACCCGGCTGCCCCGGCGGCCGGCCGTCTCGATCACCCCGCGCTCGCGCAGGATGCGGTAGGCGGCGGCCACGGTGTTCGCGTTCACTCCCAGCCGGCCCGCCAACTCCCGCATGGGAGGCAGGGCCTGGCCCGGTCGCAGCTCGCCGGCGCCGACCGCCTGCTCGACGCCGGCCGCGATCTCGGCTGCGCCGCGCCCGGTGATCCGATATTCTCCTAGCACAAACGATATTATGCACTAGTGCAAAACCGCCGCCACCGGAGGGGACGACATGCAGGGCACGACCGAGGACACGCGGGCCACCGCCTACACACCGACCGACCGGACCGTGCCCACGCGCTCCGCCGAGCGGGCGTCCTACGACAAGGAGCTGGTCCACGCGATCCTGGACGAGGGGTACGTCTGCCACCTCGGCTTCGTCCGGGACGGCGCCCCGGTGGTGCTGCCGACGCTGTACGGCAGGGTCGGCGAGCGGCTCTACGTGCACGGCTCGACCGGCTCACGGCCGCTGCGGATGACCGGCCAGGCCGACCCCGGCCTGCCGGTGTGCCTGACGGTCACCCACGTCGACGGGCTGGTGCTGGCCCGCTCCGCCTTCCACCACACGATCAACTACCGCTCGGTCGTGGTGCACGGCACCGCGCACGAGGTCACCGACCCCGAGGAGCGGCGGCTGGCCCTGGACGCGCTGGTCGACCACGTCGTGCCGGGCCGGGCCGCCGACTCCCGGCCCGGGAACAAGAAGGAGCTGGCCGCCACCGCGGTCATCCGCCTGGACCTGGAGGAGGTCTCGGCCAAGGTCCGCACCGGCGGCGCCGACGACGAGCCCGAGGACATGGACCTGCCGCACTGGGCCGGGGTCGTCCCGCTCCGCAAGGGCTACGAGGCTCCGGTCCGCAACGCCGACCTGGCGCCCGGCGTCGAGCTGCCGGACTACCTGGCGGCGCTGTAGCCGCGGCGGCTCACACCGGGGCGGGTTCCCGCCGGCCGGCCCCGCGGGCCTCGCCCACCGCCAGGCCCGCGACCGCGCCGAGCATCAGCAGCGTGCCGGCCGCGGTGGTCACCGTGAGCCGCTCGCCGAGCAGGACGACGGCGAGCACGGCCGCGGTCACCGGCTCCAACAGCATGATCACGGAGACGGTCGCGGACCGGACGACGGCGGCTCCGGCGAAGTAGAACGCGTACGCGAGGGCCGTGGGCACGGCGGCGATGTACAGCAGCAGCCACAGCAGCGGGGCCGGGTGGGCGGTGTGCGGCAGCAGCCCTTCCCCCACCGCGAACGGCAGCAGGAACAGGCTGGTCACGGCGAAGGCGCCCACCGTGGTGCCGGCGGCGTCGGTGCCGCCGTCCCTCCCCCACCAGCGGGTGAGCAGGGTCATCACGGCGTAGCCCGCCGCCGAGGCCAGGGCCAGCAGCACGCCCGCCGGGCGTACGGTCGTGGCCGAGCCGCCGAAGGTGAGCACGGCCAGCCCGGCGAGCGCGCCGCCGACCGCCGCGGCACCGCCTGCGCCCAGCCGTTCGCCGAGCAGCAGCCGGGCGCCGAGCGCGATGAGCACGGGGCCCGCGCCGAGGGTGACGACGGTGGCCACGGCCAGTCCGGTCGACGCCACGGCCGCGAAGTACGCGGTCTGGAAGACGGCCAGGCCGAGCCCGGTGGCCAGCGCCCTGGTGAGGGTGCGGCGCACGGACCGGGCCGGGGCCGTACGGCGGGCGCGCGGGCGCAGCAGCCGGCCGGCCAGCAGCAGGGTGAGCCCCAGCGCGCAGCGCCAGAAGGAGAGGGCGAAGGCGCCCATGTCGCTGGTCCGGTAGACCAGCGAGGCGGCGGCGCCCGCGGTGCCCCAGGCGGCACCGGTGACGATCAGGTAGAGCAGGCCACGCCCGACGGGCAGGCCTGAAGCGGGGTGCGACAAGGTCGACAAGGCAATCTCTCCGCAGAAGCGCACCTGGAGGTGCGGAAGTTCGGGAGCGTCCCGCTCGGGCGGGACGCACGGACTTCGTCTGCGGGCAGCACCGTCCGGCCCGGCGCGCGAAGCGCCGGGCGGGACCCGGAGGCCCGCCTCAGGCGGCCGGGGGTGAGAGGACGAGTGCGTGGTGCGCCATGATCCGGACTCTAGGCGGCCGTACCGCGCGCGGACAACTCCCTTTCCGCGCCACCCGAGGTGACGGGCTCCGACGGGCCCCTGGCCGGGGTGGCGGACTGCGCGATGAACGCGCCGACCAGGACGACCGCGCCCCCGGCGACCTGCGGCGCGGACAGGTGCTCGCCGAGCAGCACCCAGGCCAGCACGGTCGCGATGACCGCCTCCAGACAGGCGACGACCCCGGCGACCTGCGGCGACAGCCGGCGCACGGACAGCACGCCGGTGACGTACGCGATCACCGTGGCGACCAGCACGATCCAGGCGAGCAGGGCGACCGCGGGTACGGCGGTGCCGTTCAGGCGCGCGGAGCCGCCCAGCACCGACCAGTCCATGCCCCAGGGGCGGGCCACCACGGTCAGCACGGCGGCGCCGGCCAGCAGCCCGTAGGCGATGACGCCCAGCGGGTCCGGCGCCGCTTCACCCGCGTCGCTTCCCTGGTCGGACAGCACGAAGTAGCCGACCTGGCAGCAGGCGGCGCCGAGCGCGAACACGAGGCCCAGCGCGTCGAAGCCCAGGCCGGACCAGACCTCGACCACGCAGGCGAGGCCGCCGGCGGCGAGGACCACGCCGAGCGCGGCCGCGCGGCTGACGGGCCGCCGCTGCACGAACCGCACCCAGCCGAGCACCAGGGCGGGAGCCAGGTACTCGACGAGCAGGGCCACGCCGACCGGGATGCGGGAGAGCGCGGCGAAGTAACAGGCCTGGACACCGGCGACGGCGAGCAGCCCGAACCCGGCGAGCAGCGCGGGCCGGCGGCGCGGCAGCGCGCGGTGGCGGACCGCGAGCGGCAGCATCACCAGGGCGGCGCCCGCCACCCGCAGCCACACCACGTGGAGCGGGTCGAGTCCCGCCTCGATCAGCGGCTTGGCGGCCACCCCGGACCCGCCGAAGGCCAGCGCCGAGCCGAGCGCGAGACCGAGCCCGCCTCCCTTGCCGGGACGGTCGTGACTGCTCACAGACGTATGCACCGGCACATGATGACAGGCGACGACAGGAGCGTCACCCCTGGTGACACCTGTCTCAGCTGGTGGACGGCGGCTGGAGGGGTGACCTGAGGCTCAGCGGGCGGCCCCGCCGCCGTCGGTGCGCACGTCCGCAACCGCCTCGATCCGCGCGGACAGTTCGCGGGCGGGGACGCCGGCGCGTTCGAGGACCTCGACCGCCCGGGACCGAGGGTCCGCGGCGAGCGCCGCGAGCAGGTCCGTCCCTCCGACGTGGGGCGCGCCCCGCCGCCGGGCCCGGGCGCGGGCGTCCGCGAGCGCCGCCGACGCCGCCGGGGACCAGCCCTCGGCCTCCTTGCCCGGACCGCTTCGCGCGGTGTCGGCAGGCCCGGCGGGAGCCGCGGCGTCGGCGGGACCGGCCGGGGCGGGGACGCGGGGCATCGCGGCGGAGTCCTCCACACTGCTCTGCCAGCGCAGCCCGTAGCCGATGCTGCGCTGCACCAGGTAGCCCAGGACCCGGGCGAGCCGTTGCGGGTCCCCGACGGCGGCGCGGGCCTCGGGGTCCTGTTCCAGCAGGGCGTGCAGCAGATGGGCGGTGTCGGTGTGCCGGTCCCTGTCCCGGACGGCCCTCCGGCGGGCAGCGGCGACCACCGCCGCGAGCTCGGCACCGAGCCCGGCAGCGCCGTCCGGGTGCGGAACCGCCGCGTCGTCGGCGGCCCGGTGGGCTGTACGGGGTTGCACATCCCCCACCTCATCAGCCGCGCCGGGACGGGGCATCCACGAGGGGAACCATTTTCGCGTCCCACGCGGAGAGGACATCGCCGGCCCGGATCTCATCCTCGCGGAGGAGATCTGACCGCTCCCGCGCACGGACGGCACTCTCCCGTACGTCTTCTGACGGTACATCAGGGATGTTCCGGTGAAGGCCGACTGGACCATCGAGGAACCCGGCCCGGCCCGGTGTGGGCCATTCGCGGCAAGGGCCCGACGACCGGGCGAAGGCGCCCCGCGCGGACGGCCCGGGGCGCCACGGCCGGCGGCCGCGCCCAGGGGGCTCAGTGCTCGTCGGCGAGGATGAGGTACAGCTTCTTGCGGGCGTCGTTGATGACGGCGAGCGCCTTCTCGCGCTGTTCCTTGGTGCCGGTCTTCCACACCTGGCCGAAGGCCTCCATCAACCCGAAGCCGGCCTGGCGGATCTCGGCGAGGGCCTCCCAGTCGACTCCGCGCGAGGCCTCCTCCCAGGGGGCGTCCGGCCCCTCGTCGGCGGCGGCCCGCCCGCTGTCGGTCAGGGAGAACAGCTTCTTGCCGCCCTCACTCTCGCTGGCGATCAGGCCCTCGTCCTCCAGCAGTTGGAGGGTGGGGTAGACCGAACCGGGGCTGGGCTTCCAGGCGCCGCCGCTGCGTTCGGCGATCTCCTGGATCATCTCGTAGCCGTGCATGGGCCGGTCCTTGAGCAGGGCCAGGATCGAGGCGCGCACGTCACCGCGCCGTGCCCGACCGCGCGGGCCGCCCCGTCCGCGCGGCCCCCAGGGACCGGGACCGAAACCGGGTCCGCCGGGACCGAAGCCCGGACCGCCCGGGCCGAAGGGCCCGAAGGCGGCCCGCCGCCCGTCGAACCCGCCGAATCCGCCCATGCCCCGCCGTCCGGGGCCCTCGTGCCCGTGTCCACGCTCGAAACCGTGGGTGCGCATCGCGATCACTCCATTCCATCGTTGATCTGTCACGTATGCATCGCATATCGTTCGCGATGTCTCAACGATATATCGGAACCGATCGCATGACAATCCCCTTGCCGAGCGCGCGGGCACGCGACGCCCAGGGCGCGCCTGCCGCTCCCGGGCGGGCCGGGGCGACAATCAGTCCAGGGCCGCCGGATCGGCCTTGGTACGGGGGCCGTGGCAGCCGCTAGCGTCAGCGCCATGCGCATCCGAATCGTCGACGCCTTCACCGACCGCCCCTTCGCCGGCAACCCGGCAGGAGTCCTGCTCCTGGACGACGTCTTCCCGGACGACGACTGGCTCCAGAACGTCGCCATGGAGGTCAACCACGCCGAGACCGCGTTCACGCACCGGCTGCCCGAGGGCGGCGATGCGGACTGGGCACTGCGCTGGTTCACTCCGGTCACCGAGGTCGCGATGTGCGGCCACGCCACCCTCGCCACGGCCCACGTCCTGCACACCACCGGCGCCCACGAGGGCCCGGTGCGGTTCGCCACCCGCAGCGGCGTGCTGATCGCCACGCCCGGCGCGGACGGCTCGGTCACCCTCGACTTCCCGACCGCCCCGCTCACCCCGGTCGAGGTCCCGGCCGGGGTCGCCGAAGCGCTCGGGGCGCAGCCGGTCGCCGCCTTCGACACCGGTCCGAACGTCGGCGACCTGCTGGTGGAACTCGCCGACGAGAAGACCGTGCTGACCCTCTCCCCCGACCACCGGGCCCTCGGCGCCTACTCCGCGCGCGGCGTCATCGCCACCGCCCGCGCCGACGATCCGTCCCGTGGATACGACTTCGTCTCCCGCTGCTTCTTCCCGAACGTCGGCATCGACGAGGACCCGGTGACCGGCAGCGCCCACACCGCGCTCGCCCCGCACTGGTCCGCCCGCCTCGGCCGCGACGACCTCACCGGGCTCCAGGCCTCCCGCCGCACCGGGCTGGTCCGCACCGGGCTGCGGGGCGAGCGCACCCTGCTCACCGGCTTCGCCGTGACGGTCGTCGACGGCGAACTGCGCGCCTGAGAACCGGCTCAGGCGGTCGGCAGCCAGCCCACCTTCCCCGCGAGCAGGGCGTAGCCGACGAACGCGCCGATGTCGAGCAGGGAGTGGGCGACGACCAGCGGGCCCACCCGGCCCCAGCGGCGGTACAAGCAGACGAACACCACGCCCATGACCATGTTGCCGAGGAAGCCGCCGACGCCCTGGTAGAGGTGGTACGAACCGCGCAGGACCGCGCTGGCCACCAGCGCGGTCCCCGGGGTCCAGCCCAGCTGCCCCAGCCTGCGCAGCAGATAGCCGACGACGATGACCTCCTCGAGGACCGCGTTCTGCAGCGCGGACAGGACCAGCACCGGGTACTTCCACCACACGTCCGGCAGTGCCTCCGGTACGACGGTGAGGTTGAAGCCGAGGCCGCGGGCGGCGAGGTAGAAGGCGATGCCGGTGCTGCCGATCACGGCCGCGATGCCGGCACCCCGGGCGAGGTCGGGCCAGGGGCGGGTGCGGTCGAAGCCGAGCGTGCGCAGCCCCGCGCCCTCGCGCAGCAACAGGTGGGCGACGAGCGCCACGGGCACCAGCGCGGTGGCGATGCCGAAGAGCTGCCAGGCCAGGTCCAGCCAGGGGCGGCCCGGCGCGGCGGAGGCGTTGAGGGTGGCCGCCTGGTCCTTGAGCCCGCCCGGCTTGGTGACCGAGCCGATGAAACTGATCAGCGCGGACACCCCGCTCGCCCCGAGCGAGAGTGCGAGCACGAGCAGCGTCTCGTCCCGCAGTATCCGTCGCGGGTCGCGCTCCCGCGCCGCGGAATCGGCCACCGAGTCAGCCTCCACCTGCACCCCTGCCTCCAGCCGGCTCACGGGCCCCTCGCCCACCTTTCGCCTGGCAAGGATCGCAGAAGCGGCTGTGGGGGGCGCGGCATGCCCCGGAAGGGCACCTCCGCGCGCGGCCTCACGACAGCCCACCGGCCGGCTGTACGGCGGGGCTCCGCCGCACCGGCGCTCACCCCCGGAGCGCGGCCCGGCGGTCCTCGCGGCGCTCACCCGGCCCGGTGGCCCGGCGGAGCCCCGCGCTCAGCCCAGCGGTACCGGTTCCGGCAGGCCCACCGGCCAGGTGTGCACCGGCTCCCCCACGTGCATCAGCTCGGCGTACCGCCGCGTCGTCGCCGCCAGGGCCGCCTGCCGTGACATCCCCTGCTCCAGCGCCCGGTGGAAGGTGGCCGCCTGCCAGGACGCCCCGTTGACCCGGCGCCGGCAGCGTTCCTCGATCACGCCCAGGTAGAGGTCCCGGTCGGCGGCCTCCACACCCCACGCGTCCAGCCCGGCCGCGGCGAGCGGCAGCAGCTCGTCGCGGACCAGCGTGACCGCGTCGACCTCGCCCGTGCCGCCGTACCGCCCCCGCCGGGGCCAGACGAAGCGCGCGTCGATGCCGTACCGGCACGCCGCGTCGAAGTTCGCCTCGGCCGCGGCGAACGGCAACCGCGTCCACACCGGCCGTGACTCCTCCGCGAGGGCGCGGACGAGGCCGTAGTAGAAGGCCGCGTTGGCGATCACGTCGGTGATGGTGGGCCCGGCCGGCAGCACCCGGTTCTCCACCCGGAGGTGCGGGACGCCGTCGGCGATGCCGTACACCGGCCGGTTCCAGCGGTAGATCGTGCCGTTGTGCAGCACGAGTTCGGCGAGCTTGGGCACCCCGCCGGCCTCGACGACCTCCAGCGGCTCCTCGTCGTCGCAGATCGGCAGCAGGGCCGGGAAGTAGCGCAGGTTCTCCTCGAACAGGTCGTGCGCGGAGGTGATCCACCGCTCGCCGAACCAGGTGCGCGGCCGTACGCCCTGGGCCTGGAGCTCGGGCGGCCGGGTGTCCGTGGACTGCAGGAACAGCGGGGGCCGGGACTCGCGCCACAGCTCGTGCCCGAAGAGGAACGGTGAGTTGGCGCCGACGGCGATCTGCGCGGCGGAGGCCGCCTGGGCCGCGTTCCACACGTCGGCGAACCGCCCCGGGGTGACCTGAAGGTGCAGTTGCAGGGAGGTGCACGCGGCCTCGGGCACGATCGACTTCGAGGTGCAGACGAGGTGCTCCACGCCCTCGATGTCGAGCCGGAAGTCCTCTCCGCGCGCGGCGACGATCTGGTCGTTGAGGAGCGTGTAGCGGTCGACCTCGGAGAGGTTCGAGGAGACCAGGTCGTCCCGGTCGAGGGTGGGCAGGATGCCGATCATCACGATGCCCGCGTCCACCTCGCCGGCCTTCCGGTCGGCATAGGCGAGCGACGTGCGCAGTTCTTCGGCGAGCCGGTCGAATACCCGGCCGCCCAGACGGTGTGGGGCTATGTTGACCTCCAGGTTGAACATGGCGAGTTCGGTTTGGAAGTCACGGCTCGCGATGCGCTCCAGTACCTGCCCGTTCAACATTCTCGGCATACCGTCCGACCCGGCGAGATTCAACTCGATCTCGACTCCCATGAGATTCTTGGGCCGGTCGAATCGCTTCTCGCTCAGCAGCCGCTCCAGTCCCGTCAGGCACTGCTGGAGCTTTTCACGGTAGCGCTGGCGATCGGACAGGTCGAACTGCCCTGCCACGACCTTCTCCCCCATCGAAGTGTCCCTCCTCGGATGGGCGGGCCGACGATCCGGCCGCCTGGCTCCCGGGTCACGTGGGATGATGCCCAGCCGAAGCGATCGATAACGTCCCGCGCGGGCCCGCCGCCCGCTAGTCTGTCGGAATGTTCCCGGCGGCACATTCACGGGGCATGCCGCGCTCGCACCTTCGGGTGCCCCGGACGCCTCGTGAAAAACGCCGACGACATTCGGCCGACCGTTACCGGTGCGTAAGGCGAGGTCAGCGACGGGGACCCGGTCCGGAAATCGGGATGATTTCCGCAAATCCACGGCCTAATTCCGCCTTGCCCGGTCGGCCGGAAACGGATAGCCGAAACACCGGCCGAACACACGTCGTATAAACTTCGTCCGCAAGGCAGAAGGTTGGCGCCCTCGGTCCTGGTTTCCGCGGTGTTCCTGCCGTCCCCGTTGACGGGCGGCAGACCGAGCCGCACTCTCTTCCACACCGACCTGGGCCCCCACCTCTCCGGCCTTCCGTGAGCTGACAGCGCCGTCCGCCCCACCCTCCTCGCGCCGCCGCGCCTGTCGAATGAGAGGCGACCCACATGCCGCTGCACGTGCCCCCTGCCCCCGCGCCTGCCCTGCGCTCCGTCCTCACCGCCCTCGGTTCCCCCACCGCGGTCCGTGAGGCGCGCACTCCCTCCCTGCGCGCGGCGCAGGGCCCCGCGACACCGGAACTCCCGTTGCCCGTCCACGTACTGGACCGGATCACCGCGCAAGGCCTGTCCGCGACCCGGCTGGCCGGCTGGCGCTTCCTGATCCGGTGCGGTGATCGCGCGGTGGCCGCGGCCGAGACCATGCTGACTCCCGACGGCTGGGCCTTCTCGCACTTCTTCGAGGGTCCGTACGTCGCCTCCACCGAACGTGCCCTGCACCAGGCCGAGGCCCTGCAACAGCCGTACCAGGCAAGACTGTTGTCCGTCCCCGGGCTGTACATGCTCACCCTGTGGCTGCACGGCGACTGCTCCGGCGACGGCAGCGAGGGCCACCCCGCCGCCACCGATCTGCTCGTACCGCTGGCGCCCGCACCGCCCGGCATCCCGACCCACCGTCCCTTCCCGGTAGCCGAACTGCTTCCGGTGCTGACCCAACGGGCGACTCCTCTCCCGCTGCTCGGTTCTCCCGCCTGACCGAAGCCCGCGTACCCCGCTTCCCGCGAGGGAAGCGGGGTACGACTGTCTTTCGAGCACTCCGCCGCCCGGAGCCATCCGGACTAGTCCCATCCGGCCACTGCGAACCACCCGAAGGGACAGTGCAGTTGGACTGAACCGTCCGCGCGGGTGACGCGTCCTGAACCTGTGAGAAGCGGTGCTGTGAAATCCCTGCGGAACGACGCCCAGAGGACAACACTGGTCTCCGACCGATTCATCATCACGGGGGACGGACATGATCACGACAGAGCGAGAGATCCCGCCCATGTGCCAGCACCAGCCGCCCTGCCCGCCAGCCGAGTCCGCCGACCGGGAGTCCGCCCGCCTCGTGGCGCACCACCCGGAGCAGGGGTGGAGCCTGCTGTGCAACGGCGTCCTGCTCTTCGAGGACACGGGTGAGCTGCTGCCCGACGGCCGCGTCATCGCCCCGCACCGCCCGCTCGGAGCGGAGCAGGTGATGACCGCCGCCTGAGGGCGGCACGGCAACCCGGCCCGGGCACGGCACACCGACCTGACCCGAACAGGGTGACGTGCCCCCAGGCCCTTCGAAAATTTCGGGGACGCTCCATGCGTCAGGGGCCCGCTACGGCGTGGTGGGCGCGTACTCGAACCAGTCGAAGGCCGCGCGGCCCTCGGTGACGTACATGCCGATGACCCGGCCGGTGAAGCCGGCGGCCACCTCCGTGGACAGGTAGCGGCCGTCGAGTTCGGCGAGCCGGACCGTTCCCTCGCCGGTGCCGACGCGGAAGACGAGCGTGTCCGGGCCGTGCTGCGTCCCGGGGTCCCGGGTGGCGCGGATCTCGACGGTCAGGGTGACCCGGCCCTCCGGCACCGGGTGTGCGGCGACGCGCTGCCGCAGCGGGCCGATCCGCGCGATCACGGCGGCGACACCCCCGCTCACCTCCAGGTCGTAGTGGTGGGCCTCGTCCATGCGCACCGACAGCCCCGCCCGCGCGGCGCCGGGCTCCAGTGATGCCGCCGCCCGGCAGTCGTGGTGCTGCTGGCGGCGGCCGACGAAGGTGTGCCCGGGCCGGTCGAGGCTGTCACCGGTGGCGGTCAGGATGAGCCGGCCCGGCCGCTCGGTCAGCGACCAGCAGCCCTCGGGGCGGCGCCGCGGGGATATCCAGTGCGGTGCGAGCGCTGGGCCCGCGAAGTCGTCCCGCACCGGCGGCTGCTCCACGGGTGCCCAGGCGGCCGGCGCCGGGTGCCGCTCCCGGACCGGGCCCGTCCGCGGCCAGCCGTCGGCCCACTCCACCGGGACCAGGAAGGTCTCCCGGCCGAGGACGTGGAACTCCGGGAACCAGCCCCGGGGCCGGGTGCCGAGCAGCACCATCCACCAGGTGCCGTCGGCCGCCCGCACCAGGTCGCCGTGGCCGGTGCACTGGATGGGCAGGCCGGTGCCGCGGTGGGACACCAGGGGGTTGCCGGGAGCCGGTTCCCAGGGGCCGCGCGGCGAGCGGGCGCGCGCCACCGAGACACCGTGCCCCAGGGCGGTGCCGCCCTCGGCGAGCAGCAGGTACCACCAGTCGCCGATCCGGTACAGGTGCGGGGCCTCCGGGTCGCGCAGGCCGGTGCCGGACCACATCGGCAGCGGCCCCTCCAGCACCTGTCCCGTGCGCGGGTCGATCCGGGCGACGCTGACCCCGGCCATCGCGACCCAGCAGGAACCGTCCTCGTCCCACGCCAGGTCCGGGTCGATGCCGGGCAGATCGATCCACACCGGGTCGGACCAGGGGCCCTCGGGGCGCTCCGCGGTGACCAGGAAGGTCCCGCCGGCGCCCGCGCTGGTGGTGATGACGTGGAAGAGTCCGTCGTGGTGCCGGAGCGTCGGCGCGTAGATCCCGGCGGACGCCGGGACGTCGTCGGGCAGGTCCAACTGCCCGGGCCGGTCGAGCACGTTGCCGATCTGGCGCCAGTGCACCAGGTCCCGGCTGTGGAACAGCGGAACGCCGGGGAAGTACTCGAAGCTGGAACACACCAGGTAGTAGTCGTCGCCGACCCGGCACACGCTGGGGTCGGGGTGGAAACCCGGGATGACGGGATTGTCGTACGTTCGCATGTTCGCCTCCTGGAGGCGTTCGAAAGTTTCGCCGTGAGTGCCGAATGAGCGCCGAATCCTAATGCCCGAAGAGGCGTGCGGGGGGTCCCGCCGCCCCGGCTGGTCGAATCACCGGCACGGGAGTGGGATGGAAGGAAGCGAGGACCTCGCAGCGGGCACGCCCTCGGGTGTCACGGCCGTCACCCTCAGGTGCCCGTGCGCAACGGTGGAGTCTGAGTCATGTCCGGTTACGACGCCTCGGCGGCCACGCGGGTGGTGGTCGGCGTGAGCGGCTCCCTGAACAGCGTCACGGCCCTGCGGCGGGCCGCCGCGCTGGCCCGCCGGCTGCGAGCCCAGCTCTGGCCCGTGCTGGCCTGGGAACCACCGGGCGGTGACGCCGCCGCGCGGCGCTCCCCCGCCGGCGGACTGCTGGTGGAGGAGTGGCAGCGGCTCGCCAAGCAGCGGCTGGCCTCGGTGCTCGAGGAGATCTTCGACGCGGAGGGTCCCGGTGTGCCGATGCAGCCCGTCGTCGTGCGCGGTGCCCCCGGCCCGGCGCTGGTGGCGACCGCGAACCGGGAGGACGACGTCCTGGTGGTGGGCGCCGGACGGCGCGGGCTGCAACGGGCCTTCTCCGGCCGGGTCTCCCGGCACTGCCTGGCCCACGCGGTCTGCCCGGTCCTGGCGGTGCCCCCGTCCCCGCTGGAATCGGAACTGCTGGCCGTCCACCGCCGCAACACGTGGCATCTGCGCATCGACACCCGCGGGTTGTGACGGGGGGACCGGTCACGCACGGGCGCGTGGCGCGGGAGGTCACGTCGGCCCCGCTGCCATCACGTCAGGAACCGGCCCGTGGCCGTCAGAGCACCGTCAAGGGCAGGCCCGGGCCGCCGACGACGGACTACCGTTTCCCCCATGGAGCACGGCCACGACATCCGCCCCCAGCCGACCGGCACCCACCCGTCCGGCACCGAGGCCGTGGTGCGCGACCGCGGCTGGACCAAGGACGCGCGCACGTCGGCCCGCTGTGCCGGCGCGCTGTTCGGCCTGCTGCTGTGCGTCGACTGGACCGCCGGCTCGCTGACCTGGTGGCGCGGTGTCCTGTGGCTCCTGCTGGCCCTGCTCCTGTTCCTCGTGCTGCTCCCGGTGCGCGTGTCCGCCGGCCGGGACTGGCTGGCCACCCGGCGCCTGTACCGCACCCGCCGCGTCCGCACCGATCTGCTGACCGCGGTGCGCCCGCTGGACGGCGTCACCCGGCGCCTGGTGCTGCGCGACGCCCTCGGCAACCGGGTCGAGATCGACCCGGAGGTCCTGATCCGCAACCCGGAGCTGTGGTACCGGCTGGACGAGGGGGCCCGCGCCGCGCAGGCCGCCGGCACCCTGCTGTGCGGCACGTCGGCGCTGCGCCACCTGGCCCGCCGCGTGGACCGCGAGACGGCCCTCGGTGTGTTCCGGGCGTCGGGTCTGGAGTGACGCTCGGTGGCCGCCGCGCGCCGGCTCCCCGCTCCTCTCGCTCCAGGCCGAACCCGTCCCGGCCTCCCCTTCTTGGTGCGGCTCCGCCTCGCGCGGGCCATTCTTAACGCAAGCTTGACGCCGCCCGCGCCGTGATCCATAGGCCCAGGCGTCACTCTCTGCTTACGCTGGTGCCGCCGTCCGCGTGATGGCTGCAAAGAGCTGAGCCGCACTTCAGGAGCACGCCGATGGTCACGACCGAGCGCCCTCCCAGTACCAGCCGCCTGCGCGCGTGGATGCTGGAGGGCCTGTCCGACATGGGCAAGGGCGGTGGCCACACCGGACCCCACGCCGCGCCGGAGCCCCCGCACCAGGGGCAGCGCTGGTGGCGGGTGATGTGCCTGACCGGTGTCGACTACTTCTCCACCCTCGGCTACCAGCCCGGCATCGCGGCCCTGGCCGCCGGTCTGCTCTCGCCGATCGCGACCATCGTGCTCGTCATCGTGACACTGGCCGGCGCGCTGCCGGTCTACCGCCGGGTCGCGCAGGAGAGCCCGCACGGCGAGGGCTCGATCGCGATGCTGGAGCGGCTGCTGTCCTTCTGGCAGGGCAAACTGTTCGTGCTCACGCTGCTGGGTTTCGCGGCGACGGACTTCCTCATCACCATCACGCTGTCCGCCGCGGACGCCTCCACCCACCTGGTGGAGAACCCCCATCTGACGCAGGCCCTGCAGGGCAAGCAGATGCTGATCACCCTCCTCCTGGTGGCCCTGCTCGGCGCGGTCTTCCTCAAGGGCTTCCTGGAGGCGATCGGCGTCGCGGTCGTCCTGGTGGGCGTGTACCTCGGGCTGAACCTCGTCGTCGTCATCACCGGCCTGTGGCACGTCGTGACCGCCGAACACGTGATCACGGACTGGAGCAGCGCGCTGACCACGGAGCACGGGAACGTCTTCGTGATGATCGGCGTCGCACTGATCGTCTTCCCCAAGCTCGCCCTGGGCCTGTCCGGGTTCGAGACCGGTGTCGCCGTCATGCCGCACGTGAAAGGCGACGCCGGCGACACCGAGGAGCGGCCCGCGGGCCGCATCCGGGACACCAGGAAGCTGCTGACCACCGCCGCGCTGATCATGAGCTGCTTCCTGATCGCCACCAGCTTCATCACCACGCTGCTGATCCCGGAGAAGGAGTTCAGGGCGGGCGGCCAGGCCAACGGCCGCGCGCTCGCCTACCTCGCGCACGAGTACCTCGGCAGCGCCTTCGGCACGGTCTACGACGTGTCGACGATCGCCATCCTGTGGTTCGCGGGCGCCTCCGCCATGGCAGGGCTGCTCAACCTGATGCCGCGCTACCTGCCCCGCTACGGCATGGCCCCGCACTGGGCGCGGGCGGTACGGCCGATGGTCATCGTCTTCACCCTCGTCGCCTTCCTGGTGACCTGGATCTTCGACGCCGACGTCGACAAGCAGGGCGGCGCCTACGCCACCGGGGTGCTGGTGCTGATCAGCTCCGCCGCGATCGCGGTGACCATCGCCGCGCGCAGGGCGGGACAGCACGGCTGGACCATCACCTTCGCGGTGATCTCGGTGGTGTTCCTCTACACGACCGTCGTGAACGTCATCGAGCGCCCGGACGGCGTGAAGATCGGTGCCTGTTTCATCGCGGGCATCGTGCTGGTCTCCCTGCTGTCGCGGCTGGCCCGTGCCTTCGAGCTGCGGGTGACCAGCGTGTCGCTGGACCCCATGGCGGAACGGTTCATCCGGGACATGGCCAGCCGCAAGATACGGTTCATCGCCAACGAGCCGGACCGCCGCGACAAGGCCGAGTACCGCGACAAGATCGAGCAGATCCGCGCCGACAACGACATGCCCGAGCAGGAGGACTTCGTCTTCGCCGAGGTCACGGTCACCGACCCGTCGGAGTTCGAGGCCGGCCTCACCGTGCGCGGGGAGGTGCTGCACGGCCGCTACCGGGTGCTGACGCTGGAGTCCGCCTCGATCCCGAACGCGCTCGCCGCCCTGCTGCTGCACGTCCGTGACGTCACCGGCTGCACCCCGCACATCTACTTCGAGTGGACCGAGGGCAGTCCGTTCGCCAACTTCCTCCGCTTCTTCCTCTTCGGACAGGGCGAGGTCGCCCCGGTCACCCGCGAGGTACTGCGCGAGGCGGAACCGGACCGCGAACGCCGGCCGCGGGTGCACACCGGCTGAGCCGGGCAGGCGTGGCGGCAGGCCCGGACCGCCTCGGCGCTCCGGTCGTCCGGCACCGCGACGGCGGGCGCCCGGCCCCGGTCCCGCCGAACGCGTCCGCCGGGACCGGGTGCGTGGTACGGCGGTACCGCGGCACCTCCGACGGCCGACCCGCGTCCACGCCCCCCGGGCGCGTGGCCCTAGGGTGACCGGCATGCAGTCCTACACGATCGGTCAGGCCGCGCGGCTGCTCGGCGTCAGCCCGGACACCGCCCGCCGCTGGGCCGATGCCGGCCGGGTGGCCACGCACCGCGACGAGTCCGGGCGGCGGCTCATCGACGGCAGAGACCTCGCGGCCTTCTCGGTCGAACTGGCCAAGGCGGGTGCCGCCGAGGAGGACGCCTCGTACACCTCGGCCCGCAACGCCTTCCCCGGCATCGTCACCGCGATCAAGCTCGGCGACGTCGCCGCGCAGGTGGAGATCCAGGCCGGCCCGCACCGGCTCGTCTCGCTGCTGACCCGGGAGGCGGTGGAGGAACTGGGCCTGGAAGTCGGCATGGAGGCCACCGCGCGCGTCAAGTCCACCAACGTGCACATCGACCGGGTCTGACCGGGCACCAGACACCCCCCCGGGCCGACCAGCGCGGTACAAACGCACATGCGAGCCGGAGGGCAACAGACCCTGGCTCATGCGATGCAACAGCAGACTCCTCCCTGGCGGATGCGGCAGTATGATCGCCGCACGGCCATCACCGAGCCGTGCCTGGGCGCGACCGTCGTACGACAGAACCGAGGAGTAGATCCGTGATGACCCGTTCCGTACGCCGGACCCGGCGGACAGTGCGGCTGGCCGGCGCGGGAGCCGCCGCCATGCTGGCCCTCGGCGCCTGCTCCTCCCCGTCGGACTCCACCGACTCGTCCAACCCCTCCGCCCCCTCCGGCACATCGGCGTCCCGGAAGCTCTCGGGCACGGTCACCGTGTTCGCGGCGGCCTCCCTGAAGGAGAGCTTCACGACCCTCGGCAAGGAGTTCGAGGAGCAGCACCAGGGCACGAAGGTCAGCTTCAACTTCGGCGGCAGCGACACCCTCGCCGCGAACATCACCAGCGGCGCCCCCGCGGACGTGTTCGCCGCGGCCAGCCCCGGGACGATGGCCGTCGTGACGGACGCGAAGGACACGGCCGGCACCCCGGTCACCTTCGTCCGCAACCAGCTGGAGATCGCCACCGTCCCGGGCAACCCGCACAAGGTGGCCTCCCTGAAGGACCTCACCAAGGCCGGTCTGAAGGTCGTCCTGTGCGACAGGACCGTCCCGTGCGGTGCCGCCGCCCGGAAGGCCCTCGACGCGAGCGGGCTGAAGCTCACCCCGGTCTCCTACGAGCAGGACGTCAAGGGCGCCCTGACCAAGGTGGAGCTGAAGGAGGCCGACGCGGCGGTGGTGTACAAGACCGATGTGAAGGCGGCGGGTGACAAGGTGGAGGGCGTGGAGTTCCCCGAGTCGGCCGGTGCCGTCAACGACTACCCGATCGCGCTGCTGAAGAACGCGCCGAACGCCGAGGCCGCCAAGGCGTTCATCGCCCTCGTGCGCTCCGCGGAGGGCCAGAAGGTGCTGCACGAGGCCGGGTTCCTCAAGCCGTGACCTCGCTCGGCAAACCCGGTGCCGCGACCGGCCCCCGCTCGGGCCGGCCACGGCGCCGCCGCGTCGGCACCGGGGGCCGGCGCGGGGTGCCGCTTCCGCTGCTGCTGCCGGGCGTGCTGGCCCTGGCGTTCCTGCTGCTGCCGCTGCTCGCGCTGCTCGTCCGAGCGCCGTGGCGCGGCCTGCCGGGCCGGCTGACCAGCGCCGAGGTGTGGCAGGCGCTCCAGCTGTCCCTGGTCAGCGCCACCGCGGCGACCGCCGTCAGCCTCGTCCTCGGCGTGCCGCTGGCCTGGCTGCTGGCCCGCACGGAATTCCCCGGCCGGGGCCTGGTTCGGGCCCTGGTCACCCTCCCGCTGGTGCTGCCCCCGGTGGTCGGCGGTGTGGCCCTCCTGCTGGCCCTGGGCCGCAACGGCGTCGTCGGCCGGTGGCTCGACGCGTGGTTCGGCATCACCCTGCCGTTCACCACCACCGGGGTCGTGATCGCGGAGGCGTTCGTCGCGATGCCGTTCCTGGTGATCAGCGTGGAGGGCACGCTGCGCGCCGCCGACCCCCGCTACGAGGAGGCGGCCGCCACGCTCGGCGCCTCCCGCTTCACCGCGTTCCGCCGGGTGACCCTGCCGCTGATCGCGCCGGGCATCGCGGCCGGCGCGGTCCTGGCCTGGGCCCGCGCGCTCGGCGAGTTCGGCGCGACCATCACGTTCGCGGGCAACTTCCCCGGCCGCACCCAGACCATGCCCCTCGCGGTCTACCTGGCCCTGCAGAACGACCCCGAGGCCGCCATCTCCCTCAGCCTGGTCCTGCTGACCGTGTCGATCGCGGTACTGGCGGGCCTCCGGGACCGCTGGATGACCACGTCATGACGATCCCCCACCCCGAGCCCACCGACGGCACCGACCCCTGCCGGGCCCCTGCCGCGACCACCGACGCCACGAACCCCGCACCGCGGCCCGCCGCGACCGGCGGTCGCACCGGTCCCGCACCGGCCCCCGCGGCGACAACCGCCCGCACCGGCTCCGCATCGCGCCCCACCACAGGCCCGCACCAGCCGGCCGGCCTGGACGCCCGCCTGGTGGTCGACCGCGGCACCTTCCGCCTGGACGTCACCCTGCGGGCCACCCCCGGTGAGGTCCTCGCCCTGCTGGGTCCCAACGGCGCCGGCAAGACCACCGCCCTGCGCGCCCTCGCCGGCCTCACCCCCCTCACCGACGGTCACCTCCGTCTGGACGGCACCTCCCTGGCCCACACACCCCCGGAGTCCCGCCCGGTGGGCGTGGTCTTCCAGGACTACCTGCTCTTCCCGCACCTGTCCGCCCTGGACAACGTCGCCTTCGGCCCCCGCTGCCAGGGCGTGCGCAAGGCGGCGGCCCGTGCCCAGGCGGCGACCTGGCTGGACCGGATGGGTCTGGCGGCCCACGCGGGCGCCAAGCCCCGCGACCTCTCCGGCGGCCAGGCCCAGCGCGTGGCCCTCGCCCGCGCCCTGGCGACCCGCCCCCGGCTGCTGCTCCTCGACGAGCCGCTGGCGGCCCTGGACGCCCGAACCCGCCTGGAGGTCCGCGCACAGCTGCGCCGCCGCCTGGCCGAGTTCGAGGCGGTCTGCGTGCTGGTCACCCATGACCCGCTGGACGCCATGGTGCTCGCGGACCGGCTGGTGGTCGTGGAGGACGGCCGGGTCGTCCAGCAGGGCACGCCCGCCGACATCGCCCGCCACCCCCGCACGGACTACATCGCCCAGCTCGTCGGCCTCAACCTCTACCGCGGACAGGCCGCGGGGCACACCGTACGGCTCGACACCGGCCCCGCGATCACGACCACGGAGGAGCTGTCGGGCCCGGTCTTCGTGGCGTTCCCGCCGTCCGCCGTGACCCTGTTCCGGGACCGGCCCTCCGGCGCCAGCGCCCGCAACCTGTGGCGCTGCGAGGTCGCCGGCCTGGAGACGCACGGCGACCAGATCCGCGCCGACCTCACCGGCGAGCTGCCGCTCGCGGCGGACCTGACGACGGTCGCCGCCGCCGAGCTGGACCTGCACCCGGGTGCACCGGTCTGGGCGACGGTCAAAGCGACGCAGACCCACGCATACCCGGCCTGAGCGGACCGGCGCTCTACGGTGGGTGCCCATGACCCTGAGCATCCGCAACCAGCTGCCCGGCACCGTCACCGAGGTGCGCGCGGGCGAAGTCATGGCGACCGTCAAAGTCCGGCTCAGCGGCGGTCAGGACCTCACCGCCGCCGTCACCCTGGAAGCCGTCGAACAGCTCGGCCTCGCCCCGGGCTCCCCGGTGACCGCCCTGGTGAAGGCGACGGAGGTATCCCTCGCCGCCAACCGGGTCGAGGGTCTGTCGATCCGCAACCAGCTGCGCGGCACGGTCATCCGTCTCTCGCTCGGCGAGGCCATGGCCACCGTCCGGGTCGCCGTGGAAGGCGGCGAACTCACCGCGGCGATCACGAAGGACGCGGCCGGGGACCTCGGCCTGTTCGTGGGCTCCGACGTCGTCGCCCTGATCAAGGCGACCGAGGTCTCGCTGGCGACGGCGTAGAAGGCCCGAAGGCCCCGCCCGGAACCCGGGCGGGGCCTTCGTCAGCGGTTCGCTCAGTCCTCGTAGGCGTCCAGCGGCGGGCAGGAGCACACCAGGTTGCGGTCGCCGTAGGCCTGGTCGATACGGCGCACCGGCGGCCAGTACTTGTCGGCGGCCGAGACACCGGCCGGGAAGACGGCCTCCTCGCGGCTGTAGGCGTGCGTCCACTCACCGCCGAGCGCGGCGGCGGTGTGCGGGGCGTTGCGCAGCGGGTTGTCCTCGGCGGGCCACACGCCCGAGCCGACCTTGTCGATCTCCGTGCGGATGGCGATCATCGCATCGCAGAAACGGTCCAGCTCGGTGAGGTCCTCCGACTCGGTCGGCTCGATCATCAGCGTGCCGGCCACCGGGAAGGACATGGTCGGCGCGTGGAAGCCGTAGTCGATCAGGCGCTTGGCCACGTCGTCCACGCTCACGCCGGTCGCCTTGGTCAGCGGGCGCAGGTCGATGATGCACTCGTGCGCGACGAGGCCGCCGGGACCGGTGTAGAGCACCGGGTAGTGCGGCTCCAGGCGCTTGGCGACGTAGTTCGCGGAGAGCACCGCGACCTGCGTGGCGCGCTTGAGGCCCTCCCCGCCCATCAGACGCACGTACGCCCACGAGATCGGCAGGATGCCCGCGCTGCCCCACGGGGCGGCCGAGATCGGGCCCACCCCCGTCTCAGGGCCGGCCTCCGGCTGGAGCGGGTGGTTGGGCAGGTACGGCGCCAGGTGCGAGCGGACCGCGACCGGGCCGACGCCCGGACCACCGCCGCCGTGCGGGATGCAGAACGTCTTGTGCAGGTTGAGGTGGGAGACGTCGCCGCCGAAGTGGCCGGGCTTGGCGAGGCCGACGAGCGCGTTGAGGTTGGCGCCGTCGACGTACACCTGGCCGCCCGCCTCGTGCACCTGGGCGCAGATGTCGGCGACGTGCTCCTCGAACACCCCGTGCGTGGACGGGTAGGTGATCATCAGCACCGCCAGCTCGTCGCGGTACTGCTCGATCTTGGCGCGCAGGTCCTCGACGTCGATCTCGCCGTCCTCGGCGGTCTTGACGACGACGACCTTCATGCCGGCCATCACCGCGCTGGCCGCGTTGGTGCCGTGCGCGGAGGAGGGGATGAGGCACACGGTGCGCTGCTCGTCGCCGTTGGCGCGGTGGTAGCCGCGTACGGCGAGCAGACCGGCCAGTTCGCCCTGGGAACCGGCGTTCGGCTGGAGGGAGACCTTGTCGTAGCCGGTGACCTCGGCGAGGCGGTCCTCCAGCTCGTGGATGAGCGTGAGGTAGCCCTGGGCCTGCTCGGCGGGCGCGAAGGGGTGCAGCTGCCCGAACTCGGGCCAGGTGACCGGCTCCATCTCGGTGGTCGCGTTGAGCTTCATGGTGCAGGAGCCCAGCGGGATCATGCCGCGGTCGAGCGCGTAGTCCCGGTCGGCCAGCCTGCGCAGGTAGCGCAGCATCGCGGTCTCGGAGCGGTGTTGGTGGAAGACCGGGTGGGTGAGGTAGGCGTCGGTGCGCAGCAGCGCCTCGGGCAGGGTGTCCTCGGCACTGTCGTCCAGCGCCTCGATGTCGCCGTCGACACCGAAGGCGGCGAAGACGGCGGCCAGCTGGGCCCGGTTGGTGGTCTCGTCGCAGGCCGCCGAGACGTGGTCGGCGTCGACGAGCCGCAGGTTGACCCCGTTCTCCCGGGCGGCGGCGACGACCGCGGCGGCCTTGCCGGGCACGCGCGCGGTGATCGTGTCGAAGTACGCCCCGTGGACGATCTCCACACCGCCGGCCTTCAGCCCCTCGGCGAGGATCGTGGCGTACCGGTGCGTGCGCCGGGCGATGGTCCGCAGGCCCTCCGGCCCGTGGTAGACGGCGTACATGCCGGCCATCACGGCGAGCAGCACCTGGGCGGTGCAGATGTTGCTGGTGGCCTTCTCGCGACGGATGTGCTGCTCACGGGTCTGCAGCGCCAGGCGGTAGGCCTTGTTGCCGTCGACGTCGACGGAGACGCCGACGAGCCGGCCGGGGAGGCTGCGGGCGAACTTCTCGTGTACGGCCATGTAGCCGGCGTGCGGGCCGCCGAAGCCCATCGGCACACCGAAGCGCTGGGTCGTGCCGACGGCGATGTCTGCCCCGAGTTCGCCCGGCGAGGTCAGCAGGGTCAGCGCGAGCAGGTCGGCGGCGACCGTGACCAGGGCGCCCAGCTCGTGCGCCTGGTCGATGAGGGGCTTGATGTCCCGTACGGCACCGGAGGCGCCCGGGTACTGGATCAGCACGCCGTTGATCTCGCGCTCGGCGATGTCCGCCGGGATGCCGTCGCCGAGGTCGGCCACGACGACCTCGACGCCGGTCGGCTCGGCGCGGGTCTCGATCACCGCGATGGTCTGCGGCAGCGCGTCCGCGTCGACCAGGAACAGGCCCTTCTTGTTCTTGCCCATGCGCCGGGACAGCGCCATGGCCTCGGCGGCGGCGGTGCCCTCGTCCAGCAGGGAGGCGCCGGAGGTGGGCAGCCCGGTCAGCTCGGCGACCATCGTCTGGAAGTTCAGCAGGGCCTCCAGGCGGCCCTGGGAGATCTCCGGCTGGTACGGCGTGTAGGCCGTGTACCAGGCCGGGTTCTCCATGACGTTGCGCAGCACGACGGGCGGCGTGAAGGTGCCGTAGTAGCCCAGGCCGATCATGGAGCCGAGGACCTGGTTGCGGTCGGCGAGCGAGCGCAGCTCGGCGAGCACCTCGGCCTCGGTGCGGGCGCCTGGCAGGTCCAGGGCATCGGCGTTCTTGATCACATCCGGCACCGCCGCGGCGGTCAGCTCGTCGAGCGAGCCGTAGCCGACCTGCGCGAGCATCTTGGCCCGCGCCTCCTGGTCGGGCCCGATGTGGCGCTGCTCGAACGGGGTGCCCGCTTCGAGTTCGGAGAGCGGAATGCGATGGGCGGTCATTGCGGAGGCCTCCTGGTCTGACGCGACCTGCGAGGGGCACCACGGCGCGGGTACCCCGACGGCCTCCCCCTCTGTCATCTCGACCTGAGAGCTTCACCGGACGCCCGCGGGCACCGGCTTTCCCCGTCGGTGAGGGCGGAAGCCGTCGGCATCCGCCCTGCTTTCCAGAGTGACCTCGTCCGTGCGGTACGTGAGCCTGAGAGATTCCGGGGAGGATTTGCTCCTTCGGCGCCTCCGAGGTGGTCGGAGGACTCTCCCGCACGGGGTCAGCAGCCGCTGTCAGCCTACCAGCGAGGTCAACGACGGGGCCTTCGAGTGGCCGCCTCCTTGAATGTGCTCTTTTGTAGTGCTTACGGATGAGTTGCGACCACGTGGAGGGAGAGGGACCGTGCAGACCGACATCGATCCACGCAACCTGATCGGCCGCAAGGCGTTCGACCGCAATGGCACCAAGATCGGCACCATCGACGAGGTGTACCTGGACGACGCGACCGGCGTGCCCGAGTGGGCCGCCATACGCACCGGCCTGTTCTCCCGCGACGCCTTCGTGCCCCTGGAGCCCAGCGAACTGGTCGACGACACCCTGCACGTCCCCTTCGACCGCGCCCTGATCAAGGACGCCCCCGACTTCGGCGTGGGCCGCCACCTCTCCCCCGAACAGGAACTGCAGCTCTACCACCACTACGGCCTCGACGTGGCGGCCCCGCCCCCCAAGGTCCCGGACCGCGACTTCGGCAAGCTGGCGGGGTCGGAGGAGCCCTGACCGGTGGTGTCCTCCGGGGTGCGGGGCGGAGTCCCGCCGTGCGGGTCGCCGCTCGGCGGACCGGGTCGGCTGGGCGGCTCGGGTGGATCCATGACCAGCGGCAACGGTTCGGCGCCCGCCAGCGCGGGATCGTCGACGAGGAACGTCCGCACCCGTCCCGGAGCGGACTGAGGCGTCTCGAACCGCACGGTCACCCGCCCCAGACCGCTCCCCTGCACCCACCCGTGCCCGTACTCCGTATGGCGTACGTCCTGCCCGGCCCGCCACTCCCGCTCCACGGGCGCGCTCCGCTCCACGACGGCCTCCACCGCACCCTTCTCCGGCTCCTCCGCCGCGGGCACGGGTCTGGACTGCGCGAACAGGTCCTCCTGCGTGTAGTCGGCGAGCCCGGACACCCCCACCCCGAGCAGCCGCACCCCGCCCGTGGTGTCCACGGAGTCCAGCAGCCGCGCCGCCGCCTCGCGGACGACCACGGGGTCGTCGGTGGGCCCTCGCAGCGTCTCGGAGCGGGTCAGGGTGGAGAAGTCGTACCGCCGCACCTTCAGCACGATGGTCCGCCCCGACAGCCCGGCCTCGCGCAGCCGCCGCACACACCGGTCGGCCAGCCGCTGCACCTCCAGGCCGACCCGCAGCCGATCGTGGATGTCCACGTCGTACGTGTCCTCCACGGACACCGACTTGGCCTCCCGCTCGGCCACCACGGGCCGCTCGTCCCGCGCCAGCGCCATGGCGTACAGCGCCTGCCCGTGCGCCTTGCCGAGCAGCCGGACCAGTTCGTCCTCGCCGGCCTCCGCCAGCTCCTCCACCGTGGTGATCCCGGCCCGGCGCAGATGGTCCCCGGTCGCCGGTCCGACACCCGGCAGGGTGCGCACCGGCATCGGTGCCAGCAGCGCCCGCTCCGTGCCCGGCTCGATGAGCAGCAGCCCGTCCGGCTTCGCCTGCTCGGAGGCGATCTTCGCGAGCATCTTGGAAGCGGCGAGTCCCACCGACCCGGTGAGCCCGGTGACCGCCCGGATGTCCGCGCGCAGCTTCTCCCCCGCCCGTCGCGCCGACTCCTCGTCCCGGGCCGCTCCCCCGGCCTCCAGGTCCACGAACGCCTCGTCCAGGCTCAGCGGCTCGACCAGCGGTGACAGCTCCCGCAGCAGCGCCATCACCTGGTCGCTGATCGCCCGGTACAGGGTGAAGCGCGGCACCAGGTACGCGGCGTTGGGCGCCAGCCGGCGCGCCTGGGCCATGGGCATGGCCGAGTGCACCCCGAACACCCGTGCCTCGTACGACGCGGTCGCCACCACCCCGCGCGGTCCGAGCCCGCCCACGACCACCGCTTTCCCGCGCAGACTCGGCTTGGATGCCTGCTCCACCGAGGCGTAGAAGGCATCCATGTCGAGATGCAGGATCGTGGGCGCGTTTCTCACATCCCCGATGCTGCACCACGGCACTGACAATGCGGACACCCGCGCGCCCCGCGGGAGGTCCGGCGGTCGGACGCGGCCGTCAGACCGCCCGGTTGCGGCGCCGCGCCAGCTCGTCCGCCGGGTTGTGCCCGACCAGGGTCTCGCCCGTGTCGATGCGCTCGCCGTGCAGCTGGGAGAGGGCGCTTTCCACGTCCCGCCACACCACACCGACAGCGATCCCGAAGATGCCCTGACCGCCTTGGAGCAGGGCGTGCACCTCGTCCGGCGAGGTGCACTCGTACACGGTGGCGCCGTCGCTCATCAGGGTCATCCGCTCCAGGTCACGGAAACCGCGTTCCCTGAGGTGCTGGACGGCCGTGCGGATGTTCTGCAGGGACACCCCGGTGTCCAGGAACCGCTTCACGATCTTCAGGACGACGACGTCCCGGAAGCTGTACAGACGCTGGGTGCCCGACCCGTAGGCGGGCCGGACGCTGGGCTCGACCAGACCGGTGCGCGCCCAGTAGTCGAGCTGCCGGTAGGTGATGCCGGCAGCCGCGCAGGCCGTGGGCCCGCGGTAGCCGATCTCCTCGGACGTCATGGACGCCACCCCTCCGCCGTTCGGCACCGCCGTCGGCAGCTGCGGAGCGTGCTCCACCGCGCTGCCGGGATGGGCATGACCCCCGCCGGATCGCGGCCGCGAGCTCGGGGGCGGGTACGGACCGCTCTCCCCGAAACCGCGTCCGGGGGCACCCCCAGCCGTACCGTCGCCGCTGGTTCTCACGCCGACCTCCGTCCTTGACCTGCCTTCTCGACGGTAGGCAGTCACCAGGGGTGCGTCAACGATCGCCACACTCGGCACGCCGAGTGATAATCACCCAAGGAGTGGTTTCCCGTGTCCCACCGCGGGGAAAGGCTAGCCGAATGCGCTGGCGGGGGGCCGTAGGACGCTCTCACTGGCCGGAGGCAATTGCCGGGGCGCGGACCGTGCGGGGCCGCCGTCCGCCCCCGGACACACCAGGGCGGACGGGCGCGTCCCGGGGCTCACTGGCTGCTGGTGCCGAAGTCCTCGGGCGAGATCTGGTCGAGGAACTCGCGGAACTTCTCCACCTCGTCCTCCTGCTCGTCCGGAATGGCGATGCCGGCGTCGTCCAACACCGTGTCACTGCCGTAGATCGGCGTTCCGGTGCGCAGGGCGAGCGCTATGGCATCGGAGGGGCGGGCGCTGACCTCGACCCCGCTGGCGAACACCAGCTCCGCGTAGAAGACACCTTCCCGCAGATCGGTGATGCGCACTTCGGTCAGCTCCTGGCCGACGGCCTCCAGCACGTCCTTGAACAGGTCGTGGGTCAGCGGTCGCGCGGGGGCCATGCCCTGCTGGGCGAAGGCGATCGCCGTCGCCTCCCCCGGCCCGATCCAGATGGGGAGGTAACGATCGCCTCCCACTTCGCGCAGGAGCACGATCGGTTGGTTGGAGGGCATTTCGACCCGGACACCTACGACATCGAGCTCGTTCACACAGCAACCCTAGGCGGTGCCCGGGACGTTTGGGTAGTCGGGCCGGGAACAGGTGCCCGATCCGGCCGCTCCACGGCCCGCCGTATCAGGGCAGCCGGACACCGAGAGCGGTCGTCACCAGGGCCGCGTGCAGCCTCACCGTCAGCGCCGCCAGCTCCTTCGTGCGGGCCTCGGCGTGTGCCCTGGTCTGCGGGTTGCGGTGGCGCTTGAGCGGGGCCACCACCTGGTCGACCAGGCCCGCCTCGCGGTCGGCGGCGGCCTTCATGGACCGCAGGTGGCGCGGCTCGATCCCGAACCGGCCCAGCTCGGTGATGAGGGAGGCAACGGTGACGGCCTCGGCGTCGTACGCGCCGTCCTCCAGCCGAGCGATGAGCCCGTAGGACTCCCACTCCTCCAGGTCGCTCTCGTCGATGTCCGCGGCGGCCAGCAGCTCGGACCTGCCGATCCTGGCCACCGTGGGCCCGTCCACGCGCGCGGGCACGTCCTCCGCGGTGCGCTGACGGCCCACCACGGGCAGCGGGACGGCCTCACCCCGCTCCATGGCGTCCAGGTGCTCACGGATCACCTTGAGCGGCAGGTAATGGTCCCGTTGCATCCGCAGGACGTGACCGAGGCGCTCCACGTCCCCGGCGCTGAACTTGCGGTACCCCGACGGAGTCCGCTGCGGCTCGATGAGTCCCTCCGACTCCAGGAAACGGATCTTGGAGATGGTGACTTCCGGGAACTCGTCGCGCAGCACGTTCAGCACCGTGCCGATGCTCATCAGCCCGCTGTCCCTGGCGGCGGTACCGCTTCCGGCACCGCCGCTCGGTGTTTGAAGCATGGACCTTCCCTGGGGTTCCCCCCGGACGTCGGTCCGGGGGCGGGTCAGATGCCCTGCCGGCTCGCGTAGAACACCAGCCGGTACTTGCCGATCTGCACCTCGTCGCCGTTCGACAGGGCGACCTGGTCGATGCGCTCCCGGTTGACGTACGTGCCGTTCAGGCTGCCCACGTCGGCGACCGTGAAGGAGCCGTCCGGGGACCGCCGGAACTCCACGTGGCGCCGCGAGACGGTCACGTCGTCCAGGAAGATGTCGCTCTGCGGATGCCGGCCGGCCGTGGTCAGGTCGCTGTCCAGCAGGAAGCGGCTGCCCGAGTTCGGCCCCCGGCGCACCACCAGCAGCGCCGAGCCCATCGGCAGCGCGTCCACCGCGGCCTGCGCCTCCGGGGAGAGCATCGGCAGCGGCGTCTGGCCGGTCGCCTCGGAGTCGTAGGCCTCCAGCCCCGAGATCGAGATCGTGGAGGTCGTCTCGGAGGCCCGCTCGGGCGTCAGCCCGGGCCGCAGCGGCGCCCCGCAGTTGGAGCAGAACCGGGCGTTCTGCGCGTTCCGGTTACCGCACCTCGTACATACCAGGACCGACATCGACGGATCCTCCTGCCGCGGCTGCCCCGCCGGGGCGTTGGACGCGTACGGGCCGGAGGCGAACCCTCCACCCGTACCTGAGGTTGACGGTTGCCCGAAACCTATGCCGCCGGACTGGGCAGGGTCAACAGACGCCGCGCCCTGACCTCCCGAAATGTCACCGCCCGGACCAGCGACCTGGTCCCGGAACAGCGGGCGCTGGCCCTCCGCGTCAGGCTGTGCGCGATGACGAGCGGTCGCGTTGTCGCTGCCCTCTCGCGCGCTCTTGCCGAACAACTTCGCAAACAACTTCACGGGCGATTCCCCTTGACCGAAACAGACCCGCCCGTGGGGCAGGACGAACCCTGATTGCCTACACCGGCCGAGCCGGACATTCTCACAACGTCCGTATCCACCAGACAGTTTCCACCACGCACCACCCCTTCGGTGCGCCGACCCCCCGCAACCTCATGCCCCTGCCGGACGGCCACCATGCACCGCCGGTTCACTGGGAGGACGACCGAGCGTAGTCAGGCCGCTTCGCCTGTCGCAAGGCATCCACGACGATCTTGTCCGACCGCTCGACGGTCACCGTGGCCTGCTCCTTCTCCAGAGTCTGCACCACGCCTCCCGGGATGTTCAGCGCGGGCTCGAGGTCCTGCGGCTTGCCGATGACCTTGAAACGATAAGGGTCGTTGATCTTGTTCCCGTCGACGCTCACACTCTTGCCGGAGTCGGTGAAGTAGGTGCCGGCGACCACCCGCACCCCGTTGACCTCGATCGCCTCGGCACCGGCCGCGCGCAGCTCCTGGATCGCGTCGAGCAGCATGTCCGCCTCGACCGTCCCCTTCGTGTCCTCGATCGTCATGGTGATGCCGGGACCCTGCGCCGCCACGGTGCCCGCCAGGATGCCGAGTTGCCTCTCCTTCTCGGCGGTCTGCCGGCGCGCCTCGGCGGCCTGGTCGGAGCTGCTCTGCAACTCCTGACGCTGCTTGTCGAGTCCCTGCTTCTCGTCCTGAAGACGCTGAGTACGCGAATCCAGTTCATCGAGGATGCGCACAAGATCCTCTTGGCGGGCCCCGCGCAGCGCGCCGTCGGTGTCGCTGTTGGACGCCACCTGCACGGCCAGGCCGAAGCCCAGACCGAACAGCAGCACCGCGACGATGAGTTGGGCACGCGTGAAGCGCGGCGGCCACAGCCCGTCGACGAGCCGCTGCCGGCCCGTCAGCCGCTGCTCGGACTCCTCCGCGGACGGCTGCCCGGCCTCGGGCGCGGGCGCGGGCACTTCCGCCGGCAGTTCCCTGCGCAACCGGTTCCCCGGCTGGTCGTTCCGGCCGTTGCCGTCGTTGCTGTCGTTCTGCTCGTTCATCGGTGTCACGCCCGGAACACGTGGCGCCGGATCGCGGCGGCGTTGGAGAAGATGCGGATGCCCAGGACCACGACGACACCCGTGGACAGCTGCGCGCCCACGCCCAACTTGTCGCCGAGGAACACGATGAGGGCCGCGACGACCACGTTCGACAGGAACGACACCACAAAGACCTTGTCGTCGAAGATGCCGTCGAGCATGGCCCGCAGACCACCGAAGACGGCGTCCAGCGCCGCCACGACGGCGATCGGCAGATACGGCTCGACGACCGCCGGAACCTCGGGCCGGACCAACAGGCCGGCCACGACTCCCACGACGAGGCCCAGTACGGCGATCACGATGTGCCCTTCTCGGTTTTCTCGGACTTCGGCTGTGCTGTACGTACGATCACACTGGGTGCGGCGGGCAACCGGACGTCGCCCTCCGCGGAGATGGTGGCGCGGATGCCGTAGTTCTCCAGGGCATGCAGGTACAGGCCGTCGGCGCTGTTCTGGAACCTGGTGCTCAGCCTCTCCCCGTCACCCACCGCCAGCACCGTGTACGGCGGCACCAGCGGCCTGTTGTCGACCAGTATCGCGTCACCCGCTGCCCTGATCGCGGACAGGGCGGTCAGCCGCTGCCCGTTGACGGAGATCGCCTCGGCCCCGGAGGCCCACAGCCCGTTGACCACGCGCTGCATGTCACGGTCGCGCACCCGGCCGGTGTCGGAGAAACCCGAGGTCTCCCGGGGGTTGGCGCCGTCGCCGCCGCCGCTCGCCTCCTTGGCGTCGTTCACGACGAGCTTGACACCGGGACCGTGCACCGCGGTGGCACCCGACAACAGACCCACCAGGTCCGCCTCGGCACTGCCCCCGCTCGATTTCAGGGCCGCCCGCTGCCGCGCACTCACGTCGTCACGCAGTGTGTCGACGGTGCGTTCGAGCTTGTCCGCGTCCGCGGTCTCGCTGTCGATGCGGTCGATCAGCTCCTGGCGCTCCTTGGCCACCACGGGCGCCGTCACGCGCGCCTGGGCCGCCCCCACGGTCACGACGAGCGCCGCGAGGACGAGGCCGGCGGCCAGGCCCAGCTTGGCCCGGAGCGTCTTCGGCAGGCCGCCCTCGCCCGCGGACTTCCTGCGGGCGGCGGCCTCGGCGTACCCGTCGTCGAGGCTGTGGTCCATGACGTTGGTGATCAACGACATGGAGGCGTCCGGGCGCTGCGGCCGCGTGGGGCTGCTCCGAACGGGGGGTTGCTGCGGCATGCCGCACATCGTCGCATGTCGCGAGCAGTACCTCCGAACGGCCCCACCGGCGTGCCGGACAGGCCCCCTTGGGGACACTTGTCCGGCACGCACGCGTGCAGCGGGTTTTGCCGTCCTCAGCCGCCGGCGCTCACCGGCCGGCGCTGTCCACGACCGCCGACCACTCGTCCAGCAGGGCCTGTGCGGACGCGTCGTCCGGCCCTTCCGCCCACAGATGGGTGACCGCCTCGGCCGGGTCGGGAAGCACCATCACCCAGCGCCCGTCGGTCTCCACGACACGCACACCGTCGGTCGTGTCGACGGAGCGGTCCCCGGCCGCCTCGACCACCCGTCGCATCACCAGACCCTTGACGGCCCACGGCGTCGCGAGGTCCCGCTTGAGGACGTGCGCCCGCGGGATCCGGGCGTCGATCTGGCTCAGCGTGAGCTGGGTCCGCGCCACGAGCCCGATCAGGCGTACGAAGGCGGCCGTGCCGTCGTACACCCCGCTGAACTCGGGGACGATGAACCCGCCCTTGCCGTCGCCGCCGAAGATGGTGCCCTCCTCGCGCCCCACGCGCGTGAGGTCGTCGGGCGAGGTGGTCGTCCACTCGACCTGGGTGCCGTGGTACGCGGCCACCTGCTCGGCGATCCGGGTCGTGGTGACCGGAAGCGCCACCCGTCCGCTGCGCCGCTCGGCGGCCACCAGGTCCAGCATCACCAGCAGCGCCCGGTCGTCCTCGATGATCCGGCCCTTCTCGTCCACGAGCGACAGCCGCTCGCCGACGGGGTCGAACCGGACACCGAACGCGGCACCCGAGGAGGCAACGATCTCCCCGAGCCGCACCAGCCCCTTGCGCCGCATCTCGGCCGTCTCGGTGGGCCGGGACTCGTCCAGACCCGGATTGATGGTCAGCGAGTCCACACCGAGCTTGCCGAGGAGGCTGGGCAGCACCAGCCCGGCACTGCCGTTCGAGGCGTCCACGACCACCTTGAGGCCCGACTCGGCTATCCCGGTCGTGTCGACGTTCCGCAGCAGCGATCCGGTGTACGAGTCGAAGACGCTGGCCGGGAAGTGCAGGTCGCCGATCTCACCGGGGAACGCCCGCCGGTACTCCTGGCGTGCGAACACCCGGTCGAGCTTGCGCTGGCTGCCCTGGGAGAGGTCGGCGCCCTGTCCGTCGAAGAACATGATGTCGACCGAATCCGGGACACCGGGCGAGGTCCGGATCATGATGCCGCCGGCGCTGCCGCGCGCGGTCTGCTGCCGGGCCACGGGCAGCGGCACGTTCTCCAGGTCGCGTACGTCGATGGCGCTGGCCTGCAGCGCGGAGATCACCGCCCGCTTGAGCGCGCGGGCGCCCCGGGAGTGGTCGCGGGCCGTGGTGACGGTGGCGCCCTTCTTCAGGGTCGTCGCGTAGGCACCGGCGAGCCGGACGGCCAGCTCCGGGGTGATCTCCACGTTCAGGATGCCGGAGACGCCCCGGGCGCCGAACAGGTGGGCCTGTCCGCGGGACTCCCAGATCACCGAGGTGTTGACGAAGGCGCCGGCCTCGATGGTCTTGAACGGGTAGACGCGGACATTGCCCTGGACGATCGATTCCTCACCGATCAGGCACTCGTCACCGATGACCGCGCCGTCCTCGATCCGGGCCGCACGCATGATGTCGGTGTTCTTGCCGACGACACAGCCGCGCAGATTGCTGTGCTGCCCGATGTACACGTTGTCGTGCACGACGGCCTTGTGCAGGAAGGCGCCGCTCTTGACGACGACGTTGGAGCCGACGACGGTGTGCTCCCGGATCTCCGCGCCGGCCTCGACCTTCGCGTAGTCACCGATGTACAGCGGTCCGCGCAGCACGGCGTCGGGATGCACCTCGGCGCCCTCGGCCACCCACACACCCGGGGAGATCTCGAAGCCGTCGATGTCGACGTTGACCTTGCCCTCGAGGACGTCCGCCTGGGCCTTCACATAGCTCTCGTGCGTGCCGACGTCCTCCCAGTAGCCCTCGGCGACGTAGCCGTAGATCGGCTTGCCTTCCTTCATCAGCTGCGGGAAGACATCGCCGGACCAGTCGACGGGCACATCGGCTTCGACGTAGTTGAAGACCTCGGGCTCCATGACGTAGATGCCCGTGTTCACCGTGTCGGAGAAGACCTGCCCCCAGGTCGGCTTCTCCAGGAAGCGTTCGACCTTGCCTTCCTCGTCGACGATGGTGATGCCGAACTCCAGCGGATTGGGCACACGGGTCAGGCAGACCGTGACCAGAGCACCCTTCTCCTTGTGGAAATTGATCAGGTCGGTGAGGTCGAAGTCGGTCAGGGCATCACCGGAGATGACGAGGAAGGCATCGTCCTTCAGCGCCTCCTCGGCGTTCTTGACGCTTCCGGCGGTACCGAGCGGCTTCTCCTCGTTGGCGTACGTGAGCTCCATGCCGAGCTCTTCGCCGTCACCGAAGTAGTTCTTTACGAGGGACGCCAGGAACTGCACCGTGACCACGGTCTCGTTGAGCCCGTGCTTTTTGAGCAGTCGCAGCACGTGCTCCATGATCGGGCGATTCGCCACGGGCAGGAGCGGCTTGGGCATGCTGGAGGTCATTGGGCGAAGGCGCGTGCCCTCGCCGCCGGCCATCACGACGGCCTTCATGTCGGAAGCGTCCTCCTAAAGAGATGACTGTCTAGCCGACTTCACCCGTCCAAAGTGTCCCGCATTTCACGGCGGGCGGCCATCGGACGACTTTGTCCAGACAAGAGACGGGCTCAATCGGCCACGGCGTCCGCGCGCACCAGACGGCGGACTTGTACTACGTACAGCACTCCTGCCCACCAATAGAGGGTTGTACCCCATCCGGCGAAAGCCCACCCGAAAACTGCAGCGAGTGACGCGATCCATCCGTTTCCGTCGCTGAGGAGCAGGAGCGGGAAGGCGTACATGAGGTTGAACGTGGCGGCCTTGCCGAGGAAGTTCACCTGCGGCGGCGGATAGCCGTGCCGGCGGAGGATGCCCACCATGACCAGGAGGACCAGCTCCCGGGCCAGCAGGAGGGCGGTGAGCCAGAGCGGGAGGATCTCCCGCCAGGTCAGCCCGAGCAGTGTGGACAGGACGTACAGTCGGTCGGCAGCGGGGTCGAGCAGCCGGCCGAGGCTGCTGATCTGGTTCCAGCGCCGGGCGAGCTTGCCGTCCAGGTAGTCGCTGATCCCGCTGAGCGCGAGCACGAGGAGGGCCCAGCCATCGCTCTTGGGGCCGCCGAACTCCGGCCTGAGGATCAACCACAGGAAGAGGGGTACGCCGACGAGCCGCGCCATGCTGAGGATGTTGGGGATGGTGAGGACCCGGTCTGTCTGGACGCGGGTCTCCTGGACCTCCACCCGGGGGCCTCCTGTGCGAAATGAACCAACGATGCCCCCTGACCTTACCTCAACGCAAAAAAGCTCCGGCCCCTGGGCAGTGCCCAAGAGCCGAAGCTTCAAAAGGAGTTCGGCGGTGTCCTACTCTCCCACAGGGTCCCCCCTGCAGTACCATCGGCGCTGTGAGGCTTAGCTTCCGGGTTCGGAATGTAACCGGGCGTTT